>NZ_CP042968.1:6000000-6600000 GCF_001693515.2 Bradyrhizobium paxllaeri
GCGTGCGAAC
This sequence comes from Bradyrhizobium paxllaeri, assembly GCF_001693515.2. Classification (NCBI taxonomy): domain Bacteria; kingdom Pseudomonadati; phylum Pseudomonadota; class Alphaproteobacteria; order Hyphomicrobiales; family Nitrobacteraceae; genus Bradyrhizobium; species Bradyrhizobium paxllaeri. The sequence goes on from NZ_CP042968.1 coordinate 6,000,011, forward strand.
GAGGAGATGACAGACGACGACGCTGTAGATGGCGAGCGCTATTGCGCCAGCCATCATGGATCGGCTCTGTACGGCTGCGTAGGCCGCGCCATGCGCGTATACCGCGATGCCAGGCGTGGCAAGCGCTACCGAGGGCGCCGCACCGAAAAGACCCGCAAAGCTCTTGGGACGCAGGACGTCGCCCAGCATCGCGAAGGCCGAAACGACCGCGCCACCAACGAGAAAGCGGACGATGTACTCGGTCATCTGGCCTTCTTCCAAAGTTTGGATAGCGACCCGCCGGACCCGGAGATCGGATCCTTGCGCGGCACCGGCACCTTCGGAATGGTCTTCAGTGCCCGCGGCCGATCCTGCACCGTTCTGCACTCGTCGTAGGTGCCGACCGGGGGATACGCCCCCACGACGAGGAAATCGTCATCGGCGGAGAGGCATTGATGACCCGTGCCAGCCGGAAGAATGACGACGTCCCCTGCTTTCAAGGTGAATATCCGTCCCTTGGCGCCGCCGAAGCGGACCCTCCCCTTGCCGCTCGCAACGCCGAGCACTTCATGGATGCGCGAGTGGTAGTGCAAGTAATCGTAGATGCTGTCGCGCCAGGTCTCACCCCACCCGTTGGCCTCAAACAGATCTTCGATCACGGCCGCCGGATCGTGGCTTTCGCCGAGATCAATAGCGCCCCGATAGATGATCAGCGGCCATCGCGGATGGTTCGGGACGAGGCCGTCGTCCTTGAAACGAACCGTGTGAGGCTTACGCGGTCGGGCGAGCGTGGCGGCTTTCCGTCTGCCGGGTCGCCGCAGGCCGGTCGCACGTTCGGCGTATTCCTTCAGGTCCTCAAGTATCGGCATGTTCGTTTTCCTTCGAGATGGCCGTGGCGATCGGATAGCCGGTCCACAGCCGCAGCAAGCGCTCAAGGGCCGCTCCGAGCGCGAAGCCCAGGACGACGTCGCTCGCCCAGTGCGCCAGGACCACAACCCGCGTCAGCGAGAGACCGATCGCGAAGGCTCGGATCGCCCGGCGGGGCTCAACCGGCAAGGTCCCGGCTGCGGATGCCAACGCGCCCATGTGAATCGCATGCCCGGAAGGAAAGGCGTCGTCGCGCTTTCCGGAAAAGGAGACTCCATGGATGTGCCCGACCACTGTCCTGCGATCGGGCCGGGTCTGGTCGAACAACGACTTCATGACGTGGGGCAGCAAAGACGATGCTGCCGTAACGAGCAGCGCGTGATTACCTGCACGCCGCAACGACTCGCTGCGGCCCCGGGAGACGATCCAGCCAGCCGTGGCCAGAACCAACAGGACCTTTTCGTCGGCACCCCAGGTCAAGGCGCGAGCCGCGTACTCCGGGGCCGGAGCCGTGTTGCGGGCGATCTCGTGCGCGATACCGACGTCCACCTTCGTTGGCCGGACGGCGATCGGAAAGCTTCGTCCGCGGCGGAGGCTATGTCCTGGAAATCTGGCCGGCTTCAACATGGTTCTAGGACTGGAAAGGTAGGTACCTTCCAACGCGCCACGTGCCGGCAAGGTCCAAACGGCTACTGGTTCAAGTGAGTCGTTAAGGGACTGGCTCGGAAATAGGAACGGCAAGCGGGCGATCGGCCCACTGCTTTGCCTTCGTTACTTCTATTGGGTCCAGCTTATCGCAGAACGGGCACCGCAATTCGGTGCGACGGTTGAGACTAGGGACTGGGACCATCCGCTTTCCGCACTGCAAACAACGTGTCACTCGGTCCATGTTGTCCCCCCTGCGGCTCCAAACTTAGGAACCTAGCTTTTGCTCCGCAGTTAAGCGTCCGCAAATGGAGGAACGAATGCAGGCAGCAATTGACCGCGTAATGCAGACCTTCGTGATGATGGCCAGCCTCACTCCCGAAGAGGCAAGGGCCGCGCAAGAAAGGCTGACGGCACATTTGGCCGGCATAGAGGCCGACGAAAAGACGCTCGCAGTCGAGGGGCTTCGCTATCTGCGCGGCCCCGATCGTGTTTCCAGGCGACGGATCGCAAGGACGATCTGATGACGGATAACCTTACAACCAGAGAGCAGCCTGACCGAAGTAAGATCAATATGAACCAGATCCATGAGGTTCGGTATTGGACGAAGCACCTCAACGTTTCGAAGGAAGAATTACAGAAGGCCGTCGAGAAAGTCGGAAATTCAGCCGCCGCCATCCGCAAGGAATTGGCGGTGGAGTGAAGGCGTGGGGTATGCTCGCGATCTCTGGAGCGAGGCCCCCACGCTTCTCAATCGCGGATCGCTTGAAGTATGCGAAGACGTGTGGGTTGAGCCAGACCTGCCTGCGGCGATCGAATACCAGGCGCACTCAGCCAAAGGAAGGTACGGCATTCGTCCTATCGCGGTGTGCGGGAGGATCTTTGAGAAAGCGAGAACCAGACTTGTATTACGATGAGGTCATCGTCTGTATGTTGCTCGCCTTCTGCATCGGCAATGCAATGATCACCGTGATCTACAGGGTAATGGCTTAACGCCCAGACACATCCATGAAGAGAAACGCGCCTTGGACTATTGACGACGACCACCGTTTGCTGGAGCTGCACAGGACTGGGCGACCATTATTTTCCATCGCCGCGGCGTTCAAACGCAGCAAATCGGCGATAGCAGCCCGCCTTTCTATTCTGCGGCGACGCGTCCGACAAGCGCCCGCTCAGTTGCAAACCGATGAGCAGTAACAGTCGAGATCCAAATTTATCGCCAGCACGGCCAAGGACTCGCCTCAAGCGCGTCCGCGGGCCACTCCGCCCGACGCAGGATGAGCATCGGTTGATGGATGATGGTGACGTCTGGAATAAGCGTGGGTGATCTCGGCGCCCATCAGAATGATTTGCGAGGTGTAGTAGACCCAGATCAACACGACCACGATCGACGCGGCAGCTCCGTAGGTTGATTCAAGGCCCTGCTTGCCGATGTAAAAGCCGATAGCGGCCTTACCTAATTCGAAGAATAGCGCCGTGAGCAGCGCGCCGAGCCAGACATCGGCCCAGGCGACGGAAACGTCTGGCAGCCATTTGAACATCATCGCGAACAGGACCGTAACAACGGCAAACGAAACCAGCATGCTGACAATATGCAAGATGCCTTCCGGCAGGTAAGGAGCGATGAACTTTCCTGCCGCGGCGAGACCTGCGGTTACAAGAAGCGACACGAGAAGCAGAAAGCCAAAAGCAAGCACCGCTGCAAACGACAAGACGTAGTTGCGGGCGAAGTGCCAGAGGCCGCTTTCCTTCGACTCCTCCACCTCCCATACGACGTTGAGAGCATCCTTCAATTGCACAACGACGCCGATGGCGGCGAACAGCAAGGCGCCTATTCCAAGGACCGTTGCGAGGACGCCTGCGGCGGGACGGCTTGCCGCAGCCAGCATCGCCTCGACAGCCTTGGCACCGGTTTCGCCCAGCATCGCTTTCAATGATGAAATGACCTGGGCAGTAACCGCCTCCTGACCGAAGAAGAGACCTGCCACAGCGCTCGCAATCAGGATGATGGGTCCAAGCGAAAAGACGGAGTAATAGGCCAGAGCCGCTCCCTGACGGGCGTCCTTGTGGCTCGACCAGTTGGCTACCGCTTCTTTTGCGACTGTCCACCACATCGATCTTAATCCTGGCTATTCGCCGATAAGGACAAAGCCTAGGCAAAAGTTCCTCGGCGGAAGAATGAGGCCTCGGGAAGTGGTTATCCGCGCGGCGTTTGCGTTCCCACACGACTTCCTGGCACCCACTTGCCGGGCAGAGCAATACAGGAACCAAGCTCTTCGGTCACCGTTGGAGCTGGCTTTCAGGGTTTGAATGGCTATGTCGAAGATCGTTGGATTACGCTACGGAGCGCCGAGCGCCAGCGCGATGCACCTATGCGTCGATATGCAAAGGATGTTTGCAGAACGCACGGAATGGAAGATGCCGTGGCTTGAGCGCGTGCTGCCTAATATCGTTTCAATAACTTCCTTGCATCCCGAAAGGACCATCTTCACGCGCTTCATCCCAGCACAGCATTCCGGTCAGGGCATGGGGATGTGGCGGCGCTATTACGAGCATTGGGCATCGATGACCGTCGATGAGCTCGGCGCGGACATGATAAATGTGGTGCCGGAGCTTGCGCGGTTTGCCCCTCCTGCCCGCTACTTCGACAAGTATGTTTATTCCCCTTGGACCGCGAGCGATCTGGACCGGCAGCTTCGCGGCGCCGGAATCGATACCCTCATTATCACCGGCGGAGAGACCGATGTCTGCGTGCTCGCAACCATGATGGGCGCTGTCGACTGGGGTTTCCGTGTCCTTCTGGTGACGGACGCCCTGTGCAGCTCGGCGGACGAGACGCACGATGCAATGATGAATGTCTATGAGAACCGGTTAGCCCAGCAGGTGGAATGCGTGTCGACGGAAGCGATTCTCGAAAATTGGCGCCTCAAGTAACATGCCGCCGCGCAGGCGCCACACCTGGTGAGAGAAACGAGATGGAAGAACTCACGGTTTTGAGGACGTTTTCGGCGTTGACGACTGTTCTCGCGGCCGCGCTCGTGGCCGCCAACTGGAATGCTCGCGTTACCGTCACTGGCTTTGTTATTTTCATCGTTGCTTCCATCGCGTGGATGATTGACGGCTGGCTGGAAAACAAAGCATCGCTCATCATCCAGAACGTCATTCTGCTTTTAATTAACGTGCTCGGAGTCTGGCGCTGGCTTCCGAAGGTTGAGAAGGAGGTTCAGTCGTAAGAGAGCGGCTTCAGTCGCAAAACCCGTCACGGCGCAGGAAGGCCTTGTTGATAGCGACCGCCGCCTTGGCGCCTTCTGCGATCGCGATTGATACAAGTAGAACGTCGCGTGACACGTCCCCGGCCACATATACGCCAGGGACACTGGTTTCCTCAGTCTCGGGGTCTGTAACGACTCCGCCTTTGACATCCCGCGTGCAACCAAGGCGCTGAGACAGGTCGGACGCCTGATGACAACCGGTTGAAAAGAACAGACCTGCCCGCTCCAGATCGGGTGCGTTTTCTAACTTGATGTTCGCGAGCACCCCCTTCGCGCCTTCAAGGGCAACGACCCGTTCGTTCCGCAGGGGGATTCCGTGCTGCTTCAGCTTCCGCGCTGCATTCGCGCTGACCTCGGCGCCGTCGCTGCAAGCTACGACATCCGCTATCCAGTGCTTCATCATGACCGCAAGGTCCGCCCCCTTATCCCCCTTGCCGAGCGCAGCTACAGGTTTGCCTGCATACTCAAAGCCGTCGCAATACAGACAGTGGTGGACGGAAATCCCGTAGAGGGGCTCGATCCCCGCTATCTCCGGGAGTTCGTCCACCATACCCGTGGCGAGAAGGACTTTCGACGCGAGGCCGCCCGTGCCGTCGGCACAGACAAATGCAAAGCCGTCCTCTGTAGGTCTGAGTTCGGTCACCCGCGTCCTCCGGAATGAAACCGACTTGTAGCAGCTCAGTTCCTGCCGGGCTTCCTCAAGAAACGTGGATGGAGACCGGCCTTCGCGTCCGAGCATGCCGTGGATGGCCTGCGATGCGCCGTTGCGCGGCTGTCCATCATCACAAAGCAGAACCTGCCGGTGGCATCGCCCCAAGATCAGGCCAGCACTCAATCCGGCAGGTCCTCCGCCGACGATAACCACGTCGATTTTCATCCGGATCACCTCCATTCGAACTCATATGGGACGCATCCCAAGGCTTGGAACCCCTTCGTCCTGCCCATTCGTTAGGTACTCGGGAAAGAAGATAATGCCGCGCGCACGGACAGTAGCGAATTGGAGGGTATTGACGCCTGAGGAGCGCCGCGAGCGGCGGCAGCTCCGCCGCGAAAAGCAGCCGAGGACAATGTCGGGCGCGCCCAGAAGATGCACGCCGCCCGGCTCAGAATGAAAGCTGAGAGCACGAAGGACCCGCCTGAATTGAAGTCATCAGTCTATGTGGGATGCTCGGGCTGGCGTTACTGGAACTGGCGGGACTCGTTCTATGCAGGTGTTCCACAGGAAAAGTGGTTCGAGCACTACCTGAAGCGCTTCGACACCGTCGAAATCAACGCATCCTTCTATTCCTGGCCGACGGTTGCCAACGTCCAGGCTTGGCGGCGCCAGCCCGGCAAGAGGAAGTTCATCTACACCGTCAAGGTCTGTGAGCTCGTCAGTCATGTAAAATCGTTCAAGGGCACAAGGACACTCATTCGGGATTTTGGCACCATCGCTGATATTCTAGGTGAAAGGATGGGCTGCTTCCTGTTCCAGCTGCCGCCGAGCTACCGCTATTCAAACGCGCGGCTGAACGCGATCGTGAGCCAACTCGATCCTGCGCGCCGCAACGTGGTGGAGTTTAGGCACGCCAGCTGGTGGAATGAGGAAGTTTATGCCGCGTTCCGAAACGCCGGAATTATCTTCTGCTCCTGCAGCGGGCCGCGTCTGCCCGACGAACTTATCCGGACAGCCGACGAAGTTTACATTCGCCTGCATGGTCCCAAGCGCTGGTATCGGCACGACTACTCCAAGGGCGAGCTGGCGATCTGGGCGGACAGGATCAGGGCGAGTGGTGCGAAAAGAGCCTGGATTTACTTCAACAACGACAATGAAGCTCATGCACCAGAAAACGCGGCAGCTCTGCGGCGAATGCTAAGCCGTACCGTTGGCCAAAGGCCGGACTAGGAACTCGCCAGGATCGTACGCGTTCTCAAGTGGTTGGGAGACCGTCTCATGGCCAGCACATCTCTTTGGATGGATACTGACATTGCCCCGACCGCGGGAGTTCTGGACGGCGTCCGAGAATGCGACGTCGCCATCATCGGCTCTGGCATTGCCGGCATTTCGACCGCGTATGAGCTCTGCAGGCGAGGCAAATCCGTTATTGTCATCGATCGCGGACGCATCTGCGGAGGCATGACATCGAGGACTTCAGCCCATCTTGCCCCTTTGTGCGATGATCTCGTCAGCGAGATGAAAAAGATCAGGGGCAAGGAGGCGACGACGCGTTTTTGCGACAGCCAGGCGGCTGCGGTCGACCGCATCGAAGAAATCCAGAAGAAGGAGAAAATCGATTGCGACTTTCGCCGTCTCGACGGGTTCCTCTTCCAGGGTCACGGTATGCCGGCAGACATCATCGATGAAGAGCTGGAGGCAGTCCGCGAAGTCGGCGCGCCGGTCCACAGGCTCGTGGGTGTGCCCTTTACCGGCTGCGAGAAGCGTCACGTCCTGCGCTATCCCAAGCAGGCGACCTTTCATCCGCTCAAGTATCTTGCCGGCGTTGCGCAGGCTTGCGAGGAGAGCGGCGCGACTTTTTTCCGTGACAGCCCTGTTGAGGAAGTAACTGAAGAGAATGGCATTGTGACCGCGAAAACAGCACGCGGCGTCATTCGCGCCCGGCACGCGGTCGTCGCGACCAACTCCTCGATATCTGACCGCTTCGCCATTCACACCAAGACGGCGCCATACCGGACATATGTGATCACGTTTGAAATCGATCGCGGCGCGCTGCCCGATGCCCTCTACTGGGATACGGAAGACCCCTACCATTATGTCCGCCTGCAGCCAGGCCAGGCAAATACCGATTACATTCTCGTCGGTGGTGAGGACCACAAAAGCGGAGAAGCCGACGACGCGGAGGATCGATTCAGAAAGCTTGAAGCATGGGCGCGCGGCTTGATCTCCGGCCTCGGCAAAGAAACGCATCGCTGGTCAGGGCAAGTGCTCGACACCATCGATTACTCCGGCTTCATTGGCCGCGATCCCGGGGGCACGAATATCTATGTCGCGATGGGCGATTCCGGACAAGGCCTCACGCACGGCGTTGCTGGCGCGATGCTGAATGCCGGACTGATCATGGGCGAAGACCATCCATGGAAGGAAATCTACGCGCCGGGCCGCGTCCCGCTGAAGGCCGCGAAGAATTTCGTGGCGGAGAATGTAACAGCGCTCAAGAGCTTTGCTGAATATGTGGCCCCAGGCGAGCTCACTTCACTCGAAGCGCTGCCGCGCGGCGACGGCGCCATCATCCGGCGCGGCCTTGAGAAGATTGCCGCCTATCGCGACATGAAGGGAGCGCTGCATTTGAATTCGGCGAGTTGCACCCATGTCGGCTGCCATCTGCACTGGAACAGTTTTGAGACTTGCTGGGATTGCCCTTGCCACGGCTCAATCTTCGACGTGAAAGGACAACCCATCAACGCGCCGGCTATCGGCCCGCTTGCCCGCGTTCAGGAATAAGATAGCCGCACATGCAGCGACAGCCGAAGCATCAAAGCTAAACGATCAAAGGCGTGAAAGGAAGGAGTGGAACAATGCCGGAAGAGCCGATGATGACCGAAGCTCAACGGGACGAGCTCAAGACTCTCTGCCTGAAGGCGGACGTGCCGGACAAATCGGGCGAGTTGCTAACCCAGGATGGGGCCCAGCATTTTATCGACGAACTGAAGAAGCAGATCGCAGAGCGCAAATAGAAACGACACGCTGGAGAATCTCCAGCGGTTCGTTTTGAACTTTGGCGGAGTGGTCGACGGCGCTGCCAGTGCCGCTGGAGCGGGTGCCGTCGGATCAGCTAGAACGGTGGGCACGGCCAAGGCAGCGGCCATTTCGCTATCTCAACGATCCAACAATGCGAAAGAGACCTAAGCGTTCATAGATCGTCGCATTCCACTTGGCACGTCAGTTTTGACGCAACTGTCGCGATACATAGGCCCCCGCAGCGAGCCCCAGAGCCAAGCCCGCAAAAGCTCTCGCCATCGATTGCCTGGATAACGTAAGCTCCCATCCTGGCGTCAGACGCTTGGGAGTTATTCCATAGTCCACCACCGCTGCGATCGTCGACATGACGGCAGCGTCTCGCAGCAGTTCGATTGATGATTGAGAAGGACGAACCGCTAACCAAGCCTCAAAAGGGAGCGCCCAGAACAGGGCTGATGCGTGATGGGTGGCGAGCCCTACCCCGGTATGCGCAGCGTCGACCCCGCGAACACGCGCTGCATTATCGCCCTGAAGCCAATGGCTCGTCGAGTTCAACGGTTGCGCAGCGTGTTTCCCAGCGTGACTGTCGAAACGACGCTGGCTACGCTGCCTGTGATAAGAGTGGAAGCCAGCAATTGCGTGGTTCTCATTGGTGACCTAACGTCAGTTCGATTTCCATGACAACCGTAACGCGCTTCCAGATGTTCCAAGCCATGTGATCGCGCCGAAATGCGCGTTGCTGGCGGTAAGCAGCCGTTGCAACAAGGCTCGTCTGTTCCGCCGCGAGGAACGATTGGATCAATCTCGCTTTATCCGATAGGGCGCTCGCCAAGGGAGATCTGACATGGGACCCGACGAGGTCCTGCGTGGGATGCTGATGTATTTTGTCCTGCCGCTTTGGCTGGCCGCCGGCTTTGCCGATTATCTCTGTCATCGCGCCAGCCACATCGAGAAAACCAGCGGCTGGAAAGAGTCTCTTCTGCATCTCGCCCAGTTCGCTGAGATGACTGTTCCGGTGCTGGCCGCGCTGTTTCTCGAAATCACATCGAGCGTGATTCTGCTGATGATGACGTTCTTGGTCCTTCACGAAGCCACCGCGATCTGGGACGTTCGCTACGCGGCAGCGAGGCGCGACGTTTCGCCGGCCGAGCAGCATGTTCACAGCGTTCTCGAGATGCTTCCGCTAACGGGATTGCTGCTCGTCATCGCGCTTCACTGGCCGGCCTTTGCGGCATTGTTTGGCTTCGGAACGCCGGACTTTTCATTCAGGCTCAAGCAAGCGCCGCTTCCCCTGACCTATATTGTCACGATGCTGTCCTTGACCGCGCTGCTCGAAGTCTTGCCTTACCTTGAAGAGCTGGCTCGCGGCTTGCGCTATAGCGACCGCCGAGCGAAGGACTAGTTCGATGCGTGTCCTTCTCGTTGGCGGTACAGGCCTGATCGGATCGGCGATCCACGCAAGGCTCTCCGCCGAAGGGCATGAATGCGTGTTGGTGTCGCGCCACACATCCATCGTGCAGAACGCGCGTCACGTCGCGCTCGATATTACGCAGGCGACGGATGCTTCTGCGTGGAAGCCAGCCCTCGCAGGTATCGATGCCGTCATCAATGCGGCGGGCGCCCTGCAAGGCCAGGACATGCAGGGCGTTCATGTCGCCGGCAGCGCCGCGCTCTACGCGGCCTGCGAAAGCGCAGGTGTCCGCCGCGTGATCCTGTTCTCGGCGATCGGCACCAATCGCGAAGTACGAAGCGACTTTTCCCGCACCAAGCAGGAGGGCGAAGCAGCCCTGACGACGCGCGACCTCGATTGGGTCGTGCTGCGGCCTTCCGTCGTGGTCGGCCGGGCTGCTTATGGCGGCAGCGCGCTGTTGCGGGGGCTTGCGTCCCTACCGGTTCTGCCGGTCATGCCGGGCACGGCGCCGATTCAACCCGTGCATCTGGATGATGTCGTCGAAACGATTCTGTTCTTTCTGAAGCCGGGCGCACCTTCGCGCATCGCGCTGGATCTGGCCGGCCCGCGGCAGATGGCGTTCAGTGACGCCGTCGCACTGTTTCGCCGCTGGCTGCGCTGGCGGCCCGCTTACCGTCTGCATCTGCCCGCATGGGCGGCCTCCGGCGCTTACCTCGCCGGGGATGCAGCACAGAGGCTGGGCTGGCCAACGCCGGTCAACTCAACGGCAGAGGCCGAAATGCGGCGCGGCGCGACCGGCGATCCCGGCCCTTGGCGTCGGGCGACAGGACTAGTGCCATACGACCTTGAGCCCGCGCTCGCAAGCGAACCCGCCTCGGTGCAGGAGCGCTGGTTTGCGCGGCTCTACGCGCTGAAGCCGCTGATATTCGGCGTCTTCGGTCTGTTTTGGATCGTCACCGGAATCATTTCACTGGGGCCGGGCTGGGAAATCGGCATGTCGTATGTCCGGGAAGGCGGGCTGGGCGAGAATGTCGCCGCGCTCACGGTCATCGCGGGCGCCCTCGCCGACATCATCATTGGCCTCGCAATTCTTTGGCGACCCTCAAGCCGCTATGGCCTATGGGCGGCCTTTATCATTTCTCTGGTGTATGTCGTGATCGGGACGGTGTTGGTGCCGCGATTATGGGCCGATCCGCTCGGGCCCATGCTGAAGATCTGGCCTGTTCTGATGCTTAATCTGGTCGCCATGGCGATTCGGGAAGACCGCTGATGTTCTATTTCCTTCTCAAGATGGCGCATATCATTGGAGCCGCCGTGCTGCTCGGCACAGGTGCCGGTATCGCTTTCTTCATGCTGGTGGCGCATCTGCGCGGCGACCCACGCGAGATAGCGGGCGTCGCACGGACGGTGGTGCTTGCCGACTTTCTGTTTACGGCGAGTGCCGTGATCCTTCAGCCGATCACCGGCACCTGGCTCGCCTGGTCGAGCGGATATTCCCTGCGCGATGGATGGATTACAGCGTCGATCGCACTCTATGTAGTGGTCGGCGCCTTTTGGCTTCCGGTGGTGTGGATGCAGATGCGGATGCGCGACCTTGCCGTTCACGCGGTCAAGACGGACGCCAACCTGCCGGCTGAATACCACCGCCTTTTTCGCCGGTGGTTTGCCTTTGGGTTTCCGGCATTCGCCGCGGTGCTCATGATCTTCTGGCTGATGATCGCCCGTCCGGTCATTCCATACTGGGATTAGTATCACGTATCGGGTCAAAGGCTTCGATAGGCATGTGATCGCGACCTGCGCGAGCTGTATCTCCATTCCCAATTTCAGTGCCAAGATTGACGCAAACATTATGCGGCAACCAATGTTCCTATTGAGCCGGGTGCCCCCCGCTCTTTCGTGTCGCCCAGCCCGCCTCGAGCTTGAGGAGCCCTAGGGACCCGAATCCTCGTTCGATAGGAACGAACGACATCGGGCAGCGTTCGGGATGATTATCCCTCTCGCTCTCGGGGCCTTCCATGTACCATCATGTCAAGAAGCTGATGTTCACCGTCCGCGTCGATGAACCGGACCCTCGTTTTGGCAATATGCTTCTTGAACAATTCGGCGGCGCCAACGGCGAACTCGCGGCCGCGATGCAATATTCGATTCAGGGCTTGAACTGCGAGGATCCGGATCGCAAGGATCTGCTGATGGATATCGGCACCGAGGAACTGAGCCATCTCGAAATCGTGGGCACCCTGGCCCGCATGCACCTCCAGCCGACGAAATTCGATCGCCAGGCGGCCGAAGCCGATCCCCTGATTGCGATCGCGGGCGGCGGCGGAGTGAACCTGTTCAATTCCCAGGGCAACGCCTGGACTGCCGATTACCTCAAGATCACGGGCGAGCTCGACGTCGACCTGCGCAGCAACATTGCCGCCGAAGCCCGCGCCAAGATCGTTTATGAGCGGCTGATCAATTTCTGCGATGACGCTGGCACAAAGGACGCGCTGCAGTTCTTGATGACCCGGGAAATTACCCACATGAAGGCCTTCGCGTTGGCACTCGAGAGCATGGGCAAGCCCGCCTTCAGCATCGGTCGCATCGCGCCCACGCCTGGATTGGTCGACCAGTACTTCAACGACTCCACCGGAACGGGAGAGCATGGTGAGATCGACACTCGCGGTCCATGGAACGAGGGCAACGGTTGGGTTTTTACAGAATCGCCGGCCATACAGGCCGAACCCGGCGCCTCCGCAGCAATCGTTACGGAAAGTTCGCCGCCGGCCGAGCAAGCCGGGTTGAGCGACCTGTTGATCGATGAGCTCCGCGACATCCTTCACGCCGAGAAACAACTGACGAAAGCGCTTCCCAAGATGGCGGAAGCCGCGCGCTTCGATCAATTGCGCGAACTCTTCGAGCAGCATCTCGTCGAGACCGAGAATCAAGTGGAGCGCATCAATGAGTGCTTCGAGCTCCTCAGCAAAACGGCTCGCGCCAAACCTTGCAAGGGCATGATGGGGCTCGTGGAGGAAGGCCAGGAGATTATGGCCGAGGGCGAAGAAAAGGACGATGCCGCGGCCGACCTCGCATTGATCGGAGCGGCGCAGCGTGTGGAGCACTATGAGATCTCGGCTTACACGACGGCGAAGAACCTCGCCCAGCAATTACGCCACAGCGCAGTCGTCGCGCTGCTGTCGAAGTCGCTGGCGGAAGAAGAGAATTCGGATCAGTTACTCAACCAAGTCGCTCGATCGCTGATGTCAGTAGCGAAAATGCCTGCCGCGATTGAACAGGCCGAATAGCGCAGAAATGCAGTCCTTCCGACGAACCTCGCCAATCAGCCGCTGCGTTGCGTGAGGAAGCCGAATCGGTTCTCGCGCCCGCGCACCCCCCGCGGTCGAACGGAAAGTGGGACATCCAAGACTGGTCCGCATATGAGCTCCGGTGGCTGCGGTCCCCCGGCTGGATTGCATTCTGGGAGGTGAGATCCGCATCAGCTTGAGGAATTTCTTGAGCGCTACGATATAGGCCCATCCAGTTGCCGCTGCCGATTGCGATCCAATCAGACAGCTAACCTTTGCAATCGGGGCGGGCCGCCTCCTTCGTACCGTCAATTGTTCAGCAGCTAGCGTGGGGTGGGGCTAGTTTCAGTACCTTGGCCGCTGCCCGTACCAGCGCCCGTCCCGGTAGTGGTCTGGCTGTTGCCGGGATCGGGACGTCCCGGCGGATGCGCGGAAGCACCAGGCTTTTCCTGCTGTCCCACGAATCCGGCTTCTCCGGAGTTGCGAGTCTTAATGCCTTTGTCCGCTTCCTCCTGCATCTGCTTGTCAGACTGCATCTGCTGGCCGGGCGTTGTCGAATGCTGCGCCAATGCGGGCGCGGCGGTGGCTATACAAAGAGCGGCCGTCGTGGCCAGAACTAAGGTTCGCATGGGCTGTCCTCCCGTCGTCCCTCTCCGCACAACGCGTGAGCCAGCGATAGTTTCCTGGAGAACTAAATGAGGTGAGCGCAGGAATCCAAACTCACAAGCTCCATGTGCCGCTATGGCAACTGGATATCGAAACATCAGGCACAACGTCCGAGCGGCCTATACTCTTAGCATTTGCTCGGCCAATGCTCCGGGTCGGTGACCGGAGCCGCCAACGACGGAGCTCTTCTTCCCAGACTTTGGGAGGCGCAAACCGAAAACGTGGGATTGGACTCCACAATTGCGCCGACGGAGGGCTGGGGCCATTCCGCATTCAAGTCGCACTAGGAACGAAAGCAATGAGCGGCGCTTTTCCGTGGGTGAAACTAAACAGAACCTAGGGAGATCATTTTAATGAAGAAGATTATGTTGTTGGCTTCGGTCTGCATCTTGGCACTCGGTTCACCCGCCGCCTTCGCGCAGACCACTCAGCCTACTGGCGGCGCGTCCGGCCAAGGCAATGTCGGGCCAGGCGCGTCGGAAGGCGCGGTGAAGGACGGAACCGGGACCATGAACAAGGGCACCACCGGGGCTAGCAGACCCTCGCCCGGAGGAGACGCCAGCACTTCCGGCGCAAGTACAGCAGCCGGGGTCAACAACACGGGCACCGCCAAGGAACCGGGCGCCGTCCAGGGCGGCGTCAACAAACAGTAAGCGAAACTGGCAACAAAAAGAGGCCGCCCCAACTGCGGCCTCAATCATGATTGCAGGTCCGCGCCTTCGTCTACGGCAGGGTCGTCGGCGTTCATTTGAGGCAGTCTCGGAACATCTACGTCAAGCCATTGACAAGATGGCGCGACAAACGGGGCTCGAACCCGCGGCGCCGTGACAGGGCAGGCAAAACTTAACGAAAACAATGACCGGGCTTACTTGGAGCATTTAATATAGGTCCAAGGAGCGAAAAGTTTTCACTGAGGCACAGCCGCCTCTAGGCGGTCCGTCCCGAGCAACCTTTTGTCGGCTACCCGACTTAATGGCTAAGGGAAATATGTGCTGCGTGAGGCCCAAAATGACCCTTCCCTCGGTTGCACTAGTCGTTGAAGACGACGAACTACAGCGCGAGTTGCTGAGCGACTTCCTAAAGGAAGAGCGTATGGACGTAATCAGTTGTGAAAGCGCGGAGGCCGCGGAACTTATCATTGCGAGCGCAGGTCCAGAGCTAAGCTTGTTGGTGACGGACTTCCGACTTGCGGGCAATGGCACGGGTGCAGACGTGGCATCCTTCGCGAAGGATCGATTTCCGCATCTTCCGGTGATCATCGTATCGGGCGACAATAACTTTTCGATTCCTGTAGGTGTCCGGTTTTTGAAAAAGCCATTCAGTCCGTCGGAATCCTTGCCGTGGACCCTCCAGGAGACTAGCTCCGCCGCGCTTGCCCTTACGCCGTTGCTGATCGGCGCGGACGAACCGGGCCGGGAGATCCTGCATCCCGTCGCCTAAGCGCCGGTCCGAGCGGTGCCAAGATGACGAAGGGCGAGCACGAAAAGTACACAGGCGTCGAATCAGTTGCGTGTTGCGGCGGATGACCAGCGCATTGACCATGGACTTACCCGATCAGTCGGCTCGCGGGTCATCCAATCCTCGAACCGGCTTCAATGCAAGGACCGCCGGTTCACGCTGGCGGGAGTTAACTTTGGGTTGTCCCGCGTTAAGGTTCCCAATATGCGGGACCTGAACGAGAAGATTGAGCAGGCGAAGCGCTACGTCGCGAAAGGACGCCGTGTTGTGGAGCGGCAACGCCAGCGCATTGCCTCAGGAACGGCCGCTCCAGGAGCTAGCGAATTGCTGGCGACGTTTGAGCAATCACAGGCAATCTTCGAGGAGGATTTGGCCCGCCTCCTCAAAGAGCGCGACGGAAAGTAAGGCGCTTGCGTCAGGTCCCGTACAGACGGGGTTCCAAATAGGGCTTCCAATGGGTCCTCATGGGATGGAGGGCAACGTCATGCAGGAACGACGGCGCATTAGACACGAGAGGACTTTTGAAGAGCGGTTGGCGGAAGAGGCCATAAGATTCAGGGAAGCTGCAGAAAAGGAGCCTTCCGGAAGTCACGCCCAAGAGCTGCTATTGCGACAAGCCCGGCAGGCCGAAACAGCTTCGCACATGAGTGAGTGGCTGCGATCTCCCGGATTGCAGCCACCGAAGTGAGCCGATGACAGCTTTTCGAGTGACAATGACGACCGTAACGGCTTGGATAATGTTCCTTGCCCGCATGATGATCTACTTGCTTGTCGCAGTGTGAGACCGCCGCCGTCGGCGGCCGATTCCATCTTGCAACCAATCTTCTGGTCAAGCGCGTAGAGCCGCCGCTGAGCCACTCGGCGCTTTCCGCCCGCGTGCCTCGCCCTTTGTCGGCGACCGTACAGACGACGGTCCCAGTGGCCGGCTATTCTGTGCCCTCCCCCGGCAATGCCCCCCAAGCCCCGCCGGGGGTCTCTCCAAGTGTTGGCGGCCCCGGCGCGTTGCGTATCGCAGGGGCCGCTGCGGGGCCTCGCGCAGCCGAGGTGGCGATCTTCATTCTTCAGCAGCAGATCAATCGAGCGAACCACTGAAGCCCCAGCCCTCGACCCCTCATCGTGGGCAATGAAGCCAGCGCCGTGCATGAGAGCCACGTCATCACGAGCTGTGTCAGACGATTGGGGGCGTTTTACTAGTTCGCCGCGGCTCATGTACCTTCGGGAAGGGCATGAAGCGCATTTGAATGATCCGGGCAAGAGAGGCGCTTCACCACTCGCGCGCCGCTCCAAAGCTCCACCGGCCGCCCATCGGTCAGCTGCTTCGCCCACTCGATGGCGTGTTCGTCCGTGTCGCATCTAAACACGCGGCAGTGCGTGAAATGCCCGTCCAATCCGACGAAGTACGCCTGATACCTAGTCATCGAAAAATCCTTACTCAGAAAGCTCAAGCTCCGGCGAACGAAGCAGTTCGCAAAAATGCGAGGCGGCCTCGTTCTGTCTGATCCTACGTGCAATATCGGCCCGAGCGGGACCAGGCGGCAGCATCTTAGCTTGCGCGCGTAGTTTCAGTGTGTCTTGGGCAAGACGCTCTTCGAGCGATTGGGTTTGTTTGAAACGGCGACGCTTGATGACCATGCGCTGCTCCGTTCGTTAGAGGAAGGCGGGAGCGCGACAGGCGTTCTCATCACCGATGACTGCCATACTACCGTGCGGTGATGGGGAAAGTATGCATCTAGTAGTCGCTCCGGGGACACAACAAAGGTTAGCTGGCCTATCGACTTGCCGTCTTCGTGATCTACTCCTGTTGAGCAAAGCGCTCACATGCGCTGTCCTCACTTCCGGCGCGCGGACTGACAGCCGTGAGGACTTTTCCCAAAGGGTCCTTGCAGAAGTCTTCTCCTCCGGTGCCCGTCCTCGGTGTTCGACGTCGCGTTGCAATTCGGTCATTTCCATTGTCGTCTCTTTGTCAGGCCGCTGCGCACCGCTCGGTTGAACGCAGGCGCATAGGCTTTCCGCCTGGCGGGTGGCGTGGGCCGCTCCCGTCTAGCGCGCAAAGCGCTTCGAGAATTTCGTCGATATGAACGGGAGCCTTCAGTCCCTTCGGCGCGCGAAGCGCTGGACAAGACGCGACCGCCGAAGCATCGGAAGCCCATGACGCGAGGATGGCGCGCTTCTCGGCCAGGCTTAATTCCGGATGAGCTACAACGTCGCGCGGGTGCGCGAAAACTGAGCCAGGGTGAAGGAGAGCGTTGAAATCGAAGACGTTGTCGTGCGCGGTCGTCGTCCGCATGGCTGCCTCCAATCATAAGACGAGTTATGGGTGGCCGCGCGGAACTGTCCGCGCGGCAGTGATCGGTCCTAAGCCGCGAGTTTGGTTAAGCGGCCTTGCCCTCGATCTGCTTGACCTGCCCGGCGCTTGCGCCTGTGATGGCGATGCGGCGCGGCTTCATGGCCTCCGGAATCTCGCGTTGGAGCTCGATGACCAGTAGACCATTCTCAAACCGAGCACCCTTGACCTCGACATGGTCGGCCAGGGTGAACTGGCGCTTGAACGAGCGTGTCGACATTCCGCGATGCACAAAGGTCTTCTCGTCCTTCTCGGCCTTTTGGCCTTCCAACGTCAGGACGTTCTGTTCCACCGTAAGCGTCACCTCGTCCGGTGTGAACCCGGCTAGTGCCACCGAAATCTGGAAGCGGTTCTCGTCCAGCCGTTCGATGTTGTAGGGCGGATAGCTCTCTTCGGCGGTCCGCTGGACCTCGTCGAGAACGTCAAACAGGCGGTCGAAGCCAATGGTCGACCTCCACAGGGGAGTCCAATCATACCTCATAGCCAAATCCTCCAAAGAGCAAGTTGGGTACGAGCTGGCACCGGACACCTTCCGGCGCCCGCCTTGATTTCGGGGCCCCTGAAGGCGCCCCGGCCACCATTTCTGTGGCGACCAAAAAAATCTGCAACCGCCAAGAAAGTTCAAGGGGAGAGCAAAAAAATTTTTGGGACTTCGTCACGTCCGCAGCTTGAGGCCCCTTTCCGCCGAGACCTTCTTGGGTATCGCACCAGGGAAAGATGCGTCATCGGTTCTACCGGACGTTGAGGACGCAGGATCGGTTAGTGCGGGGATGGTCAAAAATGGCCTCAGCGCGAGCATGCACCGAGGCCATTCAAGTCGCTTCCCTCTTACACAACCAGACAAGTGGAGCCTATCTGGCATCTAATATGGAAGCGGGAAAAGATGGCAATATCTGTTCAATATTGAACCAAAGGCTTAGGTTCCGGATCTGGCGTGCCCGCTGCGGATTTCCCTATGATGATACAAAGCCCAGCGGATCTCAGATGCCCATTTATCGCCTACTGCAAAATATGCCGATGGGGCCGGAAGAGATCAGCCGCGTGACGACTGCTTTTGAGCAAGCATTGCGCACCATCGGCATCGTTGACCGGGGCGACCCGCTGGCAGAGCTGCTAGCCAGGAAAATCATCGAAGTCGCACAGACTGGCATCCGCGACCCGGCCGATATTGCGGCCCAAGCAATCAAGGAAATCGGTGTAGCAACGTAGAGCGGTCCTCAAAGCGAGAAGGGTCCCAGCCAGCTCACTGGGACCCTTCTTGGACTGAGGAGTCGCAGCCTGGGGAAGATGCGACAGCGCCTCACCCGCCACCCTCGATCGCGTTCCTAACGTCCTAGCCGGCGCTCGACCGTTTCCGACTGGTGCCGACCTTCTTGACCATGCGCCAGCCGAAGTGCCATGCCCCTCGTCTCCACAGCGGTACTAAGCAGGACACTCGCAGCGACAGATTAGCACACGCAAATAAACAACGCCGCCCGCTTGAAATGAACGCAGGCGGCGTTGCTCCAGCCCCGGGAAGGTAGGATGCAAAATCCCGGAAGACTAGTATGCGCGAGTCAGTCGGCGCAGTCAGTTCGCTATGCAACACTCGCGGAAGGGCGAATTAGGACTGTCAGTTCGAGCCGGACTGCCGTGGCAGATTGTAGCCGAGCCGACGGCCGCCAACTGAGGCAGCCTTACTTCTCCTAGGCTGGTTCTGGTGGTCGAAGCCCCGGAGAGGTGAGCCACTCGTTCATGTGGAGGACGGTCTCTAGCTGGCGGATTTTCCTGAGCAGCCCGTCCATCTGAGGACCGCACTCTCTGGAACGTGCACCAATCGTTTTCGCATCCTGGCCGCATCATGGTCCAATTGGCCGCGACACCGGACGGGACGAGATATCTCAGCATCGCCCGAACTGTGAGTCTTTCCGCGGGTTCCTTTCTTGCCCGCCCGCTTGCAGTTGCAGTCGGGCTCGGATGCGAAATGCCTATGCAAGCGAGACGGCCTACTCGAAGAGCTTGGATTTGGATGAGCCCGACGCGACAGACCCTATTGGCACAGGATGTCACCGGGCGCTACCACCGACCGGACGCCTGCTTGACGTCGGCACAATGACCGCTTCGTCTTGGGCATCACCGAGAATCAAACGCCCATCAGGATCGAGTTTTGACTTCGTCCCGGAACGATTCCCGATGATTCAGCAATCGGAGGCCGCCCGGCTAACAGGATCTGCGCTGCGAAGCGGACTCTCTGGCACCAATCCGAAATTGAAACGTTATGCTCGATGCAACATCAATCGGGTGGCATGAATGAAAGTGAAGTGCTGGACAAGCTCCGGCGCCATGTTCGCATTCTGGTGGATATCGCTCGACTTGTGGGTGAAAACGCGGATTTGAATCGCTTCCTCGATCAAGCGGTCGTGCAGATCGCCCGAGCGGTGGAGATAACTCACGTAAAGGTTCTCCAATATCGTCCGCGAACGTCCGATCTCCTTGTCGTTGCGGGTATTGGATGGAAGGAAGGTGTCGTCCGCACCGCCACGTTATCAGCCGACCTGCGTTCACCGCCTGGACGGGCGTTTCAGACGGCCGAGCCGGTCAATATCAAAAATCTGAATGAGCAGGACGAATACGTTCATTCGAATTTTCTCAAGGAGCACGGAATTATCTCTCTCACAAACGTGCCTGTGCGGATTGACGGCGCAGCGTGGGGCGTGTTGGAGGTGGACAGTACCACGCCGAGAGACTTCTCTGAGGATACAACCGATTTCCTGACCGCCGCGGCTGCGTTGATAGGAACTTTCGTACTTCGTCACCTTGAGTTTCCCGACAAAGAAACACGCCTATTGACCGCTGCTGCGGAGGCCCAGAAAAGAGATATTTTGCTGCGCGAAATGCAACATCGCGTAAAGAACAACTTTCAGCTCGTTCTGGCTTCCATTTCACTTCAAAAACGCAGACATCAAAGTCAGGAACTCCACCGCGCGCTGGACCATGTCGCGAACCGCATCAATGCGATTTCGCTCGCGCATGATCAGCTCGCACCTCGAGACGAGCGTCAGATAGTTAAGCTTTCCGATTACATTCGCGCACTGTGTAGCGCGATCCATCAACAGATTGAGGAAGTCGAAGTTGATGTGATTACCGATGAGCTTGAGTTGAGTATTGACCGGGCGGTACCGGTCGGCCTCATTTTGAACGAGGCCGCGATGAACAGCATCAAGCATGCCTTCGGGCCCGAGGGCGGCCGGATTAGGGTCCGTTTGGAAGGAGGCATTGGCTATGGCGAGGCCATCTTGTCGGTGTCCGACAACGGGCGCGGCATACAAAATGCAACCGAACGCGGGTCCGGACTAAACCTGATTGCCTCCCTAGCAAGGCAGATCGGGGGGACCGTCGAACAGGAGAGCTCCGCCTCGGGCACGACAACATCGCTGCGGTTTCCTTTGATTGCATGATGATAATCCGGTTTCTTTGGAAGGGTGGCGCAGTTGGCTCGGACGGCTGACTTCTGCAATTGCAGACCGGGCGAGTTAAGCAACTCTCAGATAGTCAAAGAGCATCGTTTTTGCCGAATCCTCCATAAAGTCAATCGCGTGCAAACACAGGCCGAACCGCTTTGATACGCCCTCAAGCGGTCCGAATCATTAGATAAGCGGTCTAGCTTTCAGCGTGGGCCCAGTGTCCTTGCGTCGGGACCGGCCACCTCAGGCGCGACCACGCGCAATGATGTGAGCTGCTTGATTGCTCGAAATGTCTCCGCCGAAAGTGCAAGAGTGGCTGACGGTAAGCCGCTCTTTTTCGCCGTCGAACCCGTACGCCCGGGTTAGGCCGCGCGCCGGTTCTCTTCCATGTTTTGCTTGATATGCTTCCCGGCTTCATCGGCCATTTTGAGCGACATGTCGGCAATCCGTCGGCTACACTCCAGAGCGGCTTCTACGGTCTCCCGCACCATATCACTCTGAACGGCTGCAAAGTCCTGAGGAGTCCGGCAGGATCATAAGTCATTCATGCGTCCCGTGTTCTTCTCAACTTGATGCCGCATCATCTCGAAGTACTCTTGAGACATTTCGCTCATCGTCCTGGCAGCAGGGGTGCCGGTGTAAAGTATGGTCTGTGCGTTGCGAGCCGACCGTTCGGTAGCCTGCTGCACCCCGTCTCCTGACAAACCGAGCGTACGACCAAATTGCTCAGTAGACTGGCCCATTACCGAAGTCGTCATGTCCAAGCCGAAACGACATACGTTCTGTAACGTCTCGACGTTTTGCTTGATCAGATTGGCACTTGCTCGAGCCACTTCCTCGCCGGCTTCAGCCGCTGCTTGTCCAACACGCGCGGTCTGATCCAACACGCGCGGTCTGATCGGCTGCAGTTTGTCCGACGCGGCTTGTCTGTTCAGCGGCCTTCTCGCCGGCGCGGCGGGCCGCGTCCTCCATGCCGTGCGTAGGCCTGTGCTCTTGATGTGGGTTTGTCATTTTTGTTCTCCTTGATTGATGACGTGCCCAGCTCCTTCGCGAGCAACGCGACTTGGGTGAGACCGTTCCAAGGCTATCGTTCTGAGATCCTCGATAGCGCTTTGGAACGACGACAACGTGTCCCGGTTATGCTGCAGACTGGCTTGGCTGGGCCATGCTGCCGGCTATTGACCTCGCGAGGCTTAGCAAATGCACTCTGCTGAAATTGTCTCCATCGGTGTGGGCGTTCTTCTCGTTCTAGTGATCGGGAACCTCGTATTCTCGTTCGCGGCTGAACGGAAAGACCCGCCCATAGGCAGCTTCATCGAGTGTGAAGGCGTCCGGATTCATTACCTTGAGCGTGGTGATCGGGCAGCGCCCAGCGTGGTGCTGTTTCACGGCAACGGCTCGTTGATCCAGGATCTCATAATCAGCGGGCTTGTGGACCGTCTTGCTCGTCACAACCGGGTTCTATGCTTTGATCGGCCAGGCTTCGGATATAGTCAACGGCCCCGCGCGCGCATCTGGACGGCGACGTCCCAGGCGGCGCTGTTCGTGAAGGCATTTGACCAACTCGGTGTGCGCGAACCTGTCGTGCTGGGCCACTCATGGGGTGCGCTGGTTGCCATCGCCATCGGATTGCAGGATAACTACCCCGTCCGCGGTCTCGTGCTTGCCTCCGGTTACTACTTTCCGACACGACGGTGGGACTTCTGGATGATGTCAGGTCCAGCGGTGCCGGTGTTGGGTGATTTGATGCGCTACACCGTAGCCCCAGTCATCTCCTGGACCATCCTGCCTGCACTACTTCGAATGCTTTTTGCGCCTCGCTCCGTTCCGGACAATTTCAAGGATCGCTTTCCAGCCTCCCTGACGCTTCGACCGAAGCAACTGAGGGCGGCCGCGGAGGAAAGTGCGTTTCTGATTCCGGAAGCAGCGCGACTGCAGTCGCGCTATTCAAGCATTCGGTGCCCGGTCCATATTTTCCACGGAGCAGGAGACCAGCTTATCGAAGCTGAGCAGGCTCGACGCCTACATCAAGTGCTCAGCCGCTCCGATCTGCACCTTGTGAATGAGGCCGGGCATATGGTGACTTATGCCGACGGTGGCGCCATTGCGCGGACCATCGATAACCTGGAGGAGCCGTTGCGGATCATCTCGTCCCAGGATGAGGACGCAACAGCTAGACGAGACCGCGAGCCAGGTCGTTCACGAGCGCACTGATGCAGCATCGCTAATTGCTGTACAGCCCTAAATGATCCGCCGATTTCTGAGTCTAAGCCCTCTACGAGCGGTCGGCTCCGGCCAGGACGGATAGGACCTAGCCGGCGAAGCCTGCGCTCGCGATGGGCGTCCACGACGATGCCTCTCCTGCAAGGCGCACTAACCATCGAGGTGCCTTGGCTGGCTCAATGACCTCGGCGCACCGGGCGTAGATGCGGTGGGCGCTCCTTTCCCCGTTCACAAGTTGTTGTGCTCGCGAACCTTCCTGAGCTGCATTAATTTCAAACACAGAGCGAAGTAATTTGTGCGGATACTCCGCACGTTCAATCGAAGATAGGGCGGACATGCGAGCGGGTCGATTTCTTCTGAGCTTTGCATTGGCGGTCGGTTGCGGCATCACCGTTCAGAGTACCGCCCTTTCGCAAGAGTATCGCGGAACCTGGGAACAACAACGGGCATGCACGCCCGACGTTTGGCGGCTATGCGGCGCGCAAATCCCCGATGTGGACAGGATCGTGGCTTGCTTGCGGCGAAATACTCCGCAACTCAGCGATCGGTGCCGTGCGGCTTTTGCACAAGGAGATGTGCCCGCACGTGATGAGAATCGCGACTACGGGCAAAGTGCTCGGCTGTTCGAATAGAACAACAGGCTAAAGCACCTCGGCGCGAACTTGGGCCACGCCACGGTCTGTAATTCTTAAGCTGCGTGCAGCACCGAGCGAAAGATCGAGGACGCGGCCTCGAACCCAAGGTCCCCGGTCCGTGATACGAACGACTACGGATCTGTAGTTCGTCTGTTCGGTTACGCGAACCTTGGTGCCGAATGGTAAGCTGCGGTGCGCAGCAGTCAGCGCATCTCGATTGAACGAGGAGCCGCTAGCCGTTTTCCTCTTCGAGTATGAATAGTAGGAGGCTTTTCCGGAGAACGCGCGGTTCAAAGATCGAGATGCCGAGCGACCTGACGAGGGACGGCTTGTCTGCTCTTCCCTTATCGAAGGTTGCTCTTGCAGATTTTGCTTGCTCTCGTTGGGCAGCTCGGGAGCTGGCTCTGCGTGGGCCTTTGGGATGATGGACCATCTATCGTCGAAGGATTGTGCTGCAGCAGAATTTATTTGAACGCCCAACCAGGCCGGGACTGCAGCAATCGCGAGTATTCCAAAATGAAGCAGACGCATGACAAGGCCTCAAGAACAAAAACTACGACTATGAAATGCAGATTCATGAGGCAGCGTTCCTGAGCACGGACGATTGTCGCGGTGACGAGCGGTGAGTTGATACCGATACAAGGCTGGCACGACGACAAGGGCGCAATGCAGCAAAAATGACCCTGCCCGGCCATGAGGCCGCCGTGTCACAGTGCTGGGGATACTAGCCAAGCGTCGGCTAACGTGCAGACGGCAATGGTTCAGTTGAGCTTGGTTGAAGGCCGCGGCGGCGGTTGCGGACTTGTTCGAGGAGCCTCCAAGCCTCGAATGAGTCCGCACACTTGCAAGCTGTCCTAGTCTCGGTGCTGAGACCATTTTGGACATGTTGTTCAGCTAACATTCAGTCGACAGGTCCTAACCTGCTCCGTTCATGGCAAGTAGGTAGGACAGATGAGTTCCTTTTG
The DNA here is from genome assembly GCF_001693515.2 of Bradyrhizobium paxllaeri. Classification (NCBI taxonomy): domain Bacteria; kingdom Pseudomonadati; phylum Pseudomonadota; class Alphaproteobacteria; order Hyphomicrobiales; family Nitrobacteraceae; genus Bradyrhizobium; species Bradyrhizobium paxllaeri. The sequence goes on from NZ_CP042968.1 coordinate 6,024,879, forward strand.
ACCCGATGGCCGCAGCGATTGATTGGCTGGACGCTTACCGCGCAAGCGATCTTTCGATAGCAGACTTGTACTCTGAGAGCGCCGCGGAATGCTGCAATGGTCAGGCGACAGTAGTTGGCCGCGCCGCAATCACCGAATATTGGCGGCTGCAATTCGCTGAGAGTCCAGCTGGCGAACTTGAAGGCTTGCAGGCAGAGGGTGACGAGCTCGTGGTTCGCCAGACAGCTCTCGAATTTGGTGACACGGGAGAGATCGTTAAAAGTCGATGCCGGCACGTATGAAGAGAAAATTGGCGCAACGCGCTTCTGTCGAACGCGGTTTCTAGCTTTAACCGGAACGCGAATCTCTATGCTGAAGGCGCGAGGACCTCGGAAATGAAATTTTTCTTCAGAGAACGCAGTATGCCCGTGATGGCATGCGAGCTTTGCTTGCAGCCTATGAAGTTCTTGGGCGATCACGCGGAATGCAGGCTGTTCAGATGCGAGAGCTGCGCTCTTGTCAGCACGGAAAGCGCTGAACGTGAACCGGGACTTGCGCTCGCACGGCGTGCCGGCGTGAGCCTTCATTATTGAGTGCATCAGTCCGAGCGCCCTGATGCGTCTTTGCACGGCCCCGGTGGTCCCCGGGGGCCCTGCAATTACGAAGTCGAGCATGGCAGCACATACCGGCAGGCGCGGCAGGCGGCCATCCCGCTGGCGCAGGGTGGCCGCCCGATCCTTTCGTGACTGTCAGTGTCGCGCCGCTCAGTACGGGTACCTGCCGGGGCAAACATAGTTGCCGTAGGCGTCGTAGCCGCAGCCGCCGCGATAGTACGCGCCCGCCGCAGCCGCGCCGAACGCAGCCGCGCCCACGGTCGCGCCGAGGTTCGCGATTATGCCGACCGCTTGCGTGCCTCCGGCGTCAACGCGACCCTCACCTCCGTTCCCGGCGCTCTCCACGGATTCGAACCCCGGGCGCTTGATACGAAGCTAGCCCAGGATTTCATTGCGAACGCGCAGGAATGGCTGCAGCGTTGCTTGCAATAAAAGGGGTCGACACGCACCAACTGCTTGGGTGCTTTCGCAACGGGCAGCGGAACGCGGTGTTCAGAATGAAGCAGTGAAATAAGCGATTTTGATAAGCAATATCAATGGCTGGGGCGGGAGGGATCGAACCTCCGAATGGCGGAATCAAAATCCGTTTGATTATTCAACGATTTCAAGACGCATTTGGAAAAAAGATTCAAAATGCCCTCCAAGGATATCAATAGCTTGGCAGTCGTTTCCAAATGAAAACAGCCATTGTGGCATAGACAGTTGCCCCGCAAAGGTCACACGTAAACGTGTCTGCTTGCGTGCTGTGGGGTGGCATGGAACGGGAATGAGCAGATCGTGTGCGGCGACGAATGGACGCCGCGTCAACAGATACTGTCGTTATTGCCAAACATCACCGAAGAGGATTTAGGATCTTGACGTCGGCGAAGTCCTTCTATCGCGCCCATCCTGCGGATCGTGTTTTCATATTGAAGGCGGCGTTTTGTGCTCGCGGGTCGGCGAGCTAGGGTAGCCTGCTGCTCCCGCAGTTCGTCCCGGCGCGGCGCGGTACTCGCGTTCCAGCGCCTCGATATGACCCAGGACATTCTCCAACACTTCGCGCGCGGAGCCGTCCCGCGCCTCTCCCTGCCATTGCGCGAATTCCGAGCGCAAGGCGAAAAGAAGTTCAAGGCAGCCGTTCACTTCATGCCGTTCGCGTTCCTGATCCGACATGCTCGCGCCTGACATGTGCCACCGCCCTACTTCACCGCCCTCACCGTAAAGCCGGCCACGAAGCGGTCGACGAAGAGATTGTAGATGATCGCGATGGGAACGCTTGCGATCAAGCAGGCGCCCATCATCGAGCCCCAGAAATAGACGTCGCCGCGCACCAGGAAAGTCGGTACGCCGACGCTGACGGTGTAACTCGATACGGAGGTGATGAAGGTGACGCCGTAGACGAATTCCTGCGTCACGAGCGTGAACGCGAAGATAACCGCGCAGCACGCCGGCGAGCGAGATCGGCATCACCACCTTGACGAACGCGCCGAGCCGCGAAAGCCCGTCGATCATCGCCGCATCCTCAAGATCGCGAGGGATCGCCTTGAGCGATTTTTTTCTAGGCCGCCCTTCTGGCACCTTCTCTGACATCGCTCATCGGTCTGATCTCGCCGATCAGCTCCGTGCCTCGATAAATTGACACCTTCGCGCCGGGCGCGATCTGCCAAACCTTCTCGTGTGCAACAATTAGAGCTTCCTCGAGCGTCGGCTTGGCGGCGCGGTACTCGCAATTTCGCGCCCTCACCGTGTAGATTCGCTGGGTCATGATGGGATCCCTCAGTTCCTCTCCGGGGTCGGACAATCAGCTGCGAGCCGTGATCCGATCGTGATCCTCGCGATGACAGAAGCTGGCGCGCGAGCCGGCCTAGCGGACCGGACCAGCATGGCTGCGACGGCGCTGGCAAATCCCAGTATCATGATACTGGCGGCCGTTACGGTGTCCACGTCGATTGACCTACAGGATCGCCAGCGAGGGCACGAGGAGCGTAATAACGTGATCCCGACTGTCTTGATCCCCGGGCATCAGGGAGGCGGCCCGGCGCGCGCCGCGCTAGCCGACGCTGCACGGCTTGTTGAGGGATACGGCTCGACAGATGCCCCCTGCCCCCGCAGGACAGCACCGATCTGACCGCCATCCCGACACCCATTTTGTGTTTCTCTGCCCGGCTATCCGCACCCGGACCCACGACGCGCGGGGTCCCCGAAGCCAGCTAGGCACAACGGATTGATAATTTGCCGACCGACCGCGGTGACGCTTTGATAGCGGCATGCGGCCTCAGAAGATCACTTTTGGCGAGATGCGGGAATCGGGCGTGTTCGATGTCGTCGTCTTCTGCGGCGATTATCATTGTAGCCACTCCATCACCCTGCCCGCCGATCGCTGGCCGGATCATGTAAGGCTCTCGGACGTCGAGCCGCAGTTCGTCTGTAAGCCATGTGGCAAGCGCGGCGCCGATGTCCGGCCAGACTTTCAAGGTAGCAGCAAGCAAGGCTTGGTAATGGGCCTGCGCTAAAATTCAGTTCCAGAATTAACCTCCACGGGTCTTTGATCTCGATCGGAAAAGTCACCATTGGGGCAAGCGCAAGCTGAAGAGAGACCAATGACTGTTTTTGTCCGTCAACACGAGCAAGCAGGTTGGCGACCCCGAGCAGTGGTTTGAGGAGAACGACCCCGAAGGCGTAGCCCTTGAGTATGAGGCCTTGGAATGAAGGAGGCTCTGATGCGCATTCTGACCTTGGCGATTTTGGCGATCGGGATGGTCTCAATAGGGCCGGCCGCCACCCAGATGTACGATCCGGCATTTCCGGTTTGTCTGCGCTTGTACGACCGGACCATCTATTACGAATGCAGCTAAACGTCGCTGCCTCAGTGCAACGCGTCGGCATCGGGCCGCTCGGCACATTGCGTCATCAATCCATATTTCGCGAGCGCGCAAGAACCCGCGGGTTATCGGCGGCATCGCCGGGTCTACTAAAGTGAGCCGCATCGTCCGCAGGACCGCTTACGCTATGCTTGTGATCATAGTAGTGCTGGCGATCGTCTGGCAGGTGCTGAGGTCGTTGTGGACTGCAATTGCCGCCAACTAAGATACGGCCCCAGCGGGGGCCTTGGGGGGCGGACTGGGGCCGCAAGTGAGATGCGTCTCCTGTGCCGAGAAACAAACTGGCTTCGGCACATCCCTCGATAGCAAAAGGCAGACTGGCTCGTACTTACGCTTTAGGGGCATCCAACCAGATCTTTTGGAGTGCCTCATTAGTGGCCCGCCAGCGTGAACCGGCGGGCCCTGCGAGTCACGACAATCAACCTATCCTGAGGTTTTCGGCCGACTCTTTACCGCGGTTGGTAACTAGCTCGTAGCTAACCTTCGCACCCTCATTCAGGCTGCTCAATCCCGCCCTTTCAACGGCCGAGATATGGACGAACACGTCCTTGCCTCCGTTGTCGGGCTGAATAAATCCATAACCTTTGGTGGGATTGAACCATTTCACTGTCCCTATCGCCAATTAGTATCTCCCTTTAATGAAAAAGATGGATCTCAATCACGCGCGATTCGTCGGCCAAGCTCATGGCCGCTTCATGGCAAAAAGTCGTCGCTGTGAGTCCTATCGGAGTCGCGGCGAGCCGAAGGCGATGACATCACCCAAATGGGTTATGGCCTTTTAGAGCGCCGCAATTCCTGAGGCGCTTAACCGCCATGACGGGTTCAATCCCGAGCTCAAGGATACGTCCGCTTTACCCCCATAAAGAGAAATCGCTGCGAGAAAGTCTCACGTCAGAAAAGTGCCGATTTTGTTGCGAAAGTCGGCCACGGCCGATGGATGACCGTGAGCATTCGGCTTAGGACGACCGGCTTTGATCTGCCGGCCGTTACGCGGTTTACGCAACTCCAACGCTACGCGGCACACAGAGCCGTAGTGGGTGGTGGTCGAGCGACCAGCGAAGCGAACCGTCGGAGATTCTGAGCTATTGCGGCCAGAACAAATTCATCCTGAGCACCTTGAGGCCCGCGCAATCGAAGCCGACCAAGCCTCAGGATACGCTTCAAGTGGGCGAACCGCATCTCGATCTTTTTGCGCTCACGCCGTGATTGCTCGAAGGCTTCGGTGTCCGCGAGAGACCGGGCAACGTCTCGGGCGTGCTCATGGATGTCGCGCGGAATCCTGCGAAACGGAGCCTTCGGACAGCATAGCGATTTGAGTTCGCAGCCGTCGCAATCATGCTTCCTCGCCAGATAGAGCAGCGTGGTTCCGTCATTCACCAATGTCCCGGTTGTAGTCAGGGTCTTACCCGCAGGGCAGTGATAAACGTCGCTCGTCGGGTCATATCGAAAGTCACCACGCGAGAAGGTGCCATCGTCCCGCTTCGATTTGTCGAACACGGGGATGTGTGGCGCGATGCCCTTCTCCTCGACCAGCCAGTTCAGCATCGGAGCCGCACCGTAAGCCGTATCCCCGACAAGCCGCTCTGGCTTGAGGCCGAAGCGCTCCTCTGTCCGCTCGATCATGGTCTTTGCCGCACCGACTTCGGCCTGCCGAATGGAGCGAGAGGCCTCGACGTCAACGATAACGCCGAACTTCACATCGATGAGATAGTTGTCGGAGTAAGCAAAGAATGCCGGCCCCTTGTGAGCTCCGGTCCACTGCGCCGCAGGATCAGATGGCGAGACGAACTTCGGGACAACCTCGCTGGCGGCGCCCCACGCCGTATCGTCAAGGGTCGCCAGATACTCCTTCACAGCGCGGCTTGACCTTGCCGGATCGCGATCCTTGCGCCAATCCTGACCAGCGATCGAGCGCTGCTTGTTGGCATCGGCCGCAATCAGGCTCGCATCGACGGCGAAGCCTTCACCGCCAACTAGTCCGGCCGCAATGCACGCCTCGACGACCCGTTCGAACATGCGGCGAAAAATATCTCCGTCGCGGAAGCGTTCGTTGCGGGCGCGCGAAAACGCCGAATGATCCGGGACAGCATCCTCGATACCGAGCTTGCAGAACCAACGATAGGCGAGGTTCACCTGCACTTCACGGCAGATTAACCGCTCCGAGCGGATCGCAAAGACATACCCCACGACCAGCATCCGGATCATCAGTTCCGGATCGATCGACGGGCGGCCCATCGACGAATAATGGGGTGCAAGTTCGCTGCGGAGCCAGGACAGATCGAGAGCAGTGTCGATCTTCCGCACCAGATGATCTTCGGGGACCGCATCGCCAAGACGAAACTCGTAGAACAGTTGACCTTGGTCACTCTTCAGACGGCCCATCATGGATCGACCTCACCGAGAATCGCGTCAACACAACGGAATCACGCTTCGCGACCTGTCTCAACCGACTTTTGCAACAAAATCGGCCAAAAACAGACTCATGCGCAGCCGCAAGCAGCCCCTATTCGATCACCCGGTCGGCTCGCAGCAATATGGAGGCGGGCATCGTTCGAATGTCGACGGCTCGGCTTCAGGGGCACGACAAGATGTAGCTGGGACAACAGCCCGAGCCCCAGTGCCGGCAAAAAGCTGTCCTTCTTACCGGCAAAGATAGTAGAGGTTGATCCATGTCAGACCTTGGACAAGCTCGACGTTCCACGCTTCTCGACGCTGCCTGGCGGACAGCATACCGCGTCGGTTTCCCGCTTGCCCGAATCTGGTGGCGGCTGCGGCACCAGCAGCATGAGGGGGCGCTTGTGGCTGTCTACGTCGGTCCGGCGCTACTGCTGGTGCGCTCGTCGTATAGGATCGAGTGGAACTTCCCCGGCGGCACTGTCCGGCAGGGTGAGACGCCTGAAGTAGCGGCTCGGCGCGAGCTGGCAGAAGAGATCGGCCTCACCGGAGCATTCCCGCTGGTCGCCGTGGGCGACGCCTGGGGCCTCTGGGACGGGCGAAACGATAAAGTGCATTTCTTTGAACTACGACTGGATCGGCTGCCCGAGTTACAGCTCGACAACCGCGAGATCATCGGCGCGCGGCTGATATCGCCGAGTGAGTTGCGCGGCATGGCGCTGACCGGGCCGGTCGCCGTCTATCTCGACAGGACGATTCCGCCGGGCTGCCATTCAGAGTGACCGCGCAACGCTACTGCAATGTTCACGATCCTTGAAGGCTGAAAGCTTCCGACCGACGCGAGCGGATGGCGACCGATCGTGCGAATGTCAATGGCACGGTTTGGGAGCGACACCACATCATTTGCATGAGGGCTGTGTTGTGCGTCACAGCAAAGACTGGCCCCCCAATGTCTGAATCGGTCAAAAGGCGCCGTGCGGAAGATCGTTCGGCTGCTTCCGGTTTGCCCCGATGAGCGACAATCAAAGAGCCAGACTGGACTTCGCTTTCGGGCCATGGGCGGCTGTCGCGATCCTTGTAGGTCGTTATCAACAAGCGGGGTATCGAAGGCGCGTCATCCGCCACTCCGACGAGGTTGAATGGCGGCGTACGCTTCACTATCCCGCCCGTGTAGCGCAAGGCTATTTGCGCGTTGGACGCTATTGCCGGCTCATGCCAACAGCACCCGGTTCGCTGTCAGTCGTCAATTCGATGCTAAATCGACCAACGCCTGTTGGCTTGGCTTCAAACTTGACGGCCTTGCCTGAGAGTGCGGCAAGTGTGCCGGAAGCGAACTTGAACAGCGCTTTTCCAGAAGCTTCTCTACCGGCAGGCTTGCCATCTTTCATGACAACGGACCCTCTACCCTCGGTGAGTTGGCTAACTGCTAGCCCCCCGGACGCTCGGACAATTCCGCCAGCAGACAAATACGTTCCTTGAGGACCGTCCCACTCACTGATCGCAGACGCTGTGTACACCGTGCCTTTCAGCATGCCCTCCACACCAAGGCAAGAATATTGGAGGCTGATGAGCTGATGCCCATCCCGGTCAGCGATCGGTTCCTGGCTTGCCGCGCCGACAACGCTGCATTCATACCGCCCAACCGTCTGGGTGAGTCAGGCGCTCAGCAGATTGCCGGACCAGGTGCGCCAGTATGGCGTAACGACGCAAAAGCAGTCTCCGACGCCGCTGCTGTATGTGAGCCTCTATTAGCCGCACGCGGTGAAGAACGTCGGCTCTAGCAAGGCCGCCGAGCTTGCCACCTACATCGTCGAGAAAGGCAAGCCGCTTCTGAAGCTGAGCGAGTAAGCAGCTCAAGAACGCCAGGCAACCGGCATCACAGCTGCACGCACGCGACATTCGAATTTGGAAGACCGACCATGAGCAATAGCTTGGAGAAAATCGACCTTCGCGGCCGATGTCACGGTGGCGTCGCTATAGCAATCGCTGCGGTCACGGCACTCAGCGCTTCACTACCCGGCTCTTTCGTTGCACCGGCACACGCCCAAACTCTCTCCAGACAGGAACAGAAGGCGGACATCGGCTTCCTCGAGATCGACAAGGACATCACGCTCCGGAGAATGGTGGTCCGCAACACGAACCCGAAGGGGACCGTTCTCTTCCTGCACGGATTTCCGGAGACACTTTACGCCTGGAAAGACATCTCTCTTACCCTCGCCGCCGACTACGAAGTCCACGCTTTCGATTGGCCGGGCTTCGGGCTTTCGTCGCGGCCGACGGTCGACAGGTTTTCGTACGCTCCGAGCGACTACGCACGCGTTCTGAACGACTACATACGCAAGGCGGGCATCGACACATCAAAGCTCACGATCTACGCAACGGACATCGGAGCTCTGCCGGCACTTCTCTTGGCCCAGGAGAAGCCCGGCATCGCGACCTCGATCATCGTCGGCGATTTCGCCCCGTTCGATAGACCTCAGTACATGTACGAGAGCCTGCAGAACCTGAAGGCTGGACCGTTGATGCGCCAGGCTCGTGACCAGCTGAACAAGAATCGCGACGACATCCTCGAGAACGCGTTCAGAAGAGGCCTGCACGAAGAAGCACAATTCGATGTGCCGCGCGACTTCAAGGACGACATGTCACGCGCCTGGGGTCACGGCGCAATAACGACAGCGGATGCGTTCTCGTACTACTACGCGCACTTTACGCGGGACCAGAACCACTTCGAATCGCATCTGGAGCAACTCGCAATCCCGGTGAAGGTCGTGTGGGGCGAGAAGGACCTCTACATCAAGAAGGAGATGGGCATCGAGCTCGCCGACAAGATTGGCGCCGAGCTGATGCTTCTTCCCGGTGTCGGGCACTACCCTCACCTCCAGAATCCGAAGCAGACCATCGAAGAGGTTCGCGCCGCATTTCGGTGAATAACCCAAAAGTACCGCGCGTCAGTGGCGCGATGTCGGCCTGATCGCCGCCATGCGTGTTGGAATGGTGGCACGCTGTCGTGTTCTGTTGTGACGTAAGCCGGTAACTCGGTTTGTCAGCGACTGGTAAAGTCGCGAGGCGGAGTGGCCAATTCACATTATCCGGACCAGCATCGCTGCTTCAACCAGCTGTTCCCGACGGTACTCCTAGGCGAGCCGTGGCTATCGCCCGACCGAGCAGAGGCGCCAAGTCTTCATTGAACGACTGAATTGCCCGGAAGGTGTCCAACCCCTCGGGCAGTAACGCTGGCGAAGCAACAAAGGCAAGATTTTCCAGTCTCCGCGCCAGGATGCCCAGGGCCTCCTTGCGATCTACGATAGCTGCCGAACATTCAACGAGTACCGCGATTGTTGGCATAAGACGGCCAATGCTTTTATCCACAACAAGGCGTTCAATAGCGACGATGGCAACGGCCTCGGCGGAATCAAAATCCGCGCGCGCACGATTTCTGGTTGCCAACGCGAATTCATATACTAATATATCAATTGAGAAAGCAGCCATGCCCGCCCGCGCATCGAAAAGGACGAATCCAACGGTTCGCCGAATTGCCGCCGGCTCGCGCCGCAGCGGCAGACCGCGTGCGGCGACAGCAGCATCGAAGATCTATTCCGATCTTCGCGGCGAACTGGTGTCCCTGCAGCGCCGCCCCGGCGAAGCGATTTCCGAGGCGCAGATCGCCCTCTCCTACGGGGTGAGCCGCACCCCCGTTCGCGAGGCGATCCTCAAATTATCCGATGAAGGCCTGCTGGAGATCTATCCACAGTCCGGCATCTTCGTCTCGCGCATTCCGGTGGCTGCGCTCCCCGAAGCCATCATCATCCGCAAGGCGCTGGAGGAGACCACCGCGCGGATGGCCGCGGAACGCGCGACCTCGAGCCAGATCCTGGCGCTGCAGTCGATCCTGGAACGCCAGCGCGAGGCCAGCGCGGCCGGAGACAGCGACACGTTCCATCAAGCCGATGAAATGTTTCATGCTACAGTCGCCGAGGTCGCCGGCTATCCCGGAATCTGGAAATATATCCAGCAGGTGAAGGTTCACGTCGATCGCTATCGCCGGCTGACCCTGCCCCAGCGCGGGCGGATCGCAAAGGTGATCGTCGAACACGAGGCCGTCCTGACTGCGATCGAGGCGCATGACGCAGAGGGCGCAAGGCGGGCGATGGAAATCCACCTCGAAAACCTGCTCGAGAACATCTCGGCTACCCAGCATATCAATCCGGAGTACTTCGACGAGCGACCCTAGAGCTCGAAAGCCCATAAAACGATAAACAACATCAGGAGGAACAACATGAAACGCCGCGACTTCATCAAGTTGAGCGCAGGGCTCGGGGCAGCGATGGCGACCACGGCGCCGCTGTCGTCCGCCTTTGCACAAACCAAAATGGTGCTGAAGGCCTCCGACGTTCACCCGCTCGGCTATCCGACGGTCGAAGCCGTCGTTCGGATGGGCAAGAAGCTGGAAGCCGCCACCAATGGCCGGCTGACGATCCAGATGTTCCCCTCGATGCAGCTCGGCGGCGAAAAGGAAATGATCGAGCAGGCCCAGCTCGGCGCACTGCAGTTCGCCCGTATTTCGGTTGGCGCCGTCGGCCCCGTCGTGGACGACGTCAACGTCTTCAACATGCCGTTCGTCTTCCGTAACTCCAAGCACATGGAGAAAGTCATCGACGGCGAAATCGGCGACGAGTTGCTGGCGAAGATTTCCTCGGCCGAAAAGACCGGCCTGATCGCGCTGTGCTGGATGAATGCCGGCTCGCGCAACGTCTACAACAACAAGCGGCCGATCCGGACCATCGCCGACCTCAAGGGCCTCAAGGTCCGCATGATGGGCAATCCACTGTTCGTCGATACCATGAACGCGCTGGGCGGCAACGGCGTCGCGCTTGGCTTCGATCAGGTGTTCAGCTCGATGCAGACCGGCGTGGTCGACGGCGCCGAGAACAATCCGCCATCGTTCATCGCGCAGAACCACAACCAGGTGGCCAAGTATTTCACGATGACCGAGCACCTGATCATTCCGGAGCTCTTGGTGTTCTCGCGCATCTCCTGGCAGAAACTGTCGCCGGAAGACCAAGCGCTGATCAAGAAACTTTCGAAGGAAGCGCAGGCCGAGCAGCGCGTGCTCTGGTATGAAGCCGAGAACGCCGCCATCGAAAAAATGAAGGCGTCCGGAACCGAAATCATCACCGACATCGACAAAAAGCCGTTCCAGGATGCCGTCAAGCCGGTCTGGGACAAGTACGGCGCGAAGTATGCCGCGATGGTCAAGCGTATCGAAGCGGTCCAATAGGACACGACTGGCGATCGCGAATGGCCGGAGGTTCGCTCCGGCCGCTCCGCCGAGTTGCCGACGCGATTTGAGGCGCCGTTACTCTTCGAGGTCAAAATGTCCAATTCTGCGGCCGGAATTTTCCGGCGTGTGAACGATGCCGTTTACTGGACCGGTGCCACGATCGCGTGCGTGGCGCTCGTGCTGGTCTCGGCGGTCATTCCGTGGGCCGTCTATACCCGCTACATCCTCAACAGCGCCTCGTCATGGCCGGAGCCGATGGCCGTGCTGCTGACCGTCGGCATCACCTTCATCGGTTCGGCCAACTGTTATCGCCAGCGCATCCACATGAACATGACTGTCGGTACCGACTTGCTGCCGCCCCTGCTGCGACGCGCCTCGCTATTCCTCAGCGAGATATTGATGGGCGTGATCGCCATCTTCATGGTCGTTTGGGGATTGCGGCTCGTTCAGACCACTTGGGATAATTCGGTGGATGAGTTTCCCTGGCTTTCGGTCGGCATCACCTATCTTCCGATCGTGGTCAGCGGCGCAATGATGCTCCTGTTCGTCGTCGAACGCCTGACCATTGGCCCGCCGCCGCGGGATGGCGCTGACGCTCACGTACCGGTCGAGTAACTGCCATGGATATCGCGGTTCTGCTTCTCAGCATGTGCTTGTTCTTCGCGATCGGCATGCCGATCGCCTATGCGCTCGCACTGTCCGCGCTCGTCGGCGCGCTCTGGATCGATTTGCCCGTCGGCGCGGTCATGCAGCAATTTGCCAGCGGCGTCGGAAAAGTCTCAATGCTGACCATCCCGTTCTTCGTGCTGGCAGGCGCCATCATGGCCGAGGGCGGCATGGCGAGGCGGCTGGTAGATTTTGCGGCCGTGGTCGTCGGCTTCACGCGCATCCGGGGCGGCCTCTCACAGGTCAATATCCTCGCAACCACGATCATGAGCGGCATTTCCGGATCTTCGGTCGCCGACACCTCCGCGATCGGTTCGGTCATGATCCCGCAGATGGCCGCCAAGGGCTATCCACGGGTGTTCGCAACCAATGTGACCATCAGCGCCTCGCTGCAGGCGATCATCGTCCCACCGAGCCACAATTCGGTGATCTATTCGCTGGCGACCGGCGGTGTGGTCTCGATCACCAGCCTGTTCCTCGCCGGCGTGATCCCCGGATTGCTGCTGGGCTTCTCGCTGATGCTGCTTTGCCTGTTCTACGCCTATCGCGACAAGCATCCGAAGGGCGAACCGGTCCCAATCCGGCAGGCGGTCAAGATGCTTGGCGACGCCGTATGGGGGATCGTGACACTGGTCATCGTCCTCGGCGGCATCCTCACCGGCGTCTTCACCCCGATCGAGGCCGGTGCGGTTGCCTGCGTCTGGGCGTTCTTCGTCACGATGTTCATCTATCGGGACTACAAATGGTCCGAGCTGCCGCTACTGGTCTACAAGACGCTACAGACGGTCGCGATGGTGCTGACGCTGGTCGCAACCGCATCGTGCTTCGGCTATGTCGCCGCCCTGATGCAGATGCCGGCGAAAATGACCGAATTCTTTGTTGCGATATCGAGCAACAAATACGTGCTGCTGATGTGGTTGAACATCATGCTGCTGATTCTGGGAACGGCGCTCGATCTCGCGCCTCTCTTGCTGATCTGCACCCCGATCCTGCTGCCGGTGGTCAAGAGCTTTGGCATCGACCCGGTGCATTTCGGCATCGTCATGCTGCTCAACCTCGGCATTGGCCTGCTGACGCCGCCGGTGGGGACGACGCTGTTCGTCGGCTGCGCCATCGGCAAGGTTTCTGTCGATGAGGTGATGCGCGGCATCTGGCCATTCTACTACGTGATGTTTACGGTGCTGATGATCGTGACCTACGTGCCCTGGCTGTCGCTGGCGCTGCCGAGGGCGTTCGGGTTCTAGTTCAGGCGCCGCAGTTCGCGGGCAGAGGAGACACCGCGTGAAGATCGTTGACCTCAGCCGAGAGCTTTATCACCGCACGCCGAGTTATCCCGGCCACCCGCCGGTCATGCATGGTATCTGGAAGACCCACGAGGAATCCTTTGCCGAATCCGGCAATGTGCACGGGCTGGCGTCGATGTTCATCTCCATGGTGGACCACGCCGGCACCCACATCGATGCGCCCCGGCATTTCGGCAGGAGCGGCATTTCGATCGATCAGTACCCGCTGGAGAAATGCATCGTGCCGGGCATCTGCATCGACCTGCGCCACATCGCGCCACGCGCCGAGATTACGCCTGCGGACCTGGAGGCGGCGGTGGCAAAGGCCGGCGTGCCGGTGCCGAAGGGCGGCACCGTCCTGCTCTGCACCGGTCACCACGAACGGACATTCCCCCGCAAGGAATATTCGACCGACAATTCCGGCGTGAACGTTGCGGCCACCGAGTGGCTGGCGCAGCAAGGCGTCGTGCATTTCGGCATCGATTCGATGCGGCCGGGCCCCGAGGGCAAGGTGAACGCCCTCGTCCACAAGGCCTGCCTCGACCTCGACATCACCCATATCGAGAGCCTGTGCAATCTCGAAGCATTGCTCGGCCGCGGCCAGTTCACCTTCATCGGCCTGCCGATGAAGTGGCGCGGCGGGACGGCCTCGCCGATCCGCGCCGTGGCGGTGTTCGATATGTGAGAGAGCCGGCAGCACGCACTGGCGGCACATCGTCGCCAAAGGCGGCATCAGGCCGCTACCCTTCCAACGTCACGTGTATGGACGCGCCGCAAAAGCTTGCCTAAACTCATCCCAATAAAAACCGACACCTGACTAAAGGTGCGGACGATCGGGCGGGCACACCCGCCGATATCAGGGAGGAGTTCATGGATCATTTTCGGCGCACCAACCGCGCACTCATTGTTGCATCCGTCGCTGCGATGTCGCTCCTCATGGCGACACCGGCATCTGCGCAAGATACCTTCAAGCTCGGTATCGTAACGTTTCTCTCCGGGCCGGCAGCCGATAGCTTCGGCGTTCCCGCACGCAACGGCGCGCAGTTCGTCATCGACCAGCTGAATAAAGGTTCGGTGCCCTCACCTTACGAGAAGGTCGGATTTGGCGGCATGAAGGTAGAGCCCGTCATCATCGACGAGAATGGCGGCGCCACCAAGCAGGTGCAGGAGCTGCGTAACCTCTACCAGCGCGATAATGTCGACGTCGTCCTCGGCTACATCAGTTCGGGCGACTGCCTGGCAGTGGCGCCGATCGCCGAAGAATTGAAGAAGATGCTGGTGCTGATGGATTGCGGCACGCCGCGTATCTTCGAGGAAGCCAAATACAACTACGTCTTCCGCACTGCCGCACATGCCACGATGGATAACGTCGGCCTCGTCAGGTACATGAAGGCCAAGAACATCAAGATGGACACGCTCTCGGCGATCAATCAGGATTACGCTTGGGGCCAGGACAGCCGGGCTGACTTCGTCGCAGCCGCACAACAGCTCTACCCCAACGTCAAGGTTCAGACGGACCTGTTGCCCAAGTTCGGTGCGGGCCAGTACGGCACCGAAATTTCCGCCCTCGTAGGAGCTGGCTCCGATGTGGTCTATTCGAGCCTGTGGGGCGGCGACTTGCAGGCCTTCGTTCTGCAGTCGGCTCCCCGTGGGCTGCCCAAGCGTAGCCAGCTCGTCTTCAGCGCCGCCGATCATGTGCTGCCGCCGCTCGGCGACAAGATGCCCGACGGCACCATCATCGGCGCGCGGGGCTCTTATGGCCTGATGTCGCAGAAATCCCCGCTGAACGATTGGCTCTTCAAAGGGTACGAGGCAACCAATGGCGTCTACCCCGTTCAGGCGGCCTATCGCATTACGCAATCGATTCTCGGATTGAAGGCCGCGGTCGAAAAGGCCATGAGCAAGAACGGCGGAAAGAAGCCTTCGACCGATGAAATGGTCGCCGCAATGACCGGCCTGGAGTGGCCGTCGCCTGGCGGACTCATCCAGATGAAGCTCGCCGACGGCCATCAGGCGATTCAGCCGATCGCCTTCAGCCGCACCAAATATAATCCGGATCTCAAGCGGGTCGATCTGATTGATATCCAGTACTTTGCCGCCGAATGCGTCAACCCGCCACCGGGCGTGAAGTCGATCGAGTGGATCAAGGGCGGCATGCAAGGCGCCAAGTGCAACTAGACGGCACCGGCATTTGAAAAACGCCATCGAGCAGCGCGGGCCTGAAGTCCGCGCTGCTGCCTTCCGTTCGCTCAGGACCGCGTGATCCCGTCGCCATGAATTTCTTTTTGACGATCATTCTCGATGGCCTGATTCAAGCCTCGTGGCTGTTCATCGTCGCCCTTGGGCTGACGCTGGTATTCGGCGTACTGAAAATCCTCAACATCGCCCACGGCAGCTTCTACGCCCTCGGCGCCTACATAGCGGCAACCGTCGTAACCATGGTGGCCGCGCGCAGCCTCCCCCCAAGCGTTGGGTTCGTCGCGATGCTGCTCTCGGTGGCGTTGATTGCGTCCGCCGTCGGACTTCTGCTGGAACGCGGCCTCCTGAAAATGTTCTATGGCCGGGACGAAGTGGTGCTGCTGCTCGTGACCTACGCCGTGTTTCTGATCCTTGAAGATGTCACCAAGCTGATCTGGGGTGTCAATCCGATCTATGCGACGCAGCCATACGAGCTGTTCGGCAATATCGAATTCGCCGGGCTCTATTACGTCGGCTACGATCTGGTGCTGATACCGATTTCAGCCGTGATCGGCTTTGCGATCTGGTTCGGTCTCAATCGCACCGTGATCGGAAAAATCGTGCTTGCCGTCATCCATAACGAGGAAATGAGCGTGAGCATGGGCGTCCGCGTCAACCGCGTCTATGCGATCGCATTTGCGTTCGGCGTCCTGCTCGCCGCCCTCGCCGGCGCCCTGACCGCGCCGAAAATATCGATGCAGCCTGGCCTCAGTTCTGATGTCATCATCCTGAGCTTCGCAATCGTCGTGATCGGAGGGCTGGGCAGCGTCGAGGGGGCGGCAGTCGGCGCGATTCTGGTTGGGCTGGCACGCGCTGCGTCGGTGCATCTGATGCCGCAAGCCGAACTGTTCATGATCTATTTGATCATGGCGGCAGTGCTGATGTTTCGCCCTGAGGGCCTGTTCAAGCGTGAAATGGCAAGGCGGATTTGATGAAGACAGGCCTGCATCCCCTGGTCATGATCGCCCTTGTCGCCGTGGTGACGCTGGCCGGCCGCGCACTCCCGACCTGGACCTTGTCGCTGGCGACGATTGCAGCCTCCAATGCGCTGATCGCCCTTGGCATCGTCGTGCTGGCACGCACCGGCAACGTGTCGTTCGGCCAGGGTCTGTTCTTTGCCGCCGGCGGCTATGGCGTGGCGCTGATCGCCAACGCCTGGGGTCTCACCGACGCGGTGGCACAGGTGATCGTCGGCGCGGCTTGCGGTGGGCTGCTCGGCCTGGTCATCGGGCCGTTGATCGCACGCTACAGCGGAATTTTCTTCGGCATGCTGACATTGGCGCTATCGATGGTGTTTTACGGCGCGCTGGTGAAATCGACCGCGCTTGGCGGCTCCGACGGGTTCAATGTCGGACGGCCGAGCCTGTTTGGCATGAGCTTCACCGATCCGCGCGAGGCCGACTTCATGCTGTATGCCGTCTCGGTCATCGTGACCGGATTTGCCGGCATCGCCGCGACCATCCTGTTCCGGTCCGAATTCGGTCTTGCCAGCCTTGCGGTGCGTGAAAACAACCTGCGAGTCGAATATCTCGGCCTCTCGGCCAACCGGATCATATCGATCAACTTCCTGATCGCCGCCATTTTCGCCGGCGCCAGCGGCGCCTTTGCCCTGATGGCGCAGCGGCATATCGATCCACAATTCGCATACTGGACCACATCGGGCGAATTCGTTTTCGTGGCGGTGCTTGCCGGCAACCAGAGCGTGGCCGCTGTCTTTGTCGCCTCGATGGCGCTGGAACTGGTCCGTTCGTTCTCGAATCTCTATTTGCCCAATACCTGGCAGCTCGTGCTCGGTGTCTTCCTGCTGGGCGTCATTCTGTTTCTGCCGCGCGGCATCGGTTCGCTCTGGATCAGGGACCGGCGCAAGCGGCGCATCTCGGCTGCGGCTCCCCTCACCGCCGAACGAGGAGCCGCACCGTGACCCCGGTTCTTTCGGTACGCCAGCTCGAGAAGCGGTTTGGTGCGGTGGTTGCGGCCGATGCGCTCACCCTCGATATTCCGGCCGGTCAGAAGATCAGCCTGATCGGCGCCAACGGCGCCGGAAAGACCACCTTCGTCAACATGGTCACCGGCTATCTCAAACCCGACAGCGGAACGATCCTGCTCGACGGAATGGACATCGGCAGACGTTCGCCGCGAAGCGTCGCCCGGCTCGGTATCTCCCGCTCCTTCCAGATTCCGCAACTGTTTGTCGAGCTTACCGCCGCCGAAAATCTCACCGTGGCGATTTCCGGCATCGGCACACGGATGTCACTCCGAGCGCCGGCGGAGGCCCAGGGCCGCCGAGACAAGGCCGTCGAATTGCTGCAACGCTTTGGTCTTGCCGATCTGGCCGATCGCCCGATCTCGGAGCTTGCGGGGGGCGTGCGCAAACTGATCGACATCGCCATGGCGTTGGTGCGCCGCCCAAAACTGCTGCTGCTGGACGAGCCGACCTCCGGCGTATCGGCGGAAGAAAAGTTCACGACCATGGACCGTGTCATCCACGCCGTCGCGCCCGACGCAGCGACCATCGTATTTGTCGAGCACGATATGGAAATCGTCAGCCGCTATGCCGATCGCGTGGTGGCGTTCTATCAGGGCCGGGTTCTGGCTGATGGAGCGCCCGCCGACGTGCTGAATAATCAGGAAGTCCGCCGCTACGTCACCGGGAGCGTGCGATGAATGACGCGGCGCCGTTGCTCGCAATCGACAATCTCGTCGTCGAGATCCAGTCGATGCCGGCGTTGCGCGGCTTTACAATGCACGTTGCGAAGGGCGCCATGGTCAGTCTGGTAGGCCGCAACGGCGCCGGCAAGACGACGCTGATGCGTTCAATCATGGGACACCTTACGCCGGCCAGGGGCATGGTGCGGTTCGAAGACAGCGACCTCTCGTCCCGTCCGCGCCATGCGCGCGCTGCACTCGGAATCGGCTACATGCCGGAAGATCGCTGCCTGGTGCCTCAGTTGACGGTCGAGGAAAACATCATGTTGCCGTTGTGGGTCGCCGGGCACCTCGACCGCAAGGCCCGGCTCGACTTCGTCTATGAGGTGATCGGCGAACTCACCGAGATGCGGCAGCGCAAGGCGCTACTGCTGAGCGGCGGACAGCAAAAGCTGGTCGCGCTCGGCCGCGCGCTCGCCATTGGCACCAAGTGCTTGCTGCTTGACGAGCCGTTCGAAGGCATTGCTCCAGCGCTTTCGGAACGGCTGTCGGAGGTGCTTGCATCTCTCAAGGGCAAGGATCTGACCTTGCTGATGTCGCAATCGGACCTGAATCACTCGCGTGGACTGATTGACATGGAATTCACGATTGAACGTGGCGCCAATCCCGTACCTTAGAGCATGATCCGGAAAAGTGTGTAGCGGTTTTCCGATGACGATTCGAAGAAAAGTCACCGCGCTTTAGCGAGCCCTGAGCGTACGGACCTCGCTCCTGCAGCTTCGCGACCCGGTCATTCGCCGTCGTGTCCGGATCCTGCTTCGGCGAGATCATGAAGCTTCTCGGCGTTCAACACGACGATGGCACCATGCTCGAGGCGGACCCAGTCGCGGCCTGCCCAGGCGCGCAATTGCTTGTTGATGCTCTCCCGGGTCATGCCGACCATCTCGCTGATCTCCTGCTGGGTGATCGCGATGGTTCGACCCTGCGGCTCGGATTTATGCTTTTCGGACAGGCGAAGCAGCGCGCTGGCCAGCCGTCCTGGCAGATTCTGCAGGATGATCTGCTCGACCTGATCGCTGGTCGATCGCAAACGGTCGCAGAGCAATTCGATGAACTTCATCGCCAGCGCCGGTTGCCCCTTCACAAAAGGAATGAATTCGCGCCGGTCGATGACGAAGAGTTCGCAATTACTGTTTGCAATGGCGTCGGCAGAGCGGGCCTTTCCGTCGAGCAGTGCGATTTCGCCAAAAATTTCGCCAGGCCCAACGATATTGAGAATGGCGTTCCGCCCATCCGGTGAAGAAATGCTCATCTTCACTGTGCCCGAAATGACAGCGTAGAGGCTGTTGCCGGGGTCTCCCTTGGAGAACAGCGTGGTTCCCCGCTTCAGCGTGGTATGTTTGGCGTAACGGCACAGCTGCTCGAACGCCTCAAGCTCAAGGTCGGCAAAGGCCGGGTGCTTGCGCAAAACCGACAGTTTACCGCTCGGGAATCCGTGAGCTTCACCCGTCCTTTGTTGAGGCACGCCAGTCAAACTCCAGGGGAAACAAGGGATTGCACCCCTTCCGTAATCAAGGCAGGCAGGCTTTTCAACCGGAAAGCGCACGGCCGCGTCGATTTGGCGGACCTAAGACAGCCCATGCCTTGGCGGCAGAACCATGGCTGGACCGCACGGCCCGTTCCGGCGGGCGGGATATTGCAGCAAAAAGCCAGCAAAACCCAATGGTCTTGCTGGCTAATTCCAATTCTGACGAGGCTATTTCAGCGCGGAATTCGGGCAAAGCATGTGAAGCCCGATATGCATGTGGCCATTATGGGCAAAGATCCGAACCTTCAGGTCATGCGTACCATCGACGTTCTCGCCGACCTTCAGCACCAGCGGCATCGGATTGGGCGATCTGAGATTGGTCGCAATGACTTCGGTAATCTTGTCGCGGATCGCCTTTGGAATTGCTCCAGAGTGCTTTTCCCACTTGTCATGCCCCTCGGTCGATCCGGATTCGCCGGCCCAGTTTTCCTTCTTCGGCACCAGGAATTTCGTGAACTTACCGAACGCATAAGCACCGTTCTTCTTCTCGTACTCTTTGAACTTCTTCGCGGTTTTGTTGATATTCTGCGGGCTATATAATTCATTGATGTGTTCTTCAAATTTTCCGCTGTAGACTAATCCACCCATTTCTTGCTCCTTGAATAGCGGCGCCAGTTGCCGTGGCCGCAACGTGGCCACAATATGTCAAATATCAGAGAAATTGGAGAGTTCGGCCTTAGCACGTTCTAGATGTACAGTCATTTTTGATTGGTCGAAGAGCGTGATCGCCTGGACCAGCTCCTCCCTCGCTTCGTCTGTCCGCCCCGAAGCCGCCAGGAGCCGGGACAGCAGTCCCTTGGCCGTGCCCAGGAAGGGCAGCGCTCCGAGCTTGGCGGTGAATTCGATCGTTCGTTGGAGGCAGTCCATGGCCTCCTCAAGCAAGTGCCCGCCTTGGGACGCCAGGATATTCGCCTCCGCGCTCGCCGCCAGCGCTTCGATGCCCGCATATCCCTTCTGCCTCGCGCTGGCCTCGCAAGCGTGCAAGAGAGACAATGCGTGCTGGACTTCTCCGAGCTGGCCATAGGCCGCGCCGAGATACGCCGAGACGGCGACTTTGCTGGTTTCATGACCAAGCTTGTCGGCTTCATCCTTCGCCCGCAACAGGATCTCTGTCGCACGCACGGCATGTCCCTGCTGCGAGTAGAGGCTTCCCAGTGCGCTCATGATGAGAGGCTGAAATAGACGCACCTCGCTTTCGCGCGAAACACGAAGGGCCTGATCGAGGGCGCTTTCTGCCTCTTCAAAATCGCCACGCATCAGTTGCACGACCCCGCGCCCGTAGTCGGCTGCGATCATGTCATAAGGGCGGTCGTTCGTTTCCGCCAGGATACTCGCCTCTTCGGAGCAATGTTCGGCCTCGTCGAATTCGCCGAGCCACGCATGAACGATGGCGCTCATCATGCGGCAGAGCACCAGGAGGCTGGATCCCGTTGTCCCCGGCGGGACGTTGTTCGGCGCACTCGCAAGCAATGCAGTTGCCTTTGCGAGATGGCGTTGTGCATCCCGAAATCGTCCAGCCAGAAAATATGATTGGCCCAGGCCATATTCGACAAAGCAAAGCCAGGGGGAGTTGTTCATCTGGTTGGCCAGCGCGACGGCCTCTTCCGCCACCGCGATCGCTTCATAGGGCGTCCCGTAAAAGTTCAGCGCCGCCGCCCTGATCGCGATGGAGGCCAGCCGGCGTTTTTCATCGCCAATCTTCCGGGACCGCGCCTCGCCGTCCTGACCAAGACTGAACCATTCCTCGATGCTTCCAAACGACACGAACGAGAGCCGCGCTTCGATGCGCAGATCGATCGCCCGTTGTTCACGGGCCGTCGATTCCGGCTGCATGTCCACCGCATCCATGGCGGCCTTGAAATATTCCGTAGCGTCACGGAACGCCGATCTGGCAAACGCCTTCCTGGCGGCCAAATGGCCATATCGGTCAACCTTGCTCCAGTCCTGGGACTTGATTGCGTGATGGCAAAGCGCTTCCGCAACATCTTCCTCGCGTCCAACCGAGGTTGCTTCCAGCGCCGTTAGAATTCGCCGGTGCAGCACCTCGCGCTGCGAGCGGAGAATGGATTCGTAGGCAACCTCGCGAATAAGGTCGTGGGCAAACACGTATTCAACCGACGGGACTGACCGCACCTCCTCGAGAAAGTCCAGAACCTCCAGCGACCAAAGCCGGCTTTGCAATTGCGCCGCCGGCATATCGGTGACAGTGGCGAGCAGATTTGGCGACACGCGCGGTCCGAGAACCGAAGCGAGTTGCAGAAGCGCCTTGTCTTCTTTCGGCAAACGATCGATACGCGATGCGATCACCCCCTGGACAGTGGGGGGAATTTCCAGAGTGTCCCAGGATGCATCGCCGCCGATCCCCCCAGCGTCGCGCCGATTGATGAACTGCCGGGCAACCTCCTCGATGAATAGCGGGATCTGTCCGGTATGGCGGAGGATGCGGGCCTTGAGCGCATCGAGATCGGGAGCAGTGCCCAACAGATTGTCGAGCAACATGTTTGCCGACGCGGCGTCGAGCGATCGAAGCCAGATCCGCAGCACATCGCGATTCTCAAGCCACTCCGGCGTATATTCGGTCCGCCACGTCAGCAGCACCAGCAACGGGCGGGTTGCCGCAAGCGACATCAGAGCTTCAACGACGGTCTCGCTTTGGCCGTCGATCCAATGCAAATCCTCCAGCAATAGCACCGTGGGTCGCGACGAGACCATCCGATCCAGCATATTGCGAACGGCATCGATAATTACACGCCGTCGCAGCAGCGGCTCAAGATTACGCCAGCGCGGATCCCCGACGGGCTGATCTAGAACAGAATTGAGTGCCGCCGGCCAAACCTCGGCGTCCGCCGACGCAAGGACCTCGCTTGAGCCTGCTTGATCGGCAACGACGAGATTCTCTGGCTGCAGCGCGCTTTGAAGAAGCTTCTTCAGCAGGGCATAGGGAACTGCTTGTTCGAGTGGATTGCCCTCAGCTTCGATCACCTGCCAATCACGTTGCCGCAAGGTAGCCACGAATTCGTGGACTACACGGGACTTCCCTATTCCAGCCGTTCCCACTATGGCAGCGATCTTCCCGGAAGGGCCGACTAGCTGTGCCGTGCGCTCCAGTTGCGAAATCTGCTCGTTCCGACCGACGAAGGATGAAAGACCACCCGTCGACCGGGCTCGCCAGCGGCTGAGACCACTGATCTCGACGGCCTCATAACAAGGCACCGGTGCGGGAAATCCCTCCAGCCGTTTCGGCGGCAGGGCCTTGAAGGTCACGATTCCGGTCGCCAGGCTCTGGCAGGACTCCGAAGCAAGGATCTGTCCGGCATTCGCCGCGCTCTCGAACCGCTTCACCAGATGGACCGCCGGCCCGCCCGCTTCATAGATCGACGAGAAGTCCGCTTCGATGACATGCGCGACGACATAGCCGGAATGAACGCCGACCCGCACGTGAAGCTCCGGATCGTTCAGCAGCTTGATGCGCCTGACGAGTTCGAGGGCTGCATGACAGGCCAGCACGGCGTGATTGTCGTCCGCGTGCGGTGCGCCAAACAAGGCAATCAGCCCGTCACCACCTTCCTTGCTGACGATGCCGCGGCTGCGGCGAACTGCCGTGCGCATGGCGATCAAGGCCGGCTCGAGGCGGGAAATCGCTTCCTCGGGGTCGAGCTCCGAAATCAGATCGGTCGAACGCTGCAGGTCGGAGCAAAGCACGGTGAGGAATTTCCGCTCGCCGGCAATACGGCCGCGCGCTTCGGAAACAGATGGGCTCACTGGATGGTTGGGCGCGGCCGCGCCGCATGCAGAGCAAAACAGATCGCCAGCTCTCAGCGTCGACGAACAGACCTGGCAAGACACCCTCAGCTTCCTCCATCCACCTTGTTCAGACTAGCGAAAGATCGTGGGCGAACAAGCCTTTACGTCAGCAGTCGGGATCGGTGGGCGTTCGGACGGACAAGCCATGGTGCACTGGATCTCGGAGGGATCTGAAGGCAATTGATTCAAACATAACCGGGATTCTCCTAGCAGATAACATGCCATGCAACTAGGGGATGCCGGACAGCCCGCCATGTCATACATGGCTCCGTGAACCTTTCCTCCATGCGCGGCACTAACGGCTCAGATTGACCGTTGCCCCCACCCGCGCACGGGACCGAATAGGCTTGAGCCGGCGCCCCTTGATCTGTCTTTTAAGGAGAATATCCATGACGAAATTCGCCTTGCTGGGCGTAGCCGCCCTCCTTTCCACTGCCGTCTCAGCGCCGGCCGCCGCGCAGGAGGTCGTCTACAATCCCGGCTACTGCGCGCAGTTCTATCCGAACGCAAACTGCCAGAACAAGGGAGCCAACAGCCCCTATACCGGCGACTACCAGCGGCGAAACCAGATTCGCGGAGCTTATGCGTGGGGGGTTAGTCCCTGTGCGATGGGCGCTGACTACTATGTCGGCCGCGGCGGGCGCCGTTACGCCTGCTATTGATTGCGGGACCGGCCGCTGGCTGCAGGCGCCTGTGGCGCTATGCGCCGGCGGCTATTCCTTGGCGATTCCCGTTTCCTTGATCACGCGCTCATACTTCGCGAGCTGATCGCGCGTCATGGCACGCAGCTCCTCGGCTGAACTGCCGCGCACCGCAAAACCCAGCTCTTCAAGTTTTCGGCGCACATCCTGATCGCCGACGGCCTTCAGCACCTCGGCGTTCAGCCGGGCAATAATATCCTTCGGGGTGCCAGCAGGCGCAAGAATCGCGAACCATGAATTGAAGAAGAAGCCGGGCAAACCTGATTCCGAGACGGTCGGCACGTCGGGGAATTGCGCCAATCTCTTCTCGGTGGTTACCCCGATCAGCTTGAGCTGGCCGCCACGCACCAGCGTTGCGACGGTGCCCAGCCCCTGGAAACCGACGGGAATCTGGCCTGCGGCAATGTCGGTTGCAGCCTGGGTGGCCCCTTTATACGGCACATGCGTCAACGAGATGCCGGCAGCCGACGCGAACATCGCCATCGCCAGATGCTGCGGGCTTCCCGGTCCGCCGGAGCCATAATCGATCTTGCCGGGTGTTGCCTTCGCAGCCGCGATCAGATCCGCTGCACTCTTGATGGGTGCCTGATTGCTGGCAATCAGCCCCCATTCCACCGTCGCGACCAGCGACACCTGTTCAAAGTCCTTCAGAATATCCCAGCGCATCTTGGATTGAAGGTTCGGCACCATGGTCATGATGCTGTCGTTGAACCCACCGATCGTGTAGCCATCCGGCTCAGCCCGGGCGACGGCCTCCGCCCCGATCAGCCCTGATGCGCCGGGCTGATTCAGGATCACGATTTGCTGGCCCATATTGTCGGCCATCTTCTGGGTCACGATCCGCGCAGCGACATCGACCGCGCTGGCCGCGGCCAGCGGCACGATCATCTTGATGGGGCGGTCCGGATAGTTCGCTTGAGCGAGCGCCTGGTGGCTTGAAAACAGCGCGAACGCTGGAATCAGAAAATGGATCAAGCGCATTTGTGCTCCCCAAACCTTATCCGCGGCAAAATTGCCTAGTCGAAGCCGCGATTTTCTTGGAGAAAGTGTGCGCGCGAACGTCTCGTTTTGCAATCGGCCCAGAAGCGAAATGGCCCGACCGGCGAATCAATCCGCCAGGCCAACCGGCAGGACGCAGCAGCTAAAGCAACTTTCCATCTGGTCCAAAAAACGGATGCGGACCGTCGAAACTCCCGATCGGGACCTGGTGGGTGACGATGGTGCCGCCTCCCTCACCAGGAAACCAGCTGTGAAGATGGAAGGCCGGCGGCTCGACCTTGAAAGAGGGCCCGCGCAGCTCGGCCAGGTCGAGGTCGACCGCATGATTCGGAGCCGGACAGATTGTGGTCGGCACGCCCGCAAACATGGTCAGCGCCGCGCGGTGCACATGCCCGGTTGCGATCAATTGCACGCGCGGATGACGGCGCACGATCGGCGCCAGGTCGCTTGCGTTGAGGAGATTCTGGCGGTCCATGTGCCAGATGCCCGCCTTGAACGGCGGGTGGTGTAGAAACAGCAGGGCTGGCCGGTCGGGCGACGAAGCCAGGGTTGCGTCAAGCCATTGCAGCGAGGCCCCTTCGAGTTCGCCGTGCGGCTTCCGATCCACACTTGAGTCGAGCAACAGCAGATCGAGCTCAGCCACTTCGATCTTCTGGTTGAGTGGTCCGGATACGAAGGCGTACGAAGCGGAAGGAAACGCGGCGCGCATTAACTCGCGCGAATCGTGATTGCCGGGGATAGCGGCAAATGGAAGTTTCAGCGGCGCCAGCAACCGCTTGAGATATTGATATTCCTCTGCCGTCGGCGTATCAGCCAGATCGCCCGAAATCACCACAAAATTGGGTGTCGGCTCGAACTCGTTCAGGGCAGCCACACAACGTTCGAGCGCCTTTGCCGTATCCACTCTGCCATAGGCGAGCGATCCCGGCGGCTTGATATGCAGGTCGGAAATCTGGGCAATATAAATCGGCTTTGGCGACATCGGCCTTCTCAGTTCTCGGGCGGCAGCAGACGGACAGCGTCGGGTGAAATCAATAGTCCGATCCGTTCACCCGGCCTTGCTTGAACCGTATTCGGTGCGTCGACCGTGAGCAACCTGCTGGATGCGCCACTGACGACCAGCCTTTGCCTGTCTCCGATGAAGCTGACGCTGTCGATCGTGCCCGAAAGCGACGCACTTCTGGCTACCGCTACGTGGATGGTTTCCGGGCGGATCATCGCAACCGCCGCCGGCATGTCACCATCGCAATGAATCGGCTGCCGCCCGCCCGGCAACACGAGATGACCGTCCTCGATGGCCGCTTCGACGATATTCGCGGCACCGATGAATTCGGCGACGAAGCGACTTCGCGGCGTGAAGTAGATCTCCCGCGGCGTGCCGATCTGGGCAATTGCGCCCCTCTGCATGACGACAATGCGATCACCGAGCTCCATCGCCTCGGACTGATCATGCGTCACGTAAATCGTGGTGATACCGAGCGCACGCAGCAGGCGATTCAGCTCCCCGCGCAGCCGGTCGCGCAACGCAGCATCAAGCGCGGTCAAGGGTTCGTCCAGCAACAGGATGCCCGGCCGGATCGCGACCGCGCGCGCCAGCGCCACGCGCTGACGTTGGCCACCGGAAAGCTGGTCGATGCGGCGGTTCTCGAGGCCCGAAATGTTGGTCAGCGCCACCAGTTCGGCGACGCGCGCCGCCCGCTCCTTGTCCGGCATCCCGCGAATCTTCAGGCCATAGCCGATATTGTCTGCGACGGTCATGTTGGGGAAAAGCGCGTAGGACTGAAACACCATGCCGACATTGCGCCGCTCGATCGGCACCGCCGTCATGTCCTTGCCGTCGAACAGCACCCTGCCGCCGGCATCGGGCCGCTCGAGCCCCGCAATGATGCGCAGCATGGTGGTCTTGCCGCAGCCGGAGGGGCCGAGCAGCACCAGCGTTTCACCGCGGGCGATGTCGAGCGTCGCGGGTTCGAGCGCGCGCGTTCCGTCGGCAAAGGTCTTGCCGCAAGCCTCGATACGCACCGAGGCGCCGTGTCCGGCCTCCGCACTCATTTCTTTATTTCCTTCTCGGCGAACAACTGCATGGCAACCAGCAGCGGAATGATCATTACGAAGAAGATCAGCGTATAGGCGGAAGCGACCTCGAGCCGCATCGAGGCATAGCTGTCGGCGAGCCCGATCGGCAACGTCTTGGTCAACGGCGTATGCAGCATCCAGGTCAGGTTGAATTCGCCAAGCGACAGCGTCACCACCATCAGGCTGCCCGCCAATATACCCGGCAGAGCATTGGGCACGATTACGTCGCGGAAGCGCCGCCACGGCGATGCGCCGAGCGATGCCGCGCCCTCGTCCAGCGTTTTAATGTCAACGGTCGCGAATACCGCCATGACCGATCGCACCATGAAGGGCATCGTGAAGATGACGTGGCCCACAAGAATGAACAGCCAGGAGCGGCGAAAATTGCCGAAGCCCCCGTAGGTCAGGAGCAGTGCCAGCGCGATGGCGAGGCCTGGAATCGCCAACGGCAGGGTGATGATTTCTTCGACGATCCGTGACAGCCGCCCGCCCCGCACATGCAAGGCATAGGCGGCCGGAACGCCTGCGGCGAGTGTCACGGCAAGAGTCGCGAAGGCAACGACGAACGACAGCAGGATGGTGCCGGCATAGAGCTCCCACACCTGCATTACCCATTGCAGGGTGACGCCGGACTGGATACCGCGAAAGTAATTCACCGTGACGCCGGCAGAGATCGACAGGATCGCGGGCACCACCAGGAAGGAGGCGACCAGCAGCGTGAAAATGAGTTGGCCGGTGAAGATCAGGCGGTCGCGCATGGTCTCATCCGGCAGCCGCGACGGCGCTTCCGCTGAAGGAACGGGCAAGCGCAAGAATGAACCAGGTGATGATGCCAAGGCCGACCGACAGCGCGGCGGAAATCGACAAATTCGCAGCCAGCGTGAACTCGGTATAGATCAGCATCGGCAGCACATCGATGTTCGTCGCCAACGTGAACGCCGTGCCGAACGCCCCCATCGCGGTCGCAAAAGCAATAGCACCGGAGGCGACGAAGGCTGGCGCCAGCGCTGGCAGAACCACGTCGCGCTGCACCGCCCATGGGCCCGCACCCAGCGAACGCGCGGCCTCCTCCAGGCCGACATCGAGCTTCTGTACCGCCGCCATGACCGTGAGAATAACGCGCGGGATGGAGAAATAGAGATAACCGAGAAACAGGCCGTAGATCGAATAGGCAAAGACCAGCTTCTCGCCAAACAGGCGGTTGGAGAAGTCGCCGATCAGGCCCTGTCGGCCGGCAAGCAGAATGATCATGAAGCCGACCACCACGCCGGGAAACGCCAGTGGAAAGGTCAACATCGCAATCAGAACGGCGCGGCCGGGGAAACGATGCCGCTGCAGGAACATCCCGGCGATCGTCGCCACGACCAGGGTTACGATGGTGGTCGCGGCGGCGAGCAGGACCGTGTTGACGAGGGTCGCACGGTAACGCGGCTCGGCCAGGATCGCGAGATATCCCGCAAGCCCCTGCGGTCCCCCTGCCCCGGTTACGACCAGCCGCCCCATCGGCAACAGGAAAAATGCCGCTGTCACTGCCGCAAGCGGCAGCAAGCATAACCAGACAAAGGACCTATGTGACATCAGAGGTTAGCGCCCCGGCGAGAGGCGTCATATTGCCTTAGCGGACCTCGGCGAGATAGCGGTCGACGAAGCCTTTTTGCATGTTTTCCATCTGCCCCCAGTCGACATTCTTCGCGCGCGCGTAATCGCTGTCAGGCAGGAACTTCTTCTTTACGGCTTCGGGCAGTTCGATCGGCCTCGCCGGACGGAGATAGGCATTGGTCCAGATCGCCTGGCCCTTGTCGGACAGGAGATAGTCCAGCACCTTCTTGGCCTTCTCCTTGTTGGGCGCATTCTTGACGAGGCCGACGACATACGGAAACACCACCGATCCCTCGCAGGGGATCACGAACTCAAAATTTCCCTTCTCCGAGTATTTCGCGCGATAGGCGTTGAAATCATAGTCGAACAGGATCGGCATCTCGCCGGAGACGACGCGGGCGTAGGAAGTCTGCTTGGGAACGATCGGATCGTTCTTGCGTAGATCCTTGAAGAACTTGATGGCGGGATCGAAGTTTGCTTCGGAACCGCCGAGCGCCAGATTGACCGCAACCGCGCCGACATAGCCGACCGCGGCCGACGACGGATCGAGATAGCCGACCATGCCCTTATAGTCAGGCTTCAGGAGATCCTTCCAGCAGGCCGGTACCGGCTTGCCGCCGAGCGCATCCTTGTTCACGAACAGGCCGAGCGTACCGGAATGAATCGTGGTCCAGTAACCATCGGCATCCTTCAGGCCGGCGGAGACCTGATCCGATTTGGCCGGTTTGTAGGGCTCGAGTGCGTCCTGCGCCTTGGCCTTCATGCCGAAGGTGACACCGAAATAACCGATATCGCCGACCGGGTTGTTCTTCTCGGCGAGAATCTGCGCCAGTGCCTGGCCTGAATTTTTGTTGTCGTGCGGGATGTCGTAGTTGAGATCAGCCTTGATCGCCTTGAGCATGGAAGCCCAGTCCGCCCATTCCGGCGGGCAATTGTAGCAAATGACGTCGGCCGCTTTGGCGGATTGCCAGGGCGCGATCAGTGTTAGCGCCAGCAAGGCAAGAGCAAAACGGGCGATCTTCATGGGTCACTCCAGCTTCAAAAGTGGCAGTTGAGGATTTCAACACCAACCGGAGTGCAAGTATAGGCCGCGTATGAAGGTTTTGCGACGAAGCATTTTGCTATGCAGCAAACCCGGCAGCGCGTCGTCATCCAGCAATTTCGTCGGCCGGAGATTTCCGGTAGCATCCGGCGCGAGAGGAGACGCTCATGTATCAACCTTCAGGCGTAAAGACCTCGCCGGACTTTCCCATTCCCAATCGGATGAAGGCCTGGGTGCTGGGCGATCCGGATCAACTTGAACTGCGGGAAAAGCCGGTACCCGTTCCCGCGCGCGCCGAAGTGCTGGTCCGGATTGATGCCGTTGCGATATGTGCCACCGATCTCGAAATCATTCATTCAGGTTCACCGGCCAGCATCCAGGGCGGCCTGCCCTTCAACAGAAATTTCACGCCGGGCCACGAATATATGGGTACAGTCGCGGCGCTAGGGCCCGACGTCGACGAATTCCAGATCGGAGAGCGGATCAGCGTGGAGATCCACGCCGGCTGCGGCCAGTGCAAGCGCTGCCGCCAGGGCATGTACACGTCATGCCTGAACTACGGGAAGCCGGACAAGGGCCATCGCGCGAACGGTTTCACGACGGACGGCGGTTTTGCCGAATACGCCGTCAATCACATCAATACGCTGGCGCGGGTGCCCGACACCATGAGCGACGCCGAGGCAACGCTCGTGGTTACCGCAGGCACCTCGATGTATGGGCTGACAGAGTTGGGGGGATTGGTTGCCGGCGAGAGCGTCGTGGTGATCGGTCCGGGACCGATCGGACTACTCGCAGTGGCCGTCGCAAAGGCGCTGGGCGCCAGTCCGGTCATTCTGACCGGAACGCGCAACGGCAGGCTCGCGATCGGCCGCGAACTCGGGGCCGACCGCGTTATCAATATCAACGACGAAGACGCGGTTGCGGTTGTCAAACAGCTCACCGGCGGCATCGGCGCAGACTATGTGGTCGAATGTGCCGGCAACGAGGCGACAATCAACCAGGCCATTCACATGACCAATCGCGGCGGGAAGATATGTCTCGCCGCATTTCCACACGATCCGGTCGTGATGGATCTCGCACATCTCGTGAAGAACAATATCTATGCCTACGGAATCCGTGGCGAAGGTCGCAGCGCCACCCGCCGTGCCATGGCGCTGATGGCGGAGAAGCGCTTCGACGCGACCAAGATCCACACCCACACATTTCCGCTGACCGACCTACCGACTGCGCTGCGATATGCCCGCGAGCGCGTCGAAGATGCGATCAAGGTCGTTGTCACCAATCGGAAAGCGGATGCGGTCACAAGAACGGCAGCCGAATAGCACGGGGCGGCAGCGCTCACCGCCCTTCGAACTTCGGTTCTCGCTTTTCCATGAACGCCTTGATGCCTTCCTGCATGTCCTGCGTCTTGAACAGCGGCAGGAGCTGCAGATAGACGCGATGCACATGATCGGGGAACGTTTCGTTGAGCCCCATTCGCATCATGCGCTTGGCGGCCTGAACCGCCAGCGGCGCGTTGGCCGCGATCTCGCGCGCCGGTCCCATCAGCTCAGCCCCCCGCACGACCTCATTGGCAAGGCCCCGTTTGATTGGAATGTGTTGATCCAGCGCTTCGCGGCGTAAATCACATGCACCGCATGCGTGAGCGTAGCCAGGGAAACACCTCAATAGAGCGTGAGGGACATGACGAACGTGGATCACATAGCTAGCCGACTGGAGTGTGTCAGATCGCAGGCACATCGGGCGCGAGCGCTCCACTACTGCGATCGATTCCACGTTCGGTCGACATCTTCATAGCGTTGAGCATTCACTCTTGGATGCGCCCCGCCGGATCAGGCTGTCCGGTACCGCTCGATAAAACTCAGATCCGGCTCGCTTCCTAATCCAGGATCCTCGCTCAAGGTTACAGTTCCGTCTGTCACGTTGACGAGCGGTCCGCAAAGGCGATCGCGCAACACATTGTCATTTGAATCGACTTCCAGCAGCCCGGCGCCGCCGATCCCGGCAAGCAGATGCGCCGACGCCAGTAGGCCAATCCCACCGCCGAGATAGTGTGGACAGAAGGTCTTGCCGGCTGCCAGGATGTCGCGTGCGACGCCCAGGCACATCGTCAGACCACCCCATTTGGCGATGTCGGGCTGAACAACCCGCAACACGTCGTCGCCGAGGACATGCTCAAAACCAGCGCGGCTTGCGATGTTCTCTCCGGCCGCCAGCGGGATGCCGATGTTTTCGCGCAGCTGCTGCCATTCCCGCCATGGCCGATCGGCTCGGATCGGCTCTTCCAGCCAGGCAAGATCGAACTCGCGGAGATATGGCGCCATCTCCAGCGCGCGAGCCAACGACCAGCCCTGATTGGCATCCACCGCCAGCACGCCGTCGCCGACGAGGTCACGCAGCGCTACCAGGTTGGCACGATCTGTCGCCGGTTCGAAGCCGACCTTTAATTTCAGTGCGCGATGCCCGCGTTTGAAGGCCGCTTCGGCCGTTTGCCGCGACCCCGTCGGATTAATCCCGCTGGCGTAAGCTCGGATCGTCTTGCTGTTGCCACCGAGCATTCGCCAGAGTGGCTGCTTCCGTCGCCGCGCGTACAGATCCCAGATTGCAAGATCAATTCCGGCGATCGCCTGCGCGAACGGGCCAGGCTCGCCGGATTGCAGCGCCAGTACAGAGGTGCCCTGTGTCAGGGCCTCGAAGATTTCGTGGGGTGCGCCGACAGTGCGTCCGCATGTCGACGGGGCAAGAACCTCGTTGACGAGCCGCGTCCGATGCTCGGCGCCGGTGGATGGAAAGTTCGACCAGACCTCGCCCCAGCCAGCATTGCCGTCCGTGTCTTCCACGCGAACGAATACTGCCGGCCTGTCCAGCATCTTGCCGAAGGACGTAACGACCGGTGTGGACAACGGGTAGCGATAGCAGAACGCCTGAACGCTCTGGATGGTGAATGTTTGCAAAGTCATCTCAATCAATACGCGCGCGCGAAATCGCCTTCCTGCCTGATTTCGCTGAAGGCCGGAAAGCGCGCCGTCCAGGCGTTTGCTTTCTCCTTGGTCAGCGAGTTGAGCCGTTCGAGCACACCGACACCATCCTTGCGCAGGCTGGCGGCGACTGCGGCGCGGTCAGGGAAATGGCTGCGCACGGCATCGAGCCAGATCGTGCGGCCAGCCAGAAAGCCGCCCGCGCCAGCGGCGTAGGCGAAGTCCAGCACGCGCTCGAATTTCTCCGGCGCCGCACCGCCCGATAGCAACACCCAAGGGATGTTGCGTTGGCGGCAGATGTTACCGATCGCCTCGAACTCCTTTTGCGCGGCTTTCGACGCCGCACTTCCATCGCGCGGCGGCAGGCTATTGGCCGCAAGCGGACTTTCGAGTTTCAAGAGATCGACGCCATATTCGGATTTCGCAAACTCCTCGACGCTGTCGATGACAAGCTTCGGCAGCTTGCCCGGCGATTCCACATAGTCGGCGGTGTGGTTGGCACTGCCGAGGAAAGGGTAAACCAGCAGTTCGAGCACATAGGGGATGTCGTGACGGGCGCATTCCTCGCCGACCGCCCGCACGAAGCGCTTCTGATGTTCGTTGACGGTAGAAGCGGCATCCGGCCGGTACCAGGCCAGCACCTTGACCGCGTCACCGCCGATGGCACGGATCTTCTCCACGCTCCAATCGGTGATTGCCCGCGACTTGCGGCCACCCGGACTTTCCTCGACGCGGTGCTCCTCGAGCGTCATGATGAGGCCGCAACGGGCCGGCAGCAAGTCGATGGCCGCCGGCACCGCAAAATTCGGATCAAACAGCATCGAGCTGCAGTGTGGCGCCAGCGCCTCGACCAGAAGTCGCTTGGCCGCGGTCACATCGGCATATTCAACCTGTTCCCTGGAGATGCCTTTCGCTTGGGCGATGGCATCAAACAGCGGCGGCCGCTGGTCGAGTGCGACCATGCGAAAGTGCCCGTCCGCATCGGCCAGACGCGCAAGCCCGCGGTTCTTTCCAATTGTTCTCATTGGTTCGTCCTCATGAATGCAAGACAATTTTCGATGGAGGGAATTCCGGCGCGTCCGCCCGCATGCTCACATTTCAAAGCCGCGGTGGCAGCAGCGAACGCCATGGCGTCGTGCACAGCGAGACCTACACCGACCGCAAGGGCATAAGCGCCGTGGAAGACATCGCCCGCCCCCGTCGTGTCGACGACCCTGGCGGGGAATGCGGCTTGCTCTTGCAGACTGCCGTTTTCGCACCAGCTCACCCCTTCATGTCCGCGGGTGACCGCGACGACGCGGCAGTTGAAGCGCGCAAGTTTCGCCAGCGAGGCGTCGCTGGCAGAGCCAATGAATGCGGCAAGCGCGGGCTCGGAGAAGACGGCGTGATCGGTGAGCGGCAGCAGGCGCTCGAAAATGGTGGCGTCCGCAACATCGCCGTCGAGGATGGTCGGAATACCCAATGCGCGCGCTTTTCCGAACAGGGCAACGGCTCCCTCGGGCCAGCGCGGATCAGCCAGCACGGCGGTAGCGCCTGCAACGGCATCGAGCGGCAGCCAATCGGCCGGCTCGGGATAGGCTCCACGAAAATTCGCGATCTGACGTTCACCGGACCTGTCGACGATCACGCCCGAGACGGATGAGCGGCCTTCCGGAAACAGTTTGAAATTCGTGACATCTATTCCTTCGACTGACAGCGCTGACCGCATCTCATGCCCGGCCGCATCCTCGCCGCCACGGCCCCAGAAGGCAGCGGAGCCGCCGAGGCGCGCGATGGCGACCGCAGCGTTGGCAGCCATGCCACCGCCGAGTGTGGAATAGTCGAGACTCCTGATCTTCTCGCTCTCGCCTGAAAACCTCCGGTCGACGCGCCAGATCTGATCGAGCGCCGAGAGACCGAGGCAGATCACACGCGCGCGCTTCGCCTTGACGGCCATGTCGGCCAGTTTCGTTCGTGTCGCGGGATTGGTGGGCTCGTTCACCGCAGCACCTGGCCACTGGTGCTGTCGAACAGATGCGTCTTGCCGGGCTGTGGGCGCAAGTTGAGACGATCGCCGACCTTGGGCCGCAGCAAGGGATCGACCCGCGCGATCGCCGATGCGCCGGCCAGATCAAAGTGAATCAGCGTATCCGAGCCAAGGGGCTCAACCAGATTAACCGTCACAGCCGCGGCTCCGGCCGCGTCCGCGGCCACCGAAAAATGCTCGGGGCGAATACCGAGCACGCCATGCCCAGCCTTGCGCAACAGGTTCCGGCTCTCCGCATCCAGCGGCGCGTCAGTGCCTCCTTGCGAAAAGACGATCTGCTCGCCGCGCTGTTCGACCTGAAAGAAGTTCATCGCCGGCGAACCGATGAAGCCGGCGACGAACTGGTTGGAGGGTCGCTCGTAGACCGTCTCCGGCGTGTCGTACTGCTGAACCGTGCCGCTCTGCATCACCACGATACGGTCCGCCATGGTCATGGCTTCGATCTGGTCGTGCGTGACGAAAACCATCGTGGTCTTGAGTTGCTGCGACAGCGCCTTGATCTCGGCACGCACCTGCCCGCGCAGTTTGGCATCGAGATTGGAAAGCGGCTCGTCGAACAGAAAGGCCTTTGGATTGCGCACGATCGCGCGGCCCATCGCCACGCGCTGCCGCTGGCCGCCCGACAACTCCTTGGGCTTGCGGTCGAGATAGGGTTCGATATGCAGCAACGCCGCCGCGCGCTTGACCCGTGCATCGATCTCGGCCTTCGGCGTGCCGCGCAATTCGAGCGCAAAGGACATGTTCTCGTAGACCCGCATGTGCGGATAGAGCGCGTAGTCCTGGAATACCATGGCGATGTCGCGTTGGGCGGCGGGAACGCCGTTGACGCGATTGGCACCGATATAGAGCTCGCCGGAGCTGATCGGTTCAAGCCCGGCGATGATCCGCAGCAAGGTCGACTTGCCGCAGCCGGACGGACCGACAAAAACGACGAACTCGTGGTCCGCGATCTCGAGATTGAGATCGGGAATGACGGTGAAGTTGCCGTAGCGCTTCACAAGATTGCGGATCGAGATCGAGGCCATGACCGCTAGTCCAGCGCCAGCACGGGCTTGATCAATTCGCCTTGGGCGAACCGCGCAAAGTTTTCCGGGAGCGCCGCGAGTCCGAATTCGCCGTCGACCAGCACGCGATATTCCTCCCTACACTGGCGCAGCAGGGCCACGTTCGGCTCGAAATCGCTGACCGGAAAATAGAAGGTGCGGATCATGTAGAAATCCTTGCGCCGGAACACCTTGCCCTCCTCGATGGTCCAGGGCGCGGCGTTCTCGCCGACCAGTACCAGGGCCCCGCGCGGCAGAACGAGCTCAATGCCGAGATTGCGCGCCGCATGCGCGCCCGAGCACTCCATGATCAGCGCAAATCGCCGCGAGGTGTCACCGACCGGATGCGCCTTTGCGCCGAAGGACAGCGCGATCTTGAGGCGCGCCGCATTGGGATCGGCAACATGAATATCGCGATGACCGAGGCTGCGGAGCGCCAGCACCACGCCAAGTCCAACCGGCCCTGCGCCCATCACCAGAACTGGGCCGGCCTCCTGCGGCGGCACGATCCGGCTGACAAAACGCACGGCATGACCTGACGTGCCGATCACGTCGAGCAGCAGCGGCGCCAGGCTGTCTTCGATATCGTCAGGCACCGGCAGCAGGCAGTTTTCAGGAACCGGCACATATTCGGCGTAACCGCCGGGCCTGTTCCAGCCGATCAGACTCGATATCTCCAGGCACATCTGCGTATCGCCGCGCTGGCACGCCGCGCAGCGGTCGCAATGCAGCGGAATGTAGACGACACACCGCTTGCCGTGCATGCGATGGCCGGGCTGCTCGACCACGCCAAAAATCTCGTGACCGGCGGTGAACTCGGCGCCCTTGTGCCAGAGCTTGAAATCGGAGCCGCACAGCGCCGTTCGCGAGACGCGCACCAGCACCTCGCCGGCCGCCACCTCCGGCATTGCGATACGCTCGATGGTGATACGGTCGGAGCCGTGGAACACGGCAGCCTGCATGATCGAATTGGTTAGCGGAACGACGGTCATCCAATCCCTAGCCTTTCACTGCGCCAAGCGTCAGTCCGGATACCAGCCAGCGCTGAACGAGCGCAGCCAGGATCAGTGGCGGCAGCGCGATCAGCGTCGCCGCGGCCATCAACGCACCCCATTGCGTCGATCCCTCACCAATAAAGTTGAAGGCGGCCGCAATCAGCGTCTTGCTGTCGCCGTTCGAGAGCACCAGCGCGAACAGGAAGTAGTTCCAGGAAAACACAAAGGCCAGGATGGACGCCACCGCCACGCCGGAGGCGACCAGCGGCAGCGCAATCCGCCAGAGAATGCGCGTGACACTGCAGCCATCGACTTGAGCTGCCTCGAAGACGCTGCGCGGGATTGCGTCGAACGACGGCAACAGCACCCATATAACGATCGGAAGCGTGATGACGGCATGGCTCAGGATCAGCGCGGTGTAGGAGCCGATCATGCCGACCTGGCGAAACATCACATACCACGGCAGCAAGAACAGCGTGCCGGGCGCCATCCGCGCCGCCAGCGTCAATATCGCCGGCCATGAAATGCGCGTCCACGATACCGCGAACGCCGCTGGAATTCCGAACAACAGGCCGAGAGCGGTCGAGCCGATGGTGACGATCAGGCTGTTGATCGCGTAGCTCAGGAAGGGTGTCGTTTTCGTGAGTTGCGCATAGTTCTCGAGCGTCGGCGCGAATATCAGGGTCGGCGGATAGGCGGTAACCTCGAATGACGGCTTGAGCGAGGACAGCACCATCCAGAGGGTAGGCGTCAGGACGATGATGCCGGCGAACACGAGCTGAAGCAGGTTGAGGCGGCGTATCCAGACATCGGTGATCGGCGCGTCGGTCATGGCTTCACCTCACCAGGCCACTGCGCCGCGCAGGCGATTGAACGCCAGCACCGCGCCGAACACGATTGCGGTCAATGTCAGCATCAGCGCGCTCGCATAGCCGATGTTGAAGAACTCGAAGCCGACCCGGAAACCGTAGATGTTGAGCGTATTCGACGCGTTGCCGGGACCGCCCTGCGTCGTGATGTAGATAATGTCGAAGAAGCGCAGCAGATCGACGCTGCGCAGGATCGTTGCCGTGACGATGGTCGGCAGCAGCAGCGGCAGCGTAATGCGCTGAAATGTTCTGAATGCCGAGGCGCCATCGATCTGGGCGGCCTCATAGACGCTTGGCGGCAGCGACTGCAGGCCGCCCAGCACGATCAGCGCCACGTAAGGCGTCCACTGCCAGGTGTCGATCAACGCCACCGTCGGGATCACCCAGACCGGCGAGGCCAGCCACTCCGATGGCGGCAGCCCGAGGGATTGCAGGATGTAGTTGGCGGCGCCGAGCGACGGATCGAGAATGACCAGCCACATCATGCCGGCGACCACCGGCGGCATCATGAAGGGCGAGATGAAGAGCGAGCGCACGATGCCTGGCAGGCGCTTGGCGTGAAACAGCACCAGCGCCAGCCACACGCCGAACACGAGTTGCAGCACCAGCGAGAGGACATAGAGCGCAATCGTCACCCACAGCCCGTGCCAGAATTCGGTATCGCCAAGCAGCTTTGAATAGTTTGCCATCCCAACGAAGGATTGCTTGCCGGTAGACGAAAAGCTGTGCAGCCCGAGCCAGATCGTATAGACGACCGGAAATGCAATCATGGCGACGGTGAAGATCACTGCCGGCGCCGAAAGCGCGGCCAGTTCCAGCCTCTGCCGATCTTCAGTCAATGCGGCGGCAGCCTCGGACATGCCTGCATGTTTCCCGGATTCAATCTGGAACGAAAGCGTCGACCGCGACAAGGCGGCCGACGCGTCATGGGCTACTTCTGTGCAATCAGGGCATCGAGCGCCTTGTCGGCGTCGGCACAGGCCTGATCCACGGTCTTTTGCTTCAGGATCAGATCCTGCACGGCCTGACCGATGAATTCGCGCGACTCCGGGTTGGCAACAATGGGATAGCCGACCTCAGACGAACCCTTCGCCGCCAGCACATCGAGCGCGGCCTGCCATTGCTTGCGCACCGGCTCTTCCTCGATCCACTTGCGATACGCGGGATCGTTGGCGACGGCGGAGCGCGGCGGCGCAATCCCCTGCAGTGCCATGCGCTTTTGAATCTCCGGGCTCGTTGCCCATTGCACGAAATACCAGGCGGCCTCGGGCTGCTTGCTGTGGGCGGAGACGGCCATGCCCCAACCGATCGCGGTCGGGACCTGGCCCGCTTCGCCGGCCGGGAACGGAACAAGCGCGGTATCCTTTAGCCGCTCGCCACCATCCATTACGGTACGCAGCTCGTTCGAGGATTCGAACGACATCGCCGCGCGACCGCTACGATAGAGTGCTGAAATCTGCTGGAAGCTGTAATTGACGACGCCGGGCGGTCCGAAATCCCGGAGCAGGCCAGCGTAGGTTTCAAGCGCTTCCTTGCCCTTGGCCGAGCAGAGACTGGATTTGCCGTTGGCGATGTAGTTGCCGCCGATATTGTGCAGCATGTTGCTGAAGGTATAGGCGATCGCGGGCTTCAGACCGCGTGAGACGAATGGCGTGATATTGGCGTCGCACGCCTTCAGCTTCTTCGCCGCCGGCTCGATGTCCTTGATGGTCGCGGGCGGCTCGACACCGCATTTCTTGAGGATGTCGGTCCGGTAATACAGGATCGGCCCCTCGATATTCATCGGCATGCTGGTGAGCTTCCCGTCGAAGGTTGCTGCCTTCAACAGAGCCTGGCTGAGGCCCGCATAGTCGTAGTCGCCGGCGACCGCGCCCTTGGTCATTGCCGTCAGATCGGCGTACCAGCCGGCGGCGGCGAATTGCGGGCCTTCGCGCGACGGCAGTGACATGAACACGTCGACCTCGTCGCTACGCGCGTTCATCACGGTCACCAGGCGCTGCCGCATCTGCTGCTCCTGGTAGCCGTCGACCTTCAGCGTGATGCCGGTGAGCTTCTCGAAATCGGCCTTGTGCGTCAGCAGCGCCTGCGACACCGGATTGTTGTTGGCGAGGAAAGTGACGGTCTTGCCCTGGAATTTCTTCCAGTCGAAATCGGCCGCGCAAGCCACCGAAGCCGCACCACCGGCTGCGACAAGGGCAAGCGCAAGGCGCTCCGCAAAGGCTCTGGCTTTCATCGATTTCCTCCCTTGGTGGGAGCTGATGCTCCCGTTTCCGGCTGAACCGGATTTGTTCTGAAAACGGTTACATACTAGGCCGACGAAGCTAGCTGTCAAGTTAGCGTAAAATACAACTCATAAGGCAAATATCGATAGACATCCCGCCTGCTGTCCGGCATCCTTGCTTTGTAACGTTACATTTCGATGCCAATCGGCTCGTGGCGATGGAACGATCTGCAAAACAAGGAATTCGCGCGGTAGCGGCCAAGGCCGGCGTATCGACCGCCTCGGTATCGCGCGCCCTCAACAACCCGGATTCGGTCAGCGCGCCGCTGCGGGCGCGAATCGCGCGCGCCGTCGAGACGGTCGGCTATATTCCGCACGCACCGGCACGCGAGCTGTCATCGCGCCGTTCGCGAACGCTCGGCGCGATCGTCCCGACCATCGACAACACCATGTTCGCGCGTGGCATCGCATCGCTGCAAAAATATCTTTCTTCCGTCGGCTACATGCTGTTCCTGACCACGAGCGGCTACGACCTCGACGTCGAACTGGAGCAGGCGCGCAACCTTGTCAGCCGCGGCGTCGACGGCCTCGTGTTGCGCGGTGACTGCCATCACGACGGCTTGCGCAAAATGCTCGCCGACTATTCCGTACCATTCATCAATGTCGGAATCTATCGCCCCGACCGGCCCTATCCCTGTGTCGGCACCGACAACGAAGCCGCCGCGCACCGTGCCGCCTCGCATGTGATTGAACTCGGCCATCGGCGGATCGGGATTGTGTCCGCACTCCAGCGCAACAACGATCGGGCCAGCGCCCGCGTCGCCGGCTTTCGCCGCGCGATGGCCGAACACGGCATCGAGACGCCCCCGCAATGGCATGTCGAAGTACCCTACACGCTGGACGATGCACGCGAAGCGGCCCGCTACCTGCTCGGCCTCAAGGACCGGCCGACGGCCGTGGTCTGCGGCAATGACGTCATCGCCTATGGCGTGCTGCTAGAAGCTGAACGCAGTGGATTTTCAGTGCCCGACGATCTGTCGGTAGTCGGCTTCGACGACCTCGACTGGAGCCGACATTTGCGGCCCAGCCTCACGACCATCCATGTACCGACCGGCGATACCTGGCAGCGCGCCGGCGAGTACCTCGTGCGCCACCTCGCGGGCGAGCAGACCATCATGCATCACGAAGTCGACTATTCGCTGATCGTCCGCGAGTCGACCGCGCAGCCTGCGCGATCATCCAAATAGCAGGGACAATCCGATGAACGCACCTTTCGCGCTGGCTCCGGGATTCCATGCCGTAGTGATCGGCGGCGCCGGCGACATCGGCGCGGCCATCGCCAACCTGTTCTGCGATCTCGGCGCAACAGTAACCGCCACCGGCGTCAGCGAGACCGATATCGCGCGCACGATGCTGCGGCCGCGGCCGGGATTGGACCTGGTCCCTCTCGACATCACCAATGACGAAGCGGTTGCATCGTTTGCGAGCCGGCAGCAACGCGTCGATGCGCTGATCAACTGCGCCGGCATACTGGCGCGCGACAAGGAGTTCGAGATCGAGACTTTTATAAAGGTGCTCGATGTCAACCTCACCGGCACGTTCCGTACCTGCACGGCCTTCCGGGCCGCGCTTGCCGGCACCAAAGGCTCGATCGTGAATATCGCGTCGATGAACGCAACGCTCGCGCTGCCACGCATCCCCGCTTATTGCGCAAGCAAGGGCGGCGTCGTCATGTTGACCAAGGCGCTGGCACTGGCCTGGGCGGAAGAGGGTATCCGCGTCAATGCAGTCGCACCGGGCTACGTCGCGACGGCGATCAATGCCGCAGGACGTTCCGATCGCGCGCATCACCAGCGCATCGCCGACCGCACGGCGTTCAAGCGGTGGGGACAGCCGGAGGACATTGCGGGTGCCGTCGCATTTCTCTGCATGCCGGCATCGCAATACGCGACCGGCACGGTTGTCGCCGTTGACGGCGGATTTCTCGCTGGCTGAGGCCACAATTCTGGCCGTTAGAAGAAAACCCTACCCCGGGGCGCCAGCGGGGAACGCGCTTCCACGCCGCTGCCACAACGCATTCCCCTGCCCGTGCTATCGTCGAGCAGACAGCAGCTGTGTCAATGGACGCGGCGAGAGGACAATAGAGGAAGCATGCCAGTCGCGGCTCCACTAATTTAGCGGTCGCTAGATTCTCTTTGATCCCGGTGCACACGCCGCCTTCTAACCAATTGAAAAACTTTAACTCTCGCTCCAATTCATCATAAGCAAGTTTCATCTAACTTCAGCCAACGTGGTCGGAAGGACTGATCTCCTAAATCACACGGCGGACGGCGCGCCCGTATCAAGCGCAACCCGCTATATGTTTCCCGCGGGCTAAGCCTTCTCTCGTCGGTGCGCTGCGGCCGACTTCGCGCCGTCGCCGGCCGCGAAGCCGTGCAGGAACAATTCGACCGCCATATCGGCGAATTCTTGCGGCCCGATCCCGCCCTTGGGATCGTACCAGGTGTAGGTGTAGTTGATGATGCCGAACAGGATCATCGTGTAGATCTTTTTGGTACGCCTGACGATCTTGCCCTCGGCATCGAGCCTGACCAGGAGATCGGTGACGATGTCGACGAGCTGCCGTTCGAGGTTCTTGATGGCCTGCTGCTCGTCCTCGTTCAGGAATGAGAGGTCGTGAATCAGCACGCGTTGCTCGTGTGGCGATTTGGCGTTGACCTCGACGATCGCGCGAATGACGTTCTGAAATTGCGTCAGCGTCGGACCGCCGCCCGCCAGGGCGGTTTCGACGTGATCGATCATTTCCCGGATATGGGCGTCCAGGATCGCGAACAGGATTGCTTCCTTGGAGTCGAAGTAATGATAGAGCGCGCCGCGCGACAGCTTGCAGGCGTCCGCAAGGTCGGCGATGGACGCACGCATATAGCCTTGCGCCGAAAACAGCCGCGCGGCATTGGTCAATATGCCGAGATGGATGCCGTCGTAATTCTCAGAGCGTGTTCGCGCCATCAGATCTTGCCCGCTTCAATTCAGCTTTAGCTCGTATTCCCAAGGACTGCCTAGCTGATTCAGCAGCCCATTTTCAGCTCTCGACGCTGTGTCCCGCCGCCGGTCCGGCCCGGACCTGCGACCGATCGACCATATCGCCCTTATCGCAAAAAATTATTTGAACGGCCAGTCGGATTATAATATACAGATTGGAATTGCTGAAGACACCAGCCCGGGTCAACCGCGCGGCATGCTTTGGGAGGTCGAATGACGGTTGTTCGGGCGGATGCTGTCGTGATCGGGGCCGGCGCGGGCGGACTTTGCGCCGCGGCGCGGCTGACCCATGCCGGGCTTTATACCGTCGTCGTTGACGACAAGGACCGGATCGGCGGGCGGGCCTCGACCGAACAGATCGACGGCTTTACCGTCAATATCGGGGCGATTGCGATCGAACTAGGCGGGGTGTTCGAGGAGACCTTCAACACCGTCGGCGCGCCCCTCGATATCCGCACGCCAGAGCCCGCCAGCTCATTCTTTATCGACGGCAAGCTGATCGATGTCGGCCGCGGCGGCTGGTCGCTGCTGCTCGGGCAACTGACAAAACAGGCTTCACGCATCCTGGAAAAATTCGCCGACGCCCGTTCCGGCAACCTTCCCGGCGGGCGGCAATCAACCGAGGACTGGCTCAAGACCTACACCAGCAACGCCTCGGTGCATGCCATCTTCCGCAACCTCTGTGCCGCGATCTTCGCCTGCAACGCCGCCGAACTGCCGGCGCGCGCGTTCCTGACCTATTTCACGAGCAAAGGCGCCTTCAAGCGCTTTGGCTTTTGCCCGCAAGGCACGATCGGCGTCTGGAACGCGCTCGGAACCGCGATCAAGCACAACGGCGATATCTGGTCGTCGACGCCGGCGGTACAGATCCACACGACCGACGGCCGCGTCGACGGCGTGACCGTCCTGCGCGACGGTCAGCGGATGCGGATCGAGACCGATCTCGTCATCAGCAATGCTGGCCCGAAGGCCACCGTTGCGCTCGGCGGTGAAGCCGCCTTCCCGCCCGCCTATGTCGCGCAGGTAAATTCCGGGCTGCGGCCGGCCGCTAACATCGTCATCAATATCGCAAGCCGGGAGCCGCTGATCTCCCACCCCGGCATCGTCACCTTTGGCAAGACGCGGCGGCTCTGCAACATGGCGAACCTCACCGCGACCTGCCCCGAACTCGCGCCTCCCGGCTGGCATCTCTATGTGGCCTACGCCGTGCCGATCCCCGCGCTCGGCGATTTCGATTCCGATGCCGAGGTCGAACTGGCATTGACGGATTTGCGTGAACAGTTCCCGAGTTTTGCCCAGGCCAAGATCCTGTCGATCCGGGTCATGCG
The DNA here is from genome assembly GCF_001693515.2 of Bradyrhizobium paxllaeri. Taxonomy (NCBI): domain Bacteria; kingdom Pseudomonadati; phylum Pseudomonadota; class Alphaproteobacteria; order Hyphomicrobiales; family Nitrobacteraceae; genus Bradyrhizobium; species Bradyrhizobium paxllaeri. Next base: position 6,069,152 of record NZ_CP042968.1, read on the forward strand.
CGACGACTGGCCGGCCCAGCGTAGTTGCGCCGGATATGACCTGCCGCGCGAGACCGGCATCGACGGCCTGTGGTGCGTCGGCGACGCCGTCAAGCAATACGGCAATGGCGGTACGCAAGCCTGCGCGGAAACCGCAAAAATCGTCACCGATGCGATCCTGGCGCAGCGGCCGCGCATGCCGCAGGCCGGCCGGGTGTGAGTGCGATGCCGACAGCGATCCCGACGCAAGCGAACATCAGCGGCGCGCAGGCAGTGCCCGACCCGTCATGCCTGCTGGAATTCCGCAACATCCGCATCGTCTATGACAACGCTATCGAGGCGATCCGCGACGTCAGCATTGCGGTTCCCGAGGGCGGCATCGTCGCCCTGCTCGGCTCCAACGGCGCCGGCAAATCGACGCTTCTGAAGGCGATGTCGGGAATCCTCTACACCGAGGAAGGCGTGATCGAGAACGGCACCATCCGCTTCCGCAACGCGGAGGTGCATCATCTGGCGCCCGATGAGCTGGTTCGGCGCGGCATCGTGCAGGTGCCGGAGGGCCGCCGCGTGTTTCCGGCGCTGACCATCGACGAAAACCTGCAGATGGGGGGCTACACCAAGTCCACTGCCGAAGCGCGTGAGCGGCGCGAGAAAGTGTTCGCGCTGTTCCCGCGCCTGTTCGAGCGGCGTGACCAAATCGCAGGCTACATGTCAGGCGGCGAACAGCAGATGCTGGCGATCGGCCGCGCCCTGATGACCGATCCCGTGCTGCTGGCGCTAGACGAGCCGTCGCTGGGCCTCGCGCCGCTGATTATCGACCGGATCTACGAGGTGATCGCAAAACTGCGAGACGAGATGAAGATGACGGTGCTGCTGGTCGAGCAGAACGCACAGCGCGCGCTCGACATCGCCGACTATGGCTACATTCTGGAGACAGGCCGCGTGGTCCTCGACGGCTCCGCAAAAAAGCTGGCCGCGAACGAGGACGTGCAGGAGTTCTATCTCGGCGTCTCCAATTCGGGACGCAAGAGCCTGCGCGACGTCAAGCACTACAAGCGGCGCAAACGGTGGCTGTCGTGACAACGCTGCTCAGGATCGAAAACCTCAGCAAGCGCTTCGGCGGCCTGCAGGCGGTTGCCGATGTCAGCCTTGACGTGACATCCGGCGAAATCTGCAGCGTGATCGGCCCGAACGGCGCCGGCAAGACCACGTTGTTCAACATGATCTCCGGCGTGCTGCGGCCAAGCGGTGGCCGCATGCTGTTCGACGGCATCGACCTCGCAGCTGTCTCGCCCTCGCGGTTTGCCAGAATCGGGATCGGGCGGACCTTTCAGAACCTCGCGCTGTTCAAGCACGGCACTGTGGTCGAAAACATCCTGACCGGCCGGCACACCCATCTTCGCTCCAACGTGCTCGACGCCGTCATCTTTTTCGGCCGCACCCGACGCGAAGAGATCGAGGCCCGCCAGCGGGTCGAGCACATCATCGAATTCCTCGAAATCGAGCACATCCGTGACGCCATCGTCGGCACGCTGTCCTACGGCCAGCAAAAGCGCGTCGAGCTGGCGCGGGCACTCGCATGCGAGCCGAAGCTGCTGCTGCTCGATGAAATGGTGTCGGGCATGAATCAGGAAGAGACCGAGGATATCGCCCGCTTCGTCCTGGACATCCGCGACGAACTAGGCATCACCGTGCTGATGATCGAGCACGAGATGCGGATCGTGATGGATGTTTCCGACCGCGTTCATGTCCTGAATTTCGGACGCAAGATCGCCGAAGGTGCGCCCGCTGAAGTACGGCGCGACCCCGCCGTAACGAAGGCCTATCTGGGCGGCCACCGGGCGGAAGCCCCAGCACAGGTGAGCGCGTGATGTCGGCACTCGAAAGCCTGCGCACCGAACATCCGCCGATGCAATCGAGTTCGGCGCGAACGTCGTCCGCGGACGATACCAGTTCGCTGCGGACTGCACTCAAGAACGCCGCGATCACCATACCGCAATTGCTGCGCCAGCGCGCCGCGATCCATGGCGACAAGCTTGCGCTCCGCGAAAAGGAATATGGCATCTGGAATCCCTATTCCTGGAGCCATTACTACGAGACGGCGCGTTCGGTGGCCCTCGGCCTGCTCGCGCTCGGCATCAAGCCCGGCGACCGCATCGCCATCGCCGGCGAGAACTCGCCGGAATGGTTTTATGCCGATCTCGGTGTCCAGATGATCGGTGCGGTCGCAGTCGGCATCTATCCGACCAATCCCTGGGTCGAGCTGCAGTACATCGTCCGCCACTCCGGTGCGCGGGTCGTCGTCACCGGCGACCAGGAACAAACCGACAAGGTGCTGGATGCGCTGGCCAACAATGATGGCCTGCCCGTGCTCGATGCCATCGTCTGCGTCGACATGAAGGGCCTCCGGCAGTACAGCCAATCGCAGCTAATGTCGTTCGAAAGACTGTGCGAGCGCGGCAAGGCTTACGCACTCGAAAATCCCGACGCCAACGCGACGCTCGACCGCCTGATATCGCAGGCGTCGCCCGACGACGTCTCCATCCTAGTCTATACGTCAGGCACGACTGGCCCGCCGAAAGGCGCGATGCTGACGCACCGCAATTTGGTCTATGCCGCCTACATCTACGCCGAAGCCGTCGGGATCGCCGACAAGCCGTTCGAGGCGGTGAGCTACCTGCCGCTGTGCCACGTGGCCGAGCGTTGCTATGGCGAGGTGACGCATCTGGTGCTCGGCGGCGCCGTCAGTTTTGCCGAATCGATCGACACCGTCGCGCTCAACATCCGCGAGATCGCGCCGACCTTTTTCGTCGGCGTCCCCCGCATCTATGAAAAGCTGCAGCAAGGCTTCCTGTTTCGGCTCGGGGAAAGCGGACAACTGCGGCAGCGCTTCGTGAAAGCCTGTATGGCCTGGGGCCGCAAACTGTCGGACCGCCGGCAATCCGGAACCACCACGTGGTACGACCGCCTTGGCTACGCGCTGCTCTGCGTACTACTGTTCCGCAACATCCAGCGCCATCTCGGCTTTGCACGCAGCCGTCACCGTCTGTGTGCAGGGGCCTCGATCTCGCCGGAGACGCTGCGCTTCTTCGATATCGTCGGCCGCCCGGTTTCGCAGGGCTATGGCCTGACCGAATCCGGCGGCGTCGCCTTTATCCAGACCGACAGCCATCACCGGCTCGGCGGCTGCGGCTTGCCGCTGCTCCACACCGAGTGGAAGCTCGACAGCGACGGCGAGATCCTGCTGCGCAATCCCGGCGTCTTCAAAGGCTACTTCCTCGACGAGAAAGCATCCACCGCTACGCTCGATTCCGCTGGCTGGCTGCGCACCGGCGACATCGTCGAGGTCCTGGACAACGGTGAGATTACCGTGGTCGACCGCAAGAAGGCGATCATCATCACCGCTGGCGGCAAGAACATCGCCCCCTCCGAGATCGAGAACGCGCTGAAGGATAGCGAGTTCATCAAGGAAGCGATCGTGGTCGGCGAAGCCAAGAAATATCTCGGCGCCATCATCCAGGTCGATTTCGACAATGTCGGCCGCTGGGCGCGGGACAAGGCCCTGCCCTACACCAATTACAAGTCGCTGTCGCAGCTTGCCGAGGTGCACGAGCTGGTCGAGCGCATCGTCAACGAGACCAACAAGCGCTTCGCCCGCGTCGAGAACATCCGCCGCTTCGCGATCCTGGAAAAGGAACTCGACCACGACGACGGCGAGTTGACCGCCACGCAAAAGGTCCGCCGAGCCCTGATCGAGAAGAAGTTCGCGCGAGAACTTGCCATCATCTACCAGGAGGGGTGATGCAGTATTTGATCCAGCTGCTGATATCCGGCCTTGCGATCGGCGCCATCTATGGCCTGATCGCGATGGGCTTTGCGGTGATCTACAAATCCACCGGCCTGGTCAATTTCGCACAGGGCGAAATGACCATGATCACGGCCTATATCGCCTGGACCATTTCGACCACGGTCAGCGGCAACGTGTTTGTTGTCGCACTCGGCGCCATCCTGGCCGCCGTCGTGCTCGGCCTCGTCATCGAACGCGTGGTGATGCGGCCGATGCTGGGCGAGCCGGTCTTTGCCACCGTCATGGTGACCATCGGCCTGGCTGTGATCCTCCGCTCGTCGATCAATTTTATCTGGGACGCCTATCCGCACGGCCTCGACGTCGGCGTCGGCCGCACCATCGTGCGGATCGGTTCGATCGGGGTCCGCACCGGCCAGATCGCCGTCATCGCCACGCTTCTGGCGCTGCTCGCGGCGATCTGGGCATTCTTCCGCTACAGCAAGATTGGCGTCGCGATGCGCGCCGTTGCTGCCGACGACCGCACCGCGCTACTGATGGGTATCAGCGCCACCCGGGTTCATGCCCTGGCCTGGGCCGCGTCGTCCGTGATCGCCGGAATCGGCGGCGTGTTCTTTGCGCTGTCCTACGATCTGTCGCCGGCGATGTTTCAGCTCGGTCTGAAGGCGTTCCCGGCCACCATCCTCGGCGGCCTCGACGCCGTGATCGGATCCGGCCTCGGCGGCCTCCTGATCGGCATCACCGAAAATCTCGCCGGCGGCTATGTCGGCTCCGGCATGAAGGAAGTCGCAGGCTTTGCCATGATCATCGTGGTGCTGATGATCCGCCCGTTCGGCATCTTTGGCGAACGCGACATAGAGAGGGTCTAACGGCGATGCGCACCGGCGATTTCAAGCAAACCTATGGCGAACTCGTAACGCTCGTCGATTCGCCGCCGGTATGGCTGTGGTCGGCGGTTCTGGTCGCTGGCCTGGTCGTCGCGCCCTTTGTGCTGAACTCCTACGCGCTGTCGTTCCTGATGATCATCCTGATCACGGTGGTCGGAGCGCTCGGCTTGAATATCCTGACCGGCTACACCGGCCTGATCTCGCTCGGCCATGTCGGCTTTCTCGTCACCGGCGCCTACGCCTATGCGGTGCTGGTTTCCAAATATCACATGCATCCGCTGGTCGGCTTTCTCGGCGCGGGCGTGGTGCCGGCGCTCGCCAGCCTCATCGTCGGCGCACCGTCGCTGCGGCTGAAGGGACTTTATCTCGCCATCACCACGCTGGCATTCTCCTTCATCATCAACACCGTGATCCTGGAAGCGCGGTGGCTGACCAGCGGCGCCCGTGGCATCCCGGTGCAGCGGCCGGAGATCTTCGGCTTCAGCTTCGACAGCGATGCCGCTTTCACCTATCTCTGCCTCGGCTTCGCCATCCTCACGCTGTTTGCAACGCTCAACATTCGCCGCAGCCGCGTCGGCCGCGCCTTTGTCGCGATCCGCGACAACGACACCGCCGCCCGGGTCATGGGCATCAATCTGCACGCCTACAAGCTGTTCGCCTTCGTCACCTCCGCCTTCATCACCGGCCTGGCGGGCGCGCTGTACGGCATCTACCTATCCTTTGTCAGCGTCGAAGGCTTCCCGTTCCTGCTCTCGATCGAGGCGCTGGCGATCCTGATCGTCGGCGGGCTCGGCTCGGCGCTGGGTGCCGTCCTCGGCACCATCTTGATTGTGCTGCTGCCGGAGGCGACGCGCCTCGTATTCAGCCTGTTCAGCGCACAGATGGACGCGATGTTCACGACCGGCGCGCAGGAGCTCAAGAGCATGCTCTACGGCCTCGTCATCATCCTGTTCCTGCGCTTCCAGCCACGTGGCCTGGTCGGTGCATGGCACGACATCAGGCGGATGTGGGTGAACTGGCCGCTTCGTTACTAACCAGAAAAGCAATCAGGCAGGAGGAGGAAACAATGATCAAATATCTGGCGACCGCGTCGCTGTTGTTCGCAGGCACATGCCTCTCGACCGGTCCTTCGCTGGCAGCCGATCCCGGCATCACCGACACCGAAATCGTGATCGGTGACGTCGAGCCCTTGACCGGGCCGCCGGCACTGCTCGGCGTTGCCGCATCCATCGGCCACAAGATCGCGATCGCGGAAGCCAACAATGCCGGCGGCATCAACGGCCGCAAGATCAAATATGTGCTGGAGGACGACGGCTATGTCACCGCCCGCACCATTCAGGGCGTCAAGAAGGTGATCGATGTCGACAAGGCCTTCGCGATACTCGGCATCTCAGGCTCGGGACAGTCGATCGCCGTGATGCCGTTGCTGGAGAAATCCGGTATCCCCACAGTGATCGACGTGGCGCCGGTAAAATTCCTCTGGGAGCCGCCGCGCAAGAACGTGTTCGTAGTCGGGCAATCCTATGAGGAAGGCATCATCCATCTCGTCAATTATCTCGCTGACAAGAACCCGGGGAAGAAATGGGGCCTGATCACGCAGGACGATGATTACGGCATCACCGTGCGCGACGGCTTCGATACCGTGGTCAAGGCCAAGAAGCTGAACGTAGTCTACAGCGGCAACTACAAGAAGGGCCAGCAGGATTTTTCGTCTGACATGTTGCAGCTGAAGGATTCCGGCGCCGAGGTGTTTCTGGCCGGCGGCATCATCGGCGAAAATATCGCGATGATGAAGGAGCTGGAGAAGCTCAATATCAAGCCGGTGGTCGGCATCTTCTGGCCTGGACGAGTTGAGCCGGTGCTGAAGCTGATGGGCCCGGCCGGCGACGGCATCTACGCGGTCGACTATGTCGAGCCGTTCGCGGGACCGGCGGGCAAGGCCTTCCTCGAGAAGGCCAAGGGACTACTTCCGGAAGCCGAGATCAAAGGCATCAACCGCTATTCGATGACCGGCTATGCCGCCGCCAAGGTGCTGATTTCTGCGATCGAGCGATGCGGCAAGCAGCCGACCTGGGCTTGCACCATCGCCGAGCTGGAGAAGACCAAAAATGTCGAAACCGGCATCATGGCGCCGATCAGCTTCGGTGCTGGCGTCCGCTTCTCGAACCAGAAGCTGCAGATCATGCAGGCCGAGACCGCGACGCTGAGCTTCAAGCCGGTGAACTGATCGGCGGAGCGCTGACCGGGGTATCGGCGCCGGTCAGCGCTCACATCCGTTTGGCGACTTCCTCGAGCATCACCTCGGTGGCGCCGCCGCCGATGGTCAGCACCCGCGCATCACGCGCCATCCGCTCGATGGGCGTGCCGCGCATGAAGCCGGTGCCGCCGTGCAATTGCAGGCAGCCATGCACGACCTCGTGCAGCACTTCCGGGGACAGCGCCTTCACCATCGATACTTCACGCGGGCACGGCTTGCCGGCTTCCACAAGCTCCGCCGCATGATAGGCGAGCGCCCGGGCGGCCGCTGCCTTGGTTGCGAGCGAAGCGAGCTTGAGCCGCACCGCCTGCTGGTTCCACAAGGGGCCGCCAAACGCCTGCCGGCTCTTCACATAATTGGTGGTGAGTTCGATCGCCTTGGCGGACTCTCCTGCGCAGATGCCACCGATGCAGATCCGCTCGTTTTCGAAGGTTTCCATGATACCGTAGAAGCCGCGATTTTCCTCGCCCAGCAGATTTGCAGCGGGGATACGCACATCCTGGAAGGCGATCTCGGCGGTGTCGGAGCACAGCCAGCCGTGTTTGTCGAGCTTGGTCACGGAAATGCCGGGCGTCGTGCGCTCGACAATGAACAGCGAAATGCCCCGGCTGCCCTTGGCCGTGGGATCGGTGCGCGCGGCGACGATCAGGATGTCGCCATAGACCGCATTGGTGATGAACATTTTTGAGCCATTGATCACCCAGGAATCACCATCCCGGCGGGCGCGCGTCTTCAATCCGGCGACGTCGGACCCCGCATCGGGTTCCGTTACCGCGATCGAGCAGATCGTTTCGCCGCGGATGATCGCGGGAAGATATCTTTGCTTTTGCTCAGGCGTACCCCGCAGCGTGATGTGAACGGCCGACATGTCGGTATGCACCAGAACCGACGAGGTGAAGCCGCCGAACGTCGAACGTCCCAGCTCCTCTGCCCACACCATTGAGGCCAGTGGGCCCATATCGGTGCCGCCATATTCGGCTGCGTGGCGCATGCCAAGGAAGCCAAGCGTGCCCATGCGGCGGTAGATCTCGCGCGGAATCTTGCCGTCGCGCTCCCACTGCTCGCCATGGGGCACGACTTCCTTCTCGACAAAGCGGCGGACCTGCTCGCGCAGCATCCGCAATTCCTCGGGAAGCTGCGGCTGCTCCGAGAAATGGAATTCGCCGTCGGAGTGGCTGCGCTGTTCGGCGGGCCTGACGTTCATGGGGATGCCCTCTCGGCCTTGATGTGAAGGTGCCGGTTGAGAAACTGTGCGATCGATGCGATGGCCTGATGCGCCTCGGGAAGTTCCGTACCGAACATCTGGAAAACGTGGATCATACCGTCCCACACCTGCAGATCGACGTCGACCCCGGCAGCGCGCGCCATGTCGGCCAACATGACGGAATCGTCCAGCACGGTTTCGCGGTCGCCGACCTGGATCAATAGTGGCGGCAAGCCGCCGAGGTCGGCATATAGCGGCGATACGAGCGGATCATAGGGATCGCCTTCGCCCAGATAATTCCTGGCCAGCGCCAGGATCATCGGGCGCTGATGGATCGGGTCTGCTTTGGCGCGGCTGAGGTAACTTGCGCCGGTCGCCGACAGATCGGTCCATGGCGACATCAACACCGCCAACACGGGTAGCGGACGCTTTCGTTCGCGCAAGGCCAGCATGGTGGCGAGTGCGAGGTTTCCGCCGGCGGAATCTCCGGCAAAGGCGACGTTGCCGGGCTGCAGCCCCAGACCAAGCATCCAATCATATGCAGCGAGCGCATCGTCCAGCGCGGCTGGAAAAGGATGCTCCGGCGCAAGGCGATAGTTGATGCCGAGCACGCGGCAGCCGCTGGCAACAGCGATCTGCGCAATCAGATCGCGGTGCGAGGACACCGAGCCGATGCGAAAGCCACCGCCATGGAAATAAAGGATGGCCTTATCCTGCGGCGCGCCGGCTGGTGATATCCATTCGCCATCGACGCCACTGGCAGAGATGCGTTCGCAGGTAACGGGTGCGGTGCTGCCTCCGAAGGCCGCATCCCAATCGCGGCGCATCTGGGTCACTGACGTGTCGCGATTCCAGCCGCGATACACCGCGCGGATACGCGCGATCGCACGATCGATCGGAGCGGTTGCGATGTCCTCGCCTGCGCGCGCCATATCAGCCGCCCAATCCCATGCCGCCCGATACGCCGATGGTCTCGCCGGTGATATAGGCCCCTTGATCGGAAGCTAGGAACAATACCGCAGCGGCGACCTCTTCGGGCTCGCCGAGCCGCCGCAACAAGGTTGCATCGGTCATGGCGCGCAATATCTTGTCGCCGCCCTTGGCGACGGCCGCTTCCAGCATCGGTGTGCGGATCGGCCCCGGCGCGATCGCATTGGCGGTAATTCCGAAGCGCGCGTTTTCGCGCGCAATGCTCTTGGTGAAGGCGATCACGCCGCCCTTGGCGGCTGAATAGACCGCGCCGCCCCTGGAGCCGAGCCGAGCGGCTTCCGAGGTGATGTTGATAACCCGCCCGAAGCCGGCTGCCTGCATGGCAGGAAGCACGGCGTGGGTGCATGCCAGGACCGAAACCAGATTGACCGTAAGCAACCTGGCCCAATCGTCTGCCGTCGTGTCGGTGAAGAACGCATGCTGGTCGACGCCGGCATTATTGACGACGATATCGAACGGCCCATGCTGCGACATCATCGCTTGCACCATGCCGGTGTCGCCGACATCGAGGCGGACCGCGGTCGCGCCAACCTGCCCGGCAAGACTGGATGCAGCCTCAACATCGAGATCGCCGATAACGACCTTCGCACCGGCATCGGCAAAACTCCCCACGATCGCCGCACCGATTCCCCGCGCCCCGCCTGATACAAAAGCGCGACGGCCATTGAGCCTTCCGAATGGTCGGGTGGCGGCGGGCGGCACGCCTAGCGTCCCGTAAAGAAGGGTTTGCGCCGCTCGATGACGGCGGCGAGCCCTTCGCGTGCATCGGCCATACCCGACAGTTCGGACACGGTGCGCGCTTCTTCCGACAAGCACTGCTCGATGCTGGTGCCGGTCCCGGCCCAAACCAGCCGCTTGGTTGCTGCCAGCGCTTTCGGCGCGCCGGCTGCCAGTTCTCGTGCCATCGCAAGCGATGAGTCGGCGAGTTCCGCATCCGGCACGACCTTGGTGACGATGCCCATGGCAAGCGCCTCGGGCGCCGATATCACCGGATTGGTCAACAGGATCGACATCGCCCGGCGCAGGCCGACCAGGCGCGACAGCGTAACGGACACGCCCGCGTCAGGGGCCATCGCAACGCGCGTTGCACCCGCAAGGAATTTCGCGGATTCGCCGGCGATGACGATATCGGAGGCGCAGACGAGGCCGAAGCCACCGCCACCCGCCGCAAAGCCCTGAACGGAAGCGATGACCGGCGCCTCCAGCCGCAACAATCCCGTCACCGCATTCTGCAGATAGGCCGTGGCCTGCCTGATATAGTCCGGCAACTTCTCGCCCTTGGAAGCAAACGCGCGGACGTCTCCGCCCGCGCAAAAATTGGTCCCCTCGCCGCTCAGGAGCAACACGCGCAGGTCAGGTTGGCCGTGGCAGACCATGATGGCATCGCACAGCGCGCTCAAGAGTTCGGCGCTCATGCCGTTGGCGGCATCGGGGCGGTTGAGCCGCAGCCGCGCGATGCCGTCGGCGATGTCGAGCAGAACGGGACCTTTATCGATCATGGCAAGTTTCCGCCTTTGGCCGGCTAGATGAGGAACGAGAGCGTAAAGAGCGCTTTCTCGTTGTTGACCAGGATCACCTTCTTGTACGCCATTCGCAGCTCGCCATCGACATAGCGCAACCGGTATTCGTTGCGGGCGGCCCAGATGGTGTCGTCGCGCAGACTGGATTCGAACACCATGCTGTTGCTGGCGACCGAGATATCGCCGCTCGCCTGCTCGTCCAGCAACTCGATATTGGACACGAGCCGGCGCAACCGCGATTGCGGCGTCTGGGTGTGGCGTTTGCCGGTCAGCAACTGTTTGATGCGCAGCGAAATACGCGAACGGTTGTCGTAGATGACAGACATTTCCTTTTCGGGATCGATGTCGTCGCCATTGGCCGGCACCCAATAGATGCCGTCGTCGGTCCACAGCGCTTCCCAGGCTTCATACGCGTGCTCATCCTGCAGTCGCGCCTCCTTGTAGATGAAGGCGGTCACGGCACCCATCAACGCGGCGCTGCTCTCGCGCGACAGCATTACGGCTTCTCCATCAGGCTGCGATAATGGCTCCAGATGCCGCGCGACGGGATCTCGTCGGTGACGTGGCCGACCTTGAAGCCGAGCTCGTCCCGCCGCTCGCGCCTCTCGCCGCGGCCGAGGAAAATCCATTCGGGTATGCGTGCCAGCACGCCGCGGTGACAGCGCTCGTACATTTCCGAATCGTCCGCCAGCAGCAATCCGGCCGGCCCGACCGAACCCATGGTCTGCTGGCGCAAGCGTCGATTCATGTCGGGCGCGCCCTTGAACTGCAAGGCCGTGACATGCTGCACGCTGTCGTCGACCGCGAGCGGCTGGATCACGAACATCTGGATTTCGGCGATGAACAGGTTCGGGAAGATCATCACATGCGGCGTGCCGTCGATCATGATCTCGCGCGCCTTCTGGTCGCCATAGGCAGCCTTCATCCGCGCCGTATAATCCGGCAGCCGCTCTTCCGTGGTGCCGAACCAGCTCATCGGCGCGTCGCGTTTGCGGAATTCGGGTCGCAGATCGATTTCGGTATGGCCGTTGCCATAGTCACGCGTCACCGCCGTCGATGCGCCACCATAGAGCTTGCCGATCGCGCTGTCGGCGACGCCGAAGATCGAAGAATGCACGAAGGCCGGATGGTAGCCGTCGCATTCGTTTTCGAGGATGAATTTCCAGTTGGCCTTGACGCGATGCTTGAGGAACCCCGCGGTGACTTCGACCTCGCCTTCCGGCGAGAAACGAACCAGACGGTCGATGGTTTCGGCGGCGCCGCCGAGATGTTCTTCCAGCGTCGGGCCCTCGGCCGCAAACGAGCCGAACACAAAGCCGCGATAGGATTGCACCCGCGTCACGCGGCCCAACGCCAGCTTTGACTTGTCCTGGCCTTCGTAGCCATCCGGGAACGCGTAGCCGACCAGACGGCCGTCATTGGCAAACGTCCAGGAATGGAACGGACATGTGAAGGAGCGCGCGTTGCCCCTGTCATAGGAACAGACCTGGTTGCCGCGATGCGAACATCGATTCAGCAGCAGATTGACCTTGCCTTGCTCGTCGCGGGTCATGATGACCGATTGCGGGCCGATCGACTTGACGACGTAGTCGTTAGCGTTGGGCACCTCGCTCTCATGCCCGACATAGACCCAGATGCGATACCAGATGTTCTGCAGCTCGGCTTCGAAGATCGCGGGATCGCTGTAGAGCGAGCCGTGCACCCGGTCCGGCCGGATCAATTCGCCCCACTGTGACGCGCGCGGCACGACGTTCATTGCTGCATCTCCCACTGGCCGACAGCGGACTCTCTTGCGAAGACCTGCGGTTTGGGTTAAAAATAATCCGACTGACCGTTCAAATAATAGCACCGGCATTGGGCGGCTTCAAGGGGATTTTCCCGTTCGGCCCTGGCACCGGACCGAACACGGGTTTGAAGAGGGAGATTGGGATGGAGAGCCGCAACCGCGCCGATCTCGCCCGCGCGCTCTATGCCGCGCTTGCCGCCGGTGACCGCGAGCAGCTCGACGCGCTGCTGCATCCAGAATTCACCGGCCGAACAGCCGAAGGAATGCCGTTCGGCATTGGTGGCGATCACGACAGCCCCACGGCGATGCGGCGCAATGGCTGGGGCCGGATCGCCCGACATTTCGAGGCACGCGCCGAACCGGAACAGTTCCTCGATCTCGCCGACGGCCGCCTGCTGGTGACAGGCCGTTATCGCGGCCACGGCAGGCAAGGCGGCGCCGCGCTCGACGCAGCCTTTGCGCATCTGATTGCGATAGACCAGGGACGCATCAAGTCGCTCGAGCAGTTTACCGACACCGCGCGCTGGCATGACGCCGCTGGCCGGCTCCGAACCGTGTTGCTCGATTTCGAAGGCGGTGTTGCGACCTTGCGCCTGAACCGACCGGATAAGGGCAACGCAATCGATACCGGCATGGCCGCCGATCTCGCCGAAGCTGCAACACAGATTGCCGAAAGGTCAGATGTCCGCGCTGTCCTGATCGCCGGCAACGGGCCGAACTTCACGGTCGGCGGCGACCTCAGCCTGTTCGCGGGCACCGCACGCGAGCAACTGCCGAGCCGGCTGCGCCGCATGATCGACAGCTATCATCTGGCGATCGAGCGGCTGACCAGCATCGATGCGCCCGTGGTCGCGGCCGTGCGCGGCGGCGCAGGTGGCGGTGGATTGGGCCTGCTCTGCGCCGCCGACATTGTCGTAGCGGCCGACGATGCGCGGTTTGCGCTCGGCTACAGTGCGCTGGGCCTGACGGCCGATGGCGGCAATACCTGGTTCTTGCCGCGTATGGTTGGAATGCGGCGCGCGCAGGAGCTGTTCCTGCTCAACCGCCGCCTCACCGCCCAGGAAGCACTCGATTTCGGATTGGTATCGCGTCTGGCGCCTAGCGATGCGGTTGAGGACGAAGCGGCTGCCCTCGCCGCCAAGCTTGCCGCCGGTCCGACGCGCGCCTTCGGCGCCGTTCGTCGCATGCTGAGGCAGTCATTCGAGACCGGCCTGTCGGATCAGCTCGATGCCGAAAGGGAATCGATCGTCACCGCCAGCGCCACCGATGACGCTCAAGAGGGAATACATGCCTTCATCGCCAAGCGCCGCCCGCGATTCCGCGATGAATGAGCGAAGCGATCAGACGACAACGCGCACCCATGGCGAAGTTTCAGCGGCAATCAAGCGGAAGTCCCATAACGGCTCATTCCGCGAATTGAACCCTCGGCACCTGACCGGCGCAAATTCACGGCCTGCCGAACGAGATCGCTCCCGTCCCCAAACATCGGCCCGCCGCTGACACCGCAGTGCGTTCGGTTGAGCGTACTCACACCGGTTGTCGCCGGATTTTCTTTGATCTCTTGGTGCGCACGCCCCCTCTAACCCATTGAAATTATTTATCTTTGCTTCGGTAGAGACGCCCATTGCTGAGCGCCCTCCGCCCAGATCCGTATGCGCGCAATTCACGCATACGGCTCCTACCTCGGGTGGATGACGAGGAAGCGTTGCTCCGGCCATGGATGCAGGACACGCGGGAGCGGCAGGTGCTTCGCGGCAAGGACGTTCATGCGCGGACCAAGTCAGTCGACACCTCTGGCTGCGTCGCCGCAGGCTCAGGAACCGAGCATCTTGACGTGATTGCGCAGCGCGCGCACCGCCGTAAGGTTGGTCGGCAGCGCGAATAACGCAGTAGACGTCGCGGTCCTCGCCCTGACGAGCAACCGCGTCAGGTCATTCAGCATGGGCAGGAAATCGCATTCATGCGCCCGGGTGCGTTGAGTGTCATGGCCGCGATATGGTCCGCCACGTCGTAAAGTACTTCGTTGGATTCGGTTTGCAGGGTGCGCTAAGTTCGATCCATGGGGCGTCCTGTTCTGCTGAATCCTATCGTGCTCGCGTCAGATTCGTCTAAGGGCAGTCAGGATAACCTGGGGCGTCAGGGGGATTTCCGTGATGACCGCTCCAAACGGCTTGAGGGCGTCATTGATCGCATTGGTGACGGCAGCGGCCGCACCTGCCGTGCCGGCCTCCCCTGCGCCCTTTGCACCCAGCTCCGATTCCAAGGTCGGCGAAACCACATGCCCGACATCGATATCCGGCATCTCACCGGACATCGGAACCAGATAGTCGGCCATATTGGCGTTGGTTAGCTGGCCGCGTTCGTCATAGACGCATTTTTCGAACAGTGCCGCGCCAAGCCCCTGCACAACGCCGCCCCTGATCTGCTCATCGACTAGCTGTGGATTGATGATGGTGCCGCAATCCTCGACCACCCAGTGCTTCAGCAACTTCACAAAGCCGGTGTCGATATCAACCTCAAGCCACGAAGCCTGAACGCCGTTGGTAAACGCGAAGGGGTATTCGCGCGGGACAAAGTGCCTGGTCGCCATCAGTTCGGGCTGCATGCCTGGTGGCAGCGTGTCCGGGCGGAAATAGACGATGCGGGCAAGCTCGCTCAACTCGATCCGCGGCGCGCCATCGACCACCGTCACCACGGCGTTGTTGACGATGTCGAGTTCACCCGCCGTAGACTGGAGGATGGCGGCCGCGACGTCGAGTATGTTCTTGCGGAGCACCTTGGTGGCCTGCAGCGCAGCCTCGCCGCCGATGCCGGCACCTCGCGAGGCCCACGTACCCCCGCCATATGGTGTATTGTCGGTGTCGCCCAAAATCACCCGAACGCGATCCATCGAGACGCCAAGCACGCTGCCAACGATCTGTGCCGTGAGCGATTCCGATCCCTGTCCCTGCTCGGTGATACTCGTCTGGCAAATCACCGAGCCCTGAGCGTCGAGCCGCACCGCGACGCCATCCTGGGAGGATATCTTCGCGCCTCCGACACCATAGAACGCCGCGCTGGGGTTGGTGACCTCGATGAAGCTGGCGACGCCGATACCCCGATAAATGTTTCTTGCCCGCAGGGTCGACTGTTCGGCGCGTAACGCTTCATAGTCCATCATCTGGACGAGTTTGCTTAGAGCCGCATGGTGCGACAATTGCTCGAAGCGCAGGCCTGACGGCGAGGCACAGGGATATGCATTATCCGCAATCAGATTGCGACGGCGGATCTCGACCGGGTCCATGCCGATCTTCATGGCCGCCAGATCGACCAATCCTTCTGTCACCGAGCAGGCGATCGGATGGCCGACGGCGCGGTACTGGCACATCACATTCTTGTTCTGGAACACGACGCGGGCACGGGCACGGTAGTTCCTGGTCACATAGGGCCCACCGACGAGATTGACGACCTGATTGGCTTCGATCGCACTGGTGCGGGGATACATCGAATAGGGTCCGATGCCCGTAAGGTCGTCGATCTCGAATGCCGTGATGGTGCCGTCGCGCTTGACGCCGATCTTTCCCTTGCAGCGATGATCGCGGGCATGAATGTCGGTGTTGAAGCTCTCGACCCGGTCGGCGACGAACTTGACCGGACGCCGCAACAGCCTGGACAGCGCGTAGGTCGCCATCTCGTCGGCATAGATATGGACCTTGATGCCGAATGAGCCACCGACGTCCTTGCAGACGACGCGCACCTGCGATTCCTTCAAACCAAGATGGAGCGCCGCGATATTCTGCACCATATGCGGCGCCTGCGTGCCTTGATAGATCGTCAGTCGCGCTTCTGCGGCGTTCCAGTCTGCTACCACCGCGCGCGGTTCCAGCGTCACGCCGGTGTGCCGCCCGAATATGAACTCTGCGTCCACCACCTCGTCGGATTCGGCAAAGGCCTGGTCGACGGCGCCCGCATCGTGATTGCGCTCGAAAGCCAGATTGTCGCCGAGCGAGGCATGGATCACGGCTGTTGCCGGATCGAGCGCGGCGCGCATATCCGTTACGGCATCGAGTTCTTGATACTCGACCGAGACGAGTTCGGCTGCATCCTCGGCCTGTGCGCGGCTGTTCGCCACGACGGCCGCAACCGCTTCACCCTGCCAGCACACATGGTCGATCGCGATGGCGCTTTGCGGAGCGGATTTCAACCCCTTCAGATGCGAAAGTACACCGATCCATGGCGTGATAACGGCTGCGAGCTCGCTGCCCGATACGACGGCAATCACTCCCGGCATCTGCTTGGCCGGAGACGCGTCAATGCCAACAATCCTCGCATGCGCGTGCGGCGAGCGTACGAACACGACATGCGCCATGCGCGGCAGTTCAACGTCGCTGACATAGAGCCCCCGCCCCTGCATCAGCCGGTCGAGATTCGGCCGCGGCACTGTCTTGCCGATATAGGAATTCGGACGATCCAGCGCAGAAAGCATTTCAGGATTTGGCTGTTCAGAGGTCATGGCAGGCGTCCGGTACGCGCCCGCGCTGTGGTCTCGACGGCATCGACGATCGCCTGGTAGCCTGTGCAGCGGCAATAATTACCGGAAAGATGCTCGCGGATCTGCTCTCGATCCGGGGTTGGCGATTGCTGCAGCAGATCCTGCGCCGCCATCAGCATTCCCGGCGTACAGAAGCCGCATTGCAGCGCGTTGCGCTCCCGAAATGCGGACTGCAAATCGGCGATCTCTCCGCTGTCGGATAAACCCTCGATCGTCTCGACCTTTGCATTGTCGGTCTGCACCGCGAGCATCAGGCAGGAGCGGACGATGTCGCCATTGACGCGGACCGTGCAGGCGCCGCACACGCCATGCTCGCACCCGAGATGCGTGCCGGTCAGCTTAAGATGTTCACGAAGAAAATCCGCCAAGTTCAGGCGCGGCAGTACACTCGCTTCAACAAGCTCGCCATTGACACTCAGCGAAATCGCAACCGTAGCCGTCACGCGGATACTCCCGCACAGAGATCGGTCCGGGCAAGCAGCGAGGATACGCAACGTGTCAGCAGGACCTTCGCCAGATGGCGGCGCATGGCGGGCGTCGCCTGCTGATCCCCGAGCGGACTAAGCTCCTCATCCAGCGCGGAGGACACCGCGGACAAGACTGCAGGCGTGACGGCCACATCAATCAGTTCACCGGCAGACTTGGCCAATAACGGGCGATCGCCCACTGCAAAGAAACCAAGGCGAAGATCCGCGAACCGCCCATCCCTGACCAAAGCCTGCGCGGCCAAGCCGACGATCGCGTAGTCGCCATGTCGACGGGCGAACTCATGAAAGTAATGCGTCGAGTCCGTCGGCTGCACCGGCAATTCAACGGCGACCAGCAGCTCCTGCGGCGTAAGCGCAGTTTCGTAGATTCCGGCGAAGAACTCATCAGCCGCAATCCGCCGCTCTCCGTCCGGCCCGCGCGCAATGATGGTAGCACCAAGCGCCAGCATACAGGCTGGCAGCTCCGATGCCGGATCTGCCTGGGCAAGGTTTCCACCAATGGTGCCGCGGTTGCGGATCGCGGGATGGGCGACACGAGCGACCGCGTCCCTCAGCAAGGGAGCATGAGCCGCTATTTCCGGGGATTTAAGGAGATCGGTATGGCGTGTCAGCGCGCCGATGGTGAGGACGTCCCCGTTCACCGCGACCCCGCGCAAGTCGTCCAGCCCGCCAATATCTACAATGAGGTCCGGCGTGACCAAGCGCAGATTCATCGCCGGGAGCAAGCTCTGGCCACCCGCCAACACCCTGGCCCTTTCGCCATGCGCGGTAAGCAATTCCAGCGCATTTGCGACGCTGCTCGCGCGAGCGTAATCGAAAGCCGAGGCTTTCATTTCTTAGCGTGACCTCCCCGGCCAACTATCGGCATTTTCACGGGATTAGACGGCTCGGATCAGCAAAGGTCAAGTTATCGGGCGATTATTTTCGAGTTTACGCTTGTTTTCGAACGACGAACGACGCAGGTTCTGTGCAAACAAAAAGCCTGCCTTTTGGGGAAGAGCGATCATGAAGCTTGGCTTCTTTACGATGCCTATCCATCCCGTCGACAAGGATTGGCGGCTTTCGCTCAAGGAGGATCGCGAGGCCTTCCTGCTGGCCGATGAACTCGGATACACCGAGGGTTATGTCGGCGAGCACACCACCGACAGAGCTGAGAACATCACGTCCTGCGTCGCTTTTATCGCATGGCTTGCGGCGGCAACCAGGCAGATCAAGCTCGGGACCGGCACCGTCAACATGCCGAATGCCCATCCTGCGGCGATTGCAGCCGAGATCGCGATGCTCGATCATATGCTCGACGGACGCCTGATCTTCGGCATCAGCCCCGGCGGCCTGCTATCGGACGCGGAAGTATTCGGCAACCTCGACGCGGACAGGAACGCCATGTTCCTGGAGGCGATCAATCAGGTGCTTCAGATCTGGGCCAGTAAGCCTCCCTACAATCTTCGAGGCAAATACTGGAACATATCGATTCAGAAGACTCTGATCGAGGATATCGGCCAAGGCTTCATCCCGCGTCCCCTGCAACGTCCGCACCCGCCGATCGTGGTGACGGCAGTGGCGCCGTTTTCAAAGGGTGTGACAGAAGCTGCTGCACGCGGCTGGGATCCGATCTCCGCAAACTTCCTGATGCCGGCCTGGGTGAAAAGCCATTGGCCGAAATATGTCGAGGGTTGCGAACGTGCCGGACGTCCAGCCGATCCGACGAATTGGCGCGTTGCCAAGAGCGTGTTCGTCGCCAAGGACGCAGCCACCGCAAAGGCCTATGCCACCGATCCGGACGGCCCCTATGTCTACTACTATCGCTCGCTTTTCACCAAGCTGAAGCGCGGTGGTCGCATCGAACTGTTCAAGACGCGCCGCGATCAGCCCGACGACGAGGTGACACTGGAGTCGATCTGCGACAAGCTGATCATTCATGGCACGGCGGAGAGCGTGGCGGATCAACTGCTTGCTTTTCAGGAAGAGACCGGGCCCTTCGGCACCTTGCTCTATGCCGGGAAGGACTGGAAGGATCGCGAACTGGGACGTCAGTCCATGATCCTGATGGCCGAAAAGGTCATGCCGATGATCAATGCCGCCGCGACCAGCGGCTCCAAAGCCGCCGAATGATCCGAGAGGGATTCTTGCCGTGGCGCTGAGTGATCGCATCCCCTATCAGGCACAGGTCGACCGGCCTAAGCTGACGCTGCCCGGCGGCAAGAAGCTCGCGGTATGGGTCATCCTCAATGTCGAGGAGTGGCGGATCGAGAACGCGATGCCTCGCACCGTGCTGAGCCCACCGATGGGCCAGCCGCTGTTGCCCGACGTGCCGAACTGGTCCTGGCATGAGTACGGGATGCGCGCCGGCTTCTGGCGACAGTTCAAGGCACTGACCGACCGCAGAATGCCCGTCACATTGGCGCTCAACGCCAACGTCTGCAACACTTACCCGCGCGTCGCCTCCGCTGCACTCGAAGCCGGATTTGAGTTCATGGGCCACGGTTTCGTGCAGGGCCCGATGCACAAAGTCGAAAACCAGGCCGATGCCATCAAACGATCGGTCGAGACGATTTCGAAATTTACGGGAAAGCCGCCACGGTCATGGGAAAGTCCCGGCCTAACGGAGACCGAGGAAACACTCGATCTGCTGCGCCTCAACGGCATCGACTATGTCGCGGACTGGGTCATCGACGACCTGCCGCAGGATATCGCTACGCCCCACGGTACCATCACGACGATCCCCTACTCGGTCGAAACCAACGACATCGTCGTCCATGCGTTGCAGCATCTTCCTTCAGAGCAATTCCTGAAGCGCTGCACCGATCAGTTCGACCGGTTGTATCTTGAAGGCGCATCAAATGCGCGGATCATGGCGATCTCGATTCACCCCTATATTACAGGCGTGCCGCACCGCATCAGGTATCTGGAGGCACTGCTCGACTATGTCCTCGGTCACGACGGCGTGGCGCTGATGACCGCAAGTGAGATTGGCGACTGGTACCGCGCAGAGATGACGAAGACCTAGAGTAACGCGCGATCGCGCGGCCGCGATAGCTCCAACGAGAGGCCGGCATCCGCTTAAGAAGATTTCTTGCCATCTCCGGCAAGAAATCGGCCGAAGCCGCCGCGTGCAAATAATAGAGGCTCCTGCCGATTATAGGCGTAGGATTCGACCGCGCCGAGGAAGATGATGTGATCGCCACCGTAATACCGATTGGCCGCGCGGCATTGGAAATTTGCGACGCTGTCGGTCAACACCGGCGCGTTGCCAAGCCCCGGTGTCCAGCTCACACCGGCGAACTTGTCCTCCGACGATTTTGCAAACTGCGACGCCAGCGCCTGTTGGGAGGCTCCGAGGACATTGACCGTGAAATGGCTGGCGTTCTGGAAGATCGTAAGCCCTTGCGAAAACATCCCCAGACTCCACAACACCAGCGGCGGATTGAGCGAGACCGAGGCAAAGGAGTTGCAGGTCACGCCATATGGCTTTCCATCCGCGGCCATCGCCGTGACGATGGTGACGCCCGTGGCGAAGGTCCCAAGCGCATTGCGAAAATCACGTGGATCGATCGCCGAGTTGTCGCTGGCAAGCTCGTTGGCGGGATCAGCCGGATGCTTGGGTGAGTCAGACATCCGCCAGGCCTCAGAGCGTCAGATTTTCGGACGGCAGGCCAAGCGCCACGCGTCCATAATTGGTTCCCGCCGCATCGAAATTGAATGCGAGGTGCGAATTCACCGCGTGCGCGTCGCGGAACTGCCGCTGCAGCGCGCCAGACGTGAACAGGCTGCGCGCACCGCTAGCCGCAAACAACAGCGAAACCGCTTCGGTGCAGAGGTTCACCGCGAAGGCGCCATCCCTCCGCAATGTCGTCTTGCCCACCAGATCGGGGATATAGCCCCGCCTCGCGTCAGCCATCGCATCGATGCAGTTCGTGCGCATGACGAGGCGGGCCGCGTCGATCTTGGCGGATGCCTCCGCAATCTTGATTTGGGTCGTCTGCAAATCGCTGAGCTTGGCACGGTTGTAAGTCGACGCTCGATGTCGTGCGAGTTCAACATAGTCATTCAGACAGGCCTGGGCGTTGCCCAAACCAACACCCGACAACACGTACGGAAAGAGAGAGAAGACCGGCAGCGCATACAGTGCGTTTGGGTTGACAACGCTCCCCGGCGTCGGCCCGCCAGTCAGATCGCTGATCGCGACGGTCATGTTCTCCGCAACGAAGGCATCCTCGACCCATACGTCGTTCGATCCGGTGCCGCATAGGCCCGTCGCATTCCAGGTGTCGTTGATCCTGTACTGGTTCCTGTTGAGCAGGAATAGCCGATATTCGATGCCGTCGGCCTCATCGTCCGACGCCACGACGCCGGCAAGCATGTTCCAGTCGCAGGACTCAACGCCCGACGAGAACGGCCAATGACCGCGCAGGACATATCCCCCGTCCGCCTTCCTCGCGCGGCCGGCCGGAAAGATAAAGGACGACGCGATCAACGCATCGGCATTCTTGTCCCAGACCGTGTCCTGCGCCTGCTTGTCAAACATGCCAAGCATCCAGTGATGGCTGGCAAGATTGGCGAAATTCCATGAAACGGAAGCATCCGCCTGCCCTAGTGCGTCGGCGCAATCAACCAAAGCAATATAGTCAAGCTCGGCGCCCCCGACGCGTTTGGGCTGCACGATCCGGAACAGGCCGGAATCATGCAGATCGCGTTCGGTCTCCGGCGGCAAGCGCCGGAGCTC
Organism: Bradyrhizobium paxllaeri; assembly: GCF_001693515.2. NCBI lineage: Bacteria > Pseudomonadati > Pseudomonadota > Alphaproteobacteria > Hyphomicrobiales > Nitrobacteraceae > Bradyrhizobium > Bradyrhizobium paxllaeri. The sequence continues at coordinate 6,091,322 of NZ_CP042968.1, forward strand.
TTCCGTTCTTGAAGCGCGATCGCGCAGCTCTGGAATCAGGGCCTTGGCTCGCGCGACCATGGCGGCATAGCCGGCCGTACCCGGTGCTCCGGGCGAACCTGCATCCGACCTGACGCTGTGTTCCGCCATATGTCTCCTCGCCCGCTCCGTTGCTTTACGTCGACCGAGCTCTGCTAGTCTACTGACTGAGCGCCAATGATCAAGGCGCGGCGAGCATGACTATTTCGCCATAAAGCACTACCCCCAAACGCAAAAAAAGCCCGGTGGCTAATAAGCCACTTCAGTAGCCGAGCGGAAGTTTCAGGTTGAAAGAAAGCCTTGCGCATATTTGTTAGCGACGCCTCCGCAAGCGACAAATCGATACGCGAACACGTGTCGTTGATCGTCGGACTCTGAGCCTGTAGGCTACAGCTGGCTGACAATCTGCCGGGACACTATGGCGCTTCTCGACTTCCTGATCGAGGTGATTGGCTACACAATGGCGCGGCTGACTCTGCCGCTGCTCTCATTTGGCCGGATCCATGTCGAGCCTCTCGGCGGCCCTTGGAAAGAGTTCAACGTGTTCGGCTATCGCTACGATGATGATGGCCGAATAGAAATAGAAGCGAGATCTGCGGGACTGGTTGGAATTGTCGTGTGCTTCGTTGCATTTGGGATAGGCTTGTTATTTGGAGTCGCGGCCTGAAAAGTCCCCGTCGCGAGACGACCACGCACGTACCAATTCATACTGAGACGTTCCATTCTTTGCTGATCGTGCGGATCATTTTCAGCGTCAGGGGCCGGCCGCGATTGAAAAACTTCTGAGGCCTCGTTCAATGCGCTCGTCTTCTGCCGCATATGCAACGGGCAAAAGCGCAGAAGGCGCCTCCGAGCGGACGCGATATATTCGAATTTCGACTGAGTTCAGCGGCATCGACCAGGATGCTACCATCGCGACATACGCTCTACAGAGCAGCCTTACGATCGTCCGAACTTAGCAGGTTCCTGCTGGTCCTTAAGGTTGAACAAAGCGAATAAAGCCATGCAGGACCATGTGCTCTTAGCCGCTTCGGAAAGAACCAGGCCGAACGTAAGGCTTTCCGACTAGGCTTTGAGCTGTCAAACGCAGTGCGCTTCGATAATCGGGACGGAGAGATCAAGGCGAGCTTGATAGCGGCCAGCCATGCCGCGCCAGCCAAGCCAAAGCTCCAGAACAAGCGAGGGAAATCAAGCTGGCCCAAAACCACGAACGGCCGCGTGCGGCACTGACGGAGCGTAGATAGAGGTACGCGCCGATTAGCTTGCCGTAATTTTTTCTGAACTCGCCGTTGAGCTTCGATATCTCGACAAGCTCCGAAGATTGGTCGAACATTACAGCGCCTCCTGGAAAGAAGAACCAGGTGCTCCATAGACCACTGATTTGGGTGAAAAGTCAACTTAATTTCTGATTTTCCGAAATTGCTAAACCCCTAGCCTTCATTTGAATCCGCCAGTTGTTGAGTCGCCGCGAAAGAGGATCATAGCAATTGAAGGTTTTTGCGTCTTTCGCTGGCTACTTGCCCGATCGTGCTTTTCCAACAGCTTCAGATCGGGCGCGGCGGCATCGAAACGAAATTGTTGGGCCGTGGATGGCGCAACGTCGGGCTTGTTCTACACAGCAGGCCGTCATGAGATCGGCTCGCTGGGTGTCGCCATATGCCAGTACGGCAGTCCGTTCTGCGACAACCCACTGCTTGTGCTGGTGGCCGCAGGGTTGGCTGCGTGCTGGAGCGCATTCGTCAGCGTACGCTCATTCGTTAGCGTACGCTGACGCGATCGTTGAAGCGCCTGCGAACTCGTGTGATGATGCCGTAGTGCCGGGTGATTTGCCCGACGTGACAAATGGCGCGCCCTACTGCGGCGGGGGGTTCACCGGATAAACAGGCTTTGGCACTGGTGGACTAGGCTCGACCTGTAGCTTCGGCTCGGTTGGGATAACATCCGCACCGGCTGCCCGGGCGGCCTCGCCGGTAGTGCTGTAGTTCGCGATCACGGGGTGCTGCATTTTCGGCTTATTCCATGGCCCTTGATCGACGATCAGCATGCCGAGCACGCCGAGAACCGCGACCACAATCGCAACCTTCAACGGCGCGCCACCACGCCTGGTCGTTTGATCCTCGGTCAATTCCCTCGTCATCGGAAAATCCATGCTGCTCTCCTCTGACGAATTCAAATCCCGGCGACGAAGAAGGTTCCGCCGGATCCATCAAGGAAGCGACGATCTGCAGGAACAAACGTCTTGTCCGCGCATTGTCGGGACATTAGCCCTGCCCGGCAATTGCCAGGCGATCGAGTGAGTTGATAACGTGGAAATCGAAAACTCAGGGCCACCGCAACCCGGGATGGCAGAACGCGCCATCGACACCGCGACCGATGTGTCGCGCACGCTGACGGAAGTATCTGCCGCGCTGCAGGCTGCGGTCGGACGTCTCAGCGAGGCGATCACCGCGGCACGGAAGCCCGGAATGCCGCTCGCGACCATCAGCGCGATTACCCGCGAAGCGCCGCTGGCCAGCCTGTTCGTCGCCTTTCTGTTCGGCGTCGCGATTGCGCGCCGCCGCTAGCGAGCTTTCTCACTTTCTCAGAACTTGCCTTTCGCCGAGTCCTTTGCGGCCGACATGACGCCGCCGGTGATCTGTCGCATATGTTCACCGGCGTTGGTGAACTGGCTGCGCAGGAATTCGGACTGGATCCTCATTGCCTCCTGAAGGTCGGTCGCGTGGACCAGCTTGCGGGCATGCTCGAACGCAGCCTTCATGTTCTGCTCGGTAAACGACAGCGCCTGCCTGGAAATTTCCGTACCCGCGCCGGGCATCGATGTCATGGACTTGCCGGCGGCGTCGAAGAACATGCCGAACGCCTTTTCCGCCTGATCGATGGTTTTCTCGGCCAGATCGCGCAGCTCGGCCGGGACTTCGAGTTTCGGTTCAGTCATGGTCGCTCCTCCAGTGTCGGCCTTGGCAGGTTAGCACAATTCCCGCCTGCGTCTGCGCCGTATTGACCGGGTCTTCGCCGGGCATGGACTTCCACGGCCGGCATCGAGCCCCGCCCGGAAATAGTCCGTAACCGTACGGACGTGACGCGTGATTCCAATGGTGGCAACAGTGTGGCATAGTGATTCGGGTTCGGTGGCGTTGCGTCTCTGGTTTTAAGTCTCTCTTGGGACATGGGGATACGATGCTACAAACGTTTCGACCGACACCCACCTGCACGCGGTTTCAGACCAGCATAGAAATGCCCTGCATGAAATGCGGTGCGCAGATGCGGCTAGCCATGATCGAGCCGCGCGACCAGCAATACGACGTGTTGACCTATCACTGCACGCCTTGCGACTCAGGCGAGAGTTTCCTGAAGGCGCGCTGACTACGGCCCGTTCACGACGGCCGTTCCGGCCGGCGTCAGCACAAGTCCCTCCTCCCGCGCTTCGACCAGGCCAAGGTCCGTCAACGTTCGCAGATCTTCGTCACTGACCGGCGACAATTTCAGTCGGCGTGCCTGAATATCCCGCAACGTCCAGCGGAGAGCGATCGCCTTTTCGAGGCTGAGTTCAGCGAAAGGATTCTCTGGCATTCGCTTGCAACTACAGGACCATGGGGATCAGACTTATGCTCACGGCGCCACCTTCGGCGCCCAGATAATGCAGAACCCCCCGCCAGGTTCCCTGGCGAGGGACCGCCCCCGGACAATAATAGGGCCGTTCACGTGAAAGAGCCGGCGCAGCCGCTCTTCTCAATAGCGATAGGGCTCGATGTCCAGCAGCGGGAAGGCGCTGAACACGCTCGGCGGATTGGTCGCGGTCGCCGCATGCAGATAGGATTTGTCGAGTTCTGCAAAGCGGGTGACGCCCAGCAATCCGAGGCAACGGATAATCTCATCCTCGAGCAGCTCCAGCATCCGCACGATGCCGGCCTCGCCCGCGGCCGCCAGCGCCCAGCATTGCAGCCGGCCGATCCCGACCAGATCGGCACCGGACGCGATTGCCTTCACGATGTCGGTGCCGCGGCAAAACGAGCCGTCGACCATGATCCTGGCGCGGCCAGCGACGGCGTCGACGATTTCCGGCAAGACGTGCATCGCGCCGCGTCCGTGGTCGAGCTGGCGGCCGCCGTGGTTCGACACATAGATCCAGTCCACGCCATGGTCGAGCGCGATGGCGGCGTCTTCCGCCGTGGCGATACCCTTGATCACCAGCGGAATTTTATACTTGTCCTTGATCAGCTTCACCGTGCGCCAATCCAGCCCCTTCTGGAAGTCGCCGCCGGTGGCCCGGATACGGCTTTCGCGGACATACCGCTTGGCGATATCGCGCTCACGCCGGCTGTAGTGCGCCGTGTCAACGGTCAGGCAGAAGGCCGCATAACCATTGTCGATGGTGCGGCTGACAACATCCTCGACAAAAGCATCATCGCCGCGGACATAGAGCTGATAGATGCGCAACGCATCGGGCGCAGCCTTGGCGGTCGCCTCAAGCCCCGGCTCGGACACCGAGCTCAGCATATGAGCGGCGCCAAACTGCCCCGCGCCACGCGCGACCGCGGCGCCTGAATTGGGGTCGAAAATCTCAAGCGCGCCAACCGGCGCAATCATCACAGGCAAACGCAAGCGGCGGCCGAATACCTCGGTCGAAGCGTCGACCTGCGCGACATTGCGCAGCACCCGCGGCCGGAATGCGATCTCGTCGAGCGCCATCCGGTTGCGCCGCATCGTGGTCTCGGTCTCGGAGGCGCCTACGATGTAGTCCCATGCGTTCTGGTTCAGCCGGGCGCGGGCCTTTCGAATGAATTCGTGGAGATTCTGGAATTCCTCGCCGCTGGCGCCGAGCTCGACATTCCTCGCCGGACGCGTGGGGGTGCCGTCATTCATGCTGTTTCTCTCCCATCATCTTGGCTGCACCTTAGCCGCAGCTAAACGGAAAAAGCTACCGCTTTGAACAGGTTAGGCGTCACGCAAACGCGGGGACGTTATTCATTTGCGAGATGCGGCGGTGCCGGTCGGCGCCGCTCAAGCCGTATTGCCCACCTTCCCGAAAGCCCCTGCCTCGGCCAGATCAGCCATACGTCGCTCATCATAGCCGAGGGTCTTTCGGAGCACTTCCCTGGTATGCTCGCCGAGCAGCGGCGCCGCCACCGGATCGATGGTTGGCGTCAGGCTCATCTGCAGCGGCGTTTCAATATTGGGGATCGCGCCCGCGGTCGGATGCGGAATCCGGCTGAGACGATGGCGGTCGCGCACTTCCGGCGCGTTGAAGCCTTCCTCCACGGTGCGCAGATAGCCGACCGGTATGTTGGCCTTCTTCATCTTCGCCATCCAGTGCTCAAGGCTGTCGCTGGCAAAAACGCCGGCGATGACGGCACGCAACTTTTCCCTGTTGGCTGTTCGGTCTTTCCGGTGCGCGAACCGGGGATCGGTGACGAGATCCGGCCGATCGAGCACATCGACTACGAGCCGGCGATACAGGCGGTCATTGGCGCAGGCCATGTAGAGCGGCCCATCGGAAGCCTGGTAGAGGCCGACGGTGGGCGAGCCGTTCGGTGAATTGCCGAAGCGGCCCGGATTCGCGCCGCTGATCAGATACGCCATGCCGTAGAAACCGGTCATCGACACGGCAGTATCGATCAGCGCGACCTCGACCTGCTGGCCGCGGCCCAGCCGGTCGCGGGCGATCAGCGCCAGCAGGATCGCGTTGCATGCCGACATGCCCGTCGCCATGTCGACGATCGGCGGACCGGTTCGCACCGGCTCGCCATCCGGAAACCCGTTGAGCGACATGAAGCCGCTTTCGGCCTGCGTGATCGGATCGAAGCCCGGACGCAAGGCGAAATCGCCCTTGCGGCCATAGGCGGAGATCGAGCAATAGATCAGCCGCGGATTGGTCGGCGCGACGGAAGCATAATCGAGACCGAACTTCTTCATCACGCCGCCGGAGAAATTCTCCACCACGACGTCCGCTTTCGCGATCAGTTCGCGGGCGACTTCGAGCGCCGCCGGATTGTTGAAATCGAGCACAATGCCGCGCTTGTTGCGATTGAGACTGAGGAACGCCGCGCTCTCGCCGCCGATTTCCGCGTGCTCATAGTGACGGGTATCGTCGCCTCCGTCGGGGTTTTCGATCTTGATCACTTCGGCGCCGAAATCGGCCAGCGTCTGCGTGCAGGCCGGACCTGCCACGACCCGGGTGAAATCGACGACCAATAGACCATCCAGGGCCGTCGGCTCTCCCTTGGCGCGCGGCATTCGCTCCGGCAATTGCGGCTTGGCAGTCATTTCCGGCGTTTCCCCTTGTTATTCTGCCTGGCGAAACAAAGGCTTTTCGCCGCGACTTCAAGGCTTTCTACCGGAACCGGGTGGGCAACGCCAAACCCCTATTTTGCAGGGCGGGACGTTCCGCCGACATAGCTCTCGTGACGGTGCATGAGTCCGCAGCGTTGCCCCCGCGGCCATGCTGCAGAGCGGGACGGACCGTTGATTCATCCCGGTTGGCCCAAAGAGCCGAGCGGTGGCTTGGCGAGGACCCGCTGCGAGCGGCGTTCGCCGCGTCGTTACCTCAGTGAAAGCGGGCTTTCCCTATTCGGTAATCATCTCACCGGAGCCGCCGAGTTCGGCAGGAAAGTCTTTGAGCTTGGGCAACCCGTCCCGCATCGGCAGCACCGTCTCGGCGTAGTTGACGTGTACGCCGGGCGTGAAGGGAAATGTCGGGAGAGTTGCGGCGAAGACGTCGACCAGCCCGAGCGTCGGATGATTGGTCATCAGATGACCACCGCACTCCTTGCAGTACTTGCGCTGACTCATCGGCGTCTTCTCGAAGGTTGCAACGTGTTGCGCTCCTGCCGTGATTTGTACCGCCTCCGGTTTCCAAAGGGTGAACGCGTTCACCGGCCCGCCGGACCACGAACGGCAGGAACGGCAATGGCAATAACCCATGCCTTCCGGCGCACCGGTGACCTGGACCTCGACCGCGCCGCAAAAACAGCTTCCAGTATGTTTCATGATTCCTCCCTCTCCTTGCACATAATCACAAAGTGATCAGGTCAGTTTGCACCAGGGAAACAACATCGAAACGCGCTCCCGGTAGCGGCGATATTCGTCGCCGAACATGTCAATCAGATCGCGCTCCTCCAGCATGATGCCGATGAATATGTAGGCCGTGGTTACGACGGCAAACAGCAGATGTCCCGCGCTCATCGTCGGCGCCGCCCAGAAGGCGATGATGAAACCGAGATAGATCGGGTGCCGGACAAAGCGGTAGAAGAACGGCGTCCGGAAGACCGGCGGCGGCATCTCGCGACCGGCGAGATTGTTGGCGACCTGGTGCAATCCGAACAGCTCGAAATGATTGATCAGGAAGGTGCTCGTGAACACGATCACCCAACCGACGAACGACAATGTCGCGATCGCCACGGCCATGTCGGGCTCCTGGATGCTCCAGATCAGGTCCGGCATTGGACGCCATTGCCAGAACAGCAACAACAGTGTCAGGCTTGCGCAAAGCACATAGGTGCTGCGCTCGACTGACTGCGGAATAAACTGCGTCCACCAGTGTTTGAACGATTTGCGCGCCATGACGCTATGTTGGATGGCAAATAACGCCATCAGCGCAAGATTGACGACAATTGCCTCGAATGTTCCCGATTTCGCGCCGGTATCGATCGCCTTCGGCACGGCGATGCCTGATACGAACCCGATGGCGTACATAATCGTGAACAGAAATGTGAGATAGGCCACACCTCCGAACAGAAATGCAGTGAATCTTAGCGCGTGATTGCCCGGATTCGCCGGGCGGATGGCTTGGATTTCCGTCATGAAATTGGCTCCGCTACAGGCAATGGAATCGCAACTCCTGATTCTCTCAGGATGCCGCAAAAGCGGCCACGAAACTTTGCCTTACGCTTCAGCTCTTCATTAGACGGACTTGATTGTTTCTTTAGGAAAGATGATGGGGCAAGTGAGATTCAACTTCGATAACCACATCCTGGACACCGATCGCCGCGAGCTGCGGCGTGGCAGCGATCTAGTTGCGATGCAACCGCAGGTATTCGACTTGCTGGTTCACCTGCTGAAGCACCGACATCGCGTGGTCAGCCGCGATGATCTCATTGCGCTGGTGTGGGGAGGACGGATCGTCTCGGACTCCACGCTGGACAGCCGGATCAACGCTGCCCGTAGCGCGATCGGCGACAACGGCAAGGAGCAGAGGCTGATCCGCACCATTCCGCGCAAGGGGATTCGCTTCGTCGGTGACGTGAATAGTCCATGCGAAGCGCGTGCCGCACCGCCGGCGGAAGCAGAACAGCCACGTGCGGCGCTCGCGCTTCCCGACCGCCCGGCGATAGCTGTGCTGCCGTTCGACAATATGAGCGGCGACCGGGAGCAGGAGTATTTCTCCGACGGAATCAGCGAAGACATCATCACCGCGCTGTCAAAACTGCGCTGGTTCTTCGTGATTGCGCGCAATTCCTCATTCACCTACAAGGGCAAGCCTGTGCACATGAGGCAGGTCGCCGCCGAGCTTGGTGTGCGCTACGTGGTCGAAGGCAGCGTGCGAAGGAGCGGCGACCGCGTCCGCATCACCGCACAACTCAACGACACCGCGACCGGCAGCCACATCTGGGCGGAGCATTACGACCGCGAGTTGACGGACGTATTCGCCGTGCAGGATGAAATCACCGACGCCATCGTCACCGCGATCGAGCCGCAGATCTACGCCGCCGAGAATTTTCGCAGCCGGCGCAAGCCGCCCAACAGCGTGGATGCATGGGATTTGGTGATGCGGGCGTTGTCCCACCATTGGCGGGTGACGCGGCCCGATAGCTTCGCCGCGCAGGCGCTGTTGGAACGAGCCATTGCGATCGATCCCAACTACGGCCAGGCGCTAGCGCTGTTCGCGACCAACCACATGTTCGGCGTGCATCTGGGCTGGAGAGATATTGCAACCGCGGCGCCAGTTGCGGAACAAGCGGCATTGGCGGCGATTGCCGCCGACAGCGAGGATGCCTGGGCGCATACGGCGCTGGGCAGCGTGTATTTCTCCACGCGCCGTCTCGATCATTCGCTGGCCGAGTTCGAGCTGGCGCTCCAGCTCAACCCGAACTTCTCGCTGGCGCAGGGATACTATGCCCTGGCCTTGACCTATACCGGGCGGTGGGAGGATGCCTTTGCGGCGACGCAACGCGCCATCCGCCAGAGTCCTCGAGACCCCTCTTCCGCCATCTACTACGGCGTTGCGGCCTACGCCCAGTTCGTCGGAAGAAACTATGAGGAAGCGATTACGCTGGCCCGCGAGGCAACTCGCCAGCGCGGCGATCTCACCGGCGCCTACCGGGTGCTGACCGTCGCGGCCGGCATGACCGGCCAGATCGACCTCGCGCGCTCCGCCCTGCAGGAATTGCGCCGGACCCAGCCGAATATTTCGCTCGCCTGGATCGCGACGCAGTTACCCTGGAAGCACGACGCAGATCGCGAGCATTATCTCGAAGGCTTTCGCCGCGCCGGACTGGAATGAACGCCGGCGACCTGGCCTGCGTTACTGCTGCTTTTCCCAGAACGACAGCAATCCCTGCGACGCCGAGCCGCCGATCACGCAGGGAATGCCGACCGCCACCTGCCCCAACGCCGCGGCCGAGACGCATCCGAGCGCGACCGCACCGACGCCGACCTGGCCCCAGAAGCTGAGGTCGCGGCGGCTATCGGAGCCCTTGGTCTTGAGCTCGTCAACGGCCGCCAGCGCATCCTTCCGCAGCGCTGCGATCTGCACCGTGTCCGCCGCCTCGACCACTTCGGCGAGCGGTACCTTCACTGCCGCCGGTTGTCTCCCGAGTTCGCCGCGGAGATATTCACGCAGACTGGCATCGCGGATCGCATAACTCGCGAGCGTATAGCGCGCCATGCTTCCGACCGTCAGCTTGTCGATCGTGTCGCGGCTCTTGCTCCATGGCAGCATCTGCACGATGCGCTGGATCGGTGCATGCGAACCGGTCGCGAAATAGTAACCCCACAGCGTATCCAGCAAATCCTGGTTGCCCGCGAACGTAAGCGTCGTGTTCAGCTTGCGCTCGTCCTTGGCGAAGGGATTCTTCGTGAAGGCTCCGCGCATCTTCTCCATCATGCCGGGCTTTACTTCCTCCAGCGGGATATCGGTCAAGGTCGGCAGCTTACCGGCCAGGTAGCTGTCGATCATGACCCGCCGGCCCGGCATTCGTGGCGCGACCCGGCGCAGCACGTTTCTCCAGTCGGGCAGCCCCGAATAGGCGATGGCGCGGACGATCACCCATTCGTCTTCCGGCCGGACGGGGAAGAAACTGGCAATGAGCTGCTCGGCCTTGGCCGGATTAGAGCTGATCGCACCGGCGATAAAGCCGAGATAGATGCCGGCATTCTCCGGCTCCTTGAACGTCTGCGAATGAAACAGCACACGCACGGCTGCCGGGACATGGGCATAGTCCGGCTTGGCCCGATAATTATAGATCCATTGCTGGACGACCCCGAGCGAGGCGCGCGGATCGACCTCCGGCGCCTTCTCTGCGTGCGCGGGCTGGATCAGCATGAGCGCGGCGGCAATGAAGGCGACATATCGCATGTGATGCTCCTGCGAGCGCAGACGCATGCGACGGTTCCGGCACATGCGTCCCAAGCACTCTCGATCAGGAAGCATGAAGCGCGCATTGCGACAATTCTGAGAAATTCGACCTTAACAAAAAGCGTTGAAATTGTGGCGTATGACGAAAAATTCGCCCGCAACTCACCTTATCCCAGACATTTTTTTGCCCTGCGCGGGCAATTCGATCTCACGTGATCAATAGGAGCCCCGCGGGACGTGGGGATCAGAGCGATTAGACGCATCACGCAACACAACCGATCGTCCCGATCGGGGCTGGTCGCTTGTCGAATTGCCGGTGTTCTCGGATTGATTTTCGCGACACCTGTCGTCGCCGAAACCGCGCCGCCGCCGCAAGGATCGATCATCGTCGAAGGCAACCGCCGCGTCGATGCCGAGACCGTACGCTCTTACTTCAAGGCAACTCCCGACGGGCGTTTCGACGAGGCCGCGCGTGACGCGGCGCTGAAGGCACTGATTGCGACGGGACTGTTCGAAAAGGTTTCCATCGAACGCGCCGGCGAGCGGCTAGTGGTGCATCTGTCCGAAGCACCCGTGCTCGACCGCGTCGCATTCGAAGGCAATAAAAAGGTCAAGGACGCCGACCTTGCCGCCGCCATCGAATCCAAGGCGCGCGGCTCGCTGCAACGCGCCACCGTGCAGTCCGACGTCGGCCGTATCATCGAGGCCTACCGGCGTGCCGGCCGTTCCGAGGTCCGCGTCGATCCGCAGATCATCGACCGTGGTAACGGCCGGGTCGACCTCGTCTACGCCATAACGGAGGGCGCCAAGACTCCAGTGCGGCAGATCGATTTCACCGGCAACAAGGCTTTTGGCAAACGGCAGCTCAGCGCGGTGATCAAGACCTCCGCCACGCATATGCTGAGTTTCCTGACCGGCGGTAACGTCTACGATCCCGACCGTGTCGCGCAGGACCAGGAACAGCTGCGGCGTTACTACCGCAGCAGGGGTTATGCCGATGTCAGCATCCCCTCGGCCAAGGCCGAGTACGATCCGGCGGCAAAGGGCTTCACGCTGAACTTCGCCATCGATGAGGGTCCGCTCTATCACTTCCGGGAAGTCACCGTCACCTGCAACGTTCCCGGCATGGATTGCGACAGGCTTCGTGCTCTTCCCACCGCCCACGCGGGCGCAGTGTTCGACGGCAATGCGCTGGATAAAACCACCGAGCTTCTGGCCATCGAAATGGCAAAGCTTGGCTATCCCTTTGCGGAGGCGACCCCTCGCCTCACCCGCGATGCCGCCACGCAACGCATCGACGTTGCCTTCGTGATCGAACAGGGACCTCGCGCCTATGTCGAACGGATCGAAATTCGTGGCAACACGCGTACCCGCGATTACGTGATCCGTCGCGAATTCGATATCGCGGAAGGCGATCCCTACAACAAAACGCTGATCGACCGGGCCGAGCGGCGCCTGAAGAATTTGAACTACTTCAAGACAGTGAAAGTATCGAATCGGCCGGGCTCGGCGCCCGATCACATCATCCTCGATGTCGAGGCGGTCGACCAGGCCACCGGCGACTTCAACATCGCCGGCGGTTACTCGACCGTCGACGGCGCGCTGGTCGAGGTCAAACTGGGCGAACGCAATTTCTACGGCACCGGCAAGAATCTGCAGTCCGTTTTCACTTACGGCCAGTATGCGCGCGGGATCAACCTGGCCGCGTCCGAGCCCTATTTTCTCGGCACAAAGGTCGCGGCTGGAATCGAACTCTTCGGCCGCCAGAACGACGCCAGCAGCTACCAATCCTACGGCAGCACCATTTATGGCGCGAGACTGCTGCTGGGCACGCCGATCACCGAGGAAATCGGCGTGCAATGGCGCTATGCGATCTACAATCAGAACATCACGCTATCGCCGAACAGCTCCGGCCTGACACCTTCGCTGGCCGTCCGGGAGGCGGCGGCCGCCGGTCCGACGTGGGTCTCCGCTCCCGGCAGCGTGACGACCTACAGCACGCTCGACAACATAAAGAGCCCGACCAGTGGAATCAGGTCACAGCTCAGCCAGGATCTGGCGGGACTGGGCGGCGACGTAAAGTTTCTGAAGACGACGGAAGACGTGCGCTACTACAAATCGCTCAGTAGCGATCTGGTCGGCATGGTTCGCGCCCAGGGCGGTTACGTCACCGGCTGGGGTGGCCAGCAGGTGCCGCTGATGAATAATTTCTTCGGCGGGCCGACCATGGTGCGCGGCTTTGCCCCGAACGGATTCGGCCCGCGCGACCTGACGTCGGGCACCACGATGGATAATGTCGGCGGCAGCGCCTATTGGGCGACGACCGCCGAACTGCAGAGTGCGATCCCCGGCATACCCAACGAGTACGGCCTCAGGGCCACCGCCTTCGTCGATGCCGGCAGCGTCTTCCGCTACAGCGGCTCGACGGCAGGGCTTCAGGTCGCCAACAAGAACGTCGTGCGCTCGTCGGTCGGCGCAGGCCTGACCTGGGCCTCGCCGTTCGGTGCCCTAACCGTCGACTACGCCGTACCGTTGACCAAGGCGGCCTATGACGTGGTGCAGCCTCTGCGATTCAGCGCTGGAGGCTTTTGACGGGAACGGGATGCTCCGTCGCGAACCCGTACAATAGCGCCAGCCGGTCGAGGCACTCGCGGAATCGCTTTGAAAAATAGTCTTTCCAGCGCCCCGTGTGCAGGCCTCTGCGCTGGCCGATCTGCTCCATGGTCATTCCGTGAACCAGGACGTCATGCACCAGCGCCGAACCATCGGCACCAAGCTCACGTTCGGCCCGGTTCAACCGCAGCACGGCCTTGCGCTGGCCCTCGGTAATCGGCTCGCGCCGCTGCCCGCCATCGACATAGTCGCGGCTCGGATCGACCGCGCGCGGTCCCCGCTCGGCCTTCTCCCAGTCGCTCTGGAACGCACGCCCCGCCTGATACTGCGCCTCGTCGATTTGGCGGTGCGAATGCAGGCGAGCGAGTGGATCGTTGCGGATCGAACGCAGCGCAACGATCTTCTCGCCCGGCTCCAGCGCCAGGGGATTATCGACCTCCACGGTTGCGACTTCGGCGTTGCGTAACAAGTCACGGGATCTCCGGTCATGCGTCCTGGCAGGATCGTACGGCTTTCGGCGTTTGGCTCTCGGCATCTGATGTGCTCCTTGAAAGCAGTGGAATTCAAGTTTGACCGGAAGGTCTATTCAATCGACGCGTCCGATATCTCCTCGCTGAGCAATTCGGACAGTTCGCGCCTGATGCCGCCCTCCGGCTCAAGCCCGATCAGCGCGCGCAGGTGCGCGATCCGATGCCGCCGCGGCAGCCGCTTCAGCCTGTCGGCCACGCCCGTCACATCAGCATTCTTTATGCCGCCTCCAACCACCCGCAGCACACCGGAACTCATCGCGCGTTCGGGCGGCATGACCGGATTTCGACTCAAATGAAAGTGCGGCGTGCAGTAAGCCGAACCCGGGCGGCGCGGATGGCCGCAGAAGGTGATGGCCTCGTTCTCTCCATCGCCACCGTAGGGATAGCGGCAATCATCCTTCTCCAGTTCGGTCACGGAGAGATGCCGTGGCTCGATCTCAACGCAGCGCAGCTTGAGCGGCTTGGCCGCCTTGAATAGCGGAACCGGCCAGACAAGCGTAGAGGTCCTGGAATCGCTGGCACGGGGCTCTGCGATGTCGTGCGGGTTTGCCGGTTTGGTGGGTATCATCGGTTGCCGACGATCGTCCGACCCCAGCCCCAGGCGACGGGCGCGCCCGAGCGCAGCATTGCGAGAGTAGGACGTATTGAATCGTGAGTTGATCGCCTGCGCGGCCTCCGAAAAGCTCAAGCCTTTGGCAATAAATTCCCGCAGCGCGTCCGAGTGCTCGGGCGCCCAGTTCGACAGTTCCATTTTGTTGTCCTTGCTCTTGTCAACGCCGCCCGACGTCGGCCCTCAATTTCTGATATTCCGAAATGAAAGTCAAGCTTGATTTCGGATAATCGGAACTGATATGATTTCCGGAATTCGGAAGGATTCGACCATGCTGGACATCAGATTGATCGAGCTGGGCCTGGAAAAGCCGGGCAAGACCAAGGGCGGGCTGGCGGCCGCAATGGGCGTTCGCCCTGGCGCCGTCTCCGAGATCCTGTCAGGGATACGCCTGATCAAGGCGTCAGAGATCGCACCGATCATCGAATATCTCGAACTGAACTCGGTGCCGATCATGGGCCGGGTCGGCGCCGGCGCCTCGATCGAGCCGGAACACGAACAGGTGCCGCCGGAGGGCCTCGGCGAAGTCGAACTGCCCTTCCCGATCGCCGAAGAGACCATCGCCTTTGAGGTATCAGGCGATTCCATGCTGCCGAAATACGAGAATGGCGATATTATCGTGGTCTATCGCGAGCAGCGTCACCCGCTGTCGAGCTTTTACGGCGAGGAAGCCGCCGTTCGCCTGAAGACGGGCGAGCGCTATCTGAAGACGATCGAGCGCGGAAAATCTCCGACCGCGGTCAATCTCACGAGTTTCAATGCCAAGCCGATCACCGGCGTCAAGCTGGAATGGATCGGCGAGATCTGCGTCACGCTGCCCAGGGGCCAGATCGAGCGGTTGCGTAACAAGGCAGCCGCCCGGGCACGCAAGGCGGCAAGGACGCCGGGTGGCCGCACGCCGGAAAAATAAAGCCCGTGACTTACGATTGCCGAATCGGGCCGAAGCCGCCGAGCGACTGCCCGCCTCGCGCCGTCACGCATAATTTCCGCTTTTCCGAATTTTATCCTTACAGAATTCGGATTTTCCTAAATACTCTGTCGATCGATTTCAGAGTACGGAATGAGGTCAGATCGCCAGCATGCAGTATTTCGTCGTGATGATCGACTACGGCCGGCGCGGCCGCGAAGCCATCGTCGATCCGGAAATCACCAGGCGCGAGGTCATTTCCCGGGTCGCGTCGGGTGAGTACAGGAATATCAGCTTCATTCATGAAATCGCCGATTGCTCGGTTGAAGATATCACTGCCGAGATTCTCAGCGAAGCGTCCTTGCCCGACATCGCGGCGACCGGCGCCGATCTGCAAGCCAACCATTTCGATCACCTCCGTGACTTGCGCAAGCATGAGCGCGCGTGAGCCTCGCTATTCCGTCAAAACATTGTGATCGTTAAGCCGCTTCAATCATCGACGGCTTGCTTAAATATTCTTCACGCAAACTCTATTCCGACGGTGCGGACAGTCGCGGTATTGTCGCGATTCGATTCCTCCGACTTGCAAAGTTCTTAAATCAACAATGTCTCCGTCAATGAAGGCTGATCTCGCCGCGCGCGATGGCGATCTCCGACTCTGCCTGCTGCTGGGTATCGCGGCCTGGGTTCTTTTTCTGGATCACGTCCCCCATAATGCGGTCAGCCTGCTGACCATGCGCAATTTCGGCTTCAGCGGCGCGACTGACCTGTTCGTGTTCGTCGGCGGCTACGCTGCCGCGGTCCTCTATGGAACGATGATGCTGGAGCGCGGCTTCATCGTTACGGCTACCCGCATCTTCAAGCGGCTGTGGCAGCTTTACGCCGCCTATATTGTCCTGTTCGTGGTCTATATCGATCTAATCGGATATGTCGCGCGCAAGTCCCGGGCATCTGAACTCATCGGCGATTTCAACGTCACGGGGATCGTCGACCATACGATCCGGACACTGATTCATGGCCTGCTGCTGCAGGCCAAGCCGCTCAATCTCGAGGTGCTGCAGCTCTTCATCGTGCTGATGGCGGCCTTCCCGCTCGTTCTGTTCGGCCTGGTCCGCCGGCCCAACATCACGATGGCGGGGTCGATCGGGCTCTACGCGGCAGCCCGCCAGTTCGACTGGAATCTGTCTTCGTTTCCGGATGGAAAGTGGTACCTCAACCCGTTCTGCTGGCAACTCCTGTTCGTGCTCGGTGCCTGGTTTGCCCTGAGCGGAGCGAATCAAATGCGTACCCTTCGTACGCTTCAGGACCTCGCGATCCTGCGTGCCGCTGCGTGGCTATACCTGCTCTTTGCGTTAGCGGTGACGGTGGCGGCGAAGTTTCCCCAGGCCGGCATCGTCCCAGACCTCCTGCGCGATGCCCTTCTATCGAAAGACAAGGAAACTCTCGCCCCGCACAGGGTGCTTCACTTCCTCGCGCTGGCTTTTCTCTTTGCCTATTTGGTGCCGCGAGACTGGTCCGGATTCAGATGGCCGGCGCTGCAGCCGGTCATCACATGCGGCCAGGAATGGCTGGCTGTGTTCTGCGCCGGTGTGTTTCTTTCGTTTGCCGCGCACCTCGTCCTGATCACAGGCCCAGACTCGCTTCTGATGCACGTGCTGGTCAGCTTCACCGGGATTTCGATCATGACCGGCGTGGCCTACTATGTGTCGTGGTCCAAACGGCAGGATCAAAAGCCGGCATTCCGAGCTCCGGCACTGACGCGACTATCGGAGGAAGGCCGGTTCGCGAAGTAATTCGCGCCGGCTTGTTCTCCACGAATCGCCCTCAATCCACGGGGAATGCTGCCTTCAACCGCGTCTCGCTATCGCGCAGCATGGCGGCATCGAGCCTTCCCTCGGCCGAGGCCACCATGGCGCAGGTGAAGATACGATAGAACTGCGTCCCGTCGAACGCGACCAGCAAGAGATCGACGCCGGCATTGAGCGCCTCAACCACCGCTGTGCAGACATTGCGTTGGTAGATCGCCCCCATCACGAGATCGTCGGTTATGACGACGCCCTGATGGTTCCATTTCTTGCGAATGATGCCGTCGACGACACGTTTGGAATGCGACGCGGGACGGTCCGGATCGACGGAGGTCAGCGCCACATGCCCGATCATCAATTGTGCTTTCGAGCCGGCCAGCACCTTCCTGAACGGGCTCCAGTCCGATGCTTCAAGCTCCTCGAACGGTGTATCCAGGTCGGCGCTGAAATGATGGGTATCGGTTCGTACGCGGCCGAGCCCCGGAAAATGCTTGACGGTCGCTCCAACGCCAGACGCTTCGAGGCCGCTCACATAAGCTTGCGCGATATCGGCGACGATCGCCGGATCATCGGAGATCGCGCGGCGACCGATCAGCGTATTGAAGTCGAATCGGTTGCGTTTCACTTCGGGCCGCAAGTCCAGCACCGGCGCGAAATTGACGGTGACGCCGAGCGCTGCCAACTCCTGCCCGTGAGTACGCCCGAACGCCTGGGCCTTTTCCGCGCGAACTTCCGGCGTTAGCTCCGCAAGCGTCGACAGCGCCGGCAATTTGGTCAAGGGCGGCGCCAGATGCGATACGATGCCGCCTTCCTGGTCGGCCGCAACGATCAGGGGCGGCAGGCTGGCAGCGCGCCGCTTCTCCTGCAGCGCTGCGATCTCTTCTTTCAGACGCGGCGCCGTAGATCCCACGATGTTGTGCCTGGTGATGTAGACGCCGGCGATCAGCCCCTTCTCGGCCAAAACAGCCACTTCGGCAAATGACGAGTATCCAACGATAAAGTGGCGCCCAAGGCTTCTTGTCTGCGCGGCATCAGCTTGCAGAACGCGCTGCTTGCGCCATTCAAACGAAGCATGCGCGCCGAGCATCGACAGCGATGGCAGACACCACAGCAGAATGAGCGCCCTCCCCGCAACGCCCCTCCTCCAGTAACCGCGGCGGATAAGGATGAGGGCAACCACGATACTCGCCGTGGCCAGAACGATATTTCCAGATCCCCGCAGCGAAATGAGATAGGGATCGTTCTTGTTGGCTGCGGCGAAAACGAAGACAGCTCCGGCGAGCCAGAGCAGGATGAGGCCAATACGTTTGAGAATTTTCATGGAAATGGATGGCGGCTTGCGCGACGAGACCGAACGAGACCATTGGCCGTATCAAACTTGTTTCGCCCGCGCGAGCCGCATAACCGCACCTGCACGGAAACTGCATAAGAATCCTGAAGTCTTGCAGACGACGCTCCAAGCAACTGCACAAGCGCACCGGATAGTTCTTCCTGCAAACCAGCGGGCGATCATCGAATGCCTATTCCGACAAGACTAGCGAATGACGGGTGGTGGCTATGCGAGCGCCCCGCGACCGCACTGGTTTGCAATTTTCCCGTCCAGACAGGTAGCGCAATAATGACCGATTTCACCACGCCGGCATCCGATGCAGGCTCCGTTCAGGAAGGTAGCCTTCCCATCAAGGCAGCCATTGTTCTCGCGCTGGCTGCGCTGGCCGATTGGCTGTTCTACGGGCACGGCATTGGAATATCGGCCGTCATCTTTGCGGTCGCCGTAGCCTGCGGCTCGATGATCGCCAACATCGCAACTCTAAACCGAAAGCAAGTGCTGCTGGCCGGCGTCCTCCTGCTGTTCGCCCTTGTCCCCGCCATCGAGGAATTCGATGTCGCGTCTCTGACCTTCATGGTGCTGGCCCTCGGCATAGGCCTGCTGCTGACGACCAATCGTGACCGGCACGATCTCGGCGAGCGAGCCGCGGGGTTATGCGATCTCTATCTGGTCGGCCCGTTCAGATTTCTCCGCGATGCCATCAGTGCGTTCAATCTACCGGCACTGAAGACCGGATTTGCCGTGTGGCTCATTCCCGTAGTGCTCAGCGGCATCTTCTTGTTTCTGCTGGTATCGGCCAATCCACTGCTCGAGAAGTGGATCAGCCTGCTGAACCCGGGTAACACGGCTTCTTACGTCAGTCTCGGACGAGTATTGTTTTGGACTGTGGCGCTGTCGATCGTATGGCCCTTTATCCACGTCCGGTGGAGCAGCAAGCGGGAGATGCCGGCAGCTTTTGCTGAAGCGGCAGCACTGGCGCAGGGAATACCATCGGTCCAAAATCACTTCTTCGGTGTTGCCACGATCCTGCGTTCGCTGATCCTGTTCAATTTGCTGTTCGCCGTTCAGACCATCCTCGACGCGATCTATCTTTGGGGCAACGTGGCTCTACCTTCCGATATCAGTTACGCTTCATATGCGCATCGAGGCGCCTATCCCCTCATTGTCACGGCGCTGTTGGCGGCCGGCTTCGTCCTGGCCGCCATGAGGCCCGGTGGGCCGGCCGAGCAGTCGAGAGTGATCCGGCCGCTGGTCTATCTTTGGGTAGCGCAAAACCTGCTGCTGGTGATGTCGTCGATCCTGCGCCTCGATCTCTACGTTCAAATCTATCTGCTGACCTGGTGGCGCGTCGCGGCATTCATCTGGATGGTCCTGGTCGCGATGGGTCTTGTCCTCATCGTCGCCCGCATCGTTTTGAGCCGTTCGAATGCCTGGCTGATCCGCGCCAACCTTGTCACCCTGACGGCAACGCTCTACGCCTGTTCGCTGATCAATTTTGCCTCGATCATCGCTGAGTACAATGTGAGCCATAGCCGCGAAGCCGGCGGCAAAGGGGTGTGGGTCGACATGAACTATCTGTTGTCCCTCGGACCGCAGGCATTGCCGGCCATCGACCGGGCCATAGCCCTTCGCGGGTTCGATCCGACCCTTGTTTCCCGCCGTGGTTGCCTTGTAGAACAGCAAAAGAAAGAAACGGCTTCCTGGCGCTCCTGGGGTTTTCGGAACTGGCGCCTCCAGCGCGCCCTGGATGCCCAACCAAAGAGTTCGACCACAGGCTAGTTCGACTGCAAGCCGATTGCGCCGGGAGAGACGTTTGACGCACCGCATTCTCATCGTTGACGACGATCTTCACATCCGCGAGGTCATCCGCGTCGCCCTGAAGAAGGCCGGAATGGCCATCTTCGAGGCGCGCGACGGCAAGGAAGCGTTGACCCGCTTTGCCGCCGACAAGCCCGATCTGATCATTCTGGATATCGGCATGCCGGAATTCGACGGCCTGGACGTCTGCCGGGAAATTCGAAAAGCCTCTGACGTGCCGATCCTGTTCCTCTCCGCGCGCGACGACGAGATCGACCGCGTGCTGGGCCTGGAAATCGGCGGCGACGACTACGTCACCAAACCCTTCAGCCCGCGCGAGCTCGTCGCCCGCGTGAATGTCATTCTCCGTCGCATCGCTTCGCGCGGGCAGGATGCGAAGGCGTCGCAGGCCGCGCTTTCGCAAGGCAGGTTGTCCGTCGATCCCGACCAGCATGTCGCCGAGTTTGCGGGCACGCCGCTTCGGCTGACGGCCATCGAGTTCGGAATCCTCAGGGCCTTCCTGACGCGTCCGACGCTCGTCTTCAGCCGTGAACAGATCATGAGCGCCGCCTATCAGCTCAACATCCAGGTATCGGATCGCACCATCGACAGCCATATCCGGAATATCCGCGCCAAGCTGTCCGCCGTGAATTGCGACAATGTCATCGAAACCATTCATGGCGTCGGCTTCAAGCTCGGACGATGCGAGCCGCAGGCATGATGCCCCACAGGGCTGAAAAATGGCGACCGTCGGTAGGACAGGTCATTTTTACCGCGCTGGCCACTGCGGCGACGCTGCCACTGGTCGGGCTGTTCTTCTTCCGCCTCTATGACAACCAGCTCATTCACCAAACCCAGGCCGAGTTGATCGCGCAAAGCCGGGTGCTCGCCGCCGTTTATGCGCGGGAAGTAGAATCCCGCCTCGGCACCGGGATCACGCTCGGCGCTGAAATTCCGCCTGAGGCCCGCTCGGGCCGGGAAGACGAGCTCACGCCGATCCGGCCCGCGCTCGATCTCGCCGCAGGCGCCGACCTGCTTCGGCGGCGGCCCGATGCGCTTCCGGCAAGCGCGCTCGCATCGCAACCCTATGTCGAGATCGGTGCGCGGCTGATGCCGATCATCCGGGAAACCCAGAAAGTCACGCTGGCCGGTTTCCGCATCCTCGATCCCCGCGGTGTCGTGATTGCCGGCCGCGACGAGGTCGGCCAATCGCTCGCTCATATCGAGGAGATCGCCACCGCGCTTCAGGGACAATACCGGGCAGCCTTGCGGATCCGCAAACCCGACAAGCCGCCGCCTCCGATCTACTCGATCAGCCGCGGCGTCGGCGTCCACGTATTCTCGGCCATGCCTGTCATCGTCAACAACCGCGTCGCAGGCGTGGTCTATACGTCGAGGACGCCGAGCAATATCTTCGATCACCTCTACCAGGAGCGCGGCAAGTTTATCCTGGCGGGACTTGCGGTTATTCTCGCGACCATCATCATCGGCCTGGTTTTCTCCCGAACCATCACCCGCCCGATGCGCGAACTGGTCGATCGCGCCGCGCGCATCAGCCGCGGCGACCGCGATGCATTTCAACCGCTCGCCCATTACGGCACGCGCGAGTTCGCCCAGCTATCACACAGCTTCCTCGACATGGCCGAACAATTGTCACGGCGGTCGGACTACATCGCGACGTTTTCGTCGCACCTCACCCATGAATTGAAGTCGCCGCTGACATCGATCAAGGGTGCAGCCGAACTCCTGCTCGATTCCCTGCAAAGCAAATCCGACACGCTCACCCGGATGGAGCAGAAGAATTTCATATCGAACATTCTGGGTGACACCGGGCGCCTGGAAGCCATGACCCAGCGCTTGCGCGAACTGGCCCGCGCCGAAACCGCCCCGCAGAACGAGCAAATCGAACTATCTCAAGTGATAAGCGGACTGAAGAGCCGGTTCCCGACACGAGCGATCGAGGCCACCGGCGACCTCGAGCGCTCGATCGGCATGTCCAGTGAAAAGGCGCTGATCGTGTTGTCGCACCTGACCGACAACGCCATCCGCCACAACGCAAAGCGCGTGCGACTCGAAGCCGCTGCGGAAGAAGCCTCCGTCAGGATGACCGTCAGCAATGACGGTGATCCCATATCCGAAGCGAACCGCGAGAAGATCTTCGACGCCTTCTTCACCACGCGCCGCGATACCGGCGGCACGGGAATGGGGCTCTCGATCGTCCAGGCGATCATGGCCAGCCATGGCGGATCGATCCGGCTTCTGCCATCCAACCACGGCGTTACGTTCGAGTTGCAGTTTCCGGCTGCCTAGCGCCCCCTGCTCAAACCCGCTCGATAATAATAGCCGGCGCCATGCCGCCAGCGGCGCACATCGTCACCAGCCCACGCTTGAGATCGCGCCGCTCCAGTTCGTCGAGCACAGTACCGATCAGGATCGAGCCGGTCGCGCCGATGGGATGACCGAGCGCGATCGAGCCGCCATTGACGTTGACCTTCGCGCGGTCGAGCTTGAGGTCGCGAATGAACTTTTCGGCGACGACCGCAAAGGCCTCATTGATTTCGAACAGGTCGATATCGTCGAGCGTGAGACCCGCCTTGGCCAGCACCTTGCGGGCAGCCGGCACCGGCGCATTAAGCATCAGGGTCGGCGAGTCGCCCATGTTGGCCATCGCGACCACGCGGGCGCGCGGCTTGAGGCCATGCGCTTTTGCGTAGCTCGGCGACGCCAGCAGGATAGCCGCCGAGCCATCCACGACGCCGGAGGAATTGCCGGCGTGATGTACGAAGTTGATGTCGAGGTCGGGATATTTGTCGAGGATGAGTTTGCGATAGGTCGTGCCCCCGTCGTCGAGCGGATAGTCCGCCACGGCGGGAAAGGCGGCCTTCAATGCGGCCAGCCCTTCGAGCGTGGTTTGCGGCCGCGGATATTCTTCCCGATCGAGCGCGAGACTGCCGTCCTCGCGATACACTGGCACGAGGCTCTTGTCGAAATATCCACCCTTGATCGCGGCTGCCGCGCGCTTCTGACTTTCAAGGCCGAGCTCATCGACGTCCTGCCGCGTGATGCCTTCCAGCGTTGCGACTGCGTCGGCGCAGACGCCCTGATGCGATTGCGGATGCCGGGCACGGAGGCGGAGATTGCCGTTGTCCATCATGAACGGGCCCTCGCCGCGCCGGCCCTCCATCGACATCATCTCGGTGCCGCCGGCGATCACCAGATCCTCCGAGCCCGACATGATCGAGTTGGCCGCCATGTTGACGCTGGTGATGCCGGAGCCGCAGAACCGGTCCAGTGTTACCGCGCTGGCGCGGACGTCATAGCCGGCATCGAGCGCCGACATCCGGCCGAGATCGCCACTCTGTTGGCCGCGTTGCGAGCTGGTGCCCCAGACGATGTCGTCGACATCGGCGGTATTGATGCCGGTCCGATCAGCCAGCGCGCGCAATACCGTTGCGCCGAGCTGTTGCGGATGAATGCCCGAGAGGGCGCCCTTGCCGGCCTTGCCGATGCCTCGCGGCGTTCTGCATGCGTCGATGATCAGCGCGTCAACCATGGTGTTTTCCTTCTTGTTGCTTGGCCGCATTTGCTGCCGATCGGGTAGCGAAGTCAATCTGGTCAGCGAACTCGTGGCCTGGATGAGCGCAGCGATGTCCAGGGCCTATCCATCGTCCATCCCGGATGTCGCTTCGCCCATCCGGGCTGCATCATCATTACGTCACTACCCGCGCAGCGCGAGGATTTTTTCTGCCGCACGCAAATGCGGCTTGTCGATCATCTTGCCATCGATCTTCACAACACCCGACGTTGGATTGTCGTTGAAGGCCTTAACCACCTTCTCCGACCAGGCGACTTCCTCGTCCGTCGGCATGAAGGCGGCATTGACGACATCGACGTGCTTGGGATGGATCACCGCCTTGGCCAGGAACCCATCCTGACGCGCGGCAACGGACTCTTCCCGCAGCGTGTCCAGGTCATGGATATCAGTCGCGATGGTATCGATGGCGACAACGCCGGCCGCAGCCGCGCTGATCAGGCAGAGGTCTCGCGCCAGCAGGAATGGCCCGTGAAAGCGGCCGGCGGTTCGGTTCCGCGACGCGCCAAGCGACGCCGCGAGATCCTCGGCACCCCACATCATGCCCCACAACCGCGGGCTCATGTTCTCGAAATCGAGCAGCTTGAGCACCGCCCTCGCCGCTTCCGTCGCCACGGTGACTATTCGCGTCGAGCCGTGTTCGATCGCCGCCGCAGCTTCGAAGGCATCAAGATAGAGCGAGAGGCGATTGACGTCGGCGGCGCCGGCGCATTTCGGCAGCACGATGCCGTCGGGCCGGCCCGGCATGACGGCCGCGAGATCGCCGAGCGTCATTCCGGTGTCGAGCGCGTTGACGCGGACATACATCTTCTGGTCCGCCTTCCGGACGTCGAGCATCTCGCGCACCGTGCGCCGCGCACCAACCTTCTCGTCCGGCGCAATCGAATCCTCGAGGTCGAGGATCAGTGCGTCGGCTGCGGTCTTCTTCGCGCTTTCGAACTTGCGCTGGCTGTCGCCGGGAACGAACAGGAACGAACGCATCGCCTCACGCCTTCGGCTTGCAGTGCATCAGGCCGGTCCGGCGGCAGCTCGCCACCACCTCGCCGCGCTGATTGGTCATGGTGTGCTCGAATTCCACGATACCCTGGTTCGGCCGCGACTTGCTCTCGCGTTTGGAGATGATCCTGGTGTGCGCCTTGAGCGTATCGCCGTGAAATACCGGCTTGGGGAATTTGACGTCGGTCATACCAAGGTTGCCGATCGTGGTACCGAGCGTCGTATCGTAGACGCTCATGCCGATCATGATGCCGAGCGTGTAAATGCTGTTGAACAACCGCTGGCCGAATTCGGTACTTTCAGAAAAATGAGCATCGATATGCAGCGGCTGCGGGTTCATGGTCAGCAGGCTGAACATGGTGTTGTCCATCTCGGTCACGGTCCTGGAGAACTCATGATGAAACTCCCGGCCGACCTCGAACTCCTCGAAATACAATCCCGCCATCAGCGCCCCCTGTAGTTCGGCGTCCGCTTTTCGACGAACGCATTCAAGCCTTCCTGACAATCCTCCGTCGTGGCGACAAGCGCAAAACTCTCGGCGGCGTTTTCGACCGAGCGACGGAAATCGGCGTCGACCGCCCGCATGAAGGCATCGCGCCCGATCTTCATGACAATGGGTGATTTGGCGGCGAGCTTGCGTGCGATTTCCCGCGCACGCTCAAGCGCGGTGCCCTTCGGCACCACTTCGCTGAGCAGCCCCATGCGAAAGGCAGTTGCAGCGTCGAATGGCTCGCCGAGAAACAGCGGACCGAATGCCTGATGCTTGCCGACCAGCCGCGGTAGTTGCACAAAGTGGATGGCTGGAATCAGACCGACATCGATCTCGGGATAGCCAAAGGTACAGGCGTCGCCAGCGATAATCATATCGCAGGAAATCGCGATCGTCATGCCGCCGGCCCGCACCGCGCCATCAACGGCGGCGATGGTCGGCTTGCCCATGCGATACTGGGTATCGTTGAGCGCGAAATACAGCCGCTCGAGGAATTTCTTGGTCTCGATCCCGGGTTTGCCACGGACGATGTCGAGATCGAGCCCGGCACAGAACACCTTGTGCGCGCTGCCGATGATGACGGCACGCACCGCTTCGTCGTCTCTCGCTTTCGAAAGCGCCGCCAGCAGTGCGTCGATCAGGTCCATGCTGAGCGCATTGACCGGCGGCCGATCCAGCATGATCTCGGCAATATTGCCTGTGACCGAATAACGGACGAGATCGGTGCTCATGCCTTGCCTCCCTTGGCCTGGCGCACTGCGCCGGCCTTGACCAGATCGTCGATGGCGCCGCGCTCGAAACCAGCTTCGAGCAGCACCTCGTAACTGTCCTGGCCTATATCAGGTGCGGGACGCAAGTCATCCTCCGAAAAGCTCGCAATACCCGGCGTTCGCGGTGAGTACACCGGCCCGACGCCCGGCGTGTCCTGACATACCGCAGCCCGTGTCGCCTCGACATGAACGTTGCGCAGCCATTCCCCGGGATCGAGTATCCGTTCCGCAATAAGATCGGCGGCGTGCAGACGCGACAGCCAGCTATCCGTCGGCTGCGTCAGAAACACCTCCCGCAATTGCGGGATCAGCGCATCTACGGCGTCAGCACG
Source organism: Bradyrhizobium paxllaeri (assembly GCF_001693515.2). Lineage (NCBI taxonomy): Bacteria > Pseudomonadati > Pseudomonadota > Alphaproteobacteria > Hyphomicrobiales > Nitrobacteraceae > Bradyrhizobium > Bradyrhizobium paxllaeri. The sequence continues at coordinate 6,117,685 of NZ_CP042968.1, forward strand.
TCGCGCAAAGTCGGCAAAGCGCGGATCGCTGGCGAGGTCATCGCGCCCGATTGCCGCGCACAGCCGCTTGTATTGCGGCTCGTTCACCAGCGTGACCATCATCCAGCCGTCCGCTGTCTGATAGGAGCCCGCTGGAACGTTCAGCGCACGCGGCGCACCGCCCTCCAGAATATGTTCGGCGACCTTGTGGCCAAGCAGCGCGGAAGTAGATTGGCAAAGATTGACGTCGATCCAGCGGCCAGTGCCGACGGTCGCACGCGCGAACAGCGTCGTGGCGATGGCCTGAAAGGCATAGACACCGGTCACGACATCGGAGATCGTGGTGCCGGCCCGATGTGGAGTGCCATCATTGCCGACATTGATCGACACAAAACCGGAGAACGCCTGTGCCACGGAATCAGAGCCCGGCCGTTTCGAATAGGGACCACTCTGCCCGAAGGCGCTGACCGAGAGATAGATCAGACCACGATTGTCGCGCGACAATTCATCGTAACCGATCCCGAGCCGCGCGGCGACGCCCGGCCGGAAGCCTTCGATCAGCACGTCGCAGTCCCTCGCCAGCTTCCGAGCAACCGCGACCCCATCCTTGTGCTTCATGTCGAGGCAAAGGCTGCGCTTGCCGCGGTTATAGACGGCCGACAGCGTGGTATGACTTCCATACGTCGTGCCGAGAAACCGCGACCAGTCGCCCTCCGGCGGCTCGACCTTGATGACGTCGGCCCCGTACACGCCGAGCAGCATCGCGCAATAGGGCGAGGCGATGCCCTGCCCGAAATCCAGCACACGCAGGCCGCGATACGGCGCCTCATGCGTCGGCGATAGCTTGCGTTCAATGGCCATTTCGTCCCCCGGTCGGGCCGAAAGCTACAGCGCGAGATAGCGCTGACGAATGTTTTCGTTGGCTTTCAGCTCTTCGATCCCGGATGTGTAGACGATCTGGCCCTTGTCGATAACCGTCGCGTGGCTCGCAAGGCCAAGGCAAAAATGCATGTTCTGTTCGGCAATCAGCACGGTGGCGCCGGTGCCGCGGAGCTGCCGCAGCAATTCACCGATCCGCTGCACGATAATCGGCGCCAGCCCCTCGCTCGGCTCATCCAGAAGCAGCAGCGCCGGATTCCCCATCAGCGTGCGCGCAATGGCCAGCATCTGCTGTTCGCCACCCGACAACCGCCCCGCGATGCGGTGACGCAGCGGCTCCAGCAGCGGAAACACGTCGTAAATACGCCGGATCGGCCACTCGTCCTCGCCATTGGGCCCCTTCTTGGCACCGATGACGAGATTGTCCTCGACCGTGTGTTCAGGAAAGATCTGGCGATCTTCAGGCACGAAGCCCAGACCGGCGCGGGCGATGTGATGCGGTCGCAGTCCGGATACCACTTTGCCGTGCAGGGTGACCTTTCCTCGGCGGGCGGGCGCAAGACCCATGATCGCTTTCATCGTGGTCGACTTGCCAGCACCGTTGCGGCCGAGCAGCGCCATGGTCTCGCCCTGCCGCACCGACAGGCCGACGCCAAACAATATTTGGCTGGTGCCGTAGTAAACGTCGAGGTCTTCGACCTGCACCACCGGCTGCGTGCTCATACGTCGGCCCCCGCGTGATGTTCGGTGCCGAGATAGGCCTCGATCACGGCTTCGTTCCGCCGGATCGCATCCGGCGTGCCGGTTGCGAGAATGCGCCCGTAGCACAGCACCACGATCTCGGGCGCGATCTTGAACACGATATCCATGTCGTGTTCGATGAACACAACCGTGATCTTCTGCTTCTCCCAGAGCTCCCTCACCTTGTCGATCATCCGCCAGCGCTCTTCGGTGCCCATGCCGGCGGTGGGCTCGTCGAGCAGCAACACTTCGGGATCGAGCACCAGCGCCAGCGCAATATCGAGTAGCTTCTGATCGCCATGCGATAGCGTCGCAGCAGTCCGGTTCCGCTTGCTGGCCAGACCCAGCAGCTCCATCGCATGCTCGGCGCGATCACGCGTCTCGGCCAGGGGAAAGCGACGGTGCAGGACGCTCGCCTTGCGCTGATCGGCACACACCGCCGCCAGCATCGTCTCCTGCACCGTCAGCGACGGAAAGATGCTCGCGACCTGGAACGCGCGGCCGATGCCGTGGCGCACGATCTCCGGCGGCGTGCGCCCGGCCAGATCGACGCCGTTGAGCAGGATCTGGCCGGCATCCGGCGTCAGCGCGCCCGTGATCAGATTGAAGAACGTGCTCTTGCCGGCGCCATTGGGGCCGATCACGGCGGTGAGCGAACCGTCGGCAAAGTCGAGCGTGACATTGTCCGTCGCCTTGACGCCGCCGAACGATTTGGAAAGGGCGCGTATCTCCAGCATGGCTACTTCCCGCGATCATCGCGGCGCTGCGCGTACCATTCGATGACGAAATCCATCAGACCCTTCCGCAGGCCGATCGCGAAGAACAGGATCACGATACCCAGCACGAGCCCGTGATATTCAGTCAGCCGGGTGACGGTGTCGTTGAGGATCAGCAGCAGCACGGTGCCGACCATCGGCCCAAGGAACGTGGTCACGCCGCCAAGCATGTTGATGAAGATGCCCTCGCCCGAAATGGTCCAATAGGCGAATTCCGGATAGGCCCCCGAGACGAACAGCGCCATGATGACCCCGCCGGTCGAGGCGAACAGCGCCGCGAGCACAAAGATCGTCAACTTGGCGCGCCAGACATCGATACCAATGAAGCTCGCACGCGTGGCGTTGTCGCGGATCATGCGTAACGTATAGCCGAATGGCGACTGCGCGATCTGATGCATCAGGAACAGTCCGATCACCAGTAGCGCGCAGCTCGTAACGTAGAGATGCAGATGGTTCGACAGGTCAATGCCCCAAAATGGCGGCCGCGGAATGCCGCCGCGCAATCCCTGATCGCCGCCGGTCAGGGATACCCAGGAAAGGATGGTCGAGTGGATCAACATTTGAAACGCCAGCGTCACGAAGGCGAAATAGATTTCCTTCAGCCGCACGCAGATGGCGCCAATGACGAAGGCTGTGACAAACGTGATTGCGAGCGTGGCAACGAATGCCACCGGGACGGAAACGCCGGTCTTCTGCATCATCAGCCCGAAGCCATAGGCACCGAGGCCAAAGAACATGCCATGGCCGAATGAAGTCAGCCCGGTGTAACCGACCAGAAGGTTGAGGGACGTCGCGAACAGCCCGTAGGCCGCGCAGCGGATCACAAAGTCGAGCAAAAACTTGCTGCTGAAAACCATCGGCAACAGCGCAAGAATGACAAAGGCCGCCAACGCGATCAGAACATCACGATTACGCCGCGGCTTTGCCCGGACATCAGCGGCGTCAAGTGCATGCGCGCCCTGATCGGCCTGCACCTCGGTCATGCGACCTCCTTGCCGAACAGGCCCGTCGGCCGCGACACCAGGACGATCACCATGAACAGATACATCAGCCCTTCCGTGAACAGGGGAAAGCCGAGCGATCCGAACGAGCGGATCATGCCGATCAGCAGCGCCCCGATCAGCGCGCCCAGGATCGAGCCCATGCCGCCGATCACGGTGACGATGAAGGATTCGATCAGCACCGAAAATCCCATGCCCGGCGTAAGCGACCGCACCGGCGCGGCAAGCGCCCCGGCGAGGCCCGCCAGCATCCCGCCGAGCGCGAACACGCCGCCATAGATCAAACCGGTGTTGATGCCGAGCGCGGACACCATGCCCGGATTATGCGCGGCCGCCCGGATCACCTTGCCAATTCTCGTACGCGCCAATCCGAGCCCGAGCACCGCCGCAGCCGCCAGCGCGACACCGATCAGCAACAGATAATATGGCGGCACCACCCCGCCCGCGATGAACAGCGGCGCCACCTGGAACGCCGCCGGCATGCCCATCGATTTGAATTCGGGGCCCCAGATCATCCGCACGACGTCATCGAAGATCAGCACGAAGGCGTAGCAGACGAGGAGTTGCATCAGCACATCGGCGCCGTAGACGCGGCTCATGAAACCGCGTTCGAAGACGAGGCCAAGAATGGCGGTGCCGGCCGCGCCGCACAGCATCGCCAGCGCAAAGCTGCCGGTGAGTTGATAGGCCGTCATCGCGAAATAGGCGCCGAACATATAGAAGGCGCCGTGGCTGAAATTGACGACCTTGAGCACGCCGAAGATTAGCGTCAGCCCGACGGCGACGAGAAACAGCAACATGCCGATGATGAAGCCACTGGTGGTTTGCGTCACCAGACAGGCGGAGCTGGCGAGACAGCCGGTAAGCGCGTCGAGGTCCAAGGGAAGCATCCATTACGGCACGCCGCACTTAACGGCGCGCGAGAAACATTCGGCAGCAGACGGAGGTGGCTTGCGGCTGCCTCCGCCTTTCGCCGATCGATCAGGTGTAACCCTTGCTCTTCTTCCACTCGGCTTCGAGTTCGAAGACCGTCTTCCAGTCGCCCGCCTGCACCTGCGGCACGTAGGGCTCCTGCGGGATCGTCGTTCCCCAGCCGATCGCGTAGCCGACCAGCGTCTGGTCCTCGGCCCGCATGGTGACGGTGCCGTCGGCGCCGAACGGCGACTTGATTTTCAGGCCGCGCAACGCCTCGGCAATCTTCTTGCCGTCGGCCGAATTCGCCTTCTTCGACGCTTCCGCCAGCAGCATGATGGCGGTGGCATTCTCCCACGACCAGTTGGTGGGATATTCGTTGTACTTCGCCTTGTAGGCGTCGCCCCAGGCGGCGTTCTCCGGCGTTGCCGGATAGGTCTTGATGTAGCGATTGCCGGAGTGGATGCCCTTCGGCAGATTCTTCACCACGGTTAGCGCGGTGTAGTCGGCCATGTTGACCGCAAACACCTCCATCTGGCTGAACAGCGCGTAGATGTTGGCCTGATCGATATAGGACGTCAGGTCGCCGCCCCAGAGGCAGGAATACAGCGCCTGCGGCTTGGCCTGCAGAATCTTTGTCACCACCTCGGTGTAATCGGGCTGGAACAGCTTTGGCCAGGACTCGCTGATGATCTCGACGTCAGGCGCAAAGCGCTTCAGATACGTCACATATTCGCCGGTGGTGTCGCGACCATAGGCGTAATCGGGCGAACAGGTCGCCCATTTCTTCAGTCCCTTCGCCTTCGCGATCGCCGCTGCGTAGCTGCCTCCGACGATCGAGTCGTGCACGCCCTGCCGCGCGGTGCGGAACGCATTGGGAATGTGTTGCTTGGGATCGGCGGTCAGCGACGACGTTTCCGAATTGGTGTGAATGCAGAGCACGCCGAGATCGCGTGCCACTTCATGCACCGCGAACGCGCCCGACGACGCCTCCGCGTCGATCAGAATTTCGCACCCGTCGGTATTGACGAGTTCGCGCGCGACGCGGGCGGCTTCCTGCGGCTGCCCCTTGGAATCGCGGATCACCATCTCGATCTGTCGGCCTGCGAGACCGCCGGCAGCATTGACCTTCTCGACTTCCAACGTCACGCCGTTGCGCGAGGAGGTGCCAAGCTGCGCGACGCGTCCGGAGAGAATGGTCGGCATGCCGACCTTGATGGTCTTGGCTTGCGCGCGCGCCACCCAGGGCGTCGCGAACGTTACGGCACCGGCGCCCATCATTGCCAACGTCGCACGTCGGCTTACGCCCGGTTTGCGGGTTCTCGTCATTGCTTCCTCCCTATGGGGTTTGCGTTCCCAAATCCCGGCCGGAGATCGTGTCGTCTCCGTATGACCCTGAGAATTTCAGAGCAAAGGGGGTGACGTCAAGCCAAATATGAATTACGAGTCAGAATTCATATTTGGAGAAACGCCCCCGCAACCGGCCGTTCGAGCTGATTATGATCAATCTTTCGAGCTTCATCGCATTTCACGCCCGGCGGACGCCGGACCGCTGTGCGCTGAAATATCGCGGCGAGGACGTCTCCTTTGCCGCGTTCGACGACCGCATCCGGCGGATCGGCGGCTGGCTCGCCGCGCGGGGCATTGGTCCCGGCGACGTCGTCGCGGTGCTGATGAAGAACAGCACGGCGTTTCTCGAGCTGGTGTTTGCGACCAGCCATATCGGCGCGGTGTTTCTGCCGATCAACTACCGCCTGTCCGCCGACGAGGTCGGTTACATCGTCGGCAATTCCGGCGCGCGTATCCTGATTGCGGATGAGGAGCTTGCGGGCATCGCAGCCGGCGGCGCGCCGGTGGTGCTGCTCGATGAAGCTGCGCAATCGAATGCAACACGTCTTGCGCCCGAGATTGCCCCTGCCCCTGTTCATGTGAAGCAGCCGCGCGACCTGATGCGGCTGATGTATACGTCAGGCACGACAGACCGCCCCAAGGGCGTGATGCTCACTTACGAGAACCTGTACTGGAAGTCGGCTGACCAGACGCTGGTGCTCGGATTGAATGCGGAAACGCGCTTGCTGGTGGTCGGCCCGCTCTGCCACGTCGGCGCGCTCGACCTGCCGGGAATTGCGGTGCTTTGGCATGGCGGCATGCTTTCCATCCACCGCAATTTTGAGCCCGAGCAGGCGCTCGCCGCGATCGAAGCGGAGAAACTCAACGCCGCATGGTTCGCGCCTGTCATGACGACCGCGATCCTCACCTGCCCGGCGCGAGACCGCTACGATGTATCGAGCCTGCGCTGGGCAATCGGCGGCGGCGAGAAGACGCCGGAAGTGCGCATCCGCGCCTTCTCCGAGTATTTCAAGAATGCCCGCTACATCGACGCCTACGGCCTGACGGAGACCTGCGGCGGCGACACCTTCATGGAAGCCGGCCGCGAGATCGAAAAAATCGGCTCGACCGGGCGCGCCATCGCCCATGTCGAGATCGAGATCCGCGACGATGCCGGCAACAGGCTGCCATCAGGTGTGAACGGCGAAATCTGTCTGCGCGGGCCCAAGGTCACGCAAGGCTATTGGAAAGATCCCGAAAAGACCGCGGCAGCCTTCTTCGGCGACTGGTTCCGCACCGGCGACGTCGGCTATCTCGACGAAGACGGCTTCCTCTATCTGACCGACCGCAAGAAGGACATGATCATCTCCGGCGGCGAGAACATCGCCTCCTCCGAAGTCGAGCGCGTCATCTACGAACTGCCGCAGGTGCGCGAAGTCGCTGTCATCGGCCTACCCGACGAGCGCTGGGGCGAAAGACCGGTGGCAGTGGTCGTGCTTGGAGATGGCGCCGCGCTGGAATTATCCGATCTCTCCGATCATTGCCGCGCGCGCCTCGCCGGCTTCAAGGTGCCGAAGCAACTCATCATCCGCGACAGCCTGCCGCGCAATCCTTCAGGCAAGGTTCTCAAGCGCGTGCTGCGCGCCGAACTGGAATCTCACGCATGACGCAATCGCAGACTTCACCGAGCAAGGTCACAAAACTCAACCGTGTCGAGCGCAACGCCTGGACCAAGCGCAAGATATTCGACGCCGCCACCAAGATCGTCGGCAAGTATGGTTACGCCGAAGCGTCCGTCGCCCGCATCACCGAGGAAGCCGGTGTGGCGCAGGGAACATTCTACAATCATTTCGAGAACCGTCAGGAACTGCTCGACCAATTGCTGCCGAAGATCGGCATCGACATGGTTCATTTCATCCGCGAGCGCACCGGCACGGCGCATGCCGCGCGACAGGAGATCGAGCGCTTCAGCGCCTTTTTCGACTTCATCCGCGAGGTACCGGAGTTTTTGCGCATCCTCAACGAAGCCGAATATTTTGCGCCGATCGGTTACCAGAAGCATCTGGACAATATCGCGACCGCCTATGTCCGCATTCTCCGGCGCGCCCGTTACGCCGGCGCGATCATCGACTATAGCGACGAGGAGTTCGAAGCCATCGTTCACATGCTGATGGGCGCGCGCGGCTACTTGAGCCGTCGCTACTCCTACGTTGGCGGAAACGTCACGGCAGCCCCTGAGCACGTCATCTCCGCCTACCAGAAACTGGTCACGCGCGGTCTGTTCGTACCGGAGAGGAAGAATGGCCATGACCGCTGAAGGGATCGTGCTCGTCACCGGGGGCAGCCGTGGCATTGGCGCGGCAACTGCCACGCTTCTGGCCGAACAGAGCCGCAAGGTCGTTATTGTCGATATCGCGCCGGAACCTTTGGCGGGAACGCAAACGATCCTGTGGCCCGCTCCGTTCGATGTCGCGGGCGAAAGCGCCGTCGTCAGCGGCATCGCCGATATCGAGGCCGCGCACGGCCCGATCACGGGCCTCGTCAACGCCGCCGGCGTGTTCGGCAAGATGCACCGGATCGAGCGCGTGCGGATGGACCAATGGGACCGCGAGGTCAATATCGACCTGCGCGGCACCTTTCTGGTCGCCCGCAGCGTCGGCGTGAAGATGGCCGAGCGCCGGCATGGCGCGATCGTTAATGTTGCCTCCGTTGCAGGCATGACCTCAGGTCCGATCCATGCCTATACCGCCGCGAAGGCCGGCGTCATTCAGATCACGCAGACGCTGGCCGCCGAATGGGGCCGTAGCGGCGTCCGGGTCAACGCGGTCTCGCCCGGCTTCACGCGCACCGTCGCACTGGAGGCAGGCATCGCCTCGGGCGCGCTGAACAAGAAATGGCTTGAAGGCCCCACCGCGATGAACCGGCTGGTCGAGCCGATCGAGGTCGCACAGGCGATCGCCTGGCTGCTTTCGCCAATGAGCAGTGGCGTCACCGGAATCAACCTTCCCGTCGATGCCGGCTATATCGCCGGCACCACCTGGGCCGCCTATGGCGGCTTGCCGGAAGCGTCAGGCGCGTAAACGAGGACATCAGCATGAATATCGAGCTGCCGCGCAAGAAACTCGATCTGTCATCGGCCATCGCCGAAGGTGATATCCGCGTCCTTCTGATGGTTCTGGTGCACATGACCGGCGACGAACGCTGGCTGGAACCGCCCTACAAACCCAAGCGCGACGTCCGTCTGATTCCGGATCCGCACGCCGGTGTTCCGGAGGAGATCCAGGCTGAGATCCGCGCGGCCGTGCTGAAGCTGTTCGCAAACGGCGAACCGAAGCCGGCCATCACCGACCCTGGCAATGAACTGATGCTGAAGATGATGCGCGCGACGCTCGGCGAAAATGTAGCCCCGGAATACGGGCCGCTGATGCGCGAGGAAATGGGCTTCATCCCCCGCGAGGCGCGCTGGACCAAGCCACCATCGAACGAGAAGCTGGCGCAGCAGCATGTGCTGATCGTCGGCGCCGGCGTCTGCGCGATTGCGCTCGGTGTCGCGCTGGGACGGCTCCGCATTCCCTACACCATCGTCGAGAAGAACGACGAGCTCGGCGGCACCTGGTATGTCAACCGCTACCCCGGCTGCGGCGTCGATACGCCGAACCATTCCTATTCCTTTTCGTTCGGAAAACGGAACCCATGGACGCGCTATTTCGCGCAGCGCCAGGAATTGCTCGACTATCTGAAGAAGGTTGCGCTCGAACACGGCATCCGGAAGCATCTGCGCCTCAACACTGAACTGACATCGTCGCGCTGGGATGAAAGCAAACAGCGCTGGATTTCGACGCTCAAGACCGCCAACGGCGAAGAGACTTTTGAATCGACCACTTTGGTCAGCGCGATCGGCCAGCTCAACGACCCCCACCCAGCCCATTTCAAGGGCGAGGAAAATTTCAAGGGAGTGACGCTGCACTCCGCGCTGTGGTCCGACGACATCAAGCTCGACGGCAAGCGCGTCGCCGTGATCGGCACCGGCGCCACGGCCATGCAACTGGTCCCGTCGATCGCAGACCGCGTCGCGTCGGTCACCGTTTACCAGCGCACCGCACAGTGGGCGCGCCCGGTGGCGGGCTATTCCGATCCCATCACCGAGGGCGCGCAGTGGCTGCTCGCGCACCTGCCGTTTTATGTGCAGTGGTATCGCTTCAACATGTTCTGGCGCTATGGCGACGGCCTGCTGCCATTTCTGCGCAAGGACCCGGCGTGGCCGCATCCCGACCGCGCCGTCAACAAGGGCAACGACCGGCATCGCGAGGAATTGACCGAATTCATCCTGTCGGAGTTGAAGGATCGCCCGGACCTGATCGAGAAATGCGTGCCGACCTATCCGCCCTACGGCAAGCGCATCCTGCTCGACAACAACTGGTTCAAGACGCTGACGAAACCGAATGTCGAACTGGTCACCGATACGATCGACCATTTTGCGCCCGACGGCATCGTCGCAGCCGACGGCAAGTTGCGGCCCGCGGACATCATCGTCATCTCCACCGGCTTCAAGGTGACGGAGATGGCTGCCCGCCTCAACATCACGGGACGCGACGGCAAGAATCTCAAAACGGCCTGGGCCAACGACAACCCGACCGCCTATCTCGGGCTCACCGTGCCGGACTTTCCAAACCTCTTCGTGATGCTCGGTCCCAATTCAGGCCCCGCGCATGGCGGCAGTGTGATCTTCCAGTCGGAATGCCAGAGCCGCTACATCTCGGCCTGCCTCGTCGAAATGATCGAGCAAGGCATCGCTGCGATCGACGTTCGTCAGGAAGCGCACGATCGGTACATCGAGAAAGTAGATGCCGAGCATGAGCAATTGATCTGGACCCATCCCGGAATGACGACCTATTACCGCAACAAGCAAGGCCGGGTGTTCTCGGCGATGCCATGGCGTTTTGTGGACTACTGGGCAATGACCCACGATCCCGATTTACGCGATTACCGCCACACCGAGGCCTGACATACCAGCGGGCGCGGGAACCCGGCGGATCAACAAACCTTGGTTTACTTGACACGTGCCTTTATCTGCCGCAGCATTTCCCCGACTGCACCTGCGGGAGTCACGGAGCGTCAGCTCCCCGCTTCGCAGGCATTGGCGCCCCGGTTACATGATCGAGACGACACGCAGCGGAAGCGGACATACAGTCCGTTGGCCAACTCTTGGAGAGGAGCATGACGCCACCGGGTCATCCGGTGACCTTGCTCAGCGCAAGGTCCAGGCGTGGTTGAGGTCACAAGCAGCTGCCAGCCTCATTGCGCCTTTCGACAATTCGAACACATACGCGGGACTGGAGCGCCAAGGCCACGCGCTGCCGGATCCTGAGATAAATACTGGTGTCTACCAGAAATCCTTCGCCTAAAACGAAGATGTCGGGCCCCGCGATGCTCTCATGCACCGGGGCCCATTCGTTTTTTTGCAGTCTCAACACCGCGTCGCGCAGTTCCATCCTCGACCTAGATCGGGAATACTGATCCGGTGGAGGAAGGATACGTCATGGGCATGCCGCGCGTACGAATCTACACCGACTACAAAAGCCCTTACGCCTTCGTCGCCAACAAGCGGCTGTTCGAGCTCGAGGAGACTCACGGCGTCGAACTGGAATGGCGGCCCTACACACTGCGCATTCCCGAATTCATGGGGACGGTAGAAGAGCGCACGCCGCACTTCTGGCGCAAGGTTCGCTACGCCTATATGGACGCGCGCCGCTATGCCAATGCGCAGGGCCTCACCATGAAGGGGCCGCGGCGCATCTATGACGCTTTCTATGCCAGCGCCGGCATGTTGTTCGCGCAGCGCCACGGCCTGTTCCGCCCCTACCATGACACGGTGTTCCGGCGGTTCTGGAGTCATGATCTCGAAATTGACGAGTTGTCTGGGATTTCGGGCGTGATCGCATCGATCGGCGGTTCGTCGGAGCAATTCGAAGCTTACGTCCACGGTCCGGCGCGGGCCGAACACGACCGCATCATCGACGAGGCGGAAGCGCTCGGCGTGTTCGGCGTACCAACCATGGTCTTCAACGGCGAACTGTTCTGGGGTGGCGATCGCATCGACATGCTGATCGAACGCATCCAAAATCCGGAATCGATCGCAACGGCGCTCGGCAGCCGGCATCGTACGTGAAGACGCGCCTAGCTGGTCATCAAATGCTGCCAGCATCCGGTGCGCTCCAGCACCGGCCGCAACGCAGCACGGCTGTCGATATCGAGTGCTGAAAACTTGTCGCGAAGCAGCGAGAGGCACTTCACCTGATATTTGAACGGCGCCAGCGCATAAGGAAGACCCCAGACATTCATCTCCAGCCGCCCGACGCCCTTCGCGAACGCCTCGGCGTTGGCGACGAGGAACGGCAAATAGAGTTCGCCTGATATCTTCAGCAGCGCCTCGGCCATGCCGCCGAGTGCCCGTTCGCGCGGATACCATTCCCCCTCCACGCCGGAGGCATCGTCCAGCCGCCTTACCCAATGATCGGTGAACGGCGCCTTCGCACGAATGATCCGCATCGGGGTCGGATCGGTCGCCATTTCGCTGAGCTGGCCAAACCAGGCGAAGTCGGCGAGCGAGGGCCGGCTTCCGAACAGATAATTGGTCATCCCGACATGCGGCTCGAACGCCGCCAGTATTCGCAGGTAGCTCTCGTCAAGCAGCGGCTTGTTTTCCGCGGTGGCGCCGAGAATGACCATCCGTGAAATCTGCCGCTGCCGGAACTGCTCTATTTCCTCCGCGCTGCCGGTTGCGGCCTCCGAGACCGACCACTCCTCGCCGGCCCAGCGCGAGACATAGGCCTGGTCTTCCGGATCCCACCAGCGATAGAGAAACAGCGGCTTGACCGCCCATTCGTCGGCGAGGTCTTCCAGGAGATCGCAGACGAACGCGACCGCCTTGTCGTCGGGAATGACGGAGCGGTCCTTGTGACGGCGCTCGAGGTCGTAGGCCAGCGTCGTCGTTTCGCCGCGGTAGGTACCATCAGGATATTGCAGCACCGGAATCAGATTGGGTCGCAAATGCCCGGTCGCCTTGCGCAGCGCCTTGGTCATGACGACCCAGTCGAAGGGAATTCGCCGGTAGCGCAGCAGCGCCCGCAGCTTGATGGCGTAGGGCGACGCGGTCGAGCCGATCAGCCGGTAGCGTCCTTCGGTCATGGCATTCCCCTCACCTAGTGCCATAGCGCATTCGATTTTCACCCGCCAGACCTGCAATAACGCCTGCGGTGCTCGCCTTGTCGCGCAGCGAAATGCAGCTATCCTGCCGAATAATGATCGGCCCCAGCGGGCCGGATAATTCCTCTCCGCGGAGAAACGCCATGAATCCTCCTGTCAGTTCGCCCGCCGTCAAGGTCGTGAAATCCGTTCGCGAACAGGTGAGCGCGGAGGAATGGCAGGCGCGGGTAGATCTTGCGGCCTGCTACCGTCTCACCGCGATGTACGGCATGACCGAGATGATCGCCAACCACATCTCCTGCCGCGTGCCGGGCACGACCGACCAGTTCCTGATCAATCCCTACGGGATGCTCTACGAGGAAATCGACGCTTCCAGCCTGATCAAGGTCGATGTCGAGGGCAACACGCTGTTCAACGCCTCCGACTACGACGTCAATGTCGCGGGCTTCGTCATTCACAGCGCGATCCACATGGCCAAGCACGACATGGACTGCGTGGCGCATACGCACACGCCGGCCGGCATGGCGGTCTCGGCGATGGAATGCGGATTGCTGCCGCTGGCACAAACCTCGATGCGCTTTCTCCACATCGCCTATCACGACTTCGAGGGCATCGCCGATGATGTCGATGAGCGCGCGCGGCTGGTCAGGGATCTCGGTGATCACGAAGCCATGATCCTGCGCAACCACGGACTGCTCGTCGTCGGCCGCACCGTGCCTGCAGCCTTCAACGTGCTGTTCCGCCTCGAGCGCGCCTGCCAGGTGCAGGTCATGGCGTTGTCGTGCAACACCAAGCTGATCTACCCGCCGCAGAACGTGCTGGAAGAAACCTACGACAAGATGCGGCCACGGACGGACCGGCCTGCGCGAAACGGCGAGCTCGCCTGGCCGGCGCTGTTGCGCAAGCTCGACCGAACCGATCCATCCTATCGGAACTGAGCCGCTCGGCACGCCGGAACTCCGCACGATCTTTGGGCGGAGCCTGCCTGTAATTTGATCGCACCTATCGCCGCTAAATCGCCGATGCTGCTGTCAGGCGTAGGGACAGGTGCGTCCGATGAAGACATTCATTCGCGTGGTTGAATTGTGGGTGCCTGACCGAACCCGCACCCGCCTGGAGTTCGGCGGCTGTCTTTGCAGCGACGAATATTCGGAGTTCAAGGCCGTCAGCGAGAACGCGCTGTTCGCCTATGACGAAGGCCTGCCCGGCAAGGCCTGGGCCGCCGGCCATCCGGTCATCCTCACCGAATTCGCAAACTCCTACTTCAAGCGTACGGACGAGGCGATCGAGGCAGGATTGACCTGCGGCGTGGCGCTGCCGGTCTTTGCCGGCGAATTCCTGATGGCGGTGATGGTGCTGTTCTGCGGCGACGACGAAAAGCACGTCGGCGCCATCGAGCTCTGGCACAACGATCCCGAGAAGTCCCATGAGATGGGCCTCGTCGACGGATACTACGGCACCGCCGACATGTTCGAGTTCAATTCGCGCCATACCAAATTCCCGCGCGGCTTCGGCCTGCCCGGCCGCGCCTGGAAAGCCGGTATGCCGCTGATCATCAAGGATCTGCACAACGCGAAAAGCTTCCTGCGCTGGGAGGAAGCGAGCGAAATCGGAATCAATTGCGGCGTCGGCATTCCCTATACGACCTCCCCGGATCAGACCTGGGTCATGACCTTCCTGTCCGCACAGGCAACTCCGATCGCCAGACGTTTTGAGATCTGGGTGCCGGACCCGTCGCGAACGGAACTGGTGTTTCAGTCCGGCGATTGCAGCAAGAATGCCGATCTCGCGTCGCTTTATGCGTCAAAGACGATCCGCAAGGGCGAAGGCTCTATCGGCGGCGCCTGGGCGACGGGCATGCCCGCCATCAACGAGCATCTGAAGGTCGATGATTCCGTTGCGGCGCAGCTCGCGCGCGCAGCCGGCATGAACCAGATCGTCGTTCTTCCCGTAATCGAAAACGCGATGCTGAAGGCGGTGCTGGCCTGGTACCTCTAGACAGTGGGCGGCTTCCGCAGCGTCCTGAAGTAGTTTCGCACCTCCTGTACGAACAGGTCCGGCTGCTCGAACGCCGCGAAGTGACCGCCCTTCGGCATTTCGCTCCAGTGCTGGATGTTCATGTAGCTCGCTTCCATCCACTTTCGCACCGGCGTGACGATCTCCTTGGGGAAGACGGCGACGCCGGTCGGCACTACCACCTTGTGAGCCGTGCGTCGCTTCGGCCCAAAGCTTTCCCAGTACAGGCGCGCCGATGAGGCGGCCGTCGCCGTCACCCAATAAAGCATGACATTGTCGAGCAGTTCGTTGCGGCCGAGGATGTTTTCGGGATGTCCGTCGCAATCGGTCCAGGCCCAGAACTTTTCCAGGATCCACGCCGCCTGCCCGCTCGGCGAATCCGTCAAGGCGTAACCAAGCGTTTGCGGCCGGGTGGACTGCTGCTTGGAATAGCCGGAATCCCAATCGGCATAATATTGGATGCCCTTCAAGGCCCGCGCCTCTTCTGGCGTCGGCTGTCCCTCCATATTGGGACGCGCCGACATCGCCAGCGTGATGTGGATGCCGGCGCAATGTTCCCCGTCCTGCGCGCCGAGCGCGGTGGTGATAGCCGATCCCCAATCGCCGCCCTGCGCGCCGTATCGCGCATATCCGAGGCGATCCATCAGCACCGCCCAGTTCGACGCAATGCGATCGATGCCCCAGCCGGTAGTCTTCGGCTTCCCTGAAAAACCGAAACCCGGCAGCGACGGGCAAACGACGTGAAATGCGTCGGCGGCGTTGCCGCCATGCGCGGTCGGATCAGTCAGCGGTTCGATCACCTTGTGAAACTCGACCACCGAGCCCGGCCAGCCATGCGTGACGATCAACGGCAGCGCGTCCGTATGCGGCGAGCGCACATGCAGGAAATGAATATCGAGCCCATCGATTTCGGTGGTGAACTGCGCAAAGCGATTGAGCCGCGCCTCGCGCCCGCGCCAATCGTACTCTTCGGCCCAATAGCGACAGATATCCTTGATCCATTTCAGCGGTGCGCCCTGGCTCCAGTCGTCGACCAGTTCGGCCTCCGGCCAGCGCGCGTTGCGCAGCCGCGACTTGAGATCGTGAAGGACGTCGTCGCCGATCGAAATGCGATAGGGTTTGATTTCAGCGCTCATGAAGGCCCCCTCTCTTATCCAGGCGATGCAGCCGGGACGGACTTCCCAGCGGAAATCATCGTCGCACACGAGGCCGATATCAAGGGAGGCGCTGGGGCGCAGATTTTCGTCCCCGACTTCACACGAAGATCAGAAGATGGAGCGATCAATCCACTCAGATAGCGCTCTATTGCTTGCGCGATTGCGCGGTCGCCGTCCTCGCATCCCTGAAATGGAGGAAAAGCTTGAAGCCGCAAAAAACGCTCATCAGCGCCGGCGGAAACATGATCGTGGCAAGCAGTAAAGGCGACATGTTCGATGAAGGATCAATCCATCTTTCAAACAACCAAACCAAAGCAAGGTCGATGGAAACGACCAGCAAAGCGAGAGCCAGCAATGGCAGAAAGAGTCCGATGAATAGTGAGAGCCAACCAGGAGCAGCAGCCGACCAGTCGACGCCATCGAATTCCGGCTCGTGCCGTACAGGCTTGGAGATGTCAGCTAGGTCGGGCTTGTCACTTGCCCCGACGTTTCGAGGAGGCTGGGTCCACGCAACCGCATCATTCATTTTAACGACCATGACAATTAAACAGCGTGATTATCTTAAAAACGGGATCGCATGGTTTGATCGGCCGCCAGTATCGGCAGCGTCGTGCGACCCTATAGCAGCGATTTGATACGGTTTATAGGGCGAAGCCGGCTTTATTTGGGTTCCATGGCAATCCGTATGTCGAGATATAATTGCAACTCGCCGCAAAGATTCACTCGCGATGACCGCGACCACCACATCGTGTGAGAACAACGTCCGGGGTGCGCTTCGCCTCCCTCAGGGCCAAGCAAAACGAGCCTTCGCGCTTCGCGACGATGAACAAATTCGAATCTGGAGCGTTATGCCCGACCGATTAGCGGTCTGCGGTCGGTCGGGAGCGCGGGGGATGATTCGTATCCTGTTCGTTTCATGGGCCGTTTTGATGCTGGCGTCGCAGCTCATTTGCGGCTGCGCCACATTCCTGCATTGGCTTTCGGCAGGCTAAGGACCACGCGGCTACGACGCCTGCCAGATCTTCGGCTGGCAGATCTTCGGCTGGCGATCAGTACCAAGGCCACCAGTTATAGCGATAGCGCGGATTGCCGTAGTAGCCTGGCCCAGCGTACGGCCCGTAGAAATTCTTGTCGCCATAAACCCACCGGGCGACTGGGCGGCGCCGATCCGGTCGGTAGCAGTTACCCGCCTCGTCACAGATCACCTTAGCGGCCGCGATGAGCGAATCCGGAGCAGGCTGCATATGGCTCAGCAGCGGCGCTGCACTGGCACTGGTAGCAATCAAAAAACTGGCCGCCAGCACCGACGCACAGATCGTTCGCATGTCTCGTCTCCCCCTCGCGAATTAACTAGCTGCTGCTCCGAAAATACGAAGCCCCATACAGACAAAACTGGTTCCTTGCCCGAGCCTATCCGCTTGACCGGATAATGACTAGGCCTCCTGCCCTGATTTTCCAGTAACAACCGGAATTCACATGACAATCGGCGTCCGCGGGTTCGGCCACCCCGCGGCCATTGCCCCCAAGCGCTTCCGCTACACTGGATGCCGAACGCCCGCCTGAATTGAGGTGTCGCGCAGCGACTGAAGCGTCCCTCTTGGAGAGCCGCACCGGCCGCATTTCAGAATCGAGCATGGATCCGGCTGGGCCTCGACCGGCAATGCCACCGTCAGGCTCCCGCATCGCTCGCAAACCAGCTTGAATGTTGGCCTGTCCATCAGGGCCACGTTCGCCTCGATATCCATACTAAAAACCATCAATCCGGACTTCGAAAACTGAAACAATGAACGATCGAAAAAGCCTCAATTGAGCGCCGGCCTAGGCCGCCGCCCGGAACCTACAAATTCAGATTCTTGCCGATCTCTGCAACGGGCGAACGCATTTAACCCTAATAATCCCCGGAGTTTTACGGGCGAACGTTTACTATTCGACCGGTTCTTGATCGCATTAAATTTCCGAATTCGCCCTGGGATGATATGACCCCTCCGTTGCAGCGTAGCAGCCCACCCGGGGGGCTGCCGATTAAAATTTAACGCTGGCGGAAAAGCGCTTTATTTCGGAGTTTGATTTGTCTCGCCGGCCCAGCCAACCCAACCTGCAGCCGCCTTTCACCGCCCGGGATCAACGCCTGCGCTGGTTATTCGGAGTTGCGGTGTGCTGGCTGGCGATCAGTTCGGCCTTCGCGCAGGAAATCGGAAAGCTGTACGCTACGCGCCCTCCTCCCGGATCGGCATTCATTCGCGTCGCATCTGTCGGCGACATCAAGGCCGGCACGCGCCTGCACATCAACGCCCGCGATCTGTCGATCGTCGACAACGACGCCGCCAGCCGATACCGGGCGGTGCGCGCCGACGCGCCGGTCAGACTGTCGATCGATGGCGCCGCCGTCGGGAAAAACATCACCTTTCTACCGGACCGCTTCTACACGGTCGTGGTTGCGCCCGAGGGCGCGAACTGGAGCACGCACGCCATCGACGAAGGCCCGGGCGGCAACGCCAGCGACCTGAAAGCCCAGCTTCGTTTCTTCAATCTCATGCCGAGCTGCGAGGCGACGCTTCGAATTGCCGAAGGTCCCACCGTTTTCGATGCGGTCGCTTTCACCACCGTCAAATCGCGCGCCATCAATCCGGTGGAGGCTCAGCTCGAGGCCACCTGCGGCAGCAGCAATGTGTCGTTGAAGCTCCCCCCGCTCCGCTCGGGCGATCACTACAGCCTGTTTCTCACCCAGGCCGGCGGCAAGAGCGTGCTCTCGGGCCAATTTGACGAAACCGAACCGTATCGAGACCGGTAGGCGATCGCTGCATGGTTTTCGTCAGCGACTCCTTCGTCTTCGTGTTCCTGCCGCTGTTCCTGATCGCCTATGCGGGCGTCCCCGCCTTCCTGCGAAATTCGACCATCCTGTTCTTCAGCCTGATCTTCTACGGCTGGTGGCGCTTCGATTTTCTGCCGCTGCTTGTCGCAATCGCCTGCTGGTCGTGGTTGACCGGCCTGTGGATCGCGAGAGCGTGGGGATCAGAGCGCCGTTGGGCCTTGCTCGCAGGGATCGTGCCGCCGCTCGTCAGCCTGATCTATTTCAAATACGTCAACCTGTTCGTCGACAGCATGAACAGCCTCGGCGCGCCAGTTAAGGACTGGTCGCCCATTCCCCTGCCGATCGGACTGTCGTTCTTTGTGTTCGGCGCCATATCCTACTCGGTCGACGTATTCCGAAAGACAGTCCCGGCCGAGCCGAGCCTGATCAACTATTCGACCTATCAGGCGATGTTCGGTCACCTCGTGGCAGGCCCGGTCGTCCGTTACCAGTCGGTCGCGGAGCAGTTGAAGTCCCGCGTGTTCGATTCGAAAGAATTTGCCGAAGGCCTGCGGCGGTTCATGCTGGGCTTTGCACAAAAGGTACTGATCGGCGATACGCTCGCGCCGCTCGTCGATGCCGGCTACGCATTACCGTCACCATCGATGTGCGACACGATCATCACGGTCGTCGCCTACACGCTGCATCTGTATTTCGACTTCGCCGGCTACAGCAGCATGGCCATCGGTCTCGGGCTGATGGTCGGCCTGAAATTTCCGGAGAATTTCGACAACCCGTATCTGAGCACATCGCTCGCGGAATTCTGGCGGCGATGGCATATCAGCCTGTCGAGCTGGCTGCGCGACTATTTGTACATCCCGCTGGGCGGTAACCGCGCCGGCCGCGCTCGATCCTATGTCAATCTGATGGTGACGATGGCGCTCGGCGGCCTGTGGCACGGTGCGAGCTGGACCTTCATGATCTGGGGCATCTGGCACGGCACCGGACTGGTGGTGGGCCGCGCCTGGAACGCGATGCGAATGCCGGCCGTGCCCGCACCCGTCGGACACATAATCACGCTGGTTTTCGTCATGATCGGCTGGACGCTGTTCCGCGCACAGGACTGGCAAACCGCAGCGACGATGTTCAGCGGCCTGGCAGGTCAGCACGGTTTTGCAATGACGAACGGCTTCGCCGCCGCGATGAGACCGATCGAAGTGGCGGCGCTCGTCGTCGGAATCGCGATGGTGTACCTGCCGGCATTGAGCAGATTGTCGCCGCGGTTGGCGTCGGCCATTGCGCGACCGTCCTTTCTGCTGGCTGCGGTGCTGTGGCTGTGGTCGCTGTGGGTGATGCAAAGCCGAACCGTCATTCCGTTCCTCTACTTCCAGTTCTGAAGGAGCGCCAGCATGATAAAAATCCTGACCGTTCTGGCGATCATCTTCTCAGGCTTCGTGTCTGTCCTCTTTCGCGGCGGCGATTCCCTCTACGACATCCTCAAGACGGCGCCGCTGAATGACTACATGTCCGGAAGCCTGTCCGGCAAAATCGATCGCGCCGTGTTCGATGCCATTCCGCGAAGCACGGGGTTGAACGGCCTCTCGGCCGGGCTGCTCTACAAGGGATTGCGCGATGCCGGACCGCAGGTGTGGGCCGGCTGCAACGACTGGCTCTATTCCGCTGAGGAATTGCGCGTCGATCGTCGCGATGCCGAACATATGGCGGCGCGCCTTCGCTTGTTGCCACGCCTGGTGCAGGCGTTTGCCGAGCGCAAGATTCTGCTCGTCGTCGTTCCCGTCCCGGACAAGGCCGAACAGGTCGAAGAGCAGCTCTGCGGAATTTCCGCCGACGCATCACGCGTTCGCGCGAATGCGTGGGCGCGGGCGGCGGGCGCCACGAAACTTCATCAGGTCAATTTGCGGGATCAGTGGCCCCGGCCCGGCTATTGGCGCACCGACACGCACTGGGACAGCACTGGCGCACAGTTCGCCGCCGAAGCTGTCGCCGAACTTGTCAACGGCGCAATGGGTGCGGGAACCGAACGCGTCAGCCTGACACGCGGCGTCAGGCATGAACGTCCCGGTGATCTTGCGCGCCTGGCAGGATTGCAGGATGCGCCAAAGTGGCTGGCGCCGGCTGCGGAATATACCGAGGATGCGCGGGCTACCATCCAGCGGTCCGGCGGACTGCTGGACGACGCGACGGCACCGTCAGTCCTGCTCGCCGGCTCGTCATTTTCACAAAACTCCGGTTTCATTGAATACCTACAGATGGCGCTTGCGCGCGAGGTCGCGCAGGTCAGCGAGGCCGGTGGCGGCTTTGCGGGCGCCCTTCTCAAACTGCTGCAACAGAAGCCGGATAGGTTGGCGGGCGCGAAGGTTGTGATATGGGAGTGGCCGATGCGATCGTTGGTGGCGCCGCTGAGCGATCCCGAGCGGCAGATGCTGCGACAAATCGAAGGTCATTGATCGTGCGCCGGTCCCTTGCAAATCTGATTGCGACGACAGCCGTGTTCTTCGCGACAACGACAGTTTCAGTGGCGCGCGATGCCGTGCTCGAAGGCAAGCAGAACTGGCTGTTTGCCGGATGGGAGAGCCTCACGACCACAAAACCCGCCGCAGAAAAATCATCGATCGGCCTGATCGCCGACGCGAGCCGCCAGTTTGCGAAAAGGAACATCAAGCTGATCGTTCTGATCGTGCCGCTGAAGCCGCGATACTATGAATCGCTGTTGCCCGACGGTGCCGCGATGTCGGACGACATCCGCAAGCGCTATGACACGCTGTTGACCGAGCTCCGCGCCGGCGGCGTTGCCGCGATCGACGTCAGGGACGCGTTCAAGAGCGTGGTCGCCGGCAAGCAGGAAGTGTTCTACCGCGCCGACTTCCACTGGACGACATTTGCCGCGGAGGCGAGCGCCGACCAGGTGGCGGCGCTGATCCTCTCATCGAGTCCGCTGCCGGGAAAAACCGGAACCGGAATGAAACTCGGTGAGTGGATCAATGATCGCCATCTCGGCGACCTCGCCGCCAACTTCCTGTCGCCGGAGCGGAAGCGCGAGATCGGTCCGGAGGCCTACGTCATCCGCCAGGCCCCCAAGGCTGCCGCGGGATTGCTGGACAGCGATCCGGCACCGGTGGCGGTGGTCGGGAACAGCTTTGTACAGCCCTATTTCGGATTTTCTCAGCGGCTGTCGAACAAGATCGACCGGCCCGTCTCGCTCAAGTGGAACCCTGGCGACATCGGCCCGTGGGCCACCTTGCTGCAGTGCATTAAATCATCGGAATTCACGGGACATCCACCCCAATTCGTGGTCTGGCAATTTAATGAGGCCCAGCTTCAAAATGGACCTGACGCGGTCGGGGAATGGGCTGCTCAAAGCATTATCAGTCCTGCCGACTGGACCGCGCGTCTGCAGGACGCGCTGCGCAACTAGGACAATTGGTTAACTCGGGAAGCGCGCCCGTCAGGCCGCAGCAAAAACATCACAGCCCCCAAAAAAGTGAGAAAAATGAATAACATCAAGGCCTGCCGCGCCGCCAAACAGCCGTTTCTCAGTTCCGCTGAATCACCGCCTCGGCTACAGTTCGGCGGTAAAATTTAACTGGATTGGCATAGCACTGGTTGCATGGGGAATTGGGGCGGGAAATACCTGAACCGGACGGCATTTCGGGCGGCGCTGGGGGCGCTTTTGCTCGTGGCTGTGCTGTGCTCCGGCGCCGTCGCCCAGGTCGCGGATACTGGGCCCCCCTTGGAGGGCGAGGCCTATACGGCAACGGAAACCGCCTACAAGGCGTTCGGCCAGGGCGACTACAAGGCGTCCGCGGCAAGCGCCGCAGAGGCTGTGGCGCTCCGTCCTGACCTCCTTCGCTTGCACCTGCTCCTGATCGATTCACTGGTTGCCGCGGGCGATCTCACCCAGGCCGAGCAGGCAACCAAGGCCGCCTCCGCGGCGTTTGCCGGCAATCAGGAGCTCGAGGGGCGCCAGGCGAATATTCGGCAGCGCCTCGCCCAGCGGCCGGCCAGCGAGGGCTACAAGGCGTTTGAACGGGGCGACGCCAAGGCGGCGGTCCGGGCGGCTCGCAGCGCAGTCGAATACGCGCCCGACTCGATGTCCTACCGCCTGCTGTTGCTGAGCGCTCAGCTCGCGGACGGCAATTTCAATGACGCGGTCGCGACGGCGACCGGCGCAAACAAGCTCGACCCCGGTAACTATGTGCCGCTGGTCTGGCGCGGCTACCTCTACCAGAAGCTGGGGAACCGGGCGCAGGCGGTTAGCGATTTCAATGCGGCGCTGGCCACACCCAACCTGACCGACATCGAGAAGAAGAACATCCGCCTGATCGCAGCCGACGCGGCGCTCGCCAACGGCGATTTTCGCACCGCCCGGGAATTGCTGGCGGACTATTCTAAGACCGATCCTGCGGTCGTAACGCGTCTGGGCGACGCGGATGCTGCGGCCGAGAAAAAGGCGACGTTGAAGGGCGACGGCAAGCTGATGCCCATGCCGGTCCAGACCTGTCGCGATACGCCGTATGGCTCGGTGTGCAGCCTGGAGGCGCCCGCGGTCCAGAGCGTTGCCACGCCGATCATTCCCGTCGACAAAACCGCCGAGAGTTTTGAGGCCGCAGGCAAGGCCTATCAGGCCAGCCGGGCCAAGAACTATTCGCTCGCCATCGAAGAAGCCAGGAAGGCCGTCGAGGCCAGTCCGGAGACGGTCGCCAATCATCTCCTGCTGGTGAACCTAATGATCAGCGCAGGCCGGCCGGCCGACGCGGAAGTCGCTGCCAGCCGGGCCATTGCGCGGGGCCACGGCACCGCCGAAATCTACGCCCAGCGCGGCTATGCCCGTAACCTGCAGCATAATCGGCGTGGCGCAATGGCCGATTGGGAAACCGCGCTGCAACGCGGGCTGCCGCCGGACCAGGCCCGGAACGTCCGGCTGTCGCTGGCGGATGCCGCCCTCGCCGCCAAGGATCCGCAGCGTGCGCTACGCGCCCTTCAAAGGCTGCCGGTCAGCTACGACACCGCGATCCGCCGCGCCTATGCCTTGCAGGCGCTCGATCGGAAGGAAGAGTCCATCGCCGAGTTCCGGACCGCCGAGCGACTTGGCCCGACGACGGTCCAACGCGACGCAGCCTTGCGCGCCCAGATCAACACGCTCCTGGAACTGAAGCGCAAACCCGAGGCGCGCGCGATCTTCGATGAAGCCATCGCGCGTGGCCGGCTGAGCACGATGCGGGACGCCGATCTCGCCTATCTCGCGGTCGCCGTCGGCAACGACGAGGTCGCCCTGAGCCGCTTCGATCGCGCGCACGACCGCGGGCAGCTTCCGCCACGGGCAACGATCGATGCCGGCTATACGGCCATGCGTCAGTTCCAGAATCCGAAAGCGATCGCCTATCTGATGGAGGGGGTCGACGCCAAGGTCGACGGTCGCATCAACATCGACGATCAGAAACTGTTCGAGACCCGCCGCACGATCTCGGATCTGTCGCGCGTGTGGGGGATCAACAGCTCGATTACGTACGGCAAGGTCGGGTCGGCGCCGAACCCGTTCCTGATCGTGAACAATCCCGCAAGCACCTACACGTCTCAGCTCGGTACCGAGTTCTATTATCGCCCTCCGGAGTTCGGCAACCGGAACGGTGCGCTGTTCGACGTGTTCGTCCGGCTTTTCGAAACGCTGTACGATCAGGCCGGCGGCCCCACGGGATTGCGGACCACGCAAGGCATGGTCGGCGCGCGCTGGAAGCCGTTCTCCGACCACAACCTCGTTCTAGAAGTGGACAAGCTGATCGCGCTCGGCGATGCTGCGCGCAACGATACGCTATTGCGGGCAGCCTATTCCTACACGGTCGGCACCGATCTCAGGGCGATCGATACCCACTGGCCGACCTGGTACGTCTACGCCGAGGTCGACAAATTCCTTGAGAAGAGCCAGCTTGTCGGCATCGCCGAAGGACGCTTCGGACACAGCTTCCGCCTCGATCCCATCAGCCGCAATCTGGTGTTCTTCCCGCATGCCGTGCTGGCCGCGAGCTACGACGACTCCTTCGCCAACCACGAAGCCTATTCGGTCGGCGCCGGCGGCTCGCTGCGCTACTGGTTCGGCGAAACCAAGTATCTCGCACCTCCTTCTTATTGGGAGCTGACGCTGCAGTATCGCTTCCGCATTGCCGGCGACAAGCGGGCGGAAGGCATCTTCGCGCAGACGTCGATCAATTATTGAGCGGCGAGCCCGCTCGGCATTTCTGAGCATCGATCAGGCATCAGTCGGCTGCTGTGGGTACGGCGTGCGCGAGTCCGAGCGCAACTATCGAAGATCAATTACTCGCGGGGCTTCCGCACCTTCCTCTAAGCATAAAAAACGAGAGCCGCCTTGCGGCGGCTCTCGGCACTGAAAGAAGACTTGCGGACGTTAGGCCATCGCCAAAGCAGGCTTCGTCTTGCGGCGATAAGCCATGAAGCCGAGACCGGCAAAACCGGCAATCATCATGACCCAGGTCGACGGCTCGGGAACGGCGGCCGTCAGGAACTGCACTTCGCTGAGCATGATCCAAGGCTGCAGGCCCGAGTTGGGCTTCAACTCCCCGGTTTGGCCAAGCGCAGCTTCCTTGCGGAAACCGCTGCTGTAGATGCCCTCGTCCGGATCGCAGAAGGTCACGCAGTTCGACGAGTTGTAGGGATCAGCGGGATTATATCCCTTCACGTGGTCGTTGTAGTAATTGATGCCATCCTGCTGCAACACCCCGCGATTGAGCGTCAAGCCAAACTGCGAACTGGACGAAATCAAGCCGAACCCGCTGAGGGTGATCAGCGCCGTGTCGTCATTGATCGACGCCAACGAAAACGTCACGCCGGTCGGAACACCATTGATCGTGAGCTCCACGCTGGCCGGCGCGGCCACGAGGCCATTGGCATTGCCGAGAATCGGGTTGTAGGCAGCGACATAAAGCGAAATCGAACTGACAGTCTGGCCCGCGGCGAGATTGAAGATGATGTTCGGGTCCTGGTACTTCCAGCCGACATACTGGGAGGCGCCGGTATACATCAAATTCGATACGTTGCCCGTGGGGCTGCTCACCGCCGAGTAGCCGAGTGTCGCGATCGTGCCGTCCGTCAGCTTTCCGGTGCCTCCGCTGAGCCAGGCTTCTTTCGGCGCTGCATTGTTGGGAACGAGTTGGTTCGATCCGTTCTGGCTGGCGTTTGCAGTCGGCGATCCCTCGCCCGTCTTCGTATAGGTCCAATCGAAATAGTTCTGATTGCCGGTCGGCGTAGTGAATTGCGTGGCGCCGTTGCCGTTGTTCATCTCATAACTGGTGACAGTGACGAGGCCGGCCGACGCAGCCGTAGAACCCAGCAAGATTGTCGAGAGAGCAATGAGCAAACGAGACCGCATATTAAATTCCTCAAGAGGCGCACAAATAAATCGAACACCGTCGTTTATTGTTACCAAGTTATTACCATGGAGCTTACCCGGTGCAAAGCTGCATCTTCCGGCGCAACGTTTATCGTTAACAGGCTGAACGCGCAGGTTGTTGCGAAAGGATCGTCCATGCGCGCATCGGTTGATTTAGGCCTTCAATAAACGCGGTTTTGCTCAGTTTTGCTGACCTCCCGCACCAGATAGTGTTCCAAAATGGCACCGAGGTTCAAATCCTCAAAAAAGCCGTGATAACCATCGGCAATATCGCCCTCAATTAACTGATTCTGATTTAATGTTCGGCTTTAGATCGCGACGGGGTCGAGGCTGATTCGCCGCGACGGGCTAGTTCGCACGTCGGCCGTCCGATCGGTACTTTGCAGTTGGATTACCCGGCTGGTTTGCCGGCAGAGCCGGATCTGGCACCCTGGCGAACTCGTTTGTCACACCATCCGCCGCCGGCCCGCGAAAAACAAAAAAGCGCCGGTCCGTGACCACGATGTCGCCCTTCTGAAGCAGGGTATCATTCATGGCCATATCCGAGGCGATCCGCGCGGCCTCCGCGGCAGAGGGTGGCGGCCGCCTAATGCGACCGCTCTCCTGTCCATGCGCCGCTGCGCTCAGCATCAAGGCGGCCTGGACGACAAAGGCTTTCCACATGGCTTTCTGACACACAGAAGCGGATGGCCTAATCCTACAATAAAAGCCTCCTGACCGGCGGCTCGAAACGTACAATCGGCGGCGCCTTATGAGCGCCCGGCAGAGGAAATATCAGCTGTTCAGCCTGATCGAATCCCGTCGACCCAACAAGCCCCCTCCAAGGCGATTAGCGAACTGGAGTTGGCGGGCAATGCGGAAAATTAGAGAAGCTGGGAAGTCTCAAACGTTCGCTCGAATCTTGGCCATCCCCGAGCACACCGTGGCGGCGAACCTGTTTTCCGGTGTCGTTTTCAGCTCGCTGCCCAGTTGGCTATCGTCCCGCTCCGATTGACCGCGCAATGCCCTTTCGAGCTTCAGCCAATCGCTCTCCTTGATTTCGGTCGATTCATTCAGCGCGGCAAGCAACGCGCTTGTCAGTCTATCCGACACGGCCACAGTCCCCTGCTCCATTGACACCATCCCGGCTCCCACGCCGGAAGAATGATGTCGCAACCACTCAAGCCGCTAATCGAACTCAATGCTGTCTGAGCTAGAAATCCCAACTACGGGACGATTCGCAAGCGTGCCGCCGAATTCGCCTGCTTTTTTCCAACTCTAGATGAACGGCTATTGAGCCCGTTTGATAGCCCACAAGGGGCGCGGTGGATATGAACGGTTGTCTGGGCTTGGCCGATTCTTCCGCGCCGCGGCAGGAATGCAACAGCGCAATATCGCCTGAGAAAATTCGACGGAAGCAGGGATATCCCGGACGATAGGTCAACCGCTGGGCAACCATCGTCCGGCTTGGGAGTACGTTTAGTGCGCACGGCACAAGGCGGACTGCCTAAACCCCCAAGAGCCATTCCACGCCGGTGAATATCGCCCACAGCCAACCAACCATGGCGATCCCGATTGCTGCCAGATAGAGCGGCGGCGTCAGTCCTTGACGCAACTTGATCATTGTGAACTTCGCAAAGCTTCAGCCTCGGACAGACGTTCGCGAAGGCGTCGTAATTCGAGATATCGTTCCGCAATGGTCTCGGCCGGCTGCTTTTTCGAGGCCTTCCGCGGCTTCTTTGGTTTTGGCAAAATGGTCGTGCGACTGTGCGCTTTCATGTGTGCCCCCTCCTCCTGCCTGAGAAACTCAGGCAAACGGCATGCCAGTTAAAATCGGTGATGCGACCGGGCTCCGTTTAATCTTTGTCGGCGCGTTCTTATGGGAGTTCGATAACGGTTGCGTGACCCATTTGGGGGACGTCGCGGAAAAAAACCGCGGGGCAAATGGCTAGTTAGGCGTTGATCGGTCGGTCCGTATCCAGTGGGACGCCGTGCCGCCTAACAACATCCGGCTATAGAACCCGATCTTTCTAAATGCAAAAGAACCAAACGATAATACTTCGTGCGCCGGAAAAACCTCGCGCCCGAATTTAAACCAGGCCAAAAGAGCACATAGGATAAATCCAGCGAGATTGCCGCCCGCGATCAGCGTCGGCAACCACGGGCCTCCAAGCAATGTGACCAATGAAGTCAGGCCCACCATGCCGACGATCATCAGCACAAGGAGAGAGAGCGGCGGCACCAAAAGGTCGAGCGCCAGCACAAGAACATTGGCGTCGCCGCGCTTCAAGCCGGCAGCCAGAAGCTGCGGAACGAATCTTCCGATCATAGCGAGATGACCCTGCACCCAGCGTTGACGCTGGCTCTCAGTGCCCTTGGCGCTGGTCGGAAATGTGCTGGTAACTTTCACGAACGGGAAGAAATACGGAGCCTTGCCCGCTTGCGCGAGATCGAGCCCCAGCTTCAAATCCTCAACCAGATGACCGCTGGCCAACGGCACGGAGTTGATCGCATTCCAGGGAAACATCATTCCCGTTCCCATCAACTGAACGGGGCAATGAAGGTTTCTCAGTCCAAGGGGACGGATCCAGTTTCTGAGAATCCAGGCGAACTCCGCGAAGCTGTGATTGATAGGTGAATTTTCAGCGCTTCGCATCATGAACAGCGCTTGTACCGGCCGCTGAACCTGCTGACAGACCCGCTTTAGCCCTTCGAGCAGGTCGGCCTGGAGCCGGCAATCGGCGTCGACGAAGAGAACAAAATCAGGTGGATCCTGGGCAAGATGGGCGATGCCCCACCCCATCGCGAATCCTTTGCCGATTCTTTCGCGGTCGTCGCGGACAACAACCTCCGCACCCGCTTCGGCCGCGACCGCTGCGGTGTCATCAGTGCAATTATCGGCAATGACGATCAGACGATCTCCAGCACGAAGCTGGGATTTGATATCCTGCAACGTCGGAACGAGGCCCAGGCTCTCATTGTGCGCGGGAACAATGACTGCAACGCGCTTCTCGCTATTTAATTCCCGGACTTCGAAAAGCTCCAGCCTCGGCGCCTTGAGGGCCGCAATGACTTCAACCAGCAGGACCGCGACGGGAACGCTGAGCAATCCAGCCAGAGCGGCCAAGATCAACATCACAAAAACCGATCTCGAAACGTTTGACTTAACGCTTTGTCAGGCAAAAAAGAGAATATGGAAGCGGGATATAAATATCCTTTTTCCAGGTCGATTACTACTATATTTCCCAAATAGATAAATAGGCGAGTGGAACAAAAATGGGCACATTCCACGGGCCTATCTTGGGATAAAGTCAGGCATGAAGATCGCCTATCTGATTAACCATTATCCGGCTGTGAGCCACAGTTTCATTCGGCGCGAGATCCTGGCGCTCGAACGCCTGGGGCACGAGATCGTGCGAATATCGGTGCGGGGCTGGGACGATGCGCAGCGCGGTTCCGAAGATCAGCAGGAGCAGGCTCGCACGCGTTACGTCTTGCGCGGCGGCGCGGTGCCGCTGCTGGCCTCATTTTTGCGGATCCTGGCAACCAACCCCGTCGGCCTGTTTCGCGCGTTCGTTCTGACGTTGAAGGTCGGCCTGCGGGCGGAACGCCCCCTCCCCGTTCATCTGATTTATTTGCTCGAAGCATGTCAGGTAGCCCTTTGGTTATGCAGCGAAAACGTGCATCACCTGCACGTTCATTTCGGAACCAATTCTGCCGAAGTCGCGATGCTTGTCGGCGAACTGGGCGGGCCGCCCTGGAGCTTCACCGCCCACGGACCTGAGGAATTCGACAAGCCGAAATTCATCTCGCTTCCCGAAAAAATCAGGCGGGCTCGCTTTGTCGTCGCGGTCAGTTCATTCGGGCGCAGTCAGCTGTTTCGCAATGTCCCCCACGGGTATTGGCCGAAGATAAAGGTGGTCCATTGCGGGCTTGAGCCAGCTTTCCATGAAACCGACGCCACCGCGCCGGCGGGCAGCGAACGACGATTGGTTTGCGTGGGGCGCTTGTGTGAACAGAAGGGGCAGCTGCTGCTGATCGAGGCAGCGCGGCTGCTGGCGGAGCGCGGGACAAAATTCGAACTGGTGCTCGCCGGCGATGGCGAAATGCGCGGCGAGATCGAGACGCTCGTCGCAAAATACAAGCTGGCTGGAATTGTGCGAATAACGGGCTGGATCAGCAGTGACGAGGTGCGGGCCGAAATTCTCGCAGCCCGCGCGCTGGTGTTGCCGAGCTTCGCCGAAGGTCTGCCGGTCGTCATCATGGAAGCCATGGCGCTCCGCAGACCGGTCATCAGCACGTTCGTCGCCGGCATCCCCGAACTGATCGCACACGGTGAGCACGGTTGGCTGGTTCCTGCCGGCGACCTCGTGAGCCTGGCCACGGCAATGGAAGAATGCCTCGGCACCGCGCCGGAAGCGCTCACGCGAATGGGACAAAGTGCCCGCCAAAGGGCCTTGGAGCGCCATGATGTCGACAAGGAAGCAGCTAAGCTGATTGGGCTGATTAAAGCCTAGACCGGGCGGTTGGGCCGACAAATTGCCGGCGACCCCGGTTGCGCCATACCTCATACTTCCAGGAAGTGAGATGAGGATATCGCTTTCGCTGCTGGCGGTTGTGACGATGATCGGCTCGCTGCAGCCGTCCGTTGGTCAGGTCAACATGCAGTATAGCGGCCGCTATGGCGGACAGTACGCCGGCCAGTATGGCGGGCAATTTAGCGGCCAGTACAGCGGGCAGTATTACGGACGCGGGAGCAGCGACCAGACCGCTTCGCCAAACGCGCTGGATAGAAAGCTTGATATAATTGGCGCTCCGGTCAATTCCGGTTCGTGCGGTCAACTCTACTATCCGTCACCTGGAACGGACTATGTAATGCACGATCGTCAGGGCGCCGCTGTTATTAGCGCGGCGCGTCTTCCCTGATCGGCTCCTGACCGCATTAGCGAACAGCAAAAGACCGCCGTGGGCGGTCTTGGCATTTGTGAACTTCGTCAGACCCGCACAGGCCGTCGCAGAGCCGACGTCTTTCCGGTGATCCAGCCGGTTCGGCGTCCAGTTATCGATGCTCGAAGCAAGCGGATTGGTGACGGGGAATCCGTAGATGTATTTCGGAAGCCGAGTTGCTGATCACGGTGCAGAAATCCGTGTTGCCGGGCCCCGCGGCTTCGATGACTTCAAAGTCCGAACTCGAAACAACGGCCGCCTTTGCCGAATTCAACGAACAGAAACCGATCAATAATCCGATCGCAAACGTCCAAGCCGCGATCTATTCGAATTGGATATCCAGGCGGGCACAATCGAGCCAAAGGGCAGCCAAAAGGCTAGCCCACAGCAATTGCGCCGCTCCGCCGCGAACGCCGGTAGCCAACAAGCCCCAATCCGGCAAAGCCGAGAATCAACATCGCCCAAGTCGAAACCTCGGGAATTGCCGACACGGCGATGCCAAATCTGACATTGTTCAGAGAAAGGCTTTCGGTTCCCGACGTAACCAGGACCTCCGTGAAGGGCGTGGTATCCGTGATGCCGAAGAAGTTGCTCGTTGCAAAACCGCTAGCCGTGCTGCTCTTGGTGACGGTAT
Organism: Bradyrhizobium paxllaeri; assembly: GCF_001693515.2. Taxonomy (NCBI): domain Bacteria; kingdom Pseudomonadati; phylum Pseudomonadota; class Alphaproteobacteria; order Hyphomicrobiales; family Nitrobacteraceae; genus Bradyrhizobium; species Bradyrhizobium paxllaeri. The sequence goes on from NZ_CP042968.1 coordinate 6,149,455, forward strand.
TTCCGTTGGAAAGAAGGAAGGTTACATCGTAGTCGTCAAACGTACCGAAATCGAAAGAGAATGAAGTCACCGGCCCCGCCAGGGTGATCTTGATGTTGACCAGATCAAAACCAAGTTGCTGCACGGTGAGCGCAGCTGGGAGGCCACTTAAGATCGGGCCAACGTTGAAAAAGCCACCACTATACGTTGTCAGATCTGACGAGAACGTCACGCCATCATAGGTGACGCTGTTACCTGGAAAACTATCAAATCCGCTAGACGAAGACGGATTGGGGATAGTGATCGTCGTCTTGCCGGCCGTTGCGGCGTTCCATGACGAGAGATCTGCGTAAGGGACCAAACCGGCGTCCGCATTGACCGTACCAGCAAACAATATCAGCGCCGCCCCTAAGGCAGCCGGGCTCATCTTCATGAACATCAAGGTTCCTGAAATTTTTGTGTGAAAACGAACGCGGCACTGATTCGTGGCTCAATAATAGCGGAAACGGGTAGTCACCGGAAAGGAATTAAACCTTAATTGGAAAGTGGTGTGACAACACGGCACGGACCTTTATTCAAAACTCAACGTTTATTTGGTCCTCCGCAAGTGGGCCGGGAATTATGCGCTTGCTACTGGCGGACCGGCCCTGAGTGCATCTCCACGCCGACGATGGGTTCGGTCCTACATTTCGTGGCCACGCACTTCCAGATACTCGCGGGCCCCGCCGGAGCGGTCATCCTCAAATACCCCTATAACCAGGCGTCCCGTCTTCCAGGCCAGTCCGTCCAGATTGGTCTTGTACTTGCCTGCGATCGGCGCGCGCGCGTCTGCATGGTGGCCGTGTACGACGTATCGACGCCCGTGTCCGATGTCGGCATCGCGGGGATAACGCTTCCACAGCAACGTTTCCTCGTTCTGCTGGTCGAGCGGAGCTTTCGGATCGACCGCAGCATGAACGAATACTCTGTGCCGATCGACATGCATCAGCGGAAGATTGACCATCCAGTCCAGATGATCGACCGGGATCGCTCGCAGATCGGGAAGCGCCGGGCTTTGGCCATATGACGCCAGCGTCTCGCCTCCCCCGTTCCTGAGCCACCAGTCGAGTTCGGCCCTGTTCTCGCAGACCGCACACATCATGGCTTCGTGGTTGCCCTTCAGATTGACGACCTTCGACTCGTCCGGTCTCCAATTCATGAGACGCTCGATGACCTGCCTGCTCTGCGGCCCACGGTCGATGTAATCGCCCAGGGTTATGATCGTGGAAGCCGTCCCCTCTGCATGCCGCATAACCGCATCAATGGCGCGATCGAGGAGATCCAGTCGGCCATGAAGGTCGGGTATGGCGTACGTTCGGCTCACGGCAACCTTGGTCAAGAGCTGGCCCTGAAGGGAAACGAGCTTAGCAAGTGTTGCACAAACCAGCCACCTCACGGAAAGCGCCTGCAAGAGCAAGCGCGCTGGCGGCCGATTTCACGAGGGGCCGTGCAGGTGATCGAGCTTAAGCGGACATCGCCGGAGCGGCGCGGTTGCGGACACGGCGCGCGAGCGCAAAACAAAGGCCCAGAAAGGCATCGAACACGAACAGCAGAAGAACCGCGACGACGAAAAGGCCGATGCCGGTGAGATCGTGCAGCATCCCTTCGAGCATGTCAGGTCCCAGGTAGTACGCGATCAGAACCAGTGCGAAAACGCGAAAGAAATTTGCTATGATGGTAATGGGTATGATCGCCGCGAGAAGTAACAGGCTGCGAATTTTCTCCTGCCAGCGAAACGCATAGGCGTAAAAAACGCCGATCGCGGACAATGCAAAAATCGAATTCATCCCGGAACAGGCGTCCTTTACCAGGAGCTGATAAGTTCCGATCATGATCATGACGCCATTCTGAGCAACCGGAAAACCCGTCGCATACAGGACGTTGGTAACGACGTTCGAAATAAAGACCTTCAGCGGAACCGTAGCGGCGTCCACCAGCCAGTCGGGCATCGGCACGGCAAAGATCAGGAAGCCAATCGGAAACGCGAGTACCCGCAGAGCGGGCCATCCGGCCGAAATCAGGACACATCCGACGATGACGGGAATCAGGGAGAAAGTCTCAAATGTAACCAACCCCTGCTGGATGCGGGCCAGATAGAGCAGAATCAGGCCAGCCAGGAGAGCAATCCATCCCATAACGGGAGCCGGAGAAACTTCAACAGCCCGCAGCTTCTCACGCGATTGCCAGACCAGCCAGAGCGAGGCCACAATGATGAGCGGTCCGTGGCCCTCCTGCTCCGTCTGCCAGGGTCCATCGATCAAACTGAGAACGGTCTGGGCATAGGCGCCGATCACTGAGGCGCCAAGCAGCGCCGGCCATAGAAAAGGGCCGAGAAAACCTGCCTTCGCCGATGGCATTACTTGCGAATATGTCATTTCAATACCAACGGGTTCCAAAACTCAGTTTACTGATAGCATTATAAAGGAACAAGCCGCTTATCTCCGGGCTATCAGAACCGCATAACCAGCGCCAGCAAGAATCAAGACCAGCGCAAGGTAGAACGAACCTGCATTTCCGACCTGGTTCGCGACGGCGAACACGATACCGGCCAGCATAAAGTGCAACAACGTCCGATTGTCCCGCTCGGTGAACTGGAAGAACGCGATCACCAGGGCCACGAAACAGGTAACCGTCAACACATCAAAAAATGTTGTCATTTCACATCGATATCGCGTTGAGAAACTGTTGGGCCAGAAACTCCTGGGCCATTGCGATCAGATCCCGTGCTCAATTTTTCTTGCCGTCGCCCGGCTGCACGATCTTTGCGTAATCACCTTCATATTTTGCTTCGAGATTCGCGGAATAGGCCGCAATTCCCATTTCGGCTTTGACTGCGTCCGCGCGCATCAATTGCCGCGCCAGATTGACCGCAGCCTCGCCTTCAAGCGGACGCAGCTCCTCACCCTTGACCTTGAAGAACATGCCGTTCTGGCCAGAGCGAACGAAGAACACATCGTCCGCCTTCTTGGCCTCGATCAATCCGTAAAACTCCGGCGGCAAATCGCCGCTGTTCAGCGCGCCCATTTGTCGGCCGTGGGGGATGCCGGCTGCAGTGAGCTTCTGGTCGATCTCGTCGAGCGATTTGGCACCTTTGTTCGCTTCGACGAAGGACTGCGTGGACGGCCCGATTGGAAATGCGATCTGTTCAACGCTGAGCAGCTTTCTGCCGGCGAATTTCGCCGGGTTGTTGGCGATGTACCTGTCGATATCCGCCTTGCCCGGCGCCTTGGCCGCCGCTGTTCGCTGCAGATACGCATTCTCGAGGATCTGTTCGCGCGATCTCAGCAAGTCCAGCAGCACGCCTGGTTCGCGATCGAGCTTAGCCGCCATAGCCTGACGGAGCAGATATTTGCGCACGACCAGTTCACCCAGGACGCGTTTGACGATCTCGGGCTCCTTCTGTTTGTCCGGCGTCACATTCGCCCAGCGAAACTCGTTCTCAAGCTCCTGGATGGTTACGACTTCGTCGCCGACTCGTGCAACGACCTGTCCTTTGGAAGCGGCCGGCTGATCGCTTTTCTTGCCGCACCCGGCCAAGGCGATCGCGCAACAGGCGAGCAAAACCGCTGGCCGAGCGATCTTGATGGACATACCCTTCATCCAGGAACTCCGTGCAACCAAATAGGCCAAGAATCAAAATACAACGGGCCAGCCGTTCAGATGTCAGTACGACTAACGAGCCTGCCGCGCCGGGTCGAGCCCCTAACGCTTTTCCGCTGCCATTTCCGTTATTTATGTTAATTTCGTTCAGTGAACCAATTATCTCTTTCTTTTGACTGCAAATAAGCGGGTTGGAGTATATCCTTAGCCCAGACAGCTGATCCAATTAACTCTTTAAAGGATTGTGCGTGACTTCAATGAAATACCCTCGAATTCAGATCGTATTGGCATGTATTGCAATTGTGGGATGTGCGGTGCTTGCGACCGTGCTGGCACCCCGCCAACTGATGGCCCGGACATCGGCCTCCCCCAGCCTTGAAACCGTCATTCCCCGAAAGTTCGGAACCTGGACGCTGGTTCCGGAAATCAGCCCGGTCCGGCCGGCAGATCCCGACGCGTACGTTCAGCCGGACCCGCTCGCCGGAAAGATCTACAGCCAGGAAGTTGGTCGAGGCTATACGGACGGACACGGCAATATCGTCATGTTGATGGTCGCGTACGGTCCGGTGCAGAATTACAGGCTGAAGTCTCACCGCCCGGAGATTTGCTATACGGCCAACGGGTTCCGGATTTCGGAAAAAGCGGATGGCGCAGTCAGCTATCGCAACGGCGTCCAGCCTATCAAGATGACTCGACTGATTGCATCAAGGGAGTCGCGATTCGAACCGGTCACTTACTGGCTGCGGGTCGGCAATGATATTGCCAACGGCGTCGTCGATCATCAGCTGAGCCGGTTGAAGTATGGCTTGCGTGGAATCATTCCCGATGGTGCCTTGATCAGAGTCTCCACGATCGGCCTGCCGAAGGATGTGTCGTTCAAGCTCCAGGACCAATTTATCCGCGACCTTCTTGCCGCCATTCCGCCTCAAGAACTCAGGTTCTTTACCGGCGCGAGCTGATGGTCGGGCGTGCAAACCTGGCAGGTGATTTTGTCGTTCGCTCGACTTAACGCGAAGCTGCTGCGCGCACCATTATTCCGTGGCGCACTTCTTCTGACGACACTGTGGCAGCCGGCATGCGCGCAGGGCGCTGACGATACGCTGTTGCCCTACGCGGTGAGCATTCATCAAACGCCGATGCAGAGCTGGGGACCAGGGGCTGGCATCTATCTCGGAAAAGGCCTGTTCATTACGGCAGCGCATGTCGCCGGCCGGAGCTGGCTAACGCGCCCCAAAATCGCAATTGCCGGATTGGAATATCCTACCCGCGTCATCAAGGAAGGCAGTTTCGAAGGAACGGATCTCACGTTGCTGTCGGTCGAGGAAGAGCTTCTTCCGGTGCGCTTGCGACTTCGGCGAAACTCGATTTGCACCGATCCGCCTAGGCCCGGACAAGAGGTCGTCACCATTGTGCCAGGCTCCGCCGTGCGCTCCCACATCCTCGCGCCCGATCGGCTGCCGATCGGAACCCGCAGCCGGTTCAGCACAGTCATCGCCGATGTGGCTCGCACCGGCAATTCCGGATCGGGAGTGTTCGATGTCAAACGTAAATGCCTGCTCGGCATAATGAGCCGGAAAATTTCGCAATCATATTCTCGACCTGGTACCAGAAAGACGGAAACACGTGATATTGCCAAATACTTTGTTCCGGCCTCAGAAATTGCGGCCTTCTTACCCGTCCATTTGCAACTCTAGTCGCACCTTCTTGACTCTGTCGATCGATCGATCGCGCGTCAGCGCGTTGGAAGAAGGTTGAGGCTGGCATGACGAATGAACATTCGCGGCGGCGCGTGGCGCTCATCACGGGGGCGACCGGGCAGGACGGCGCCTATCTCGCCGAATATCTGCTCGGCCTCGGCTATGAAGTCCACGGCATCAAGCGGCGGTCGTCCTCGTTCAACACCGCCCGCATCGATCACCTCTACCAGGACCCGCATTCCCGCAACGTGCCGTTCCTGCTGCACTACGGCGACATGACCGACTCGACCAACCTGATCCGGCTGATGCAGCAGATCAGGCCGACCGAGATCTACAACCTCGCCGCCCAGAGCCATGTCGGCGTCAGCTTCGAAAGCCCGGAATACACCGCCAATGCCGACGCCATCGGCGTGCTGCGGCTACTGGAAGCGATCCGCATTCTCGGCATGGAGAAGGAGACACGGTTCTATCAGGCCTCGACCTCCGAACTCTACGGCCTGGTCCAGGAAGTGCCGCAGAAGGAGACCACGCCGTTCTACCCGCGCTCGCCCTACGGCGTCGCCAAGCTGTACGGCTACTGGATCACGGTGAATTACCGCGAGGCCTATGGCATGTTTGCCTCGAACGGCATCCTGTTCAACCATGAGAGCCCGATCCGCGGCGAGACCTTCGTCACCCGCAAGATCACCCGCAGCGTCGCCCGCATCGAGGTCGGTCTCGAAGACACGCTCTATCTCGGCAATCTCGACGCCAAGCGCGACTGGGGCCATGCCCGGGATTATATCGAGGGCATGCACAAAATCCTGCAGGCGGACGTGGCAGACGACTTCGTGCTGGCGACCGGCGAGACCCGGTCGGTGCGCGAATTCGTCGAGGTGGCGTTTGCCGAAGTCGGCCGCCGCATCGAGTGGCGCGGCCAGGGCGTCGACGAGACCGGCGTCGACGCAAAATCCGGCAAGACCATTTTGCGCATCGATCCCGTCTATTTCCGGCCGACCGAGGTCGATCTTCTGGTCGGCGACGCCAGCAAGGCGCGGGACAGGCTCGGCTGGAAGCCCAAAACCTCCTTTGCGCAACTGGTCAAGGAGATGGTCGCGAGCGATCTCGCAGAAGCCCGGCGGGAGGTCGCCAATGGCAAGCCTGCCGTTTGAGCTGAAAGGCAAGACCGTCTACGTCGCCGGCCATCGCGGCATGGTCGGCGCGGCGCTGGTGCGCCGGCTGGCTGCGGAACACGTCGAACTCCTGACCGCGACCCGAAGCGAAGTCGATCTGCGCGATCAGGCTGCAGTGAACCAGTGGTTCGCCGCCAAACGTCCGCAGGTGGTGTTTCTGGCGGCGGCCAAGGTCGGCGGCATCGTCGCCAACAACACGCTGCGCGCCGAATTCCTCTACGACAATCTGGCGATCGCGGCGAACGTGATCCACGCGGCGCATGTCCATGGCGCCGCGAAGCTGATGTTCCTGGGCTCGTCCTGCATCTATCCCAAACTGGCGCCGCAGCCGCTGCGCGAGGATTGCATGCTGACGGGGCCGCTGGAATCGACCAACGAGCCCTATGCGATCGCCAAGATCGCCGGCATCAAGATGGTGGAGGCCTATCGCAGCCAGTACGGCGCCGACTTCATCAACGTGATGCCGACCAACCTCTACGGACGCGGCGACAATTATCATCCCGAATACAGCCACGTCGTCGCCGCGCTGATCCGCCGCTTCCACGAGGCCAAAGTTGCCGACGCCAGGGAGGTCGTTGTTTGGGGCACCGGCACGCCGCGGCGGGAATTCCTCTATGTCGACGATCTCGCCGACGCCTGCATCCACTTGATGAAGACCTATTCGGATAGCGAGTTGGTCAATATCGGTACCGGCGAGGACATCACCATCGCCGAGTTCGCCCGCGTGGTTGCGGCAACCGTGGGTTACACCGGCGAGATCAGCTTCGACACCTCACGCCCCGACGGCACGCCGCGCAAGCTGCTGGATGTCAGCCGGCTGGCCAAACTCGGCTGGCGGGCCAGCACCTCCCTCGAGGACGGCATCCGGCTCGCCTATCAGGCGTTCCTCAGCGAAAGACAACGATAGTCATTCCGAAAGACGCGCAATCGAGCCTTACGGCCGTAAGCAGAATCGCGGTCGGATTTGAAATCAATAGTAGCCGTAATACGAACCGACCGTTTCGGTCGACTTATTCACAACGACGCGGATAACAGGGGTTCGTTGCAAATGCCTTTGGCATTCCTTGATATCGGAAACGGTCGTGTTTCCGATCCCCGCAACAAGCAACGCCGCGTCAATTCGAGGCAGAATCGAAATCACATCATCACCGAGCAGCATCGGCGGAAGATCGAAGATGACGATACGCGACCGGAAGTCTCGCTTGATGGTCTGCAGCATCGCCCCCATCGTCTGCGAAGCCATCCATTCCGAGGAATTTGACGAGACTCCTCCGGGCAGCACGAGTATGTTGTTGGGACCCACGCTTGCCTGCACAACCGATGAGGAAAGCGGCGCGCGCCCTTCAAGCACCTCGAGAACACCACCATGGCCGCCAATGCCCAGGTAATTTCCAACCGCCGGCCGACGCAAATCGAGGTCGACGAGCAGCACTGACCGCTCCGGCAACCGGGAAATACTCAGCGCAAGATTGCAGGCGGTAACCGTCTTTCCGCACCCCGCGGTGGGCGAAGTCACGGCCAGGAATTGCCAGCTCTTCTTATCCATCTCCTGCAGCACCTGCGTGCGCAACATGTCGTAGTAACGGCCGTTCTGACCGGAAGTGCCGTGGGCGACGATTCGGTTGGCTTCGAGATGGTCAGCGCGAAGACGGACTTCGTTGAACGGCGACTCGGCAGAGCGCTGCAGCGGCCCCTCAGCCGCGAGGGCAGATCCGCTCAAGGCTCCCGGACGGGACACCGCCTCGGCAGCGCGCGCGAGTTCCACAGCCTGCTTTATTGAATCCACTGCGTGACTCCGCAAATTATCGAAACAGCCCGACCCTGGCCTTGGCAATCATGAGGTCAAGGGGTGGAAGGAACAGGTAGGCGGCGACCAACAATCCGATCACAGCCAGTGCAAACACTCCCAGAAAAACAAACATCCGTCGCCGCTTCGCACGTAATTCGGCTGCCGTCGAGATGTAGGGAATTGAGACAATCAATTTGCCATCGACCACTGACAGAAGGTCGTTGCTTCTGCGGATTCCCTTGTCCAAGATTTCGACGAGGAATGTCAGCCCTGCCCCGCCGCCAAACGCGACCGCGAACGCCAGCGCAAGGACTTTCAGCCGATTGGGCTTGACCGGATCTTGCGGAGCCGTCGGCTGCTCGATGATTTCGAGCTTTTCGGACTGCTGGTCCTTTTCAAGATTCTCGCCGAGCCGCGCGGCGGCCAGTTTTGCCGAGGCGGCATCGAGGTTTTTCTGCAGGCTTTCCTGCTGGGCGACCATGACCTCGAGACTGGCCGCCGTTGCAGCGTCGTTCGAAGGTGCCGGCGCCGAAGCCACCTTTTCCAGGGCCTCGATCTGTTTCTTCAGAGACACAATCGCAGGGTGCCGCTCTGAATAGAGGGCGCCCTTCTGGATCAAATCAGCCTTCAGCTGCGTAAGCGTGGTCGGCTGCTCGGAGCCGGCTGATGAAGCGGGCTTGCCCTGCGTGAGGCGCAACTGGGCGATCTTGGCGTCAAGCGCCGAGTTCTCGGCCTGAAGTCTCTGCACCTCTCGCGCCAGGAACTTCGTCGTATCAGTAGCGCGGCTGGTTCGATCGCGAAGATCCTCGTTCAGGATCCGCGTCATCAACTCGTTGGCGACCTGGGCTGCCACCGCAGCATTGCCGTATTCGAAGCCGACCGAGAAAACGATGGTGGGATTCTCCATCGAGGCGCGTGTCCGCTGCTTGAAGTCCAGTTGAAGGTCGACCGGCGCGATTTTCGTGTGTTTCTTGACTTCAGCGACGAGTTCGGTCGGCGACATCAGCGTGCGCTTTTCCGGGAACAGTTTGAATTTGTCGGCGATCGCGATGAGATTATCTCGCGTCATCGTCCGCTGCTGAATAGCCTGGATTCGCTCCTGCGCAGCGCTGGTGACCGTAGGCCGGACCAGTTCGGATGGAATCTGCTGCGACTGAACGAGGATCCGTCCTTCGGAGAGATAGGTGGGTGGCCACAGCAAAGCCGCCGCGGCGCCCACAGCCAGGATCGTGACGAATGGCAGTACGAAATAAGCCCAGCGGCGCTTGAACACTTCCCAGTAGAAGGCAGGCTGCAACAGATAACTGCGGTCCTCTTGCAGCGGCTGGAAATCGTCCTCAAATTCAACTTTCTGCAGCATGTCTCGTCCGAGCGTCTGTTTGCGAGCCTGCAAGGTTAACAGTGCCGCGGAATGATCAGCGGATCGCTCCGACGCGAGACCTTAGCATCGATCTTGCAGGGATTTAATGAATAGTTGTTCAGCAAAGGTACTTTTAAAATTCAATCTTAATGGTTCCACGGCTGCGGCGTCGGCGAGTTTACGTAGATCGGAGAAATGGGTCGAGAGTAGCAGGGGGAATCCTGCAAATTGCGCTATAAGAGGTCTGTGGCCGGGCTAAGGAAGTTCAATGTACGAGGCATTTTATCAGCTGCGGGAGAAACCTTTTTCAATTCTTCCCGACCCCGACCTGATTTACTGGGGCAAGATGCATTCCATGGCGTTCACGATGCTGGAGTTCGGCGTCATGAACAACGCCGGCTTCACTGTCATTACCGGTGAAATCGGTTCCGGCAAGACTACCTTGGTCAGGCATCTGCTCAAGAAAGTCAGCCCGGCGATCACCATCGGCCTGATCTCCAACTCCCCTCAGGGCCGGCAGGAATTGCTGCAATGGATCCTGATGTCGTTAGGGCAATCCTTCGAAGGGGATTATCCAAATCTTTTCAAAAAGTTACAAGATTTTCTGTATGGCCAGTTCGCCAACGGAAGACGGACCATATTGATCATTGACGAGGCACAAAATCTCGAGCCGGAAGCGCTCGAACATTTGCGCATGATTTCCAATATCAACGCGGACAAGTTCCAGATTTTGCAGCTGATTCTGGTCGGCCAGCCCCAGCTCCGCGACCTGCTGCTGGCGCCGAAGCTGCATCAGTTCGCACAGCGGATTTCCTCGGATTTCCATCTGCGCCCGCTCGATGACCGGGAGGTCGCTAACTATATCGCATTTCGGCTCCAGGCGGTGGGCGCCCGCCGTCCGTTGTTCACCCAGGAGGCTTGTTCACTGATAGCCTCCGCGAGCGGCGGCATACCCCGGATGATCAACGTTTTGTGCGACACGGCGCTGGTGTATGGCTTCGCCAATGACCAGCGGGTTATTTCGGATCACATTGTGCGGGACGTTATTGCAGACAAGCAACAGTATAGCATTTTTCCGGTAAAAAAGTTCTCGCGGGTTCCCTAAGTCCTTGTATCCCATTAATTTCCGCCGTGGCTAAATAATGGCCGCGTGCTTGGAAACAATCCCTTCACGACGGCCTAAATGTCTTTGTCTACGGGCTTTTTGCCGATGGTTAGGGGGAATGAAATGCGAATCCTGCTGGCACTGCTTTTTGTTGCCTTTCTGACCCCGGGGGCAAACGCGCAGACCCTGAAATCAGGCGACAGCCTGAGCATTACGGTCTTGCAGGACCCGAAGCTCGACCGGACGGTCGTTGTCGACCCCTCCGGTGAAATCGCATTTCCCCTCGCCGGCCATATCCGGGCACGCGGGCTGACGCCATTGGCGCTCGAAAACATTCTCAAGAACAAGCTGAAGAACAACTACAAGGACGACAATCTCGACGTCACGGTCGCCGTCATAGCCGCGCCCAAGGAGATCCCCGAGGACGACCTCAAGCCGAAAGTTTTCATCACCGGCGAGATCATCAAGCCGGGCTCTTATGTCGTCAGGCAGAAGACCACCCTGATGCAGGCGATTGCCCTTGCCGGCGGCATCGGCCCCTTTGCAGCGAAGAATCGCATCCAGGTAAGGCGCAAGGGCCCCGGCGGAGACGAAACAATTTTCATGTTTAACTATAGAGCTTACGAAGCTGGTGACGATCTGGAAGGCAATATCACCTTGCGGGCCGGCGACGTCATCATGGTTCCGGAACGACGCTTGTTTGAGTGACCTGACGTTCGGCGGGGGCGAGAAGCAACGTGAAGAGAACTGCCATAGCAGTCTCGGTATGCTTTGGCATGGCGCCGTCCGTGGCATTTGCGTTCGACTGGTCCATCAAGGCCAGCGAGACCGAAACGGTCGAACTGAATAGCAATCAGTTTTTGCGTAACTCGCCGGCGGGATCGTTGGGCTCCTACACGACGCTCAATACCGACGCGGAGGCGCGCACGCCCACATCCAAGTTCAATTTCAGGGGCGACGGCACTTACAAGAAGTATTGGGGCCCAGGCGCGGCCGGCACCGCATCGGAATTCTTGAACTATGGATTCAGCGCACGCTACGAGCAGAGGGAGAAGACCAGATTCGATCGGGAGTACGTCGAGGCAAGCTGGAGACAGCAGAGTACTGCTCTCGCGCTGTTAAATGATCTCGGCGTTTCCGTGCCGACTTCAGGTTTCATCGATCGGCTCACGGCGACCGGCGGCGTCGATCGTTCGATTACCGCAATTGACACGGTGTCGTTGCTCGCGACGTCCAGCCGCACGAGCTACGAGCCGTCGAGCGGCGGCACGCCCTTTACAGACACGCTTGTGCGCGGCAATTGGCGACGCGCGCTAAGTTCGGTCACGGCGATCAACGTGTCCTCCGAATACGAACTGCTCGAGTACGGCAACTCATTCAATACCCAGGTTCAGATTTTTCGTGACCAGGTGGGATTCGACGCCACGTTATCGGCAGTGCTTTCCTTTCGCGCCAATGCCGGCGTGGCTTATCTGGTAACCGATCGAGGCGTTTCGACTTCTTCATTCGGAGGCGTGACGTCCGCCACGCCCGTATCGAGCTCCCTGGTCGATTGGATCGGTGACGCCGTCCTCACCTATCGAATGCTGAAGAGTACGACCCTGTCCGTCACCGCCAGCCAGTCGGTTGGACCGAGCGTTGTCGGCTCGCTGTTCAAGCGGGATTCGGTCATTGCATCGCTGAGTCACAGCATCAATGCGCGATCCACCCTGTCGTTTTCAGCGAGCGGCAACCGGCAGATATCGACCACTACGACAGATTACGCTTCGGCGTCGGCGACTTACAGCTACAATCTGACCCGGGAATGGCTGGCGTCGGCCACCTACCGGTACCTGCACCGGTTCGCAAGCTCCGGTACGGCTATTTTCGATCCGATTACCGGCACGCCAACGGTTTCCGGCACGGGCCCTGCGGACTCCCACAGCCTGATGTTCGTCGTGACGCACAACTGGACTGTGCTGCCGTCCGGCAATTAGCGCGTGACGACCTTTACGCGCATCGTCATCCCGTTCCATCTTTTTTGGTTGAGTACCATCTCCGGGCAAACGTGGTGCGGTTGCCCGGAAGGAAACCGCTGTCAACGTTTCCGGATCATACTCCGGCGCGTTCACTTCATCGCAGAACGGATGCTGTCCTTGAGCGGCGTCCCGTCCGGCTCCAGGGAAAACGCGGTCTTGAACTTCTCGGCCGCCTTTTCATTTTGTCCGGCGGCCGCGTAGCTCATCCCAAGGTGATAATGGATCGCCGCAAGATTCGGCATTGCCACCGCAGCCGCCTCAAGCGTGGCGATCGCTCCCTTGAAATCGCCGCGCTTGTACTGGGCCCATCCCCACGTATCCTGGAACTGCGGCGCGTTGGCGTTCTTGAGCTTTTCCGACAGCTCAAACGCACGTTCGAGACTTGGCTTGTCACTCCGATTGTCCAGCAGCAGGCTGGCGAGGTTATTGATCGCCACTGTTGAATTCGGCTGGTCCTGCAGAAGCGCTTCGTACTGAGATATTGCCGCGTCGTTATTTCCACGCTGAATCTGCAATCCCGCCAGGGAAAGACGGAAAGCTACATTGCCGGGCAACTCCGCGAGTCCGGCCTTGAGCACATTGTCAGCCGCATCATAGTCCTTGCTTTGAACATAGAGATCAGTCAGCGCAGTGTATCCTGCCGGCTCTTTCGGCTGCTGCTCGACTGCCTTCTTGAAGCTTTGCAGCGCCTCATCGTTTTTCTTTTCGACCAGTTTGGCCTGTCCGAGAAACACGAGAAGCTGGGCATTGGCCGGGAACTTGTTACTCATCGCCTGCAGCAGCGCTGAGGCCTTGTCTGGCTTGCCCTGTTTCACATAAGCTGAGGCAAGCGCAAGCGCCGGCTGAGGCGCGTCCGGCGCGGCCTTGTGCGCGGCCTCCAGCGCCGCGATGCTTTCCTCGATCTTGTTCTGGCCCGCGAGCGCCGCCGCGCGGATCTGCTCGGCCACCACGCGGCCTTCATCGACGCGTCCGATCGCATCCGCGATCGCCAAGGCTCCCGCCCAATTCTGCCGGCTCAATCTGACCTGCCCGAGCGATGACCAGATCTGGAGGTCGCCGGAATTGCGATTGGCGGCTTCCGTCAAAATTTCTTCGGCGCGAGCCGCGTCACCCTTGCGCTGCAGAAACCCGACGTAGCGGAGGACGACATCGGGATTGGAGTTGGATGATTTCAGCGCGTCGGCATACTGACGATCGGCCAACTCGCCTTTCCCGCTGCGCTCATAGGCCACTGCCAGCAACGACAGCAGATCAACCGACTTCGGTTGATCGTTGAGCGCCTCGCGCAAATCGGAAATGGCGCTGTCGAACTGGCCCTTATCGATGCTCATGGCCGCCCGCAACCGCAGCGCTCCGGTGTTTCGGCGATCCTTCGAGAGAATGTCTACAATCAAGGGCTCCGCTGCCGTCTTGTTACCCTTGGCGACATGGATCTCCGCAAGCTTGACTTGGGCGGCGAGTTTCTTGTCGGAAGCGGCTGCCGTGTTGGCCAGCTTCTGCAAAGCCTGCACGGCGTCGTCCGTCCGATTTTGCGCAACATTCAGGTCGGCCAAAGCGATCTGGTAATCAAAGTCATTGCCCCCCGCCTTGATCCGCGCTTCCAACTCGGCTCTGCCGGTATCCGCGCCTTTCGTAGCGATCAAGAAGCGAACAAGGTCGAGCCCAAGCTTGCTATCGGTCGGATTGGCCCCGGCCCTCGCCCGGAACTCCTTCTCCGCCTCGACAAATTTTCGCTGCGCAATGAGAAATTGCAGAAGCTGAGCCTGGTAAGTCGCCTCTTGAGGATTCTGTGCGATCAGCTTGCGCAGCAGTTCTTCGGCCTTCGCCAAATCCTTCTTGCGTGCATACGCATCGATCTTCTGTAGCGTAAGGCGCGTTTCGTCCTTGCCGGCGGGGACTGAATCCAGAAGCTTCAGTGCGCCATCCAGATCGCCATCTGCGATTTTTTTCGACGCAAGCAACAAGATCGCATCGACGTTTGCCGGGTCGATCTCATACGCACGTTGAGCTTCGCGAATTGCGCCCGGATTGTCGTTCGTACGAAGGAGAATAATCGCCCGCAGGGCGTGGAGTTCCGCGTTTGGTTTGTCGCCTTCGTTGGCGGCATCTACAACCCGAAGCGCGGCTTCAGCAGCACCGCCCCCCACCATAATTCTCGCGAGCTTCAACCGCGCGTTCAGATCGTTCGGATCGAGTTCGACGACACGGCGCAGGTCCAAGAAGAGCGAGGTCGCCTTTGTCCGTTCGTCGATGCCCGCGAGCGCTCTCCAGACTTCGACCTTGTCGCTCTTGTACTTGACCGCCTTCAGGAGTTCCTTCCGGGCCTCGAGGTCGTCCTTCTTTTCGATAAGAGCCATTCCGCTCTCATAGTAGCTTTGCGCACGTTCTTCGGGCGATCCGCAACCTGCTACGAACGTTACGAGCAGGAGCGCAAGTCCGCGGAGAGCGAGAGAAGTCTGACCGGCTAGCTGCTTCATGTTTGGGCCTGAATTAATACCGCACGGCTGAACGCGGCCGAATAATCGTCAGTTGCTCCGCTATCACACTTCCTGTGACAGGAGGAATTCAAATCTGTTCAGGCGGAATATCCGTCGTAGGCCGACGGATACGCCGATGAACAGCAGTTTCTGCCCCCGGCTTGCCAAATGTTTTCGGACCATCAGGAACACCCCAAAGAACCTCGCATCAATATACTGCGTATTCGATACGTCGACGATCATTCGTTTACCGCTATCGAGTGCGTCTTGGAGTTGCTCGATCGCAGCGTCTGCATGCGCGGCCACCGCGGCTCCCGAGAGAACTATGGTTACGGAACCATGATCTTCGCTCCGTGCAATCGACAATCTATTGAAGCTTCGCGTCCGCCGCTCAGCCAGCATGAGGGGCAGCACGGAGGTAACCAGCATCGCGAACAGGGCCTTACCGTCATTCCAATAGCGACGCCAAAGATATGGTTCTTCCTTGATGCGCCACAGCCACTCGAACCCCGTGCTGCGTAGTATTGGCGGCGCACGCCGTACGGTTCCCGCCTCGAAATTAATGGTCGCCCCAAACTGGGCGCGAACGGGCGCTTCCAGGCGCCAGTGGTTATGCAAAAGCCAGGCCTGAGCTTTCTCGGCGCCGAAAAATACCGCAATTAAATCTGCGTTACTTGCATTTATTTCGTCGATTATTTCCGGTGAGCTCATTTCTTCGATCGTGCCGAAACCGGGGTTAAGCACGCCTACGCATTCCAGCCCACCCTTCTCGGCGTTGAGCCTGGCGCCGACCTCAGCGGCGAGGCCCTCGGCGCCGCCGAGCAGGAAGACCCGCAGACGCCTGCTGGTTGCGTTGGCCGATTTGAGCCGGCCGAACAGGTCGCTGCCGGCAATCCTCTCCTGGATCGGAATACGCAGCAGCTTTGCGATCCAGATCAGCGGCATGCCGTCCGCAAGGCACAGATCGCTCAGCAGCATCGATTCCCGAAACGTGTCGTTGATCTGGCTTTTAACGAGAAAGTTGACGTTGGGTGTCGAAGTCAGGAAGGGCGAGCCGGCATTCGTTGCAAGCTCCATCGAGCGCAGCAGCGAAGGAAAATCGAGCGCATCCACGGGAATGCCGAGGAGGCCAAATACATTGCGGGAAAGGTCGGACGGGATGGCGGCGCATGACGATCGCGGGTCGGCACATCGCTCGGCAAGGTCGGACGAGCCCAGTGGGATGCGCAACGTCTTCAACATAAAAGCTCCACGAACTTCAAATCGTCGCCCGGCGCAGCGCGGGTGGCCATATATATGCTTAACGAACAATAAGCGATCTACTACGAAAACGTCGTTTAGTGAAATCGATTTAATATACGTGATTAATACCGCGGAGAGAAGGAATAATGTTTTAGTGCTCCGACCGCACCGCAACCGTCCCGGGGGTGGGAAGTTGCACAGTCAGGGTTGCCGGAATGCCGACGGCTGTCCTACCCGCCGGAACGTCGTTCAAAACGACGCTATTAGCGCCAATCTTGGCATTATCGCCGATTCTAACTGGGCCGAGGACCTTCGCACCTGCGCCGATATAGACGTTATTTCCGACGGTTGGAACGCCACCAACGGACAATTGCCCGATAGTCACCTGCTGCATGATGATACAATCGTTCCCAATTACCACGTCGGCATGAACGGTCACGCCGTTTGGATGCGGAAGAAAAAGCCGTCTTCCAAGCTTGGCATGAGGATTAATGTCGGAACCGGTGATAATAGTGAAGATTAGATGCTTGAAGATAAAGTATTTCTGCGCAACCCGAGCAAGAAGCCCTGTGCGCGCCCGATGGTATTGATAACGCTCAATAGCTGAAAGCAGAATCGCACTGATGTTGAATATATAATTCATAGATCGAATTGTTCGTGCGGCGCTGAAACCGGATTTGCGTTCAATTGCTTCACGCCTTCCGTAAGAACGTTTCGAACCCGATCTAACATCTCATACCGCTTACGATACATGCCGCGCTTCTTCTGCGGGATTTCTTCCAGATTTCTTCTCCTTTCCGTAACACTGAGCAAATAAAGCGAATTGTTCTTTCGAACGCCGCCTCTTTCTTCCCATATTTCGTTATAGTCGGCAGATGTCTTTTGGATTCTGTTCCCAAAATACGGATGAGTATGGTGCCGGTCTTCATTGGTCACGGCATATACGCGTTCGATCGCGAGATACGAACACACCATACAGAACACTTCGAAAAGAAAGTCCCTTGGTCTCATGCCGTGCGCTTGTTTAGTCAAGTATCGATATTCCTCAACGGCATCCTCTCGGTCGCGCCCTTGAATACTACCTATCGTTGCGGTTAGAGTTCCTTCTTCCTCGTATAATGAGAACGCCAACGAATACATTCTCACGCGATCAACAAAAAAGTTTATGACGAGATTGCCTTCCCTTAGGAACCAGATGGGCTGATCAATGACTACTCGAAGTCCCGCCCTAATAAACGAGAGGTCCGCCACGACCATCCGTTCATTCGGTCCAAGGTTAAAAGGTGCCGCAAGTTTTTCGACGCAATCGAAATGCTCTCTGAGCCGTTTCAACCTCGTGGCGGTGTCCCAAGAGGCACATTGATAGGGCCAGACTAGCACTCCGATAGTCTCGGGACGCTCGTTGAAAAGGCGGATTAAACTAGTGCTCGATCGGCCCCCTAGTAGGTTCCCAAGTTCCGAACGGTGTTTATAGCTTTTGGCCACCAGCGACAGCCGACGCAAAGTGTCAAGGCGTCCACCGCTGTGGACGAACTTCGACATTGACCATACTTTGCGAAAAGGCTCGAGCATTAATACTAATAGTAGACCAACAACTACAGGCACCAGCCGCACCTTAGCTCGGCAGCTATACTGACGCAATTGCACCTATTGCCGATATAGCAAAACCGCCGTTAATACAGCCAGCCTGTTAATATCTAGGTGACCCGTGATGCTGCTGGCAACAGGGTCCTGGAGAATTCACCACGCTGGATAATAATTCTATTAGGCAATTCGGTTCGTGATACCCAAAGGCGGTTTGATCAGCCGCCTTATTGAGCCTCCAGCACAATTTGCGAGGCGAAAATGGTGGGAAATCATTACATTCCCTCGAACCGGGAAAGCCGATTGTCGGCGCGTCATCGCAATGTTTGAAAATATTCGTTCCGATTTTGAAGCCCATGGCCGCACCGTCGGCGCCCAAGGTTTTTGGGTAATGATAGTCTATCGATTTGGTCGATGGCGCTACAGCGTGCGACCGGCACTGCTACGCAAGCTCTGTTCATTCGTCTACAAGGTACTCTACAAGATAATTCAGATCCTTACGGGGATAGAGTTGCCTTGCGAGGCGATTGTGGGTCGCAATTTCGTTATCGATCATTTTGGCGGCATCATTGTGAGCGGCTACGCTCGCTTCGGGGACAATTGCCGCATCCGAAATGGCGTCGTTGTCGGTCTGCGCCGCGTCGATCAGCCCGTTGCACCCGTCATCGGCAACAATGTGGATATTGGTTCGGGGGCAAAACTCCTCGGCCCGATTACAATTGGCGACAATTCATTGATCGGCGCCAATGCGGTCGTACTCATTGATGTTCCACCGAATTCGATCGCAATCGGTGTGCCGGCTACCATCAGGCCCCGCTCCATTGAACCAGGCAACGACGCGCTTTGCTGATGATCGAAGCTTACTCAAATTCGATAGGCGTCGTCGTGATCGGCCGCAACGAAGGCGACCGCCTCAAGCAATGCATTTGCTCTCTTTCGATGTTTGCCCGGATCATCTACGTGGATTCCGGGTCTTCCGATGGTTCTGTGGAGTGGGCGCAGGGCGAAGGCATCGATGTCGTCGAACTTAGTCTGAATTTGCGATTTACCGCGGCTCGGGCGCGCAATGCTGGCTTTGCACGCCTGCTGGAACTGGCGCCGCAGCTCGAATATGTTCAATTCATTGATGGTGATTGTGTACTCGATCAGAATTGGCCTCGACGGGCCGTTGATTATCTCAGTGACCGAGAGAACGTATGCGCCGTTTTTGGTCGACGTCGAGAACGCTATCCTGATCGATCGATCTACAACCAGCTCTGCGACCATGAATGGAATGTCCCTGTCGGCAAGGCTAGGTCCTGTGGGGGCGATGTAATGATGCGAGTGAAGAGCCTCGAGACGGCTGGGGGATATCGCGACGATCTGATCGCGGGTGAAGAGCCCGAACTCTGCGTTCGGCTTCGCGCACGCGGCTGGCTGATCTGGCGAATTGACGAGGAAATGACCCTGCATGATGCTGCGATCATGCGATTCGAGCAATGGTGGCGTCGGCACGTACGCAGCGGATATGCGTTCGCAAACGGGGCCCATCTCCATGGGTCGCCCCCCGAACGGCTTTGGGTTTGGGAAAGCCGGCGCGCCATATTGTGGGGCCTCATAATTCCCTTCGTATGCGCCTGCCTTACCTTAGCTTTTGGATTTCCAGGCCTCTTGGCGTTCCTCATTTATCCGCTACAGCTCGGACGCAGGATCTTGCACATTCCAGGAGCGTGGCGTGTTCGAGTTCAATTGGCGTTCTTTGAGCTGCTCTCAAGGTTTCCGGAAAGCATCGGCCAACTCAGGTTCGTTCGCGACAGCTTGCTGCAAGTTCCGTCCCGTATCATTGAATACAAGTGAAACATTGGAATGAGATCGATGACCAACAACGATCCGCGCCAGAAAGCGGGTCATGGCGCAACAGCTCACATCGGGCACGGCATGTCTAAGGGCGCTTTGTTTGAATATTTTGATCGCATCGAGATCATCCATTTGCCTGAACGAACTGATCGCTTGGCAGCGCTGCGCTCCGAACTGGCGCGCGTCGGGCTGGACATTGATGGCCCGAGAGTCGGAATTCCCAAGGCCCCCAGATCCGAGACCACAAACGGATTTCCATCTCGTGGGGTGTACGGCAATTTCCTCAGCCATCTCGATATCCTTGAGCGCGCCTATCAGGATGGGCTCGACTCAGTTCTTGTTCTCGAAGACGACGCATTGTTCAGCCACGCTTTCAATCGCCTTCAGGCCTCCATTGCGCGCCATCTAAGGACGCACGATTGGGATGAACTGTTCCTCGGTCACTCCATCACGAGCGGACTTCCATCTTCCAAATCCGGACTCGTGAAGCTTTCCGGAGATTTTCTTTGGGCGCACTGCTATGCTGTACACCGCCGGATCATGCCGAGAATGGTGGAATACTTTCGAGAAACCATCGAACGGGCGGCGGGTCATCCCGATGGCGGCAAACTATACATAGACGCTGCTCACACGTTGTTCCGACGGCGCAACCCCGAAATAATCTGCCTCGTAACTTCCCCATGTCTGAGCATTCAAAAAGGTTCCCAAAGCAGCCTGAACTCGGCGCCTTGGTATTACCGTTTCGGCCCCACAATGGCATTGGCCGCAATGGCCAGGAACTTTCGCGACGAATGTTGGCGTCGAGGAATGATTAGCGTCGGCCCAAAGGGCAAGGTGTCTTCTACTGTGGTGTCGGCGACACCGTGGCCCGAGGGGGTACTGAAAGAGTAACATTAACATTTTGATGGCAGTTTGGTTATCGCAAGCGCTCTAGTTGCGCGCAGCCAAGAACTCCGCCAAACGAAGAGCAAGCTTCACTATCGTGAGCGTCGGATTTGTACCGCCGCCGGTGGGAAAAATCGAACTGCCAGCGATATATAGATTCTCCACCCCGAAAACCTGGCAATTCTCGTTTACAACCCCGAGATCCGACGTTGCCGCCATGCGTGTTGTGCCCATATGGTGAGCATGAGCTCCAATCTCGATGTCCAGATTCGGGTTCGTTATGAACGGCGCGAGCTGTACTCGTGCAAGATCAAGCCTGGCCATCTCCTCGGCCGTCTTGATCGCAAGCAAACGTATAGTCTTCTTGTCACGCTCGCTCACGTTCCAGTTCAACTGGATCCGACGCAATCCAAATCTGTCGGTGTCGTTGACTAACGTAACTCGGCTGTCGGGATTGGGCGACTGCTCGATCAACGAGGTGACCAAACCATCACCGGGACAGTCGAAATCCACCACTTGTCTCATGACCTCCGTCATGCGTGGCAAGGCGCACCCCGTTTCTCGGACAAATTGCTTCAGTACACGAAGCCGTCCATAGCTTTGCGGCGACGAATTGGGTCCGAAGCTCACGATGCCATTGCCAATGTTGCTTTGCCGCAAGAACTCCGCAGTCGGAACCAGCGCAACTTCCTTTTGCCAGAACTGTGTATCGGTTACGATGAATCGTCCAATAGGGACGTTCAAATGCTCCATGAAACAGCGACCGACCCAACCTCTACCATTGCCAATCCCCTCCGGCATTTGTCGATTGGCGTTCAGCAGGATCCGGGCGTTTTCGATCGCCCCGAGCGCCACAACATATCTTGGCACCGATACATCTAACTTCTGACCATTGAAATTTTTAACCACAAGACTGCGGACTCGTGACAAGTCATCGCTTAACTTCAGGTCGGTAAGGTTCGCATTGTAAAAGAGATCGATTCGCTCCGATCCGCGAATTTCGCCGTCGTATTTCTCCGCAAAACGGGTGGGAGGGCTCAGAGCAAAGCCGCTCTGCCTGAACAGTCGGGACGCAAAGCGAGGATCATCGTAGGGCGAGAGGTCTTTACCTACGATGTCCACAATTTCCTGTGCTTCTTCCATGCCTTTGATGACCTGATCCTGTGAAATCGGCCATCCCGGCATCCCGAAATATTCGCGAGCCTCAAAATCGATTGGATCGAAAGCACCGCACCGCCCGCTCCAATGGTTGGACGTACCGCCAAAGTATCTAAGCCGGGTGTTTTCGACAGACCAGTATTTTCTTCCAACGCTCTTGCCGTCGTAAAGATGTTGCGACTGATCGCTGTATTCGAGACCGCCTCCTTCGAGCAACAGGACTTTCTTGCCGCGTGTAGCAAGCTTCCTGGCGACTGTAATTCCCGCTGGTCCCGTCCCACACACGCACACGTCGTAATTACTCTCGGAAACACGAGTCCAGGCTTCGTTGAAGTCAAAAATCATTGGAGATTAATTCCTGCCTGTGACGTCCTGGCGCCGCAAAACCCAGCCTTTCACGATCTCAAACTCCATCTCCGCTTCTTCCGCACCGGGCGCCTGCGACAGAAGCTCGTGACCGCGACTGGATCGAACGTCTACGAATGCCGCGGCTGCACCCGCGAGAGACCCAAAAAAGCTGCGACGGTTCAAGACGGATAAGAGCGATTGCAGCTGCCTCATCTAGCCACCTCCTGCATGCGTGCCACCTGGTCCACTCTGTTTATGCTAGCCATCTTACTAGCCCGCTATTCCGCCAGCATCGAGTGAAGTGCCGACGCTCGCTTAGCAAACAGTGCATTCGCCACCAATTTCTTTTCGTGCAGCTCGGCGACAAGCATTCTTCAACGCTTCCTCAAACATGGATGCGCTCGATTTCCAGGAGCTTGCAGCGACTGTCGCATACGCATTCGACGACAATCCTTTCCAATCTTCCTCACTTCGAGTAAGCACCCACTCGACTCCACCAGCAAGCCCGGATACGTCCTCGATATCCACGAGGACACCGTTACACCTCGTTCTTATCGCCTCACTAGGCCATCCAGTTCGCGTAGCTACGACCGGGGTTCGACAGGCCATCGCCTCCATCGCGGGAAGGTTGAACCCTTCACTTGTGCTCGCAGTCACCCACACATCACAACTGGCATAAATATCTCGAATCTGATCTTGTGGGGGGGATAGGATAAAGTCCGTTCCGGAAGGCAGAGGCAACTTAGTGAGCGGATACTCGCTCCCGAAACAAATTATTCTCAAGTTTGGAATCTTCTTGCGCACATCCCGAAGCGCCGCAAATGTGATATCTACCCCTTTGAATGAAGCACTTGAGTAGAGCAAACCGACCGTCGGTGTTTCCTGCTTGCCGCGCAAAGGAGCGAAGAATTGACTCTTGTCAACGCTGTTAGGAACAAGATCGACGACTGTGTCGCCATATTCCGCCTCCATAACTTGCTTGAGCCAGCGCGCAATGACAATTTTGTGCATCGGGAGTCGATACGTGGCCCGACACCGCTCAACGGGTAAATAGAAAAATACCTCATGGTGCTGGATGAAATAGACTTTAGCTCCCTTTCGAGGGCTGAGCGCGTCAACCCATTCGGCTGTTTCCCACCAGGTCGCGATGACGACATCGGCATCCGGAACGTCCGCGTCTTTTACGGGGCGCCATACATCAAGGATATTGTGATCAAGTCGCCCCCCGTCGAGATGAGATAACTGCGTGGCCTGTTCCCTCGGCCAGCCGCCTCCCTTCCTCCATAAGGTAAATTTTTGTCTGAGCGACAGCCCCCTCGGCGGCGGAGAGACAAGGCACACCGTATGCCCCATTTCCATCAGCTCGCGGGCATAAATGCCAACGACTCTAATACCTCCTGCCATCGAAACCGTCGGCAAAACGAACGTGATGCGCATTAATGCTAGCTCGACTGATCTCTAGAAATCAGAGGAAAGTACTAAATAGGTTGTTCACGCGAAGTGACGCTTGTCCGCAATGAGCGGCGAATTCTCACGAACAAACAAGATATCGATCTGATTAAGTGCCCCATCAAGAGGCCGACGGTGGAGCTCAAGAATATCGTAAGTTACGAATCCAAGACGCTTGAGGAATGCAACCACGTCATCAAGGAGAGGCGCTCCCTCGTTTATCTCAATGATCGCGATCTCAAGCAAAATCGCATCGATTTTCGGCAAGATCCTCTGAGCCCCTTTTAGAACCTCTAGTTCGTAACCCTGCGTATCGATCTTAACGAATACCGGCGACTCTAACTCTTCGATTACCGTGTCCATCCGACGCAGCTTGCGGTGCTCCACGGTCCGATCAAGCGGACTTCGCTCACTCAGGACAGAAGAGCCTGATTCCATCACATTGAACGAGACCGGCGCGCCGTCGTCGGCTCCCAGCAGCTCGTAGAATAGAGACGCACCGAGCGAATTAGCAACGGCGGAAACACGAGCTTGCTTCTGGACATTGGGTTCAAACATCAATATTCGAGTTTGAGGCCATATCTCTCGTGCAAGCCTGCTCCAGTCTCCTTCAAACGCTCCTACGTCAACAACTGTTCTCGGGGAAAAACCGCGGTTGGCCATGGCGCTCAAGCCGAACTTCATACTCGGCGCGAAGCCATAATCGTAGGCAAATCGATCGAACTCATCCCTGGCTAGGTTGAAAGACAGATGTAGGAGCGACGCCTTGACCCGATCGGGCAAGACGATCTTTAGTGTTTCGACTAGAGCGGTCTTCAGTTTATTCATTGGAATTCGCACCACCCGCACGAACGGCGGTCCTCGCTTCGAAGTGATATATCGCGCAGCGATAGCGTGCATGATCGCTCAAGCGAAGCGCACCCCGCTCGATGCTGCCGACCGTATCTGCTCATAGGAAATGTCCGACTAGCAAAGCAGAAATCTTACCAGCCAGAAGCCCGATTGGCACCCAGACGAGAAAATACAGTTCCTTACGAAAATCGAACAGGCCATGCTTTAGACTATAAAAAATGATGATTGGAAGATACGAAAAATGGCTGAATACAATCATGATCAACGCTCCATCGAGGCCGAAAAAATAAAACCCTAAGGGAGCCAGCACATATAGCGAAACGAGCCTGACCAGGATGACGTTTGACTGAATCTTCGGCATTCCCAAAGCCAAAAATGCTTGGACCGCAAGGCGAAACGGCATGGTCGCGAGGGTTGCGGCAAGAATTCCCAGCATCCAGCCTGCCTCATGATACCGGGGATCGTAAAGCAATTGAATCAAGGAAGGGCCGAAAGTCATAAGGAAGCCCGCCGAAAAATACGAGACCAAAGCGATAATGGCGACGAGCCTGTAGTAATTCCCCTTTAGGTTCATTCCTTTTGTTCGAACGATCTCACTCAGGGCCGGAAACGCTACGTCGGTCATTATCTTGGATAGAACCCCTTCAGCCGAGATCACAAACAGAGATGCGATTGCGTAAAGACCGAGTACGGTCGAGTCTACCAGCCCACCAAGCAACAAACGGTCACCGCTGCTCGCAAGGAAGCCGAAAACCGATGACAACAATATCCACTTGCCGAAATGAATGACTTCGTGCGCGACCTGTCTGTCCCATTGCCAGCGATTTGCAACCCCAGGCAGCCACATATGGCTCACGACGGTCCTGACAAGAGACGAACAGATCGTGCCTGCCACTAGTGCCCATATCGACCGATCAACCAGAACCCAGCCGAGCATACAGATCAATCCAATCGCCTGAGAAAAAATCTCCATGCCGATTATTCGTCCGAGCAAAATGGTGCGATTGGCTTCCAATACTTTCGTGGACTCGAAGGCGGCGATCAGCACTGAGAGCGACAAGACTGCAACAACGTACGGCAACACGGGGGCCGCGTAGACGCTGTTTACGGGTATATGCTGCAACTGACCAAGTATGACGAGAACCACGCATAGAGTGAGCGCCGCCGCTGATAGCAAGACGCCTCGCAAAATCTGGATTACCCACGCGGTGTTCAGGAAGGCGGTCTCGTGGCCGCGTTTGCTCTGCACAACGCTTTGCTTCAATCCGACGTCGGAGAACATCGCAAGGCCGACGATCAGAGTCGAAGCGACAGCCATAATTCCGAACATTTCCGGAGCAAGCAGACGGGTCATCAGCAAACTACTGCCAAGACGGATCACCAGCGAAATCGCGAACCCAGCCAGGCTCCATATGCCCGCTTTCACCACCCGTTGCTTGAGGGAGATTTGCTCGGATAAAGACATTCTACGACAATCGTTCAATTTGGCAGGACAGCATCGGGCTTTTCGTAGCGCAAAATGAGCCAAATGACAGGTTTCCGACCGGGTACTCTTCCCGCCCCCCAAACGCCGTGTCGGATCGCAACGGAGATTTCACTCTCCTACCCTCAAGGGATGTCCACCAAAGCTTGCAGCACCAAATGGCTTCTTCGGACTATTCGCGACGGCCTTAAGATATTCAGCACGGCCCAATAGCGCTCCTGCGAGAAGCCAATTCCACGAGCTCATCGATGAATTGGGTATCTGTTCAATAAGGTTCAGTGCAACGATTAGTGTAAGTGCTGCAAGAAAAATCCTGTCGCGTACCGACGATGCGAGTCTCAAAGACGACATTGCCCGAAAAACTGGCAGAGCGAGCAAACCAAATTGCGCCAGAAAGCCCACGATCCCAAACTGTCCCAATGTTTGGATCCATGCGCCGTCGGTTATACTTATATCCTTGCCGTAGTTCTCCTCGTAGAGGCGATTGCGTCCGTACCGTCCCCACCCAAGCAAAAAGCGCTGCGAAGCATGCGCCAAAAGTTGCTGCTCTTGATCGAAGCGCACTTTCAGAGATTCTGCCCGCTCCTGACTGAATATCATCGCCGTATCGAGCAACGCGCCGGTCGGGAAGTTGTCGGTAATCCGAAGCAATGGATAGAATATCCCTATGGTGGTGATCACGACTGCTATCCGCACTTGCGTTTTCGGCCTGGACCAGCGCACAAAGAATCCTATGCAGCCAGCATAAATGAGTGCTCCGGCCGATTTGCAAAGTATGATTACGACGGCCAAATACGCCGAAACACCTGCAGGCGGAAACAATCTGACTGCACCTGACTTGAGGCGCCAAAATGCGACCGCCGCCAGGAAAGCTGTCATCATGAAGAAAGCAGCCGTTAGACCGTTTTTCATGAACACCACAGGCCGAAAGCCACCATAGCGCATTTCCGATACAAATCCGGAGGGGAAATAGCCATAGACCCAATTCGACAGCACAGGACTCATCCGGATCTCGAAAAGCATGAGAGTCGAGTACAGCAAGCCGGCGATCACAAGGACGCGCATGATCGACTCGGTATCTGAGGATTTCTGAAGGAAACGGCGAGCAATAAAGAATGGCAGCAAAAACAATAGCTGGCTCAGCAGGGCCGAAATACCGTCATAATACCCAACGCCGGGAATAATCGTAGGTCCATAAACCAGGGTGTCGCGATTGTTAATCGAAGTGAATACCGGGCCTACAATGGCAGCAATCGCCAGGATTTCAGCCACGCCAAATCCCGATTTTACGGTACCCTGACGTGATGCCAACGCGATGCACCCGACCAATGCACAAAGATTGGGTAGGGAATTCTTGTCGAACGCCGGAATCATCTCGAGCTTGATGGCGACATTTGATGGAAGCAGCAGCAACCCACCCAAAATAGTCCAAAGAGTTGCCTCCGAAAAAGATTTTGTTCGATATAAAATGATCGCGACGATCGGCCACGCAAAAAAGGCAATGGTAGCAAACCAGTTAGCCGTCATCGATAACAACTGACCTAAAGGACTTCTTTGCTGATATTCGAACGATTCCGGAGGATACAGAAGCAAAATACCGGAACAAAATCAAAACGACCATGTCTTTTGTATTTCTCGCTTAATCCAGGAACGTGCACCCTAGCCTTTTCCGAGCTGAGTATCCGGCCCCAACACGCCGAATCGTCCCCGGCAAAGGATCATTTCGCAGCTTGGGCATAGTCGCCAAGGCATGCTAACCAATCTGGAAGATAGCGAGCGCATGGCCAGCGCACGACTGATATACACGCTTTGGAGCTTAGCGAACGGGCATCCAACGGCCTTCGAAGGGGGACGACGGCAACCTTGGATACCTCACATCGCGGTTTCAATTAACATTTGCGACGCTTTGCGTCGCT
Organism: Bradyrhizobium paxllaeri; assembly: GCF_001693515.2. Classification (NCBI taxonomy): domain Bacteria; kingdom Pseudomonadati; phylum Pseudomonadota; class Alphaproteobacteria; order Hyphomicrobiales; family Nitrobacteraceae; genus Bradyrhizobium; species Bradyrhizobium paxllaeri. The sequence continues at coordinate 6,177,444 of NZ_CP042968.1, forward strand.
ACATCGATTTGGAAAGGTGCTTTAGTGGTTCTGGCTATGGAAGCTATAAAGAGAAAGTTGTGGAACCGACTGCTTGGTGAGGATTCATGGATCGATCGATACGGGACGTTCAGGGATCGCGAGCGGTTCGGATTGATCGGCCGCCCCAACTATCTCTATGGCATGTTGCGCGCTGCAGATTGTGCTAAGTACTTCGGCAAGGCCCGCGTCACAGCAATTGAATTTGGGGTCGCCAGTGGCGCCGGCTTATTAAACATGGCCGATTTGGCGCGGCTGATTCAGGCGGAGACTGGCATCGAATTTCGTATCATCGGGTTTGATACCGGCCATGGCCTTCCGAGCTTTCAAGGATATAGAGACCATCCGGAAATATGGAATCCCGGCGACTTCGCGATGGAAGACAGAGAGGCGCTTTCGCGCAAACTGACAGGTCGTGCAGAAATCATTTGGGGCGACATTGCCGAGACCGTTGACGCGTTCACTGCAGCCATCAACCCAGAAACTCCACTGGGGTTCGTTTCCATAGACGTCGATATTTATTCGGCTACGAAATCGGCCCTACGCTGCCTAGCTGGTCGACCGGAGCAATACTTGCCCGCGGTGAGCATGTATTTTGATGATGTTGGCTTCTTTTTTGCGAACGAATGGTGTGGAGAACTTGCGGCGATCTCCGAATTTAACGTCGAGCACGAAGTGCGAAAGATTGGAAGCGATCGAAGCTTACCTGGTCACCGGCCCAAAAAGGCAGACAACTGGTATTCTGCGATGTATGTCTGCCACGTTTTGGATCACAAGGCGCGCCAAGAAACGGTGAACCGCTCTGAATTGACGATCGAAGCTCATGCCGACTTTATGAGAACACGCTTCCTCTTCTGAAGAACAACTTGGCTTGATAAATTTAAGCCGCTTGCCTCGCGGAAGTCATGATAGCCAGCTAGCGATACTTACCAAACCTTCCAAACTCCAAGATTGCTTGGCTGCGCCTAGCACTCCCTACTTGGAGGGAGGAGAACCCGCGCTATGGAGCCGCCGATGAAAGCCTCATCGACATAGTTACCAACGTTGGCTGCACCTTCATGAACCAGTGTGCGCAACTAAACACGGTTGAAAGCCACGATGGCATTCCACTGCGGCGGATTGGGGGATTGGTAGATGTCCTCAAGCACAGACCATGCTCCATTGGAAGGCGCTCTTCCCGATAGTTGGAAACAGGAGGGGAATTCCGCAGTGAACTTGCTGTCCGATAAGCCAACGAAATTGTTATAATTGGTGGTAGTGAAGCCATTTAGTGACGTAGCATTCTTGGAAGCAGCTCGGAGAATGTCTACGGCGGACTTTCCTCCACCAGTGTAGTCCGGCGAGTACCCTCCTTCGTAGCCGCACATCTTGGTGATGCCAAAACCCAGCGCCCACACTTTCCAGTTAGTGTACCAAGTGGTCACCTTAGAGAGCGTAAAGGACCCCGTGCCGCTATTCACTGTGTTCGCATAAGCAGCTGCGATGTCCATCTGCAAATTCGCATTTCCGGCGGCAGCCGTGTACGCGGATGCATATGCACTCTCTTCCGTCGTGCCATGGGCAGAAGGTGTAATATATTGGGCGGTGCAGATATGCGTGACCCAATTGGATGCGGCGCTCTTGGTATACGGAGTCTGCGATGGACCCGACTGCGCAAGATACTTAGCGGAGGCAAGCCTTGCGTTGCTGGATGCAGTACCCGAGAGCGTCGCGCCAGTTGCCGACTGCACTCCACACAGGACCTGATATCTGGTTCGATTTCCGGCGTAAGCAATACTTACGATTTGACCTAGCACAGACATGGCCTTGCCGTACCAGTTATGCACGTCGGCTCCCCACCCATACGCTGCAGCCTTAGCGACAGCATACTTCGTCGAATAGAAACCGCTGGCGTTATTCCAAGTCTCGTTCGGTCCCTCAAAACGCGGGATGATCCATGCAGGACCATAGTCACGGCAAAATGCAGCGAGGCTCGGCATATAATCGGTCGCGGGGTCAATTGCCAATACAGGCGTCACAAAGTACGGATGTGCGCCGACCTCCGCACTGAGGCGAACCATCAGCTCGGGTGGGCAACCGCTATCAATGCCACAGCTTCCACGCGCAATGTCAGCGCCATGCTTGATCCACGCATTCAAAGTAGCGTCATAAACTAAGGTCGCGAAGCTCTGCCAAGTCCCCCCGATCGGATAAGAACTTGAGTTGAGAGGCTGCGAGTATTCACTCAGGATATTGATGGGTCCCGTTCCGTTCACGTTTAGCGTACATGGGCCGTTGTAGCTGGCGTTGAACTTGACGGTAACGGTGGCTTTGTCGACCAGCTTGAAGCCAGGAAGCGCTGCCGCATAGGCCGCGCCAGAATTCGTCGTTAGGCCGGCATAGAGGCTCGAGCGGAATTCGTGGCCCGCATAGAACACATAGGACACGGGCTTCCGTGTCGCCCAAGTGGTCACGTTCGTGGTGTTTCCGGACTGCCAATTGAGAAAGCGAATGACGCCAAAATTGGCCTCGAGCAGCCTCTGCTTGAATTTCGTCCCGAAAACCTGACCCGCCTTCAGTGCAGCCTCGTCGTCGACGTGAAAAACTTGCAGGTTGGTGATGTAAGGATTCCCGATCGCGGAGATACCGACGCTAAATTGGGAAGAAGTCGTCGAGAAAACATAACGGCCGCTGCCGGTGGTGCTGGTCTTGCTTCCACTAACGGCAACATTGCTCATACCGCAGAAAATCGTGCCGTTACCATCCCAAGTGATCACATAATTCCCTGGCCGTGAAGCTTGGGAAGGAACATCGAAGACGGTGTACACGCCACCATTCACGATCTTGACGGGATACCCGTCGGAGTCGAGCGTGTCGGGCGCGGGCCAGCCACTGTTGTCCCTGAGGGTCCAGTTCTGCGCGGTTTTCATGCAGTTCAGGAACGGGTACGCCGCGCCAAAAGACAGAAAGTTGAAATTAACCTGGGACCTTCCCCCATTGAACTTGGCCGCGACGCTGGCGCTTGTGAGAGCGGATCGTCGCGTCGGCCCAACGAGTGGCACCGCGAGCGTGGCGGCTTCCGTACCAATAGGCAACAGGGACGAAATGGCGACGATGCTCGTGCCTTGCAGGAATGTTCTACGGTCCATTCTCGACGTCATAGTCAGGTCCAATCATCGGTTAGGAATAAATTCGAACGATTGATCACGCGACCGATCTGATTTTACTGCAGGCCACGTCATCCACGCTAGTATGTGACTTCAAGGAACTATTTAATTCCAGCTCATTAACCTCCCCGGACCCCCGGGGCAGCTCCTGTGCTCGCGGACTTTGCCTTACCGGTTGGCCCCAGCGAATAGACCTCATACTGGCCGTCGGAGATGGCGTATTGGTAAGGCCGCCCCCACGGATCAAGCAGGTTTTTCGCCTTCTTGAGATACGGGCCGTTCCAGCGCGGCGCCTCCGGCGGTGCTTCGACCAAGGCTTTCAAGCCGGCGCTGGCACTGGGATAGGCACCGTTTTCCATATAATAGAGCTCGAGTGCTGTCCCGATATTCTCGATCTGCAGCTGCACCGATTGGGTCTTCGCTTTACCGAAATACCCCATCAACTGCGGCGTCGCGATTGCCGTCAGAACCGCCAGAATGCCCATCACGACAAGCAATTCGAGCAACGTATAACCCGCATTTTTACGGGCGCGAGACCGCAACGCGCCGCCCCAGAATGGCTTTCCGACGCCGGGTCTCGCCCGGTCCAATATCTTGGCCAACATCCTGATCGCCCCTGAACTCATCTTCGTGAATTTCCGGGATCGATACTGTTGGTCACCGGTGTTCAAAGGGTTTACGAATGGAACCCACTGGGAAAACGGTCAACGTCAAGTAACGGACATCAGGAAAGCTAATTATATTTGCGGAAGGGCTTATTCAGGGCCGCCGCCATCTGGTAAATACCTTATTAAACGGACAGTAGCTGGGTAATAATTTAATTCAGCGCTCAGGCAGGTTCGAAAGACTGGGGCACCACATGCGGCGCCCGGCCCCGCCGGCGCCATGGACGACATAGAGCATGGCCTCGATTTCCGAGCCCTTCATCCGCCGGCCGGTTGGGACCACGCTGCTGGCGATCGGGCTCTTCCTGGTGGGCATGGTCGCCTATGTCTTCCTGCCGGTCTCGGCGGTTCCCAATGTCGATTTTCCGATGATCCGGGTGTTTGCCAGCCGCCCCGGCGCCGATCCCGCGGTAATGGCGGCGACCGTTGCCGCGCCGCTGGAGCGACGGCTCGGCCAGATCGCGGGCATCGAGCAGATCACCTCGACGAGTTCGCTGGGCTCTACTAGCATCCAGCTGCAATTTGCGATCGGCCGCAACATCGACCGCGCCGCACGCGACGTGCAGGCGGCGATCAATGCGTCACTGGCCGACCTGCCGAGTGACCTGCCGTCGCTGCCGCGCTTCAAAAAAGCGAACCCGTCGGCGACGCCGATGTTCGTGCTGGCGCTGACGTCGAAGACGCTGTCAGCGAGCGCGCTGTATGACGTTGCCGACACCGTGATCGCACAGCGCATTTCGCAGGTGCCCGGCGTCGGCGAGGTCACCGTCTCCGGCGCTGATCAGCCGGCGGTGCGGATCGCGCTCAACCCGGTGGCGCTGTCGAATGCTGATATCGCGACCGACGACGTACGACTCGCCATCATCAATGCCAATCCGCTCGGGCCCGTCGGCATCTTCGACGGCGGCCGCCAGAGCGAGACGATTTCCACCAACCAGCAGATGCGCACCGCGGCCGAGTTCCGCGACATCGTCATCAAGAGCTCGGCGGGCAATTTCGTCCGCCTCGCCGACGTCGCGGAGGTCGAGGATTCCGTCCGCAACCACCGTTCGATCGCCTCGTTCAACAAGCAGCCGGCGGTCCTGATCCAGATCACCAAGCAGGGGGACGCCAACGTGATCGAGACCGTCGATCGCGTGAAGGCCTTGCTGCCAGAGCTCAAACGATGGCTGCCCGCCGGCCTCGAGATTTCGACGCTGGTCGACCGCACCAATACGATCCGCGCCAGCGTGCTCGACATGCAATTCACGCTGCTGGCGGCCGTTTTCCTGGTGATGATGGTGGTGTTCGCCTTCCTGCGGCGGCTGACGCCAACGATTGCTGCCGGCGTCTCGGTGCCCTTGGCGCTGGCCGGCACCTGCACCGGGATGTGGCTCGCCGGCTTCTCGATCGACAATCTGTCGCTGATGGCACTCGCGATCTCGGTCGGTTTCGTGGTCGACGATGCCATCGTCATGATCGAGAACATGTATCGCAATCTCGAACGCGGTATGGCGCCCTATCCGGCGGCATTGGAGGGCGCCAGGCAGATCGGCTTTACCGTCCTCGCGATCAGCCTGTCCCTGGTCGCAGCCTTTACGCCACTAATCTTCATGGATGGGATCGCCGGCCGGCTGCTCCGCGAGTTCTCGTTGACGCTGACCTTTGCTGTCCTGGTCTCAACCCTGGTCTCGCTCACGATCACGCCGATGATCTGCGCGCATTACATCAAGGAAGCCACGTCGGATCGCGCGACCCGGTTCGACCGCCTGGTCGAAGGCACGCTGTCGCGCATCGTCGCCTTCTACGCCTGGACCCTTCGGGCTGTGCTGGGTTTCCCGTTCCTGACCTTGCTCATATTCTTTGCCACCATCGCGCTGACGGTGGTGCTCTATATCAAGATCCCGAAGGGTTACTTCCCGCTCGACGACAGCGGCCTCATCGTCGGTGCGTCGCAGGCTTCATCCGACACCTCGTTCCAGTCGATGACCCGATTTCAGCAACAGCTCGAGGATGCCCTTGAATCGGACAACGCCGTCGCTGGCGTCGGCTCGATCCTCGGCAGCATGACCGCGAACCGGGGGCTGTTCTTCATCAGCCTCAAGCCGCCGCAGGAGAGACCCGGACAAAGTACGCAGGTCGTGATCGACCGCTTGCGCAAGAAGCTGGAAACGATGCCGGGTGTACGGCTCTACATGTTCCCCGCTCAGGATATTCGGGGCGGCGGGCGTCAAAGCAGCTCCTCCGACTATCAGTACACGGTCTCGAGCGTCAACGTCGACCTGCTGAAGAAATGGGCCCCCATCGTCGCCAAGCGCATGGAAACGGTGGAGGGGATTACCGACATTTCCAGCGATCGCGATGCCGCCGGGCTGCAGCTCACGCTGATGATCGACCGCAATGCCGCCGCCACGCTCGGCGTCCGCGTCAAGGACATCGACGACGCCTTGAACAACGCGTTTGCACAACGGCAAATCTCGATCGTCTATACCCAACGTAACCAATACATGATCGTGCTGGAGATCGACCCGAAATTCCAGAGCGACCCTGCCAATCTCGATCGCATCTTCGTGGCCGGTGCCAACGATGCGCAGGTACCGCTGTCCGCGGTTGTTCGCTATGACCGCGGCCTGGCATCGCTGGCGATCAACCACACCCAGTCGATCCCATCGACAACGATATCCTTCAATGTCGCCTCGAACGTGCCGATCGAGACCGCGATCTCGAACATTCAGCGCGCAGTCGACGAATTGCATATGCCGGAAGGCATCCGCGGCAGTTTCGAAGGCTATGCTGGCGATTTCAACAAGACCAGCGGCCGGCAGCCGCTTCTGATCCTCGGCGCGCTGGTCGCGATGTATATCGTGCTCGGCGTGCTCTATGAGAGCCTGGCGCATCCGATCACGATCATCTCGACGCTGCCTTCAGCAGGCCTCGGCGCGCTGCTGGCATTGCAGGTGACGAATACTCCGCTGACGGTGATAGCCTTTGTCGGCATCATCCTGCTGATCGGCATCGTCAAGAAGAACGGCATCATGATGGTCGATTTCGCGCTCGATGCCGAGCGCAACCGCGGCCTGTCCTCGGCGGACGCGATCTTCGAGGCTTGCCGCGCCCGCTTCCGCCCCATTCTGATGACGACGATGGCGGCGCTGTTCGCCGGCATTCCGCTGGTCATCGCCACCGGCCCCGGCACCGAGCTGCGCCGGCCGCTCGGCATCACCATCATCGGCGGCTTGCTCGTCTCGCAGATCCTGACGCTCTACACCACGCCGGTGATCTATCTGCTGATCGACCGGCTGCGCCAAAAAATGCGATCCCGCAGCACGCTTTCGCCGATATCAACGTCGTCTCCACCAGCCCTACGATAGGCTCGCCCCCCGATGAAAGCAGCCGGTGTGCCGCAGGAACGATGGCCGCCCCTTAACGTTTATCCCAATGCATTAAATAAGAGCCCGAAAGACGTCTTTTCTTTTCCCGTCCGCAAGATTAATGATCGCCGATTGTTTGCACCAACTGGTCTCGCACCCGTGAAATTGCTCGTTGTCATTGTTAACTATCGCGTCACCCAGCTTGCGATTGATTGTCTGCATTCGGTCGCAAAGGAAATCGCCAGCGTCCCCGGCATCCATGTCGCGATCTGCGAGAACGGATCGGGAGATGGTTCCGCCGAACGCATCCAGCGCACGATCGAGGACAATGGCTGGTCATCCTGGTGCACGCTCAAGACGCTCGACGTAAATCTCGGCTTTACTGGCGGCAACAATGCGGTCCTGCGGCCGGCGCTGGAATCCGCCGACAAACCGCAATATTTCCTGCTGCTCAATTCCGATACGATCGTCCGGCCGAACGCCTTCAAGGCACTCGTCGACTTCATGGACAAGAATCCGCAAGTCGGCATCGCCGGCAGCCGGCTCGAGGATCCCGACGGCACGCCGCAACGGTCTGCGTTCCGCTTTCAGTCACCGCTGGGAGAACTTGAAGGCAGTTTAAAAATTGGACCGGTAAGCAGATTGCTAAAGCGCTGGATCGTAGCTCCTCCTGTGGTCGATTATGCCTGCGAAACCGATTGGGTTGCGGGCGCCAGCATGATCATCCGTCGCGAGGCGATGGAAGCGACGGGATTACTCGACGAAGGCTTCTTCACCTATTTCGACGACATCGATTATTGCTTCAATGCCAGGAAGCGGGGATGGCCGACCTGGTACGTTCCGGCAAGTCGCGTGGTCCACCTTGTCGGTCAATCCACCGGTGTGAACAGCAAACCGAAGCGTTTGCCACCCTATCTCCTGGAAGCGCGCAGACGCCACTTTCTGAAGAACTACGGCGCATTCTACGCAGCCATGGTCGACATTTGCAGGATTGCGGGCCTGTCGCTCTGGCGGCTGCGGGTTATTCTCACGGGGAAGGAAGACACCACGCCTCCGCGGCACCTTTCCGATTCAATCCGGCACAGCGTGTTTTTCAAAGGCTTCAAGGTGATCGACGTCAAGAATCCGGCCTTGACCTCGTGATTTTCAGGCTCGATCGGGGATTTCGTTATGTCCACCGACGATGAGATTGGTCGGAGCCCAAAAAGTCGCGGCCATACCGAAGGGCATTGCGAACGAAGCTCGTTCCGAACAGCCGCCGCCAGACGCTCTCGACACGTCGCCGGCCGCAGTCAAAATCGGCAGCCAGAACCTACCGCCCCCGCTTCCACCCAGCAGGCAAGCTGATGCGGACCCCAGCCCGCCCCGCCCACCAGCGCAGACGGCAAACAGATTCGTCATACGGATGAGATCGCAGGCCTCGTCATGAAGTCGCTGCGCACTATCGATGGTTGCCTTGCTAGCGGATTTGTCGTTACGGTCTATGGGTCAAACCCATGGAATGCCATGCTGACGATTCGGCCGGAGGCTGGCCCCCCGTATCGATCGCAAGCTCTGGCGTTGTCGAATACAAGAGATCGGCGTGCGGCTCAGAAACGACTTCGACGTGGCTGATACATCAACCATCTCGACCAGCGGCTTGTCGTAACCATTCCACAAGGTTACGTCAGCGGAGAGCACGTCGGGTATCCCAGATATGGCAATCAATTCGGCCAACAACATCTCGCCTTCCAGGTTTGACTCGTCAGCTCAGCCGTTCCGCCTCCTCGGAATCGATCCTGGCACAACGGCTTCGGAAATCCACTCTGCCCTCAGCCGGGCACGCGAGATGCATATCGCGCGGGAGACGAGTCTGGCGGAGGCGTCTGCAGCTGTTCTGGACCCGGTTCGACGTCTTGCGAGTGAGCTCTCCTATCCTCTCGACAGCGCGCCCGATCGCGTCGGTCTCTTCTACACTGAGCGGCCCGTCGATGCTTCCGACGACGACGTCCTGCAAACATCGACCCAGTTTGCTCCGCTCTCAGCGGCCAACTTCATTGCGCGTCATGCGGTGCGGCGCGGCGTCTCCAGCGAACTGCTCCTTGGACTGATCGATGCGCACAATTCCATCGATGTGATGGAAATCTATCAGACCCTGCAGGCGCTCCGGAATCGGGCCGGTTGGCCTCCACCTTCCCTGGCGAGCGTGAGGGATGGGCTGGACGATCTCCTGGACGCGCATTGCGTGGCCGTTATCGAGGCCTACGATCCGATTGAAGCAGCCGCAGAACCACTGCTGGAAGCCACGCACCAAATCCTCGCAACCCGCGAACCGACGCTTATCCAAACACATTCACCGCTATTGGAAGCCTATCGGCACGCGACTGCGAAAGTGCGCATCAACGCCGATCAGCAGGTCGACAGCGCCTGCCACGCGCTGGAACAACAACCGGGCGACGCGTCGTCGGTTGAGAGATTGGCAGAAACGCTGCACGTCTGGACGTCGCTATACGAGCCGCTGTTGTTGCTCGACGCACGCCAGGAATTGGACGACGGCGAAACGAATGTCACTCCGGATCGCGTCTTTGGCTTGCTCGGCGATCTCAGCAGCCAACGGCACTATCGTACGGCACAGCAGGTTCTGGAACACGCACTCGTCGCTTTCGGGTCAATTCCGGATGCGGCTGCACGCCTCGCCAAAGTCGGGGACATACTGCGCGAAATGCTGCAGGCCGGCTCGACTGCTGTCGTGCAGAACCCCGGCCTTGCGGTGCCGGTCCGGAGCCGCACCGTTCCTCATGTCAGAAAGGCCGCGCTTGCGGTCGCAGCGCTGCTGGTCATGCTTGGACTTCTGGTTGCGTATTGGGCTTTCGACGGAGGAGCGGCATTTTCCGTCGCCTCAGCACCTAATCCGCCTGACGCAAAAGCGGAGCCGGAAGTGCTTCCTCCCGTCGGCAAGGGTCAGCGCTTTGCGCGAGAATATGTTCGTTACTGCCGTTTCCAGGAGGAGCGGCTGCGTGTCGTGAAGCAGCAGGTTCGAGGCCCCGAAGACATCCGCGCCTATAACGCACTCGCAAACGACTACAATTCACGCTGCTCCGACTTCTTCTATCAGGACGAAGATCTGAGAGCGGTGAAGGAGGAAGTCATCGCGAAACAAAAACTTCTCGAAGCCGACGCCGAGCGCATCCTCGCGACTTGGCCCTGGCGTATAAACGTCGGCAAAGTGCCGGCGGCGGCGTCCAGATAGTCCGGCTTGGAAGGTGCCGCAGATTATGGGGCACTGTTCAGGTTAAAGCTCGTCCATTCTCGAGCCCGTCAGAGCAAAGTTCCCGATTTAACCTTTTGCGCGGCTATCAAGCTTAACGCGCAAGTTGCATTGCGAATGCCCCGCGAGAAACTATGGTTGTTTTCGAGTTACCGTATTTGGCCGAATTGATTGCATCACCTTGCGGGGTATTACGTGAAGCGCCAACCTTTGAGCAGACCGAAGAACGTTCGGGCACTACCCGCCACGAAGTCGCTGAGAGACCGTTACGCTGAAGTACTGAGACTGCGTCGGGCCATATGCCAGACCCAGGCCGCGCTGCAGGCGCCGACCACCGTCAATCGGCTCGCCGCGAAGTAACCTCATGCGTCCGACCGTTACCAGGTGCGCCTACCTGTTTGCCATCGCCACAGCCATGATTGGCTGGTCGTGGCTGCTTCTGCATAGCCTCGCCTGGGCGTTTGATTTCTAGACTGATCTGAGGACCGACGTCACGCCGCCTCGAGGCCAGCGCTCAGTCGCAGACGCTGACCGCTCTTTGCCGCCACCCCCTGCTGGTCCAGACACGGCGCACCACATAGCAGGCAGTCGCACTGCGATAGGCCCGAGGACCGTACTCGGCATATTCCCCGTAGCCGGACGGATAGTCGTAGCCATCGTCAAATGGATGACCGTAGAGGCGCGCGTAGCCGTAGGCTCCTGGATAGCCAATCCCGCGGAACCCCCGCGCGACGACAAACGTGCCACCGGCTGCCGCGACTTCGGGGACGATCGTGAGCGCTAGGCAAAACGCAAACAAAGCTGAACTTGCTTTACGCATATTCCGGCGTCCTTGCACTACCCCGTGGAGCGGAATGGTCTGATGGAGTCTTGGCCAGATGATCGATAAACTGAGCGCCGAACTCACATCCGATGCGCCATGCCAGCCGGCACAGTGGGGATGTCCCGGGGTTCTGTTGAATTTCTGAAGAGGTCGGCGTTGCCCCCCTTGAGCCGGTAGGCTCGGGGTGCTGATTCCACAAAGGAGAGCAACGCCATGACGAGAGATATCACACCGGCTGGTTCGCCGGCGACCGGGGCTGTGGACGAAGCGTTTGCAGAAGTGCGGGCGAGCTTCGATCGGTTCTGCCTTGCGGCAGGGATCGAGGCGCTCGGCACGATGATGGAGGCGGATGTCACGGCGGCCTGCGGGCCGCGCCACGGTCGCGACGCGGCGCGGCGGGCGCACCGTTGGGGCCGAACGCGGGGACGGATCGGCTTCCACGGCGGCAAGATCGAGGTCGAGCGCCCGCGGGTCCGGGGCCTGGACGGCCGCGAGGTCACGATCCCGAGCTGGGAAACGGCGGCGGAGGAGGACTGGCTTGGTCGCTGGGCGATGAACCTGATGCTGATCAATGTATCGACGCGCCGGTTCGGCCGCGCTGTCCGGCTGCCCGAGGGTGATGTGCCGGCACCGCCCGGATCGGGGGTTTCGAAGTCGGCGGCCTCGCGGAGGTTTGTGGCGCTGTCGGCGGCGCGGCTGGCCGACTTCATGGCTGCCGATCTGTCCGCGCTCGACCTTCTGGTGGTTCAAATCGACGGGCTGCATCTCGGCGACGATCTCGTGCTGGTCGCCGCGATCGGGGTCGACGGTGAAGGCAACAAGCATCCGCTGGCGCTGGTGGAAGGGGCAACCGAGAACGCCGCAACGGTTCAAGCCCTGCTGGACAACCTGGTCTCCCGCGGGCTCGCCCCGACGGTGCCAAGACTGTTCATCGTCGACGGCGCGAAAGCGTTGTCGAAGGCGATCCGCCGCACCTTCGGTTCGGCCGCCGCGATCCAGCGCTGTCAGATCCACAAGGCGCGCAACATCACGGAACGCCTGCCGAAAGAGCATCATGCGGCCACCCGTCGGGTGCTGCGCCAGGCCTGGGAGCTCGATGATGCCGACAAGGCTGAAAAATTGATCCGCAATCTCGCGCGTCGACTCGACCAGCAATGGCCCGGCGTAGCGGCCAGCATTCTCGAAGGCCTCGACGAAATCCTGACTGTCGTCCGGTTGAAGCTGCCGAAGGAGCTGCGTCGATCGCTCGCCTGTACCAACATCGCCGAGAACATGATGGGTACCATTCGCCGCGTCACGCGCAACGTCAAACGCTGGCGGGATGCCGGCATGGCCTTGCGATGGGTCGCGGCCGGCATGATCGAGGCCAACAAGGGCTTCCGACGATTGAAGGCGCATAAGCAATTGTCGGTTCTGCGTGCGGCCCTTCAAGCTCACCACGATCGCATGACGATCAAGCCCGTTGCCCACGTCACGAGAGCCGCGTAACATTCATTCCGCCAACGCCGGTCCGACGTAGTTCAACAGCGATCGGGACATCTCCGGCACAGTCGCGGGCGACCGGTTGGAAGGATCAGTGCGAACTCTTCGGGCACATCGAGATTTTCAGCAATAATCCGCACGCCGCCATCTGATATGTCCGTGATCGTGCAATCGCGCGGCAGCGAGCCGACGCCCAGCTGAACCTTTGCCGCCCCATGGCAGGCGCGACGTTCGCTTTTTCGCCGATCCACAAACACTCGATCCCATCCATACTCGTTGATTTTTGTCTTTCGGCAATCTTATCGAAAATCCATTGGACTTCGCCTAAGCGATCGCCCCGCAGTCGATGGTTTTCCTTATTGGAACGTTTACCGCTACCGCTAGCCAACAGCCAACACGGCTCGGCGCCCCCTCTGACTTGTCCGGCCAAAGGTAAGGTTAAAGATTCAATTGTCTCAAAAGCAGCTCTGAACCGGGTAGAAGGGCCCAATAAGGCACAAGCACCGCATCCCGGCGATTATTATTGCGATCGTTCAGCAGATGACCACGGCAGGATATTTAAACCAGCCCAGAATCCAAGACAGATTTACCGATGGATTTGTTTTCCGAAGCGCTTAAAAATACGGATCTCCCGAAACCAACCTGAGCGGAAAAGCTCTTCATACTTTGCATCATCACTTTACGGTGGGTTATGAATTTTCAACACGTCATTGGCCTTGTGGACTACTATTCTCGCAGCAAAGGAAAGTTTTATCCTTGGGGTTTTGCGATGAACGGCATGACTTCCAGATTGGAAGCCACCCGCCAGATCATTCACGTGCTAGGAATTGAAAGTATCGTCGAGACCGGGACATTTCGCGGCACTACGGCTGAATGGTTTGCTCAATTTGGCCTTCCATTGGAAACCGTCGAACTTGCAGAACGCTATTGGGCTTTTTCGCGGGCTCGGTTGGCCAAATTCGCGAATGCGAAAATTTACCTGCAGTCCTCAGTCCCGTTTTTGAGGGAACGGATTGCCCGAGGATCGTCGGAAAAGGACGCACGACAACTTTTCTATCTGGATTCTCATTGGGAAAATTATCTCCCGTTGCGGGAAGAACTCGAACTGATTTTCAATCACTACACTAGCGCCGTCGTCCTGATCGACGATTTCAAGGTGGACGACGATGCGGGTTATGGCTTCGACCACTATGCGCCGGACAAGGAACTAACCCTCGCCTATGTCGAAAAGTCCGACCTTCCGGAATTGTCTTGCTTCTACCCCACGACAGGATCAAGGGAAGAAACGGGCGCAAAGAGGGGCTGGGTAGTCCTTACCTCAAATCACCAAATGGCCGAACAATTGAAGACAATATCCTTGCTACGAGAATGTCGGGTAGGGAAATAGATCAAGCAATCTGCCAAGCGTGCATCGTTCCAAAATGATTATCGAGGCTCATCTGGATGCAAGCACGGACCCCTACGAATAAATCGGGCGGCAGACTGACCCATCCGACCTTCCACTTCTATTGATGAGCGCGCCATAGGCAAGCCGTGCTAGGTGAGCCATTCGATCTTAGTACTCTGCTCGAACAATTCTCAGTTTTCAAAGCCCAGCATTTCGCCAATGAAGACATTTTCTCATTCGCTCATATTCGACAGCAAGGGCATGACCGCCGATCGCGCATCAGATGATCGATACTTTCCGGCCATCGACGGATTGAGGGCAATCGCTGTCTTGATGGTTTTGGTGTTCCATTTTGACCTGCTGGAATTAGGCCAAGGTGGATTCACGGGTGTCGACGTCTTTTTCGTAATCTCGGGATTCTTGATCACCTCGATAATCAGCCGGCAAATCAATGCCGGCTCATTCAGTCTTGGCAGTTTTTACCTGAATCGCATCCGCCGCCTCGCCCCCGCCCTTCTTGCCACACTCCTCATTGTTTTTCTGGCGGGGCTTGTATGGCTGTATCCGTCCAATTTGATTGAACTATCGAAGCAAGCAATCGTCGCGCAAACTTACGTTGCTAATATCTACTACTGGAGGACTGTAAACTATTTCGGGCTCGATAGCAGTTCAGCCTTCCTGCTCCACACATGGTCGCTCGCCGTTGAAGAGCAATTCTATCTGATCTATCCGCTCTTTCTAATCCTGGCCTACCGATACGCGAGGCGCCATGTCTGGCAGATAATACTCGCCATTTTCTTTCTCTCATTTTTTCTGAACATATTGTTTGTTCAACTCAAGCCGGAAGCCACTTTCTATCTCTTGCCGACACGCGCTTGGGAATTGCTGCTGGGAGCGTTGATTGTGGGGCTGCGTGCCCGGTTCACCCTTCGACCGCTGGTCAGCCAAATTGCAGGGGTCATCGGTATCGGTCTGATCGCCTGGAGCCTGCTAGGCTATCAAAAAGCCTCCTACTTTCCTGGCTATTTTGCTCTGCTGCCAACAATCGGCGCGGCACTCGTAATTCTCGCATCGACCGGTCAAACAACGCGTTTCTCACGTTGCATGAGCAATGCGGCGGCAGCCTATATCGGCAAAATTTCGTACCCGCTGTACCTAGTGCACTGGCCGGTCCATATCTTTGCCGCGCGGCTCATGGCGGAAAGCTATAACAAACCAGCCAAATGGTTCGCCTTCACGCTGTCGCTGGCGATCGCGTCCGCGATATTCCACATAGTGGAGGAGCCGGTCCGGACAAATCGCGTTTTAGGGACCGCTCGATCTTTGGGCACTGGCTACCTTGCTGGGATTGCGGCAACGGCCATCATCTGTTTCTGGATCTATGCTGGGCACGGCCTTCCGCAACGTTATGCGCCCGAGGCAATCAAATTGGCCAGCTTTACCGCCGACAAAACCGAGGAGCTTCCATGCCAATTCAAGTCGGGCAAAATCCACCTCACCAGTTTTTGCAGGATTGGAGCAGCCAACACCAAGCCGACCTGGCTGATTTACGGGGACTCGCATGCATGGGCTGCATACGGGGCATTCGACAAGTGGCTAAATACGAGAGGGGAATCCGCTTTCTTTATCTTTCGACACTCCTGTCCGCCGCTGCAAGGAATTCACCTCGTACATAATCGGGGCTGTTTTGAATTCAATAATGAAGTACTTGAGTTTCTCAACAGGTCGCCCGAGATCAAGAATACGTTGCTGGTATCGACGTGGCTGCAGGCGCGAGAAGGATTTCTCACGACCTCGGAAACCATAAGCTTACCCAAGGAAGAATCGATCGCACTATTCAAGCGCCAATTTTCGGCAACCGTCACCCACTTAAGAAAAATGGGGCTACGAGTTGTGATATGGGAGCCTCTACCGGGAGCAAAGCAAAGCGTTCCTGAGGCGCTAGCCAACGCTTACCCCAACAAGCCGCCTGCCGAATCTTTAGAATTCACAAGTCAGCAATACTGGTCAAAGTTCGATTATTTCTTTGACGTCCTGGAGCAAAGCGGGCCGTCGATAGAGGCCACCGTTTCACCTTCGCGAGCTCTTTGCCGAACAGGCTCCTGTTCGGCAACGATCGAAGGGCGACCGGCCTACTTCGACAATAGCCACTTAGCCGCGTCAGCCTCGGAGTTTTGGTCTCAGCTTTTAACTATTTCGGTTCCCCCGCAATAGCGCTTCACGTTCGGGGTTTCTGCCAGGGCGGCGATCACATCGTGGACAACGTTAATTGGCCTTGAAAAAAAGGATCGAAATTTTGAATAATGTGCAATTTGAGATAGGTTTTCTCGAAAGATATTAGTCTGCAATCGACTAGTCGAGAATTGGCACTGAAACTGGCCCTACAGTTCAATAAATGGGCAAAAATGCTAAAGAACGGATGGGCGAATGATTGGAATGTCATACGCGGCAGTTGACTTGGCATGAATTCGCAGATATTAATATCTTATTAAATTCCAGGAGAGATAAAATGAATAGGCTGCTCAAATTTACTGGCGCTGCATTAATTGGCGTTCTTCTTCAGAGCGGCGCCTCGCAGGCGAATGTGCTGCTAAACGGCGGGTTTGAAACAGGAAATTTCTTGGGCTGGACGGTGAATACCGGCGGTGAGGCCACCTACCCTCAAGTTGTCATTGCCTATAATCAAGGTGGCGCTTATCCCACCGGCGCGTTCGGGGAGCCGATCCCCACTGCACCCAATGGTGGTAACTATGGCGCTTACTTTGTTTCGGACAACACCAACGAGTCGATCTCCCAGGAAATCAGCCTGACACAGGGTCAGAGCTACCAGGTGAGCTTCGAAGTCTACTCCCCCAACAATGGTCGGCGTAACGCATTCGATGCCACCCTCCAGTCGAGCGTGGACGGCGTGCTTTCCCCGCTTTTCACGGCCAAGACGTTGGCAAGCGGATGGACCGTATACTCAGCTATTTTCACGGCCAGCGCTGCCAACCCCTACACTTTCGCACTGAATTTCCACGGACAGGGTGTGCCCGCGGGAGACTTTGTGGTCGATAACGCCTCGGTGGCGGCTGTCCCCGAGGCGTCGACCTGGGCGATGATGATCCTGGGCTTTGTCGGCGTTGGCTTTCTGGCCTATCGCCGCCGGGAAACCCCGAAGAAGATCGGCTTTCGCCTCGCTTGATGATTTCAGCCGTGTCTGAGTTAGAAGCCGCCCATTTGGGCGGCTTCTTTTTTGTCCGCCAACTTGATTGTGCAAGGCGAATTCCGAGCCGAGCCACATGGCAGCATGGGCGGCCCATTAAACAATTTATTTAATACATTAAATTGTAAAGAACCCTGCTCCGAGTAGCAGAAAGGCAAGAACCGCCGCCCGCACGCCGCCGTTTGCGCGTAGGAACTGCTGCCTGCTGCGGTCGAGCACGAAGATTGACAAGCTAGACTACTCATCCCGACGCTTCACCACGGTAAGGTTAAGCAGCCAAATCATTCGCGCGAAAGCGATCGCCAATGCACAAGTCCGGTATGAACCGGAAGCTCGTCACCAAGCTAATGCCGGTAGCGGCATGGATCGCGATCATCGTGATTGCCTATGCCACGCTGACGCACATCGGCTTTGTCTATTCAATCTATTTCAAGCTCGCGCCGTACCTGATGCGGCCGGCGATGCGAACCTACGCGCATTTCGAGCACGTGATCGCGTTTGCCATCCTCGGCGCCCTGTTCTGGTTCGCCTACCCTCGGCGGCTGATCCTCGTTTGCTGCATCGTGTTCGGCGCCGCAGTGCTGCTGGAGGTTTTGCAGACCATTACGCCGGACCGGCACGGCACGTTGATCGATGCGCTGGAGAAAATGGCGGGCGGCGCGGCCGGTATCCTATGTGCGAGAACTGCACGGCGGTTATGGTCCGCCAAGGATAGGCCATTTTGAGATTAGCTCCGGCTGGATTTAACCCCAAGGCGTCCGACCAAAACGGATCCGTTCCGCAATGCGGAACCGGTCGAGAGCCGATTTCACGTGCAACGAAGTGTTATCCCCACCGGAGATTGACTCAAATTAAAGGAATGTGTTTAAGGGAAATACAACCACTAATAAATGGGGGGGGTATTATGCGGTTTTCGTCGCTGGGCTTGATCGGTCTGGGGGCCGCGCTGGCGTTGACGTCGTTTGTCAGCTCCGCCTCGGCGGTCGTCACGTTTAATCAGAATCTGGCATCGGGCTGGACCCAGGGGAGCGGCACCAGTAACGGCCATTTCACGGTCGACACCGAGGATAATGGGGTCGAGCTCGGACTGCGCGCCTCCCTTCGATTTATCGGGCCGATCTCGCCGACAGGAAATCTGTACATCGCGCCTGTGGGCAGCACTCCGCCCGGCAGGGCACTGTGGAATTTCGAGTTCTCGGTCAACCCCGGTTCGCTGGTGGGCACCCATTCGCTGCTGACCATTACCGGTCCCGGAGGATCATTGGCATTCGATCCGATTATAATCGGGGACAATACGCCGATCGGCGGGCCGCTCTATCAGAACAGCGAGAATCTCGGCTTCGCCTTTCTAGGTGGCCCGATCAATTTCAATCCGAATGCCTCCGGCGTCTACACTTTCGATCTCAAGCTCTTCAGCGCGGAAAACCAGCAACTGGCCGACGTCTCGATTCAGGTAAATGCCGTTCCCGAGCCATCGACCTGGGCGATGTTGATCCTAGGCTTCGCCGGCATCGGCTTCATGGCCTATCGCCGGAAATCGCGGCCGGCAGCGTTGGCCGCCTGATCCCATCTTCCTCAATGAAGCGAAAGGCCGCCTTCGGGCGGCTTTTCCATTGCTGACTTGATGTCCACCTGAAAGCCGCCCCGCTCTAAACCGGCTGCTGTCCCAACACCCAGATCCACCAAAGGCCGATGGTAAGGTGCGGGCCGAACGAGATCGCCTGCTTGCGATCCAGCTCATGTCCTTGCGCTCTCAGGATCAGCAAGCTGGCCAAGGCGGAAGCCACCGCGATCAACAGCAAGCCGGGGATCCCTTCCGCGCCGATCCAAAAGGTGCCCGCCGCGACAAATTTGACGTCGCCGAACCCCAGCCCGTCATGGCCCCGCAGCCAGCGATAACCGGCGCGAAACAGGGCCGCGGCGGCAAAGACCAGCACAGCTTCCACCCCGCGCGACCAGAGGTCTACCGGGGCCCACAGATAGGCCTGTAGCGCTCCGCCAGCGGCCAGCGCCAGGACCATGCTGTCCGGAATGATGCCGTAACGGCCGTCTATGGCGCATACGCTGGCCAGGAGAACGACGAGGTAGCAGCCGACCAAGGCGAGCGATACCCAGCCAGGATCGCCTGCAAGGCCAAGTGCGAGCCAGATCGCGCCGGCGATCAGGCCCCATGCCACGACGACGTATTGCCGACCGGACGGCTGCCACGCCAGCGTGTCGCCGAAAAAGCGGCCGGTACGGTCGCAGGTCTTGCGGAGCGCGCGAATCATCTCCCGCTCGCATGCAGGGGAACGGTCAGCTTCTCGCCCTGCCCCTCCAACACGACCTGGTCCGGCGTAACCGCCGCGACGCGCCAGCCATCGATTTGCTCATTGACCTGAACCCACACGCCAACCGGATTTTGCGACGACGTCAGGAACGCCTTGGCCACCCCGTCGCTCATGAACACCCCTTTCAGGGTAATTCCGGAATCCAATGTCGCCGCCATCGGCGGTGGCGCGGAGACCGGCTCCGCCGCGACAAAAACCTGCCGGTTCCGCGAGAACAGCGGACGCTGCAAGATATTCTCAAAGCCTGCGGAGGCGCGCGCACTGGCGCCCTTTGCGGCCGAGTTGCTTCTGCCAAGCCATGTCGGGGCCGTGACCGTCGAGAGCTCGAGCGAAATCACCGCGCTGAACGTTGCCACCGCGGCGAGCCCAATGACGGCCGAAAAGCCGATGATGAGGACACGCGTCGCGGGCCGCAGCGCCACCAATTCGCTTCGGCCGGGCAACTCGGCCCGTCCGAGCATGGCGGCGAGCCTGGAGCTTACGAATTGCCGCGGGGAGCCGGTCACGCCCGCCAGCCGGAGCTGCACCATCTGGGCAAACGATGTCATGGCGTCCGCTCCACCAAGGCCGATCGGCGACCGGCTTGCTGGCCATCCACCGCCCGGTCACCGGCAGGTTGCGAACCGTTCCGGATCGCACCCTGAACCCTGAACTCCGCCCTAATCGGACCGTCCTCCCCGTCCGCCAGGCTGCGGAACGAAGCTGAGGACACAAACAACAGCGGCGTCTGATTCTCGATCGCAAAGATCATGTCGCGAACGGCCTTCAACGGCCCTTCGAGCTCGACGCTGACGGCGATCATGGGCAGCGACTGGGACCGGCCCCCCTGCAATCCCCGGATCGCGAGCACGTTGACGCCGGCATTCGCGGCCATCGATTTCAGGCTGGCCTGCAGATCGGCGCTGGCAAGGCGCTCTTCATTGCCGGGCAGGAAGGGATCGCCTGTCAGCCCGACGCTGCCGGCCGACTTCCTTGCCGTGCGCGTCACGTTCTGGAAATGCGCAAGCTGCGCCGCATGGTCCGAAATCTCTTCGCCCCGCGAGGCAAAGTGTCCCAGGATGGGTGCGACGAGGAAGATGAGAACGAAGAGTATCGCGGCGGCGTTGAAGGCCAGGAACGGCGTCCCGCGCGCCAGTTTCAGACTTCCAATCATGGCGCAGTCCGGGATCTTGCGGCCGGCCGCGCCGCACGGGCGCCGCGCAGCTTGAACAGGATGCTGAAGCGATCCTTGCGCTCGTTCGCGTCAGTCGTGATCGCAGACGTCAGCGTCGCGCCGGAAAACAGCGGAGACTGGTCGATGATGCGAACCAGACCTGCGGCATCAGCTGAAAACCCTGAAAGCGTCACCGTGCCGTCGGCGATGCGGGTTTCGGTCAGGAAAGTATGGTCGGGCAGAATGCGCGACAGCTCATCCCACACCGCGAGAACACCGGTGTCAGCCTTCATTGCGAACAGGCGCGCCGCGGGATCCATCCCGTCGCGGCCGCTCTGAGCCGATTGCCGCGCCTCGATGAGCGCCGTCTCCAGCGCGGCGGCAACGCTGGCCTGGCGCCATTCGAAGACGACGAGGCCGAGCAGGACGGCCCCAAGCGCGGCGACCGCCAGCAGCCGGACCGCGCGCAACGCCCACGCCGGATCTTCGTCGCTCACGGTGCGGAACGTGATCACGGGCACGGCCTCACCGCCGGCATCCGTCACCGCCAGACAATCGATATCGCGCGACGCCAGACCGAGCTCCGACAAGGCGGCCTCGGCGCGATCGCGCCGGATGATCCAGTGGCACATCTGCACGACGCCGTCCGCCCCCTCGCCGACGGCGGTGGCGGCATGCCAGATATCCGGAAGCTGGAATGGCGTCCGCCGCAAGATGTCCTGCTCCAGGATCCTGGGCAGGGCAGCGAAGGCGGCCCTGGGCACGCTCAACTCCCGCAGAAAGAAAAGCTCGCGCGAAATCACCGGTGCGACTGTCACAACCTCCCGTGACACGCCCTGTTCGGTGAGCCACTGTTCGAGTGCGGCCACGCTGAAGTGGGATGAGGGAATCCGGATTTCCACCGGGCCGGCGGCAGACGTCAGGCGGCACGTGACGCTGTCGCCATCCCGCCAAAGCGTCACGGCCGGTCTCGCCTCGCCGGCAGCCCATTCGCGCCAGCGTGCGGGAACCGCATCGCGCAAGCCCGACAGCCACCACTGCGCAAAATCCCTGCCCCACGCCGTGAGGACGTGGAGGCCACCGGCGCGGGCTGGCAGATTGGCGACAGGCATGATCGTCACATTCGATTCGA
This sequence comes from Bradyrhizobium paxllaeri, assembly GCF_001693515.2. Classification (NCBI taxonomy): domain Bacteria; kingdom Pseudomonadati; phylum Pseudomonadota; class Alphaproteobacteria; order Hyphomicrobiales; family Nitrobacteraceae; genus Bradyrhizobium; species Bradyrhizobium paxllaeri. The sequence goes on from NZ_CP042968.1 coordinate 6,199,382, forward strand.
ATGGACGAAGCCTATTTACTAATTCTTTACGAAGGGTAACGAGCGGCCCTGGAGCATGATGAGGGCAGGTCCGGCCCGATGCTGCGTTGATCGCCCAGACGAAATATCGAAAACAACCCCATGCAAAGTAGCCGTCAAGGGCCGGCCTAGCAGGGCGATCGACTGACCTAACGCGTGATGACTTTTCTTCGAATCGTCATCCCGCTTTATCTTTTTGTTTGAGCATGATCTTTTCGGAAAACCGCTACACACTTTTCCGGATCATGCTCTAGTCTCATTGGACTCCGCCCGGTCGCGTGAGGCTTCGGCCGGCCTCACAGCCCGCTTTAACTGCATTCAGTTATCGGCTCATCTTGTTGTTCCGGCACGATGTTTTCGAAAAATTGGTCAGGCATCAGCCTTGGCGTAGCGCCACGATAGCAGCGGGCTCGTTGCGCCGCTCATCCTCAAATTCAATCCGGATCGAAACCAGATCCGGTAGCCGCTCGGCGCGCAGCCAGTCCGCACGCCAGGCTGGCTTTACCTTTGGATCCGTGGTGCCGAAATAGCCGAGACGGATGTCGCGCACGCCGCTGAGCACCACAACGCGGGTTGGCGATGGTTCAGGGCTCTCCTTCGATCGGGCGCCGTTGAGCGCGACGAAGTCCGCGACGATATCGCTGCCGCTTCGCCGCAGCATGATCCTGTGCGGCCCGCCCCGAAGCGACCGCCCCTCGCTCAAGCCGACGAAGGAGATCACCTCGCCGCGGCCGTCGAACCCGATGGCGTCCTTTGGGCCCGCTCCGTCGAACCGGACCGGCAGCGCCGACCCGACCAGCGCCGCCACGGTCTGGATCGCGGCACTGGTTTCGCTTCCGATTTCGCCGGCGCGATCGGCGCCGAAGGCCCGCCGTGCCATCGACAATCCGCCGGCCAGAAAGCCGGTCAAGATCGCGAGGATGGCAAGCGACAGCAGCAACTCGATCAGCGTCAGCCCCTGCTCACCCTTCCTGCGGGCAGCGACGCGAGAGATCAGCCGGCTGTTCACCGCCCGCATCATTGTCCCGCCTCTGTCGCAAGCTTCAACGCCGCAAGTTTCGTGGCGGCGCCGTCTGGCGCCTCGACGGCGACTTCAACCCAGAACGACTTCAGGGCACCACTTGCGGGGGCCGGCTGGGCGCCCGACGGCGCACGCGTGTCGCCGGCGACACGGACTTCGGTAACGGTCTGCCGCCACCGGAATTTGTTCGCGACCAGGCCTTCGCGGGTGCCCGGCACGAGCATCTCGGAAACGCCGGCGGCTTCGAGGCGGGACTGCGCAACCCGCAGCGCGGTGCGATTGACCTGCGTGCGCGCATCGGAACGCATCGCCACCACCACGCCCGTCGATATTGCGCCTAACCCCAGCGCCAGGATGACGAAGGCCACGAGGATTTCGAGCAACGCAAATCCGCGCTCGCCCTTGCGCCTCGCCAGCATCCGTCTGGATCGCGCGCCCGTCACTGGATCAACCGCGGTTCGCCGGTCAGCCAGTTGACGGCGATCCGCGCCGACCGCCCGTCCAGCGTCAGCGCGATCTCGCCGCCGGACGACTGGCCGTCCGGATAGAATCTGATGCCGCCCGTGTCGCCGGAACGCTCCGTCTCGGCCACCACCACCGCGGCAGCCATTCCGCGCGGCAGCGCGTGCATCGAGTTCGGCAAGCCGAACCGGCCTTTCTCGACGTCGATCCGGAACAGCGTTTCGGCATTGCTCGACATCGCCTGCGCGCGGGCGAGCTGAAGCGTTGCGGTGACGGAACGGGCCGTGACCGCGACACGCGTGGCCGCGGCCTTCGGCTTCGCGGACAGCGTGCCGGCAAGGACAAGGGCGATGATGCCGATGACCACGAGCAGTTCGGCCAGCGTGAACCCGGCTGACGATGATGCGGGGCGCCTCATTGGAATGCGAGATTGTTGATCGACAGCACCGCGCTCATCACATGCATGATGAGCCCGCCGATGCTGCCGCCGATCAGAAGCGTCAACGCCGGCGTCAGCAGGCCGACCATGCGTTCGATGCGCCGCTGCAGGTCGGCCTCGATCACGGTGGCGACCTGAATGAGCATGGGGCCGAGCTGACCGGACTCCTCGCCGACGGCAACGAGCCGAAGCGATGCGGGTGGCAACAGGCCGTCGCTATCGAAAGCGCGGTGCAGCGGCGTACCTTCCGGAACGCGCTTGATGGCACTCCCGTAGAGCGCGTTCAGGTGCCGGTTCGTGACGAGCGCCCGCGCGGTCTGCATCGCGGACATCAGCGGCACCCGTGCGACGAGCAGCGTGCCCAGCGCCCGTGCAAAGCCGCCGGCTTCTCGGCTTTGCACGAGCCGACCAACCACTGGCAGCGAGCATTTCAAACGATCTACACCGAGCATGATCTCGGGGTTTTGTTTCGCCCTGCCCCACGCCACGAAACCCGCCGCGCCGCAAAGTGCGGCCACAAGCAGAACGATCAGCCAGTTGTCCTGAACTTCCTCGAAGAAATGCAGGACACCCGGCAGCGGAAGGCCGGCATCGACAAAGATCGGCGAGATGCTCGGTATCAGCACGAAGACGATGACGACGACCGAGACCAGCGACATCAGGATCAGGACCATCGGATAGACCAGCGCCGACGTGATCTTGTTGCGGATCTCGAGCCGGCGCGTCAACAGTTCGGCGATCTGCGTCAGCACCTGCCCGGTAACCCCTCCGGCTTCGCCGGCGGCCAGAATGGCGCGGTAGTCCGAGGGAAACACGTCCGGTCGCTGCGCCATCGCTTCCGAAAGCTGCAATCCGGCCAGCACGTCCTTGAGCAGCCCGTTGGCAAGACGCGCGGTTTTCGGCGCCGCGCCCGGCCCGGCGATGATGCGGAATGCAGCGTCCAGCGTCAGCCCGGAATTGATCAGCGAAGCCAGCTCGACCGTAAAGGCCGTCAGTTCCTTCAGGCTGAAGCGGTTTGATTGAACAACCTCGCGCTTCCAGATCGACTGCTCCGCCTCTTGCGGTGACGCGGATGGCTGGAGCGCGCGTGCTGGCGCATGGTCGGCGACGCCATAGGTTTCGAACGGGGTCAGCCCCGCGCCATAGAGCGCGTCGATCGCCGCATCGACGCCTTCAGCAACGATCGTTCCTGCCGTGATCGCGCCTCGCGCCGTGTAAGCCTTGTAGTGAAAGGTCGCCAAGGCCGGTGCTCCCTTCAGGACGCGCGGGTGACGCGAAGGACTTCTTCGAGCGAAGTCTCGCCGGCCCCGACCTTGATGAGGCCATCCTCGTAGAGCGTGTGAAAGCCTCCTTCGCGCGCGAGCTGCTCGACCGTGCGCTGATCCTGGTTCCGCCGGCCGATCGCTTCGCGGATGCTGTCGTCGATGATCAACAGTTCCGATATCGTGGTGCGGCCGCTATAGCCGGTGTTGCCGCAGGCCTCGCAGCCAACCGGCTCCCGGCTGTGCGACCAGCTCACGTGCGGATGGCCTGCGATCGCCATCTTGAGCTTGCCATGCGCCCGTTCGCTGTCCGTGTGCGGTCGCGAGCAAACAGTGCAGAGCTTTCTGACGAGGCGCTGCGCCATTACGCCCGCGATTGTCGAGGCGAGAAGGTAACGCTCCAGGCCGATGTCGATCAGCCGCGTGATCGCGGCAATCGCGCTGTTGGTGTGCAGGGTTGAAAACACCAGATGGCCGGTCAGCGCCGCCTGGATCGCGATACGCGCGGTTTCGAGGTCGCGGATTTCGCCGATCATGACGATATCCGGGTCCTGGCGCAGGATCGAGCGAAGCGCGGTCGGGAAGTCGAGACCGATCTGCGGCTGGACCTGGATCTGGTTGATCCCGGAGAGCTGGTATTCGATCGGATCTTCCACCGTGAACAGTTTCAGCTCAGGCCGATTGAGATCCTTTAGGGCAGTATAAAGCGTCGTCGTCTTGCCGCTGCCGGTCGGGCCGGTGACGAGAATAATGCCATTCGGAAGCGTCATCAGGCGCTGGAGAGATCCTTGCGTCCTGCCGTCGAGCCCGAGCTTGGTGAAATCCAGCTCCACCCGGGTGCGATCGAGGATTCGCATCACGACGCTTTCGCCGAACGCCGTCGGCAAGGTCGAGACACGGATGTCGATCTCGACGCCGCGCACCACGGTCTTGATGCGGCCATCCTGCGGCAGCCGACGCTCGGCAATATCAAGCTTGGCCATGATCTTCATGCGCGTCGTCAGCGCGGCCCGCAGCGGCGCGGGCACGAGACGTTCCTGCTGCAGGAATCCGTCGATACGGTAGCGAACGGCGACGGCATCGCGCCCCGGTTCGACGTGCACGTCGGAAGCGCCGCGTTCGACGGCGCGCGCGATAATCTGATTCACCAGCCGAATGACCGGCGCTTCGTTGGCGATGTCGCGCAGGCGCTCGACGTCGAATTCGCTGCCGTCATTGCCGGGAAGCGCGATGCCGTCGGTTTCCTCAGGCTGCATCTCGGGCGCCGCGTCCTGATACAGCGTCCGCAACGCGCGCTCGATTTCCGCCGGAGCGATCACGGCGAGATCGACGCGCACGTCGAGCATGTAGCTGATGGCCTTGACCGACTCATCGACGAAGGGATCGGCGGTGGCGACCAACAGGCGCCGGCCGTCGAACGAGATCGGCAGGATCCGGTTGGTCTTGAGGAAGGCGAGCTGCAGGCGGTCGGCCAGAACGGGCCGTGCCGGAAGATCCGCCGCCTCGATCAGCGGCAGGCCGCAATAGGTGGCATAGGCGAGGCAGAGGTCGGCCTCGGAAATCAGTCCGAGCTTGACCAGCACGAGGTCGAAGCGCTCGGAGGCCGCCTCCGCGGCCCGCCGCGCCCGGCTGATGGCGGCGGCATCGACCAGGTCCTTGTCGAGCAGAAGGTCGGAGAACGCCTGGGCGAAGCCGGCGTCCTTGGGCCCCGGCGGTTCAGTGGCCCGGCTCAAGGGCGCGGCCGGGCGCAACAATTCCTGGATATCGAATGCCATTCGCGCGCTCGGCGTAGGTTTTTCCGTCGGCGCGATTCTAGGAGGTTTTGATTAACCAAAGCTTTGACGCTTTGTTTGCCATTCCTGCGTAAATTTCGGCCGAACATGCAAGGTCAGGCGGCCTGGCCGTCCCAAAGGCTTCCCGACGTGGCAGACCGGCCAAAAGCTCGAGCGAACCGATTTCCCGCGTCCGGCCGGCCGGAGTGCCCTTCCCTGCCCCGTCGCCAGGCCAGCCAATCGGGTTTCGCGCTGGTTGCCGTGATCTGGACCTTGGGTCTGATTACGCTGCTTGGAATGGCCGTCATCGTCGGCGCGCGTTACCGCACCAAGACCTCGTCGAACTATGCCTCGGTGGCCGCCGCCGAGATGGCGGCGGAGAGCGCCGTCAACCTGGCAATTGCCACGGCGCTGGCCCCGACGCCCGAGCAAGCCAGTAATTTTCCGCTGCGGTGCTGGCTGCCCGGCGGCGAACGCGCCACCATCACGATCGAGGAAGAGACCGGGAAGATCGATCTGAACACCGCGAGCCCGGCCGCGCTGACGCGGTTCTTCACCGCGCTCACGGGCGATCCATCGCGAGGCACCGGCATCGCCTCGCAGATCATCGAATTCCGCAAACCCAAGGCGCAGAGCACGCCAGGCGCCGGGCCTACCGAAGCCCGCTTCACGACCGTGATGCAGCTCGACCAGATCGACGGCATGTCGCCCCTTCTGTTCCGGACAGCGCTTCGCCATGTCACGGTTCGCTCCGGACGGCCCGAGCCCGACATCGAGGCCGCCTCTCCCGCTACGCTCAGATTGCTGAATGTCGCGCCGAAGCAGGTGGCCGGCAAGCGAGGGCTGCCGACAGGCGGCAGCATCACCATCCGCGCGGATATCAGCGCCTCGGACGGTACCCGCTTCATACGCGAGGCGCTGGTCTCGCTGGAAGGCGGCAATGGCCGTCCCTTCGTCATCCGCGAATGGCGGCGCGGGGATATCGATTCATCAAGCCCGCGGCAAGAACACCCCCAAGGCACGTCGCGCGCGTGCCTGCGCGTTCGCGAAGCAGCAGCAAGCTGACTTGCTGCATCGACGATGAAGCTGCAACAAGGACGCGGATCCATTAGCCCGCAACCAAATTCGGATTGATGCGAGGCGCCGGTCGTCAACACGGGGAATGCCACGCGGCTTGTTCGGAAGGAACGGCCTGATGGCAACCCATTCAAAGTGCGTCAGTTCATGCCGCATGATTCGAGGCCCCGATTTGAGCGCTTGAATCACGTCCGAACCGATGCCTTCACCTGGCAAAATCGGACAATCGGCATTTCCGAGATTAACCCCTAACCGGACATGCTGGGGACATGCCAAATCGACGCGAATGACCCATTTCGGACATGAGCATAGCCGGACATCGGCCCACAATCCTGCTATATAAACATTTATTTTCCCCGAGCCCGGGGGTACGTCGTGAGCAGTGAGCACGTGGAGCGGCGTTTGGCGGCTATTCTGGCGGCAGATGTCGTGGGCTCTTGCCGATTGATAGGGATCGACGAAGAAGGCACGCTGGCGCAACTGAAAGCTCTTAGAAAGACGCTTTTCGATCCCAAAATCTCTGAGCACCACGGACGTATCGTCAAGAATACAGGCGACGGCGCCCTCGTTGAGTTCGCCAGTGTGGTCGACGCCGTGCGATGCGCCGATGAAATTCAACGCTGCATGACAGAACGAAATATTGATGTGCCGCGGGACAAGCGGATCGAACTCCGCATCGGCATTCACGTCGGTGATATTATCATCGCAGACGATGATATTTTTGGCGATGGGGTCAACATTGCCGTGCGCCTCGAAACCCTCGCCGAGCCGGGCGGCATCGTGATCTCCGGCCACGCCTATGACTATGTCAGGAACAAGGTCCAGGTTGGGTTCGACGATATCGGCGCTCAAACTCTGAAAAACATCGCCGATCCGGTGCGGGCTTATCGCATCAGTGGCACGCCGACAGTCGCAATAACCGTAGACCAGACTGCGACAGACAAGCCTTCGGTCGCAGTACTGCCCTTTGACAACATGGGCAGTGGAGAAGAACAGCAATACCTCTGTGACGGTATCAGTGATGACATCATTACCGAGCTGTCACGATTCCGACAATTGCGTGTTCTGGCTCGCAATTCCTCGTTCCAATTTCGCGGGCCAAATGTTGATTTTGGTCGCGTCAGCCGAGAACTTGGCGTTCAATACATATTGGAAGGTAGCGTCCGGCGGCTTGGAGGCCGCGTTCGCATCACTGCTCAACTTATTGATGCGTCAGCAAATCACCATGTGTGGGCAGATCGATTTGATCGGCCTCTAGAAGAGTTATTCGATGTTCAGGATCAGGTGGTTCGGACAATCGTGGGTACTCTCGTAGGACGGCTGCAAGCCGACCGTGCTGATCGTGCCAAACGCAAGCCACCTACCAGCCTAGTTGCATACGAATGTGTGCTACGCGGCGATGCCTTGCCCGTATACGACGACGTTAGCGAGGCCGAAGCGCGCCGTCTGTTCAGCCGAGCTATCGAACTCGACCCCGGGTACGCAAAAGCTTATGCGCTGCTCGCGTTTGCCGTCTGTCGCGAATGGTACGTCGACATGAGTGGATCCAATGCCGCATTGGATCAAGCACTAGTGCTCGCGAAGCGGGCCGTCGAACTCGACGATGGCCAGGAAACGTGTCTGGGGGCTTTGGGTTTTGTGCACTTGTATCGCCATTCGTACGATCTCGCTGAGCACTATTATGCTAGGGCGCGCGCGCTGAACCCGAACAGCCCGACTGTCTTGGCGAATTTAGGCGACTTGTACGTCCGTCTCGGAGAATCCGAAAAAGGCATCGCTTACTTGAAGGAAGCGAAAGTCGTCGATCCCTTCTTTGCTCCGAAATGGTATTGGGGGGCGGTGGGCAGAGCGTACTTCGTGACACACCGGTATGACGACGCCATCGCGGCTTTTGCTCGGTATCCAAGTACAATGTATTGGGGGCAGACATACCTGGCGGCTTGCTATGCTTTGACGGGCAATATTGATCGGTCCAAAGATCATGCTGCCGAAATCCTTCACCTCATGCCTGAGTTCTCAATCTCGCGCTTTATGCTGAAGGACGCGTACAGGCTTTCGAGCGATCGTAAACATCTGACCGATGCTCTCCGCCAAGCTGGGCTGCCGGAATGACAGTCGCATCTTCTGCATTGCTCGTGGACTCGTCGGCTTCTGGCCCCAAGCCGCCGGTAAAGGACGGGCAGAGCATTTCCGCTCTGCCCACCAAGTTCAGACGTCTACTTGTTCCGCTATTGCGAGCGCGTCGTCGACCTCAATTCCCAAGTAGCGGACGGTGCTCTCGATTTTCGTATGCCGCAGAAGAAGCTGCACGGCCCGCAAGTTGCCTGTGCGCCGATAGATGAGGGTCGCCTTTGTTCGACGCAGTGAATGCGTTCCGAACAGGTGAGGATCCAAGCCTATACCGGCTAGCCAACCCGACAACAGCCGCGTACTCCCGGTTTTCTTCTGGCGGACGCTTGCCCTGTCGGCCGCATAACCGCTTGGCGCGACTTCATCGACTTTCAGGGCTACCACATCGCACCCACGAAGCTTGCTGTCGATGGCAATGTTGAACAACGCGAGATCGCGAATTCGGCCTTCGACCTGGAGCTTCGTCCGGATGGACCAGACGTGCTTCGAGCGGAGTGGCGGCTTCGCGCCCACGATCTTTCCCTTGTTCCACGGGACGTGCTTGGACTCGCTAGTGCTCGCATCATCGGTCATGATGACCTCCTCGGTTAATGAGGCTGGTCAGTCTCTAACCGTTAACCTTGTGAACCCGCGTCGGCTTTCGGATGATTGGAGACGCACTTAGGGCCAATTCGATGGATCGGAAGGCCGAGTTTGACCCGGAGGAACATCCAACGGTTCTTCCCAAGCGGGCCCGTTTCCTGAATATCATCTGGTCCGCCGATGGCACGCGGCGATAGGCCGTATCAGAGAAGATCACATCGAGACCGTCGCAGCATATCTAAGCGGAAGCATCAGGAACTCAGGCTGTTAAACCGCTGCCTGGCAGGCCTCGCTGAAGCTGCGGCAGGAGTCACAGCTCGCCCGGTTCTGGTCGAGCGGCTAGAGCTCGGCCGAAAGAGCACCCGTGATGCTGTGCTGGACAGAATCTACCGGCCTCTCACTCGCAAGTTGAGCGCGGCCTGTCCGTCCTCTGTGCCCAGGATGTAGGATTTCACTCTGGGCAGAGCCTTCTCCATGGCTTCAAGATAGAGGCGGGTGCGCGTGAGCTCGGGGGCCTTTGCATACTCTTGCTGTAAAGCCTTGAGGCGGGTGGTCGTGCCTATGGCTTGCGCGATGCGCTGCTCACGCCGGCTCTTCGCTTCCTGGACCAATGTGTGGGCCTCCCCGCGAGCCTTAGGCAGGAGGTTGGCCGCATAGACCCGCGCCTCGTTGCGTGAGCGCTCGCGATCGGCCATGGCGTCCGCCACGTCTTGAAAGGCCTGTGCCACCGCCGCGTCAAGTGTCATGGCCATGATGCTGGAAGCCGTGATCTGAACGCCGCTTCGGTAGCCATCGAGGAGCTCCTGCGTCCGTATCTTCACCCTATCCTGGATGGCAAGCCGGCCCGTAGTTAAGACCTCATCCACCGGCATGCCGGCCAAAATCTGGGTGAGCACACTTTCGGAAAGCCCGCCGATCAGCGCTCTCGTGTCCTCGACATGCAGCAGGAAGTCGGCAGGATCGCGTATCACGTATTGTAGCACGAGCGCGATGCTTAGGATGTTCGTGTCCCCAGTCAGCAGCTCCATCCCAATCACGGCCTCCTGCTCGCCCTCGGGCAAAGCGAAGCCCACGCCAACTTTCGAGACACTTGTGGTCTTAACCACGTCGACCCGGTCGATGGGCCAGGGGAAACGCCAGTGCATGCCGGGGCCCAGGCGGGCATGGGGCGCGCCGAGGCGGCGCGCCAAAGCTTGCTCGTCCGTTGCGACGAGATGGAAGCCCGTGGCGAAGTAGGCCGCGATCAGCAGGAGCGAGAAGACGATACCTCCCCGGAGCGCGTGCGCGCGCCAGCGCGGATGTCTGGGGGCGCTTTCCGTGTGGTCCTGCGGCACCACGTGTTCGTGACTGGTCGTCATGGCGATTCCCCGCGTGACGGTGGCCGCTGACCTTCGACACCAGCGCCCACGGTCTCACCGTTCCTGGGACGAGCCTTGGGCGGCGGGTTAGGATCCAGCGCGACCGATGCGCTAGGCTTCAGCATCTGCAGGAGTTCGGACTCGGCCGGCAGGAATAGGGTCGTCTTGTCGTCGAGTATACGATCATAGGCCTCTAGCGTGCGGACGAGCTTGAAGAAGGGTAGGTCGGCGCCAAACTCGCGCGCGTAGACACGCATCGCCTCAGCGTCGCCTTCGCCGTCGAGTTGCCTTGCATGTTCGTTGGCCTCGGCGAGGATGCGTGCCTTCTGCCGATCAGCTTCGGCGATGATCCGCTTCGACTCGGCCTTGCCGTCGGAGCGCAGCTGCATGGTGATGCGGGCCCGCTCCGCTTTCATCCGCTCGAAGACGCTCTGCCGGTTCTGCTGAGGCAGGGCGAGTTCACGCAGACCGAGATCGATCACCTCGATACCGTAGGCGGGCGCAACAAGAGCCTGAACACCGGCTCGTACCTCCGCGACTATCGCCCCGAAGCGGTTCTCCGAAGCATGCGGCGCGATGAGGGAGGCGAAGCTATGGCGGCCGAGCACTGCACCGACTTCACCGACGATAGCCTCCGTAAGCCGCTGCTCTGCATCGTCGCGCGTGGCAAGCGTCGCGAGGAAGCGCGTCGGTTCGGCGATGCGCCAGGTAGCGAGTGTGGCAACGGACACGTTCTTCCTGTCCGCCGTGACGTACTCAACGGGTCGAGTGCTCAAGTATAGGAGGCGCTTGTCGAACCGCTGCACACGCTCGAAAGGCAGTTTGAAGCCTAGGCCCGGCTCGTCAACGAGTTGCACGATCCGGCCGAAGCGCGTGACCATCCCGTGCTCAGTGATATCTAACGTGAAGAGGCTCGCAAGAGCCGATAGCACCAGCACGGCGATAGCGGCAGGCGTCAGCACCCGGAGCGCTACCCTCCGTCTGCCGCCCGGGCGGCTCATTCTGCCAACTCCAGAGTGAGCTGCCTTCATCGGTTGCCCCCCGCGCTTATCGGAGGCTCAAGGAGCCAAAGGTCGAAGTCTTTGATCGCACCCGCCTTGGGCCGAACAAGCTTGTGCACCTTCGGCAACACATCCTCGATCGTCTCGATCTGCAAGCGGAATGCGGCCAATTCGGGCGCTTGCCGAAACGCCTCGACCTGTAGGCTGAACGCTAGCGCCTCGCCGCGAGCGCGGCGGACCTGTTCCTCTTGGACGGCCAGGGCACCCTCGACCGTCGCCGCGGCCTCCCCTTTCGCTTTGTTTACCTCCTCGGCGGCGAACCCCTTGGCGCGGTTGATCGTGCGCAGCTTGTCCTCCTGTGCACTAGCCACGTCCCGCTCGGCGTCGTGTGCCTCCTGGGGCGAATGCACGTAGACGAAGCGCACCGAGACGAGCGCGATGCCGGCGTTCAGACCGTCTAGGCGCGCTTGAACAAACTCATGCAGTCGCGCCTCAACCTCGGCTCTGGCGTTTGTCAGCACCGCGTCGATTCGCTGAGTGGCAATAACGCTACGCAGCGCTGCCCGAGTAACGCTCCGGACGAGCGCCTCAGGCTCCGCCAGGTTCGTGACGTAGGCTACTGGATCCTTGACGCGGTACTGCACGGTTGACCGAAGATCGATGAGGTTGGCGTCACCGGTCAGGAGGAAGGACTCGCCCTCCAGCACCTCACGCTGGAACCAGGAGCCCTTGGCCTTGATCGCCTCCGGCACTGGATTGGAGGGGCCGCCTACTGTGAGCCGCTCGCGGGCGAGTGTGCGCGTTATCAAGCTCTCGTCCGCCTGACTGCGGAAACCGAGCTCTGCACTCCGCGTGCGTTCGGTTTCGACGAGACGGTGCGTCTCGATTGGCCAGGGCAGGCGGTAGTGTAGGCCTGGGCCGAGATCGGCCGCGACGATGCGAGCAAACCGGAGGCGCAGGCCGATCTCCCCGGACTGGATCGTAAAGAAGCCGCTTGCGAACCAGAGGAGGACCAGGCCTGCCAATGCCGCGATCTTAACGCGGGTGTCAGTAACAAACACACGGGTAGCGGCCGCAAACCTCTCGCGCAGCCGGGTCCACTCCGGCGGCGCGTGGGTGTGCGACACGTGCGTGTGGAGCGAGATTTCCCCGGTCCGGAGCTCACACACCGCCTGTCGCAGGATTTGAGCGGATGACCACAGGAACAATCCCGCCATGATGGCGGCCACGATCAGGTCGGGCCACTTGGTCGCGGTTGCCCAAACGCCGAGCGCAGCGAGCATCACGGCGACGTTGCCGATCGCATCGTTACGCGAGCAAAGCCACACGGACCGCACGTTGGCGTCGCCATCCTTGTAGCGCACGAGGATGACGACGCTAGCCACGTTGGCAGCGAGAGCCAGGAAGCCGATGACGCCCATGATCTCGGCGCGGGGCACACCGAGCACAAGCACGTGATAACCGGTCGTTCCAAACACCCACAAGCCCATCAGCGTGAGGCTGACGCCTTTTACAAAGGCCGCACGCGCCCGAACCCGAACGGAGGCACCGATAACCGCGAGGCTGATACCGTAGGTCGCCGCGTCGCCCAGAAAGTCGAGAGCATCGGCCTGCAGCGCTTGCGAGCCGGCGAGTGCGCCGGCTCCCATTTCCACCAGGAACATCGCGGCGTTGATCGCAATGACGATCCAAAGCCGTCGCTTGTAATCAGCCGACAAGCCTTCGAAGGTGGCGCCTTCTCCGCAACAGGCTACGCCCATGTTCAGAGCCCTACGTTTCCTGAAGTCTCCATTCAGTGCAACCTCATCGCGGCAGGTAGCGCTTGTCGAGTTGACAAGCCACGGAGTAATTTGGATCGACAACGTTGGCGATCTCAAGCTGAGCTGCTTGGCCTAGAAGCTGAACCGCCTCGATCTTGTCGTAGCCGTGATCCTGCACCAGCCAGTTGACGAGATCGACGCAGGCGATCCGCAGCGCATCGATCAACGGCCGCGTGCTGCCGATCGACATAATCATTCTGTCGTTCTCAAGCCGGGGCCAGTTGATCTTTTTTCCCTTGATGAGATTCACCGTGAAGGTGACGTCAAACGAGGTCTCAACAGCGGCGCCGTCCACCTCGCCGTCACCCTGCGCTGCGTGCCCGTCACCCAGCATGAAGAGCGCACCCGGCTCGAAAACCGGGAAAGACATCGTCACACCCTCAACGACCTCATTGAAGTCCATGTTCGCGCCATGAGGGCCGGGTATCAGCGAGCTGATGCACTCCTTGCCAGCAGGTGCGGTGCCGATTGTTCCGAAGAATGGCCGCAACGGGACCTCGACTTTGCCGATTTTGCTGTTGGGCAGGTCGAGCACACCGACCATCTTCGATCTGTCGAACCGCCAGATAAAGAGCCGGTCCGGCACCGGGTCGGTTATCATCGCCGTCTTGTATTCGGGCGCCAATGCTCCGAAGTAGGGGATCGACGCTCCCCAACCCCAGTCTCTGTTGAGGCCGATCCTGTCGATACGCACGACGAGCGTATCGCCGGGCTCGGCGCCCTCGATGAAGAATGGCCCCGTTTGCGGATTGACTCTGGTAAGGTCGAGTCTCGGAAACACCGTCTTGTCGGTCGGCTGGAAGACGTCGTTCGCCGCGTCCTTGGTCCTTGTGATCACCGTGTCGCCTGGCTTGATGCGGATCGCCGGCGGATGCGCATGGCAATAGGTGAAGTAAACAGTGTCTCCTGGGTCATAGCGGACTTCCGCGGCCGAGGCAGGGGCGATCCCAATAACTACGAGTGCCGAAGATAGAGCCACGATGGCCGCTCGTGCCGACTGCTCGCTCATTCGAATCATAGATTCCTCCTGTTTTGGCAGCGTAGATTGTTGCTATGGGGGCGGCATGAGATCTCCGCTCGTCATCTTATGGGCGTCCTTTCTCGCACTGTCGGCCAAGCTTGCCGGCGGCTTGGCGCGCTTATGGAAACCGCTGTCGTACAGTAGGCCGAAGAGATCGGAGTTCGCCGGCAACACCATCGTCGTGCCCTCCTTGACGAACTTGCGCGACGCGTCGAGCGTCCGCCGCAGCGCGTAGAACTGCGGTGCCTCGCTAAGCGAGTCGGCGTAGATGCGGGCCGCCTCTGCTTCGCCAGCGCCGCGGTGCCACTGGGCGACCTTGAAGGCCTCGGCTAGAATGCTCGTCTTCTCGCCCTGAGCCGCGGAACGGATCTTGAGGCCTTCCTCCTCACCCTCAGAGCGGTAGCGCATGCTGATTGCGGCGCGCTCGGAGCGCATGCGAGCGTAGACCGTGAGCCGGTTGCGCTTAGGGAAGTCAAAGCGCAATAGCTGCACGTCAAGGACCTCGATGCCATAGTCTCGAAGCGCAACATTCCGGCACTTTGCGGCGACCTCAACGAGCACGACCTCTGCTCGATAGGCTTCGGTCGAGACAAAGGCAGCGAGCGGACTTCGGCCGATGGCGGCGCCAAGCTCCCCAGAGAGGATGTCCCCCAAGCGCGATTCCGCACCCGCCTTGTTGAGAACCGTCTCAAAGAAACGTTTGGGCTCTGATATGCGCCACAAGACGGCGGCCGCTGCCGTCACGGCGGTCTTTTCAAGCGTCAGGAATTCGTTCAGTGGGGGCTGGTAAACAAAAAGCCGGCCGTCGAACTTGGTCACGCTTTCGTACGGCAGCTTCACGCCAAGACCCGGCGTGGTGACCACCTGCACCGGCCTGCCGAACGACGTGACAACGGCCCGCTCCCCATCGCCAACGGCGAAAAGACATAACGTGGTCGCCACGACAGCGCCAAGCACTCCCGCGGCGCCCAGAATAGCTTGCCTAGGCTTCGAGCTTGAGCGCGCCATGGCTCATTTGCCTAACGAGCTGGGGCTTTTCTCATTCTGTAGGGCGTGTTTCGGGTGGTCAAGGAATTTGTCTCCGGTGAGCTGCTTGTATGGGCTTCCGTCCGCAGTCCCGCCGGTTGGCTCGGGTCGAGGCCGTCGGTCCCAACGAGGCCCTTGAGAAGCTGGGCAACTCGCCGCGGGTACCCGGCATGATCAACTGCTAAACCAACGTTCTGAAGGCTTGCAAAGACCGGTCAAGTGTAAACGTTGGCAGCGAACTCTTCGCGCCTGGAGAATTGTGGCTAGCAGTCAATGACCTCTAAGGCCTTCGTTCCAATAGATGGAACCATCGCCATCGTCCAAGTAAGCGCGAAACAATCTCCAAGCCTGGAACTTAAGTGGATCGGGGGCAAATCGAGATAGCGCGAAATGGAACCCTCCAGGCGATTGTCCGAGCACATTGAACATAAGACTCCCGGTCGATCTGTGACGAGGTGGGTGACCGATTGCAGCAGGACTTAGCTCTCGAAGCCTAGCTCTGCCGCCCTACTCGAACGTCTAGTTGATGAATTGCGCAAGCAGGAGCGTCGTCTCATTGATGGCGTCGAAAGCTGGCGCTATCGCTGACTGTTTCTTTATCAGGCGATAGTCGCGGCCATGTGAGAGCTTAAAGAACGCCGTCGCCGCTCTTAACCCGGCGGCGGCTTATTCTGCTAATCTTATCGCTGAGTGCGGATAATGTTGCGCCGGCAAATTAACTGATTTCAGGCCGAATAATTGATGCGGTGCATCTCTTCTTGGCCCGATTGAGACCTTCCCACCAGCACTGAAGACGCCGCACGCAAGGGCTGACCGGAAGTCTTAGCCAGGGCCAAACGACACGATTGACTCAGGGAGGACATTGGCCTCTACCGCGGTCCAATGCTCCGCAGCCGACTTCCTGCCATGGCGCGAAACTGAGAATTTGCATAAGATTAATGCCCCTCCTTGTCCTGGCCCACCCGAGGGAGCGAGATGCGAGAACGCGGTGGAAGCAAACAACCGGTCAAAGGTCGGCGCGCGAATAGGGCTCACAAAGTGTCCATGGCCGCCGCATCCATCGCCGACCTACAGAATCAGGTAGGCGCTCTCGCTGGCGAACTGAAAGAGGCGCTTGAGCAGCAGACGGCTACCGCGGAGATTCTCCGCCTGATCAGCGCCGTGCCGGCCGATCCGCAGCCGGTATTCGAGTTGATCGTGCGCCGCGCCGTCGCGCTTTGCGGCAGTTTGTTCGCGAACGTGTTCCGCTTTGATGGAGACCTCATCCATTTCGTCGCCAGTCACAACGTCGGGCCGAGCTACGTCGATATGCTTCGAGCGACGTACCCGATGCGGCCCGATCATTCTCAGGTATCCGGACGCGTACTGCTTAATCAATCAGTGGTCCGGCTGGCCGATGCGCTTTCCGATCCAGACTACGATCAGCGGTTTCCCCGCGCCATGGGTTGGCGTCGCATGCTGGGAATGCCTATAATGCGCGATCGCGATGCGCTCGGCGTCATCGTGGTGGGCTGGGCCGAGGCCGGACCTGTCGCTAAGGCCCAGGAGGATCTTCTGAAGACCTTCGCGGACCAGGCGGTAATCGCGATCGAGAATGCCAGGCTGTTGAATGAATTACGCGAGCGCAACGAGGAGATCGCCGGCTGGAACCGCGATCTGAAAGCGCGGGTCAAGGAGCAGGTTGAGGAGCTGGGCCGCGTTGGGCGGCTGAAGCGGTTCCTTGCGCCACAGCTTGCCGAAATGATCGTCTCGCAGGGCAATGAAAAGATCCTAGAGAGTCATCGCCGTGAGATCGTTGTCGTATTCTGCGATCTTCGCGGCTACACCGCCTTCACCGAGGCCGCCGAGCCCGAGGAGGTTTTGGATTTCCTGCGCGAGTATCACGGCGAGCTGGGGCGTCTAATCAGCCAGTTCGAGGGGACGCTCGACCAATTCTCGGGTGATGGGATCATGGTGTTCTTCAACGACCCCGTGCCTGTCCCCAACCCGGCCGAACGTGCGGTCAAGATGGCCGTTGCGATGCGCGAGGCTGTGTCGACGCTGATCGCCGCGTGGCGCGAGCGAGGTCGCGAGTTGGGCTTTGGTGCTGGCATCGCCCAGGGTTACGCGACCTTGGGCCAGATCGGATATTCCGAGCGCTCCGGATACACTGCGATAGGCACAGTGTGCAATGTTGCGGCACGGCTCTGCGGCGAGGCTAAGGACGGCCAAATTCTGATCAGTAAGCGCGTAAACGTGGCGCTCAACGGAAGCGTAGCGACTGAACAAATTGGCGCTCTCGCATTGAAGGGTCTCACCCAGCCGGTTGTCACCTACAACGTTCCGCTCACCGCTAGTCAACCGACTCTCCGCGTTATAGACGGAGGTAATCACTAGACAGCCCGTCAGCGAATGGAGTCCGGTTGTGTGAAGGGTTTCGGATGCCGGCCGCTTGAGGGACGGCGCCGCGTGCTCGGCGGCCGGCGTCCGAAAGCCTCCAAGGGAGGAAACCGCGCTTAAGGGAACGTACGGCGGTGCGGCAGGCGCTATGGGAATTTGAGTGCCGCGGGCGCGCTGGCTGATTGGGATCGAGCCGAAGCAACGCGTTGTGCGACGGTGAAGCGGCTGACGAACGAGCGGCGGATGACGCTGAACTGCATAAGCTGTCCGACGATTTGCGACGGTGGGCAGAGAGCTGGGCGCGCTCTGCCGTGGCTGGCGGAGGGGCAGCGGGCGCGACGCGCAGATTTGCGGGATTGTAACGCGGTCATGAGGTGTCGATCCTGATGACGGTCGCTGGAGCTGTCGGCCGATGCCGTGGCGTTGCGCCGCGTTCGAAGACCTCAATGATGATCATACGACCGCCGCAGCATGGACAGCTCGGCTTTTTGGGATCGACGGCGGCAGCGGTAGGCTGGTCGTCAGGTTTTGCAACGGCGAGCAGTTCACGGGCGCGGGCGATGTTGTCGGCACAAGCGCCTTTGGCGAACAGGCCGTAGTGGCGGATGCGGTGCAAGCCTTTGGGCAGGACGTGGATGAGGAAGCGACGGATGAACTCGTCGGTGGTGAGCGTCATGTGCTTGTATCGATCGCGGCCCTCGCTGCGGTAGTCCTTCCACTTGAAGGTGACGCCGCGATCGTCGAAGGCAATCAAGCGGCTGTTGGCGATGGCAACGCGGTGGGTGTAGCGCGACAGATAGGCCAGCACCGCCTCGGGTCCGCCGAACGGGCGCTTGGCGTAGACGATCCACTCGGCCTTGCGCAGCGGGGCGAGATAGGCCGCGAAGGATCGCGCATCGGCCAGATGGATGTTCTCGCCGAAGAAGCTGAGGCGGCCGGTCTGGTGGGCGGCGATGAGCTTCTCCAGGAACAATCGGCGGAACAGGCGGGAGAGCACGCGCACCGGGAGGAAGAAGCCCGGCCGGCAGGACACCCAGCGCTGGCCGTCGGGCGAGATGCCGCCACCCGGGACGATCATGTGCACATGCGGGTGATGGGTGAGCGCCGAGCCCCAGGTATGCAGCACGGAGGTGATGCCGATCTTGGCGCCCAGATGCTTCGGATCAGCGGCGATCGTCAGCATGGTCTCGGCCGAGACCTTGAACAGCAGGTCGTAGATCACGGCCTTGTTCTGGTAGGCGATGTCGGCGATGGCCGCCGGCAGCGTGAACACCACGTGATAGTACGGCACCGGCAACAGCTCGGTCTCGCGGTCGGCAAGCCAGTCTTTCGCGGCGGCGCCTTGGCACTTCGGGCAATGCCGGTTGCGGCAGGAGTTGTAGGCGATCGTCGTATAGGCGCAGTCCGCGCAGCGCGCGACATGGCCGCCCAGCGCCGCCGTGCGACAGCGCTCGATCGCCGACATCACCTTCAACTGATCGAGGCTGACATGGCCGGCATGGGCTTGACGCCATGCCGGGCCATGGTTGCGGAAGATATCCGCAACCTCCAAGGCCGGGCGCGACACGAGCGGCCTGCGCGTCAGCTGGGCGGTCGGCTCTCCTTGAGCTTGAGCGCGATATGCTCCAGCGGGCTCATGACCTCGCTGATCGTCTTGGTGGCGACGCGGGTATAGAGCGCCGTGGTGTCGAGCTTGGCGTGACCGAGCAGCACCTGGATGACGCGGACATCGATGTTCTGCTCGAGCAGGTGGGTGGCGAAGCTGTGCCGCAAGGTGTGCAGCGAGACGCGCTTGCTGATCTCCGCCATCTGCGCGGCGGCATGACAGGCACGATTGAGCTGGCGCGTGGTCATCGGCTGCGCCGGATCGCGGCCCGGGAACAGCCAGCCCTGTGGGCGCGCCGCCTTCCACCAGGTCCGCAGCAGGTCGAGCAAGCTCGGCGACAGCATGACATTACGGTCCTTGCCGCCTTTGCCCTGCTCGACGCGGATGATCATGCGCTTGCTGTCGATGTCGGAGACCTTGAGCGAGACCACCTCGGTGGCGCGCAGACCGGCGCCGTAGGCCACGCTCAGTGCCGCCTTGCATTTGAGCCCCGGTGCAGCATCGAGTAGCCGCGCCACCTCCTCGACGCTAAGCACCACAGGGAGCTTGCGCGGCTCGTGAATGATATGGGTATGTTCGACGATCTCGTGCCGCTTCAGCGTGACCCGGAACAAGAACCGCAAGGTCGAGACGGTCTGGTTGATCGTCGGCACGCCAACACCGCTCGCCGTCAGGTGAAGTTGGTAGCGGCGGACATCCTCGAAGCTCGCCGTATCGGGTGATCGCCCGAGAAACGCAGCGAAGTTCTTGATTCTTTGCACGTAGTCATGTTGGGTCTTCGGCGCGAACTTGCGGATCGTCATGTCTTCGATCATGCGCCGGCGCAACGGGCTCACTGCCTCGTCGGTCATGGGGATGCTCCTGTCTTGAGTGAGGTTGTCGAACCCCTCGATCTCAAGGCAGGACGCCCCGTTGCGCTATCCTCTTGGCTCCGTCGCCAGCCGCGGCGCCCTACCGCGCGAGCGGTTTAGTCCTTTGGCCCTTTTCGGACCTCACGCAATATAAGACTTGAGTCCGGTATGCGCACCAAAGCGGACGTCGGCCGAGCACTCTGATCTTATGGGTTCACGCCCTAGCCTTTTGAATTGAGCACGACCGGCGGCGGCATAGGTGGCACGGGCGGAGGCGGTGGCGGACGGACCGAGCCTTCGAGCTTCAGCCGCTCCTCGACAACGGCAGGGCCCGGCTCCATCACGGTGCAGCCCTTGTAGCGCTGCAAATCCGCCAGCGCGTCGAGCCGCCTGCGTTCATCGATGAGCTGCTTGGGCGCATCGAGCGGGTAGCGTTCGTAGCCGTAGCCCGCCAGCGGCCCGACCGCCAGCCAATATTCCAGCCGGGCGGCCCGCCGCGCCGCGTAACGGAACGACGCCGCGATGCCGCTGCAGCTCATGGATTCATCGACCGGCAGGACAGCATAGGGCGGCGGTGGTTCGACGATCGGATAGGCATAAGTGACGCAGCCGGCCAGCGAGCAGGTCAGGCTCGCCGACAGCGAGAAATTCCTCAACCAGGCTGCGGCTCGCTTCGTCACTGTGACGTTATCCGCTGAAAGGTGTTGGCCGGTGTCCGCTCGCGCGACGTCGTGTGCGGCATGTAGACATGCATCTTGCGCCGGTACTCTTCGGTCACGAGACGGCTTTCGGTGCCGTCGCGGACCACCTTGGGCGTGATCAGGATGACGAGCTCGGTCTTCTGAACCTGATCGCCCCGGTTGGAGAACGCAGCGCCGAGCCCGGGAATGTCGCCGAGCAGCGGGATCTGGTTGCTGGACTTGTGGGCCTGCTCCTGGATCATGCCGCCGAGCGCCAGCACCTCGCCATCGTTGACGACGACGGTGGTCTTGACGCGGCGCTGCTGGATGGTCGGCGAGTCGATTCCGGATGACGTGGTCTTCACGACCGCGCTGACTTCCTGCTCGATCTCGAGCTGCACCCTGCCGCTCTCATTGATGCGCGGCGTCACCGAAAGGATCACGCCGGTGTCCTGCATGGTGATCGAATTGACGATCGCCGTTTGCGCCGTCACGACGCTGGTCGCGGTCTGCGTGGTGATCGGCACCTGATCGCCGATCTGCAAGCGGGCCGTCTTGTTGTCGAGAACCATCAGCGAGGGTGTCGAAATAACGTTGACGCGCGTGAGCGCGTTCAATGCGCTGAGCGTTGACGCTATGTTGGCAGCGTTGACGGCATAGTTGAAGCCGGGGAAGACGGATGCGACGCCGCCGGTCAGCGCATTCGTAAATGTAGCAGTCGGCGTACGATTTTTCTGTAGCTGCCATTGCACGCCATATTGTAGCTTGTCGTTAAGCGTCACTTCGGCGATGACGGCTTCGATCAAAACCTGACTGGCGACGACATCCAGCCCCTGGATCACGCGAAGCACGCGCTGGTAATCCCGGTCATTGGCCATGATGAGAAGCGAGTTCTTGGTCTCGTCGGCCACGATCTTGAGCGGCGGCTCGGCGTCCGGTGCACTACCGCTGGACGACGGCGGCCGCTCCATCGGATCCTGCGCCACTGCGTCCGGCTCGTTGTTCAGCGCACGCTGCAGGCTCTGCAGATCATTGTTGCCGGGATTGACACCACCCCGGAGCAGCCCGGCCGCCGCGTTCTGATCCATATCCGTCACCGAGCCGCCCGGTCCGGGCGACCTGGCCGAGAAGCTGGCCTGCTTCGAGCGCGGTGAAACGCTGCGCGTCGGCTGCTTCACCACTTTCATTTCGTTCGAGAACATCGACTGCAGCACGCTGGCGAGCTCGGCGACGGGCCGGTTCTGCACCTGATAGACGTGAAGCTGCCGCTCGGAGCCGGCGGCCTTGGCATCGAGCCGCCTGATCCAGGTCTGCGCGCGCGGCAGGTAGCTCGGCTGCGACGTCACGACCAGGATGGCGCCAAGCCGGGTGTTGGCGATGAACCGCACGCGCCCCTTGAGTGGCCCTTCCTTTTCGGCGGCGAAGATCGCTTTCAATTCGTCGACCATCTTTTCCGGCTGCGAGGTTTTCACCGGAACGACGGCGAACGACATGCCCTTCATGACGTCGACATCGAATACCGAAATCGAGTCGAGCATGCTTTCGATCTCCGCCGGAGAGCCCTTCAGCGCGAGAATGTTGCGCTGGTCGTCGGCCTGTACGATGGCGCCTTTCGGCACCATCGGCTCGAGCACGCGGGCGACTTCGGTGGCGGAAACGTATTTCAGGGAAACCACGCGAATGCCGTTGCCGGCGATGGCGCTGTCGGCCGGACCGTCGCCGGTCGCGATCGCGCCCGTCGCGGCCTGGTCGGACGGCGCAATCCGGTAGGTGCCGCGGCTTTGGACCAGCACCGCGCCGATCGGCACCAGCGCGGTCTGGAACATCTCCAGCGCTTCGGCCTTGCTGACCGGACGCGTCGTTTGCACGGAAATGACGCCGTCGACGCGGGGATCGACGACGTAGTTCACGCCGATCATGTCGCCGAGGACGGTCTTGGCGGCTTGCTGAAGCGGAACACTCGCCAGATTGAGAACCACGTTGCCGTCGGCGCCGGCCGCCTTCCGCTTCGAATAGGTCCCGCCGATCATGCTGCCGCTGCCGCCGTCCATGACGGCAACCGCCTGCGACGAGGGTGACGGAAGCGGCACGGCCCCGGTCGGACCGCCGGCCTGGGCATAGGTTTCATCCAGAGACACCGGCTGCCCTGAAGTCAATCTCGGTTGCGACACCGTCGTCAGGGGCGTCGCGATGGGGGTGGTGGTGCAGCCCGAAACAACGAGTATGGCCGCCCCACAGGCGGCTAACCTCGTCGCACGGCTACGAGAAAACGACAAAGAAAACCCCCAAACAAACTTCGCGCCCTGAAATAAATTGGCACGTAAATAATCGGTAAAACATCATGGTTAATCGACAGTAAATCGGACCGCGCCCGCGGGAGAGGCGCGAAGCTGCGGCGTTTCGAAAGCAGCTTTGTGGGGAGAAAAATCAGGGGAGCAATGGGCCCGTTTCGGACCGTTTAATATTCATCCAAGGTAGAGTGAATATCGCTAGTTTGACCTGGGCGGGTGCCGGCAAAGCTGGCTGGATCAGGACGAAGCTGCTACATTTAATTTCGGCTTTTGCCTGAATGTCTGGGATGACCGTATGACGAACCTTGTCGCAGCTCCCGTGAGCGATACCTTCTCGATCGTTGGAACGTGCATCAACTGCACCGCTCCGGCCAGCCTGCTGGCGACCATGACCATCATCGCCATCGGCGTTACGCTGGCACTTCGCGCCGAGCGGCGCAGCGGCACTTCCCGCAAGGCCTGAGCGATCGACCAATCCATCAAGTGAGGTCGTCGGGCTCGTATTCGACGAACTTCTTGTAGATCCAACGCCTGCCGTCGTGCCGGCGCCATACCTTGCCCCACAACAGCCGCCCGGTAATCGAGCGCCTTGGCATCAAGACCGTCCAGAGATGCCAGGTATCGGCCCACGCCCGCTCCGGGCTGAGTGACGTGCTCTGAAACAGATTGTAGCGGCTCATCGGACTAACTCCGGCACAAAAGTGCTGGTCGCGCCGGCGCGGGGCGACGGCGTGTTCACATCTCAACTTGTCTGGAACGAAGGGAAGCCACCGCGGCTGTAATACATTCGAGTTTGCGCCGCAGCTCGCACACCTCCCGATATTTTTTCGCTAGATCCTCGGGCCGAGCCCGCGATTTACGTTTTATGACAACCTTCTGTTGCGGGCGATTTCGCTTCATGCTTCATCATAGCTCCGTCCGCGAACGGTTCAATTAAAGCCGCAGATTAAGCTAACCCATCAACCTTACTCAACCATATTCAACCTCAACGCGCACGATCCGCGGCATCGATTTTCAAGCCCGTTCCCGCAGGGGAACCCGTAAATTGACCGACGAAATCAAATAAACCATTCTGTCACGAAATGACGGTGCGGCCTCGCGCCCCTTCCCCATTTCATGTAGTGATACCGGTAAACCTATTAATCTCAACGAATTGAATGGCAAATTAATGCGCGCAGTATTGCTGGCCGGTGGCCTGGGAACCCGCTTTGCCGAGGAAACCGACGTCCGTCCCAAGCCGATGATCGAAATCGGCGGCAAGCCGATCCTGTGGCACATCATGAAGATCTACTCCAGCCACGGCATCAACGACTTCATCATCTGCCTTGGCTACAAGGGCTACGTCATCAAGGAATATTTTTCCAACTACTTCCTGCATCAGTCGAACGTCACGTTCGACCTTCGCGAAAACAGGATGGAGGTTCTGCAGAAGCACGCCGAGCCGTGGCGGGTGACGTTGATCGACACCGGCGAAGAGACCATGATCGGCGGCCGCATCAAGCGGATCCTCCCCTATATCGGCGATGACGACGCGTTCTGCCTGACCTACGGTGACGGCGTGGCCGATATCGACATCACCGAAAGCATCGCCTTCCATCGCCGCGAAGGACGGCTTGCGACCGTGACCGGCACGCAGCCGCCCGGCCGCTTTGGCGCCATCAACCATCAGGGCCCCCGCGTTACCGGCTTCCAGGAAAAGCCGCGCGGCGACGGCAACTGGATCAATGGCGGCTTCTTCGTGCTGTCGCCCAAGGTCGGCGACTACATCGAAGGCGACGCGACCGTGTGGGAAAAGGAACCGATGACGAAGCTGGCGGAAGAAGGCCAGCTCAGCGTGTTCCTCCACGACGGATTCTGGCACCCGATGGATACGTTGCGGGACAAGCGATATTTGGAAGATCTTTGGTCAAGCAATAAGGCTCCCTGGAAAAAATGGTAACGAAGAAAGATTCCATGCGTATTCTTATTACCGGTTCGATGGGCTATGTCGGCCCCATCCTGACGCGTCACCTCCGGCAGAAATTTCCGGACGCCGAACTGATCGGCTTCGATACCGCATTCTTTGCCCACAATCTTACCGGAACGACCAGGCTGCCCGAGTCGCTGCTGGATCGCGTGCATTTCGGCGATATCCGCAACTTCCCGCCGGAGCTACTCGATGACGTCGACGTCGTCGTCCATCTGGCGGCGATTTCGAACGACCCGATGGGGAAGGAATTCGAAGGCGTCACTGAAGCGATCAACGAAAAGGCCAGCGTCGCGCTTGCGCAGATGGCCGAGCAGCGCGGCGTCGGCCGCTTCGTGTTCGCCTCGAGCTGCAGCATTTACGGCGCCGCCGAAGGCCGCCCCAAACGCGAAAGCGATTCGCTCAATCCCCTCACCGCCTACGCACGGTCCAAGGTCGCGATGGAAAACGCGCTTCGCGCCAGCAACGCGGGCGAGATGACCGTCACGTGCCTGAGGTTTGCGACCGCTTGCGGCATGTCGGACCGTCTGCGGCTGGATCTGGTCCTGAACGACTTTGTCGCCAGCGCGCTGGCGACCGGCGAGATCACCGTGCTCAGCGACGGAACGCCATGGCGGCCGCTGATCGATGTGGCCGATATGGCCCGGGCCATTGAATGGGCGATCGGACGCGATGCCGACCAGGGCGGGCGGGTCCTCGTGGTCAACGCCGGCAGTAACAAGGGAAATTATCAGGTCCGCGACCTGGCGGAGGTCGTGGCCGAGCAGTTGCCCGGCACAAGGGTCAGCATCAACACGGCGGCGCCGCCGGATTTGCGTTCCTATCAGGTTGATTTTTCGCTTTTTGCCGAACTGGCTCCGGCGCATCTTCCCGCGGTCCCGCTCGCCCAGTCGGTCCGAAATCTCCATGCCGGACTGAACGGCATGAAGTTCTCGGACAAGGAATTCCGCACATCCGCGCTGATGCGACTGAAGACGCTCAAGGACCACATTGCAGTGGGTCGCCTGTCCACCGATCTCCGCTGGCAATAATCCTCGAAAGGCCTGACATCGTGAAGTTTCACCCTACGCCGCTTCATGGCGCCTACACGATCGAACTCGAAAAGCGCGGTGACGACCGGGGCTTTTTCGCGCGCTTCTTTTGCCAGAAGGAATTTGAAGCAGCCGGCGTGCCCATGCCGATCGTCCAGATCAATAACTCCCTGAGCGCGAAAGCCGGCACCCTGCGCGGGATGCACTATCAACTCGCGCCGGCCGCGGAGATCAAGGTAGTGCGCTGTATCCGCGGCGCGCTCTACGACGCCATCGTCGATCTGCGTCCGGACTCCCCGACCTTCGGCAAATGGTTCGGCGCCGAGCTCACCGCGGAAAACCGAACGATGATCTTCGTTCCGCAGGGCTTTGCACACGGCCTCATGACGCTCACCGACGACACCGAAGCGTTCTACCTGGTGAACGCGTTCTACGCTCCCGAACAGGAACGCGGCCTGCGCTTCGACGATCCGCGGTTTGGCATTGAGTGGCCGCGGCAGCCCGCGGAAATTTCGCCCAAAGACCAGAGCTGGCCAGACTTCGACCCCGTCTTTCATGGCATCGAATCCCTGCGAGGCCTGACGTGAGAATCCTTCTGACCGGAGGCAGCTCGTTCACCGGTCTGTGGTTTGCGCGCAGCCTTGCCACGAAAGGCCATACCGTCATCGCCCCCCTCAGGGGCAGCGACTATTCGGGGCTGCGCGGCAATCGCGTTGCCGAGCTTCGCCGTGTTGCCGAGGTCGTCGAGGACTGTCCCCTTGGCTCGGACCGCTTTCTCGATCTCGCTAGCACCGGCTCATGGGACCTGTTGTGTCAGCATGCGGCTCAAACAGGCGACTACCGCAATCCGGACTTTGACGTCATCGGCGCCGTCGCCGACAACACGAAAAATCTTGTCGCGGTCCTGAAGAAGATGATGGATCGTGGCCCGGTGGCCGTTGTGCTTACCGGCTCGGTCTTCGAGCAGGACGAGGGTGCGGGAGATGCGCCGCTCAGGGCTTTCTCGCCCTACGGACTGTCGAAGGGCCTCACCTGGCAACACTATCGCTTCCTGAGCGAGACCCAGAACTTCAATCTCGGAAAGTTCGTGATCGCGAACCCCATTGGCCCGTTCGAGGAGCCGCGGTTCTGCAACTATCTGATACGCTCCTGGTTCAAGGGCGAGGTGCCGGCGGTACGAACTCCCCTGTACGTGCGGGACAACATTCATGTTGATTTGCTGGCACAAGCCTACGCGAACTTTGCGGAGAGCGTGCCTCAGCGTCAGGGCATAACGAAGCTCAATCCGAGTTTCTATGTCGAGAGCCAGGGCGCCTTCGCCCAACGCTTCGCCGCCGAGATGTCATCCCGCCTTGGGATCCCCTGCCCCGTCACGTTGCTGCAGCAGCAGGAATTCACCGAACCGATGGTCCGGATCAATACCGATCGGATTGACGGGGCGGATTTCGGCTGGAGCGAAGCATCGGCCTGGGACGCCGAGGCTGAATTCTACAGGCAGGCCGCAAAATAGTTGCGGACGTCACATTCGCTCCGGCGATGGCGTTGCGACAAACCTGTTACCTGCTCCGGCAGCTTTGCCTGCAGGTTTGGGCCTGGCTGTCACAAGCGCTCTGGCAGGGCGCACCGAGCGTGGTCGGACATACGCGCTTGCAGGCATCATTCTGGCTGGCGCAGTTGGCAAAGCAGGCGTCACTGGCGGCATCGGCCAGGCGCAATTTACCGATCGAGACGTTGCTTTGGCCTGCAGCGGCGGTTCCAATCAGCAGCAGGGACAACGCTGCACAGAGCGCGAGCTTCATGGAGACCCCCCGATGATCCGGCGTGCGCGGCCGCCAAAGACGCCTATGCGCGGCGGCGGCGAGAACTTTCGCCGCTGCCTTCCGGCTTGCCAATCACGAATTCCTCGATCTTGTGACCGGTCTTGAGGGCGGCCGTAAGCCAGCGAGGCTGTTTGCCGCGACCCGACCAGGTTTCGGAAGGCTCGTCCGGATTTCGATATTTCGGGAATACACGGGGATACTTCCGGCGCTCGCGCGGCGCACTTCGCGCCTCCGCTGATTCCGGCTGGCGCATTTCCTTCTCGCGCCGAAGTTGCGCCAACCGTTTTTCAAGCTCGCGCTTCTCGGACGTCAACCGAACGGACAACACCTGACTGAGCTCCTCATGGAGCTGCCACAACTCGTCTACCGACATTCCATCGAAATTTGGCTTCTTGTTCATCCCGCTCGCGACCATCACGATTCGTAATGAACTATAAGTCCAGCGCCGGGCCTTTCCAGCAAAAATGTAGATTCGGCAGAAAATCTCCGCAGAACGCGAATTTACCGAGCGTCAAACCTAAGTGGTTCAAATATCTCTCAAATCGCGATCTGTGTCGGGATCGTTGCTTAAGATTTTCCTCAATTTTTGCAAGCGGACCGATAGTCACTAGACCGCAGGTGGCAAAGTTCCCTTTCGCTATCAGGCGGAACCAGTCAGTGTTTGGAAAGTCGCCAGCGAGCGCCGGCCACCTCGTTTCGATTAGTAAGCGTTGCGCTTACGCAATACTTCGAAAAAGGTCTTGATCACGATCTGGATGTCCAGCCACAGGCTCCAGTTGTTGATGTACCAGAGATCTAGTTTTACGCGTTCGGAGATGTGCTCGATCGTAGGTGTGCCGCCGCGCGCTCCGTTGCATTGCGCCCAACCGGTCATGCCAGGCTTGACGTGATGCCGGAAAGCATACTCGCTCAACACTGTCTCGAAATAATTGTCGTGGGCCAGCGCGTGTGGTCGCGGACCGATCAGGGACATGTCTCCCTTGAGGACATTCAATAACTGCGGCAGTTCATCGATGCTTGCCGATCGCAACAGACGGCCAATGGATGTCACCCGGGGGTCGTCGCGCGTAGCCTGCACGACGGCGGGCCCGTTTTCCTGCACGATCATGGTGCGGAATTTGAACATCATGAACTGCTTGCCGTTAAATCCCTTTCGGAACTGCCGGAAAATAACCGGGCCAGGACTGTCAAGCTTGATGGCGATCGCCGTGAGCGCCATGATGGGCAGAAAGAACACGAGCGCCAGCGATGCGATGACAATGTCCATCACGCGCTTGACGAAGCGCTCCGCGGCGCTGAGCGGCGCGCGTTGAATTTCGATGGCAAGGACGCGCTGGCGCGCCGATGACGCATAATTCGTCAACGTCCGAACCCGGATGTCGGGCAACAGCCGTACCGCAACCGGAAGCATCTTGACGTGCTCGCGGACGAACTCCAGCCGGCCCGCGTCCTCCCAGGGCACGGCGAGCATAACTTCCCGGCAATTGTTGCGCCTGACGAAATTTGCGGCTGCGTTGATGACGTTGACGTCGGTCGACTCGCGCGTCTCGTGGTCGTCGTCCGAACTGAGCGTGAAGCGGCTGACTTCAGACGTCCCGAAGAAGACCAGGAGATCCCGGGGCTCCAATGCGGCGATCTCCTCGAAATCGCCGATCAGCACGATGTCCCGTCGGCCGATCACGCCGCGTGACACGGCGGCCGCCAGGGCCAACTTGGTCCCCTTCCTGACCGCGAGCAATCCCGCCGGCGCGACAAAATAAAACACCACAAAGGCGCCGCGGGAATAATCGACACCGATCTTGAGCAGAAACGCAAAGAACGCGAGCAGCAAACCAGTCGTGAACCAGCAAATCAGTATCTCGCCGATCTCGACGCGCGGTTTGGCGCTGTCAGGAAAATCGTAATAGCCGTTTCCGCTCATGCGCAGGATGTGAATGAAGCTCGCCAACAACCCGACTGCGCAATGCGGGAGAATGTTCGGCACCGAGTTTCCGACGGAAAGCTGATAGCCGATGCCTCCTGCCACACTGGACAGCAGGATCACGAAGGCATCTGCTGTCGACAAGAGATAGGGGACGGCGTTGCTGGAGAAACGAGTCGGAGGACCGCCAGCGGATTGGTCGAGTTGGCCCACCTTGTTGCCGATATCCGCTCCAATCGACATACGAAAATGCCCGCGCAGTATTACTGAAACCAACTGCCTGATTATCGGCTGGGAGCCCATAAATCCGACAGACCTTCAAAGGTCTAAGTAACTCTTCGTTAATACCGGTGACCATACACTCGGCCGGAGTGCAACGCAACATTTAATCGGTTTGAATGCGCCTTTAACCGTTTTACGGAGCAAGTTGACAAATGTTGCCCATCCTCGCCTGCGTTGCCGGCATCTATGTGGGCCTTCATTTTAATATTCTGGCGCTGCTTCCACTCACTGTATTAGGCGCCGCCGCGTATATCGTCTCGGCCTGGGCCAACGGCCAAGGTTTGCTGGACAGTATAACCGCGGTGCTGCTTCCAATACTCACCGTTCAGGTGGGGTATTTTCTGGGGCTGACCAGTCGGCCGGCATATTTCCATTTGCGATCCCGGCTCAATATTTGGCACTCAGAGCGGGTATAATTCCGGGACTGCGATTTAAAGGCGGATTATCAGGCATTTTCCGCAGCAGGCGGGCCTATCGCACCTTGCCGGCGAAATACTGGTTGAAGGCTTCCTGGACGGCGCCCAGGCCCCCCAGTTGACGATCGAGTTCTTGCGTGCGCTTTTCTCCGGTCGCCATCTGCTGTTCGTATTCCTTGATCCTGGCCGCATCCTTGGCGTCGCGCGTCAGATATTCGTCGTAGTCGGTACCGGTGGCAAAGGCAGCCTGATCGCGCGCCGCATCGACGCGCGCACGCAAGGCATCCCTCTCCTTCCGGATTGAAGCAACCGCGGCCTCGATCGCCGCCGAAATCGAGCCGAGCCGTTCGCTGTCGGTTTGAGCGTCGCGCTCTGCGGAACGAACCTTGAAAGCCCATGCCATATCGAGTCTCCTTAGGCTTAACCGGTTTCGCAGCACTGCTCGCCGGACTGGCAAGACCGCGAGACCAACGTTGGAAAAGAAGTTATGTGCAGCCTACCGAACTGATGCCCAATCAACAACGTTGCTTTTTCCGGGAGAAACGAAAGGCTAGACTCCCGGATGATTCGGATTTCCGGATTAGCGACGAGCGTGCAAGCGTGTAGGATTGCCAAGCATATGCCGAGGTGACGACCGGACCGACGCAAGATGAGATTTCGAGACACATTGAAATTTGCTCTCGAACTGTTCGTGCCTGAAAGGCTCATGCACCCAGGCGGGAGCCTTGCGTCCGATCCGAAGCACGAAGCCTTGCAAGACGCTACACCGACTCCCGCGGAACGCGCACCGAATGGAAAGGCCCGCCGGATCATCGAGGAGCTGGACCATGGGAAATTCGGTGGTCCCTCGTTTGGTCCGCAAACGATCGAACTGATGTCGAAAGCTCTGGAGGATGTCGAGGCTTCATTGCCGCAACCGGCATCGGTCCAGCAGCTTCGCCTGATCGCCGCGACCATTTTGGAGGTAGCCGGCGACGGCGAACGCGATCCGATCCGGCTGAAGGCGGCGGCAATGTCCGCCCTCAAGCCGGACATTGGCGACGTGGATGGAGCGCCGCCACCGACGACTGACAGCGAGCGCTCGCTGTAAGCTGGCTAGGCAGATTGCTGGTCCTGCGCCTGTTTAAGCGAGTGATTTGCCACTCAAGCGGATGGCAAGCTATAAGCTGACCGGGCGGCTGCCTGAGCGTCTCGCCCGCTCGGCCTGGGGACAATCAAAGTGGTTCATCGTGAAGCTCCTAAATCGATCCTGGTTCACGTGCTTTTTGGACTGAGGAAACTTCTGGGCATTGCAACCTTTGCCCTGATCATCGTTCTGCTCGGCCCGAAGCTGTTTGTCCTGTTCGACAATCCAAAGAACGCAACGGTTCCAGCCAAACTGTTCGAGGCGCGCGAGTACATCCTCAGTAAATCGGCGCCAGTACTACATCGCTATGTGCCGACCAACATTGCCGGCAGCGATCGCTCGGACTGGATCCTGATCGGTCTCGCCATTGTCGTTACCATTTTTTCCGGCGCCGTCGCGCAGCGCTCGCAGACCGCGCAGAACCGGCGGCTGCTGCGAAAGTCGGCCCAGGCGTGGCGCCGGAAAGAGGGCGTGAAGCCGGGCTCCAGGCTCGACGCCGAACTGGAAACGACGCTGCGAATGGCGGAAAGCGACAAGGCTGTGAACCGTCAGGAGCTGTTGCGGGTGTTCGCCGAAACCAAGAAGAAGCTCGATACGTTCGGCCGCGAAGTCGCTTTCCTTGCCATCGACGTGGTCGGCTCGGCGGGGATGAAGGCCGGCGAGGATCCCGCTTCCATTCAGTATGACTTCGAGGAGTATCGAAAGCTCGTCGAGCGCATCTTCCGCGCCAGGGGCGTGTTGAAAACGGCGTGGACGCCCGACGGCGTGATGGCATGCTTCGCCCATGTGGAAGACGCCTGCCAGTCAGGCAAGGACGTCATCAAGAGTCTCAAGGTGTTCAACAGCGAGGTAAAGCTGTCGAAAGCCGATTTCTCCGTTCGCTGCGGCGTGAACGCGGGCCTGGTCTACTTCGACGATTCCACGCCGCTCGAGACGATCTCGGACCGCGTCATCGACGTCGCCGGGCACATGCAGAAGAATGCCGAGCCGAACACCGTGCTGGTGGCGCGCAAGATCATTGAGCCGTTGCGTCAGCTCGAGGAGTTCACCCACACCTCGCAAGTCATCGACGGCTACGAAGCCAGCGTCTGGCGGAATACCGGCTCTTAGGCCGCGCTCCCCCTCCCCACAATTTCAGTTCTTTGAACGGACAGAGGCCGCCAACTGAGGCGGCCCCTCGATCTCAAATCAGGGCTGACTGGATTAGGCGGCGCGAAGCGCGGCGTTGTTCCTGCGGCGATAAGCCATAAAGCCGACACCAGCGAAGCCGAGGATCATCATCGCCCACGTCGAGGGTTCGGGGACAGCGCTTGTGAACGTCGCCGAGAAGGTGGCATCGAAATGATTGGCTGAAGACCAAGCACTTTGAGTTTGACCAGGCGTTGGGAGCGGCACGGTGTCGGCGAAGATAGTGCTCCACACCAAAGTGCCAAGATAGGGGTTAGAGTTAACGTTGTTGCAGCCACTAAAGCTTAAACACGAACCAAAGCTTGCTGTGCCGGAGTTACCAGCGATTCCGTACGTACTCAGGAACGCCACGTATTTCTGGCCCTGCGTGACGTTGAGCCCAATGGGCGAGAAGTCGAGCAGACCGACTCCATTTCCGGATATCACCGGGCTCTGCCAGAGCATTGTGGTCGGCTTGGAGCCATCCCACGCGTACACTGCCCCATATAAGGAAGTGATGGTCGAGTTACTCAGGGTAAACTGAAAGTTAGTAAGCGCCCCCGTGATAGGAGCGGTGAACGTCTCACCCATGAATTGGGTTTGCTGACCACCAATCAGAGCGCCGGAAAGAGGGCCGTTGGGGTAACTATTTACTGGATTGCTGACGACAACAGCTGACGCGGGGGATGCACTTAGCGCCGCGATGCAGGTTATCGCGGCCACGGCCACGGCCGCGGCTGTCTTGATTTTGTTCATAGTACTTCCTTGATTTGCTAAGCTTAGCCTCGCCTCAGACAAGGCTTTCCTGGCCGCTGTGGCATGGCGGCAATTTACCGTCGTTTACCAGTATTAAATCGCTGTGACAGTTGCGTAACATTCCGGTTTTATTCCGGACCGCTGCTGCGCAAGTAAATGCGCCGCCAGATCAAAGCGGGCATCAGCGTCGGTTCGTCACGCTATCGCTTCCATGAGTGATGCGAGCTTTGTCGGGCAATGCCAACATCAACGTTTGCGCCAGCTTAAAGGCCGCCGCCAAGACATCGCTGCAGCCGTATGAAGCAACCGTCACACGAAGTTCTTCAGTCCATAATGCCGATAGCCGATGTTTGGATTTTTCAATTGGCAACGTGCAATGTGGGTCACGCCGGCCGCATGATGGACAGCCATTGCAAAAACGTGATGACAGGTTCGGGTCGGTTTCGCCCCGTCAAGCGGCCATCAGATAATGAGCAAATGGCGACGGCCCGGGGTTTTACGGGGTTAAGCTCCTAAAATCGCTCAAGACTTTCAATTGCCCCGCATTGACCGCCACAATATTATATTCTAGCTTTAATCTTTAATTGTTTAATTCTGTTTCCAGCGGTGGCGGCCGTGGATACCAAACTCAGTTCCGATTTGAGGCGATTGCGATACGCCCTTGAGGCAGTTTCAGCGGATTTGGACGCCATTGAACAACGCCCACATGCTTCGTTGCGCCTGGCCGCCGAAAACCTCGAGGGAAACCGGCGCGACGGGCTTGAGACATTCGTCAACCACTTTGTCTTCGCGGTAAAAAGCGGCGTCCTGCGGTAAACCACCGGCAGCCAGCCAAGCATCAATCCTTCCACCGCCATCGCGCAAGCGGCGAAAATCCCGGCAAGCCCATTTGCAAGCCCATTTGTATGGCATGGCCCCGCTAGGCCATTATCGGCTTCCTGATTGCGTTGAGACCCGGCCAAGGGGGGCGGGTCCAGGCTGTTCGGTTGAGATCACCTTATGCCGGTCGATATTGTAAATACCTATCTGGAGGTTCAGCAGCTTCGCAAAGCTGTCCGCAAGGCGGAACTTGACCTCATGATTTCTCTCGCGCGTCCCTCGAACCGCTCGCTCAGCACCGGGCGTGTGGATATCGGCGGCTCGCAGATGACCGATTCACAAATGCTTCTTTTAAAGCGGCTCAGGATTAACTGATCGAGCTTGGTGTGAGATCCGCCCCACCGCTCCGAACTCGGCGATCTTCAGCCGCAAAAAATCGCTTCCGGGTTGATGGTTAAACATTATGCCCGGCGCGCGGACATTTACCATGCGTCCAAGTCTAAGCTCCGCATTTCCACGGTAATGTCCGAAAATCCATTTAAATCAATTGTCTAATTTAGGGGCGCGGGCTAAATTGCCGCCGATTTCTAATCGTGCCGTCCGGGCAGGGATGATGGGGCGGGGTATTTCGGTTGGTGGTTCGTATCGTGGGGACGATGCGATGTTTTTTGAAAGCAAGGCATGCATCACCCTCGCAGAGAGCATTTCAGCAACTCGACCCCTGTCCGCACCTTTGTCTTCGTCGTTGGTACCCGCCCGGAAGTCATCAAGGTAGCCCCCATCGTCCGCAGGCTGCGCGAAGCCGAATGGGCGGTCGTTCGGGTCGTGACATCAGGCCAGCAGAGCGATCTCCTCGACAGCACCCTTGCCGAATTCGACCTCCGCCCGGACCTCTCGATCCGGCATCGCAGCAATTGTCACACGCCGGCGGCTCTCGCCAGCCTGCTCATTCGCCGCCTGGATCGCTATTTCGGGCAGGTTCGCCCCGATTGCGTTCTCGCCCAGGGCGACACGACGACCGCCTATGCGTCGTCGATCGCGGCGTTCTACCGCAAGATCGCCTTTGTGCATGTGGAAGCCGGACTGCGCACGCCAAGCCTTGATGCGCCCTTCCCCGAAGAATTTCACCGCCGTTCGATCGCCGTATCCACATCCCTTCACTGCGCGCCCACATCGGCCGCGGCACAGAACCTTGTGCGGGAGAACATTGCGCGGGAGAAGATCATCGTTTCCGGAAATACGGTGATCGACTCCCTGCTCGAAGTCGCGGCTTCAAAACCGGCGCTGCCCGCCGACTTTCCGAGGTTGCGGACCATCCTTCTCACAGCGCATCGGCGGGAGAATTTTGGCGAGCCGCTGCGCGATGCGTTCACCGCGATCAAGGCCTTCGTCGACCTCAATCCCGATGTCGCCGTGTATTTTCCGGTTCATCCCAATCCAAACGCACGCGAAACGGCGATCGAGATCCTTTCGGGTCATCCGCGGGTCAGGCTGGTCGATCCGCTCGGCTACCGCGATGTCGTCGCCGCAATACAGAATGCCTGGTGCGTGGTGACCGATAGCGGCGGCCTTCAGGAAGAGGCGCCCGCGCTTGGCAAGCCCGTTCTGGTGTTGCGCGACGTGACCGAGAGGCCTGAGGCGGTAGCATCAGGGGTTGTCGAACTGGTCGGAACCTCTCGCGAGGCGGTATTCGGCGCGTTGTCCGAGTTGAACAAGAACAACGCGAAATATACCCGCATGGCCCGGCCGGTATTTCCCTATGGGGACGGCCACGCCAGCAAGCGGATCGTCGAGGCCCTCTACCGGCAATTCGTCCTGCCGCCGCAAATGCGCTCCGCCGAAATCGTTCAGCTTCACCACGCGTCCTGAGAAATGACACAAGCCCCCGCCTTCATCTTCCAATACCTCTATGTCGTCGAGATTCTGATGCTGATCGCGGCTGTGATCATCACGATCTCCAGCTTCGACGATCTGTTTGTGGACCTGCTGTACTGGACCAGCCGGCTGATGGGCACGGCGGATGCCAAGTCCAAGGAATTGCCTAGCGTTGAGATCCTCGAGCAAATCCCCGAGCGCCCGATCGCCATCATGGTGCCGTGCTGGAAGGAGCACGACGTCATCTTTTCGATGCTGTCATCGAACTCCCGGCTCGTGCGCTACGAGCGCGCGCATTACTTCGTCGGCGTCTATCTGAACGATCCCCTCACCCAGGCCGAGGTGCGCAAGGCGCAGGGGCTGTACAAAAACATCCACATGGTACTGGTGCCGCATGACGGCCCGACCAGCAAGGCCGACTGCCTGAACCAGACGATCTCCGACATCTTCATGTTCGAGGCCGAGCATAACATCCAGTTTGCGGGAATCGTGATGCACGATTCCGAGGACCTCATTCATCCGCTGGAGCTCAAGCTCTTCAACAAGCTGGTCGACGTCTACGACTTCATCCAGTTGCCGGTCTACTCGTTCTCCCGGCCGATCACTTCGCTCATCGCGGGCCTCTATATGGACGAGTTCGCCGAGATGCACACCAAGGACCTCGAGGTCCGCCAGCGCATCAGCGGCGTCATTCCCTGCGCCGGCGTTTCCGCATGCTTCAGCCGGGAGGCGATCCAGCATCTCAACGATCAGAATCAGGGCGAGGCCTTCCGTACATCGTCGTTCACGGAAGACTACGACATCGCGTTCCGCGTCTCGGAGCTCGGATTCAAGTCAGCGTTCATCGCCTATCCGGCCAGCTATGCGATCGACATCGATATCGACAGTGGCAACCCCGGCATTCTGCACCGAACCCTTCCGGTGGCGACCCGCGAATTCTTTCCGTCAGGCCTCGAGGCTGCCTATCGCCAGCGCGCACGCTGGTTGCTCGGCATCGTGTTCCAGGGCGCGCAGGAGCACGGTTGGAAAGGCTCGCTCGGGACCAAATATTTCCTGGCGCGGGACAGAAAGGGCGTGATCACCAGCCCAGCCGTCATGCTGGCCTATTTTGCGCTCGCCAATCTGACCATATTCGAACTCTATCGGGCGGTTTTCGATCCCGAAAGGCAGTTTGTTTATTCGCTGTTGAACCAGAACTGGGCGATGTGGCTGTTCTTTGTGAACTTCCTGTTTCTGATCTGGCGCCTGTTCAACCGAATGACGTTCACGGGCATGATCTACAATTTACGTCACGCCCTGATGGCGGCGCCGCGACTGGTCGTCGGAAATTTTGTCAACTTCTTCGCAACCTGGCGCGCCGTGCGCATCTATATGAGTCACCGGATATCCGGCACAGCGCTGGTGTGGGACAAGACCTCCCACTCCTACCCGGTGCACATGGGCGACCTCACCCTGCCCCGGCCGGCCGTGGCTGCTGATAGCGCCGGAGCCGAATAGCCTAAGCCGCCAGCAGCGGTTTACCTTCGCGCTGCTGCGCAGCGGCCGGGCTTGGACCAAGGATGAGACGCGCGAACGAACGCATTCCCAGGAGAGCTGCGCAGACCGCGAATGCAACGAGCTGGAGGCTGGGGTAGAA
This sequence comes from Bradyrhizobium paxllaeri, assembly GCF_001693515.2. NCBI lineage: Bacteria > Pseudomonadati > Pseudomonadota > Alphaproteobacteria > Hyphomicrobiales > Nitrobacteraceae > Bradyrhizobium > Bradyrhizobium paxllaeri. The sequence continues at coordinate 6,236,993 of NZ_CP042968.1, forward strand.
AACAACCGCGCCGAGAACCAGCCAGCCTGCGGCGATGGCAAGGAAGTCGGTCAGCCCAGAGCTTTTCCCGTTGGCGGAATCCAGGCCCTGATCGAGCGCATTGGCGATCGCATCAAAGCCTTCAATCGCATCCCTGCTGGTCGGACCGGCCAGATCACGTGAAAACATCAGACACCCCCAAAGAGCCTCTCGCGGGCTCTCAGGGGATTTGGCGGGATGACTATTGCCCGCCGCTCAAACTGACCGTTACAGTTTTATCCATATGGCTTTTTCGCGTGCGAAGGCGCTGCGCCTCCCGGGGCATGAATAATTCCAGCCCAACGCATTCGTTAGGATTTTAATAATGGCCTCCTGGAGAGGACCCACCTGATGCTCCTGGGCTTCGCCGGTGTTGGCTTCGCATATCGCCGCCGATCCAGGCTTGCCGCCGCGGCAGCCTGAGTTCCGGCTGCCTGGACTTGCGTTGATCCTGGCAGCCATCGTCAGCGGGCCAATTGCCGGTAGATCGCCGGAAGCGCCGCCGGCAAGCGGCTGATGTTGCCGACGATGGCGTAGCCGCCGCGTCCGAACAGGGCGGGAAAGTAGGATTGGGCGCCGGCGTCGACCGTGACGCCGAACACCGCAACGCCTAGCCGCCGGGCCTCGCGCACCGCCTTGCGGGTATCTTCCACCGCAAAGCGGCCTTCATAGTGATCGACGTCGTTCGGCTTGCCGTCCGTCAGCACCAGCAGCAGCTTCTTGCGCTGCGGTTGGCCGGCAAGCTCGGCGGCGGCATGGCGGATGGCCGGGCCGATGCGCGTATAGTAGCCCGGCTTGAGCGCACCGATCCGTCGCTCAACGGCAGCTCCCATCGGCTCCTCGAACGACTTGACGGCCTCGATGCGTATCCAGGATCGCCGCCGCGATGTGAAGGTCAGGATGCTGTGATGGTCCCCGCAGGCGGAAAGCCCATGCGCCAGGATGAGCAGCGCTTCCTTCTCCACGTCGAGAACGCGGTGACCATCGACCCACGCATCCGTGGAAAGCGAGACATCGACCAACAACGTTGCCGCGAGGTCGTGTCGCTGCGGACGCATCGCCAGATGGACCCGATCGATCGATCCGCTGCCCGCCCGCAGATCGCATCGAGCGCGGACGAGCGCATCGATATCCAGGTCGAACCCGTCTGCCTGGCCGCGCATCACCTCGTGCTGCGGCCGCAGCGCCTCGAAGCGCCGCCGCACATGACGGACGTGCCGCAGAATGTTTGCATCCGGCGTCCAGCTTTCGCCGATCTCCGGCGCCTGCCCCGTCAACACCCGGCAACAATCTGGCAGATAGACACCGGCGCGATAGTCCCATTCCGGATAAAGACGACCGGCGTCGAGGCGCGTGACATCGATGGTTTGCGGCGGCAGATCCAGGTCGAATTTCAGCCTTGTGGCAGGCTTGCCGCTGCGGCGGCCGATCGCGAGTTCGTCGAGGTCGTCGGCCGCCTTGCGCGCATCTTCGTCCTCACCATCGTCCGAAGGGCGGTCGACATTCACCATTTCCGCCATCGCGAGTATCTTCTCGAAGCGGTTCAGGATGAACGGATCGCGCTTTCCGCCGTCGTCGGCCTCGCGGACAGCCCTGCGCTTGCGCGTATCGGGCAAGTCGGTCTCATCGCCTGGCACAGGCGCATCGTCATCCTCGACCTTTGCAGGAACGGTCGCGCGTATCCAGCAATCTCCCCACAGCGGACAAGGCAGCATTGATCGATATCCGGGCGGCGCTTTTGCCGGCAGATCGCCGGTGCCGATCACGACTGGCCACAGCCGGCCTTGCGGAGGCGCATCGGCTCCGAGCAGCGCCCGCACGATGCGCTCGACCTCCTGCTCTGCCCGAGGCAGGGGTCTGCGGGGGCGCGCTTGCGCGATTGCCGCCGCCAGACGCTCGTATGAAAGGATCAGGCCAGGAAACAGCACCTTTACTTTTTCGACCGTCTCGCGGGCGCGCCGCAAGGTCAGGAGATCGCGCCGCAGCGGATCGGTCTCGTCGATCGTCATCACCGGCGCTGTGGCAAACCACGCCGCCAGCCAGCGATAGAGCAAGGCGTTGAGCTCGCGATTCGGAAACAGGGCGATGCGCTCAGGCAGAAAGACGGTCGCCCGATCGCGGCCGGGATGATCGAGATTCTCGTCGCCAAGGCCGATGCGTTGCCGCCAGCCGAGCCGATGGCCAGACTTTCGCGACTTGGCGCCGGCGATCTGCACGCCCGCCTCCCCGCCCAGCGCGCGGAACATGACGGCAATCTGTCCCTGCACTTCCGCAAGCGTCGCGGCTTCCCCGGCATAAACGAGATAGCTCGCCGTAGCGCCCACCAGCCGATGCCAGACGCGGCCAACCGTCTCCTCAAGTTCGAGGAAATCGAGCATGTCTCATCCAATCACCGCTCGGGCCACATCGAGCAGCGCGGCTTTGACGTCGGCATCATCAGTAAGTGGCTCGATCATGCCGGCAAGCACGGCATCCACGGTCGGAACTCCCGCTGCAATCAGCGATGCGCAGTAGACGATCAGGCGCGTCGATACGCCCTCTTCGAGATCCTGTCCCTTGAGCGCACGCAGCCGGCCGGCAAGCGTCACCAGCGGGTGCACGCGCTCCGGCGCAAGTCCGCTCTCGGCAGCGACCACCTCGATTTCCTGCTCCGCGGCAAGAAAGTCGAATTCGATCGCTACAAAGCGCTGACGCGTGGACGGTTTCAAAGCCTTCAGCAGACTTTGATAGCCGGGGTTGTAGGACACGACCAGCATGAAGCCCGGCGGCGCGACCAGCTCTTCTCCTGTGCGCTCGAGCGGCAGGATGCGGCGATCGTCCGTCAACGGGTGCAGCACCACGGTGACGTCCTTGCGCGCTTCCACGACCTCATCGAGGTAGCAGATGCCGCCTTCCCGCACGGCGCGGGTCAGCGGACCGTCGGTCCACACCGTGTCTCCGCCTTTGAGCAGATAGCGCCCGGTGAGATCGGCCGCGGTGAGATCGTCGTGACAGGCGACAGTGTGCAGCGGCAAGGAGAGTCGCGCCGCCATGTGGGCAACGAAGCGGGTCTTGCCGCAGCCGGTCGGCCCTTTCAGCAGAACCGGCAGACGACGCCGCCAGGCGTGCTCGAACAGGGTGCACTCGTTGCCGCTTGGAACATAGGCCGGAATCTTGGATGTCGCTTCGACGGCGTGAAGTACGGCCTTCATATCAAATCTCCAGCATTAGAGCGGCGGCCGGCCGCGTCGATGACCGGCCGCCTGAAGCCTATTCGGCGGGTTGGAGTGCGCCGGGCGCGACCACCGGGCGTTCGCGGCCCGGCACCAGAACCGCCCACACGAACATCAAGGCCGAGATCAGAACGAACACGCCGGAGCCGAGCCGGACCCAGTAGAATACCGCAAGCTGGTCCTGCACCTCCATGAAGCCCTGACCCAGCACGCGTTGCAGATGAACCTGGATCACGCCGGCGAAGGTCAGCGCAAAGGTCATCGTCATCATGGCGGTGCACATGATCCAGAAGCTCGCCATGCTGAGCCACTGATTGTACGGCGCTCTCTGGCGCAGTTGCGGGATCGCGTAGGCCATGACGGCAAGGTTCAGCATCACGTAGGCACCGAAGAACGCAAGGTGTCCGTGCGCCGCCGTCACCTGCGTGCCGTGCGTGTAGTAGTTTACCGAGGACAAAGTGTGCAGGAAGCCCCACACGCCGGCGCCGAGGAATGCCATCACGGAGCAGCCGACCGACCAGAGCAGCGCAGCCCGGTTCGGATGTTTGCGACCTGCCTTCCAGGTCATCTGCACGGTGAAGATGACCATGGTGAAGAACGGGGCGACCTCGAGCGTGGAGAACAGCGAACCGATCCACTGCCAGTAGCCGGGCGCGCCGATCCAGTAGAAGTGGTGGCCGGTACCGAGGATTCCGGAGAACAGCGCAAGGCCAATGATGACGTAGAGCCACTTCTCGACCACTTCGCGATCGATTCCGTTGAGCTTGATCATCAGGAAGGCCAGCACGGAAGCCATGATGAGCTCCCAGACGCCTTCGACCCAGAGATGCACGATGTACCACCAGTACATCTTGTCGACCGCAAGATTCTTCGGAGTATAGAACGCAAACAGGAAGAAGATCGCGACGCCCCAGAGGCCGAACAACAGGATGTTGGTGACTGTCGTCTTTCTTCCCTTCAAGGCCGTCATCGTCACGTTGAAGAGGAACATGAGACAGACGACGACGATCCCGATCTTGATAACGAACGGCTGTTCGAGGAATTCGCGGCCCTCGTGGTAATGGAAGAGATAGCCGACCACGGCGGCGCCGGCAGCGCCGAAGAACATCCAGAACTGGATCTTCGCCAGCAACGGGCTATACAGTTCGGTCTCGGTCTCCTCCGGCAGAAGATAGTATGTCGCTCCCATGAAACCGATGAGTGACCACACGATCAACGCGTTGGTATGTATCATCCTGACGATGTTGAACGGCAGGAGAACGGACAGGGTGTTCGGAAGGACGTAGATGGTGCCGGCCAAAACGCCGAACAGCACCTGAGCGAGGAAAAGCGTCAGCGCGCCGTAGAAATACAGCATCGCAACTTTCTGGGTTTCGTATCTCATCGTGAGGTTTCCTACGGGCTGTCGGGTGGGATACTCAGCCGGCCTTGTTCGGCGGCCAGTTCTGCGTCTTGATCTTGTTGGTCCATTGCAGGAAATCGGCGAGATCGTTGAGTTCCTGATCGGTGAGGTTGAACTGCGGCATCTGCCGGCGGCCGGGCGCGCCCGATGGCTGCGCCTGCATCCACGACTTCAGGATTTCCTTGGCGGTGGCGGGATCCTCATTGCCGCCCCAGCGATCCCAGACGTTGCCGATCTCAGGCGCGAAATACGCGCCCTCGCCCAGCAAGGTATGGCAGTTGATGCAGGAGTGTTTCTCCCAGACGTGCTTGCCGCGCGCCACGGAGTCAGTCAGCGTCTTCTCGTCCGTCGACGTGGTGACCATGTAGTAGTGGCTGTGCGCCGTCAGCCCGAGGAAGATCGCGAAGAAAAAGGCCGATCCGCCGTAGAAGACGTTGCGAGCCGCCGACTTGGTAAGGCGTTCAGCCATTACGGGTCCTTTCCGGTTGGTGTGCTGAATAGTTGAGCGGTCGCGTCAATCTATTCACCCGCGTCCGGCGCTCTTTGTGCCGGCGCAAGGATCCCGACGATCCCGAGCCGTTCGCGGGATTTCTCAATCAGGACAACAGGACGGAGACGGCGGAGACCGACCAGGCGAAGCCGACGATGAGCATCAGCCAGGCGGTTATTAGCCCGCGCCAGATCGGCGGTGCGGTCCGTAAATCGAGATAATCGAGCAGGATTCTCCGGCCCTTGATTGCCGCAATGGCGAGAACGGTTCCATTGGCGAGCGGCAGGCCGTGGGCAGCGCCAGTGAGTGCCATGGTAGTGCCGGCGAGCGCGATCAGCGCAAGCAACGTGAGGTCCATACGGTCGGGCTGATATCGCATGCTTCAGCGCACCAGGTAGACGATCGGAAACATCACGATCCAGACCAGATCGACCATGTGCCAGAAAATCGTTCCCGTCTCCACATGGACCGGATCGGCTTGGCGGCACACAACCGCAAGGATGATGATTCCGAGGCAGACGTGCAGCAGGTGAAAGCCGGTCAGGAGGAAGTACAATGTGAAGAATACGCTTGTCTCGAGGCCGATACCGCTGCCGATCTCGCGCGCATATTCGACAAGCTTGATCGTCACGAAGGCGCCGCCCAGCGCCATCGCGAGAAGCAGCCAAAGTCGCGCATGGCGGCGTGCATTCGCGCGCGCCGATGACACCCCCTTTGCCGCCGCCCACCCGCTCGTCACCAGGACAATCGTGTTGTATCCGGCAAGCGTCGCATCGAGTGAGGTCTGGCCCGAGGCGAAGATGGCAGGCTTGACCGCATGGGCGACGATGAACGCGCCGAGGAAGAGACCGAAGGCCACGAGTTCGCTGAAGACGAGGACCCACATCATCGGGTCGCCCGGGAGTCCTTCAAAGACACCCCAGCCCGCCTCTTCCTGTTCGCAATCCGCAATAGACATTCGATCTCCCGATCGACGCCTATCACGTCAGGCAGAACGGGTTCTTTGTCGCCGAGCAAACACGGGGACGGGCACCGCCATCGCAACGCTCCTTGCGGGAGCGCAACGTCAACGGCCCGTCATGGCCGCTAGATACGGCGACTTTTGAAACAATGAGGACGGAGCGCCATGAGCGACGCACAACTGAGCCTGCTGACCGCCACCCCCATCATCATCGCCTTTGCCGGCGCGCTCAGGGCGATGGGCGTCCTGTCCACGACGGCGACCGCATCCGCCGTCGGGCTGTCGATCGCCATCGCGGTGGTGTTGTTCACGACGCAGTAGCGTCATGTCACTCGATAAGTATCGGGGCTGCGATGTCGACCCGGTCGTCCGTCGCAAGGTCGATGCCGAGCGACAGTGACCACTTCCCGCTCGCCGCGGCTGTCAGGCGGACGCGCCAGCTATCGGCCGCCACGCGCTCGGCCGCCGCGGTGACGGGCGCGAGCTTCTTGTCGGGATTGGACAGCGTCACGGAAAGCGCATCCACCGCGAGAGGTTTCTCTTCGCTATCTTCGAGCTGCACCAGGACCTCGATCGGCCCGCTGCGGCCAGGTGAGACCGTGACGTTGGCCATCACGCGCGTTCCGCAGATATGGGTGAAGAAAGGTTCGTCGGTTGCCGCGGCCGGCGCGCGAGACGCTGCTGGCGCGGCAGGCTCCGTCGAGGCGACCTGCAATCGGGGCCCCTTGGCACCGACGCTGCCGACCTCGAAGCTCGCATCGATCTTGCCGGCGCGCTCGAAATTGAGCGAAACGGGGACGCGTTGCCCTTCCTCCAACGGTGCGATCAGCCCGACGAACATGACGTGATCTCCTCCCGGCGCGAGCGTCACCGTGGCGTCAGGAGGAATCACCAGGCCGTCGTCGAGAGCCCGCATCGTCATGATGCCGTCCTGCAGGGCCATCTGATGGATCTCGACCTTGGCGGCTGCGTTGCTCGAAGCCGAAAGCAGCCGATCAGGCTGGATTCCGCGGTTCTCGATCGAGAGGTACCCGCCCGCGACTTTCGCCCCTTTCGGCGTCGCGCGGCTCCAGGCCTGCTTCACAGCGATGTCGTGGGCGGCAGCCGGCGAAGAGCCGACGAACGTCGTCAGAGCGGCGGCGATCAGCGCGATTTTGCTGAACCGGTAAAGCATGGCGGAACCTCCGATCAGGCCGGGATACTGCGCAAACATGGCAAATCCCGGCGTCCCTCACTTTGATCGGGCGCAAGCTGCACGGCGACAATCGCAGCGACGTTGCGTCTGCCTCACACACCCGGCCACGCTTCAACGTTCGACGAACCGGTCTTTCGCGGAGAGAATCGTTGTGCCGGTCTCATCGCGCGCGGTGAACACCACGTCGGCTTCCCGCGGGTTCATGGCAGTAAGCGTGACCCGGACCGCTTCGGAACCGTCGGCGGGCACCTCGATCGGAGCGAGGCTCTCATTGCCGATGATGACCATCTTGGCATCCACGCCGCTGACCGAAAGCGTGTAGGCGTGCGCGGCCGACGACTTGTTCAGAAGCTTGACCGTGTAGCCATTGCGCACTGATCCGTCCGAGAGCCGGACCGCCAGGGGATCGCGATCGTGTTGGACCGACAACGTGGCGTCGGTCTTCGCCATGAATGAAAAGACGATCGCGGCCGTCAACACCAGGCACGCCGCCGTCAGCCCGATGGTCTTCGGGCGCACCAGCCGGTTGACCGGCGCCTCGCCGCGGCGGCCGCGCTCGATATTGCTCCAGCTTTCGTAGTCGATCAGGCCGCGCGGGCGGCCAAGCTTCGACATCACGCTGTCGCAGGCATCGACGCACAGCCCGCAATTGATGCAGGCAAAGTTCGGTCCTTCACGGATGTCGATGCCGATCGGGCACACCGTGACGCACTGATGGCAATCGACGCAGTCCCCCGCCGGCTTGCCCTGCAGGCGGAGTTCGGCCGCCTTCTTGGCCGACATCCGCTGCTCGCCGCGATAGTCCCGGTAGTTGACCGTGAAAGCTTCCGGGTCCCAGATCGCGCCTTGCAGGCGCGGCCATGGGCACATGAAGGTGCAGACCTGTTCGCGCGCAAAGCCTGCCAGACCATAAGTGGTGCCGGCGAAGACGGCGATCCAGCCAAGCGCATTGGCCGAGACATCGCCGCGCGCAAAGCTTCGCAGGAGGTCCGGCGCGTCGGTAAAATAGAAGATCAGTGTGCCGCCGGTCGCGAATGAGATCAGGAGCCAGGCAGAATGCTTTGCGACGATCTGCATCGCCCGCTTGACGCCAAGCGGCGCGTCCAGGTTCTTCAGGCGCTGGCGCCTGTCGCCTTCGATCAGCCGTTCGACGAGCAGAAACAAATCCGTCCAGACCGTCTGCGGGCAGGCAAAGCCGCACCACAGCCGCCCCGCCAGCGCGTTGGTCAGGATCAGGATGGTCGAGGCAAGAACGAGCAGCCCCGTGACCAGATAGAGGTCCTGCGGCCAGATCTCGACAAAGAAGAAGTAGAGCCGTCCATGCGCGAAATCGAGCAGCACCGCCTGATCCGGCGCGTTCGGGCCGCGGTCCCAGCGCAGGAACGGCGTGACGTAGTAGATCGAGAGTGTCAGCAGCAGGACGATCCACTTGATGCGACGAATCCGTCCCTTGACGGCCTGCGGCACGACCGGTTGGCCCGTTGCGGCTGCGGCGACCCTGCGCGTCTTCGCGTGGTCGATCTCGATAGTAAGCGCCATTTTTTCGGACTTCAGTTGACTGCGGCAAAGCCGAGCGAGGCGCGGATCACCGGCTCGATGCGCGAGGGTGCCCAAGGCGGATCGAACGTCATCACGATGTCGATGGAGCGGACGCCCGGCACCCGTACGACAGCGCTCGCTACGCCCTCTTTCAGGAAATGAACCGCAGGGCATCCCGGCGTAGTCGCAGTCATCGTGATGCGAACAGCGCCGTCGACGACCGAGATGTCGTAGACGAAGCCGAGATCGACGATGTTGTAACCGAGTTCGGGATCGATCACGACACGCATCGCGTCGCGGATCTGCTCAACGAGTTGATCCGTCATGACGGCGCCCTGACAGTCAGTTCGTATGTCGTGCCATCCGGCGAGAACCCGCCAAGCCAGCGATATCCGCGCTTCTCGAGCTGGGGGAACAGGAACACAGGCTCGCGCCGCAGCAGCGCCGACAGCGTTTCACCCGGCGCCAGTTTCTCGGCAGCCGCGAGAATCCGGACCATCGGCTCCGGCGGCTCGAGGTCGCGATTATCGAGCTGGACCGTCGGTTCGGGCCAGGTATCGAAGGTCGCTGCTCGGGGGACGAACGCAGTCTGTTTTGTTTCCGCGGGCGTGAACAGCACTTCCCACTCGCCGGCATCGAGCGCTTGCGCGGCATGCGCGAAACCCTTGTCCGCCATCACGGCGAACAACGGCACTGGCTTGAACGTGGCGTAGAGGCGAAGTCCCTGCCCGGGTTCGAGCCGTTCGAGCGCGGACATGATGACCGAGAACGGCTCGCCACCTGCGCGCAGGATCGGACGGACGTCGACATCGATATATTCGATCATGCTTGCTCCTTTCGTTTGATCGTCAACTTCTGGCAAACAGCAGATGCGGCGCGCAGGCGCCGTCCGGCAATCGCAACGGGCTCTGGACGTCCGCAAGCTGGCGCGTCCGGATCACTTCGCGGATGATGCCGACGATGCCGATCATCATCATCGCAGCGGCCGCGCGGAATGCCGAGGGTTGATCAGCGAGCAGCATCGCCGTGCCGAACCACACGGCCATGTGGTAGATCACGAACCACTTCGATGCCCTCGCCTCCGCAACCAAATCCTGAACGCGCGGTGTCGGCGCGCGTCCCATCACGGGCCCGTAGGTCTCGAGCCAGGTCAGGAACGCCACGATCTTGTAGAGCTTGGCGAGGACGAGACCCGACAACCAGCCAAAGATAACGAGAAAGACGAAAGCGCCGAGCTGCGCGGCGAAAGCGCCGGTGAGGACGAGCATCACACCCAGCAAGCCCGACGCCGCGAGGCTGGCAAAGGACAATACCGCCATCCGAGTGTTGAGTTCGAGCTGACGCCGCTTGCGGCTGCGGAATATCTCGATCACATCGCGCCCATACAGAATAGTCGTCGCGAGGCCGAGGACGGCAACCACCGACAATACGGCGTTCAATCCGGAAGAGAGCCAGATCGCGAAGGTGCCTCCGACCACCGCGATGGAGATGGCGAGCGCGCCGGCTGCCAGCGTCATGCTGCTCTTCCGGTCGTCGACATCGCGCGCGAGCATGAACATGGATAGCAGCCGGTAGCTCACACCCATGGCGGTCAGCGTCAGCCAGCCGCCAAGGCCGGCGATCGCATGCAGCGGAACCCCGCTCGTTAAAATCGACGCCCCGATCGATCCCGCCCACCCCGCATGCGCAAATGCGAAGATCGCGCCGAAGGTGACGGTGGCACAAAGCGAAGCCAGCCCTGCCAGGACAAAGCGTGCCGGGCCGGTCGGCCGCTGCCATGCCGTCAATCCGAGATCGATAACGATCAGGCCGAACCCGGCCGTCAGCAGGACTGCGCCGAGCGGAAGAAGCCAGAGCCAGGCGGGAAGCCGGCCGCCCAATCCCAGGAAGCCCGCGAGCAGCGCGACCAGACCTGCAGTCAACAGGGCAAGCGCAGGCAATGCCCACTTCTCCGAATACAGCGGCTTTGCCACGAGCACGGGCACGAACTGCAGCAGCGCACCGCACATCGCCACGCTGAGCCAGCCGATGCAGACCACGTGTACCAGAACGAGCGTATCGGGCGATGCCAGATGCGCCGCCGGAAAGCCGACGCGCGCGACCATCAGCGCCAGCGCCACGAACAACCACGCGAGCGCCATCGCGAAGTAGCTCATCGTCCATCGTGATATGCTGGCGCCGATCATCGTATCCCTTCAGAACTTGCGCGCGCGGCACAACAGCGGCGCGTAGACGACCGCGAAGCCGAGAAACGCCCCCGCCCAGGCCACACCCGCGACCATCAAAAGCGGAATCGCATGGCTCGGTTCGAGCGCCGCACATATCCGCGCCAGCGCGGCGACGACGATCGATGCATAGACAAGCTGGGTAGCGACAGATGCCGAAAGCGCCTGGCCCGTGTGGCCGAGCGATGCACGCGTCATCACCGCGATCGTCATCGAGCCGATTGCGCCGCCGGTCCAGGCATGGATCCCGGCGCTCGGGGCGACGAGGTCCACGGCGGCCAGCGCCGTGAGAAGGAAGCCGGCCGGCACGAATGCGTAAGCCACATGAAGGATCAGCACGAGGCGGTCTGACACGGTCCGATGGCCGGCCCAGCGCGCCAGGCGCACGAGGTGGAGCAAACCGGCAACGCCGAGCGCGGCTGCGACGAAACGGTTCGCAGGCGCCGCGACCCACGCGATCATGGCGCAGACGCCGACAACCATCGTGATTGCATCGAAGCGACCGAAGGGCACGGGCAGCCGTCCCGGTTCGCGGCGCGCCAGCCAGTTGCGCGTAAAACTCGGAACGATCCGCCCGCCGATCACGCAGACCAGCGTGACCACGAGGCCGACACCGAGGCGCGCGGAATATTCCGCCACGCCACCGAGATGCGCCTCGACATGAAACGCGATGTTGACGATGGCCAGCAGCGAGATGATGCCGACCACCATCAGATTATTCCACTTGCGGCCGGCGACGATCTCGCGGGCGGCTGCGCCAGCGAGCAACGTGAGAAAGGCAGCGTCGACCGCCAGCGCGACTTCCCAGCCGATGAACCCGGAGAATGTCACGGCCAGCCGTCCGGCGAGCCAGGTGGCGAACAGGATCGCGAGCGGAACACCCTGGATCGGAAGCCGGCCCGTCCAGTTCGGCACCGCCGTCAGGAGAAAGCCCGCAATCACGGCGCTGACATAACCGAACAGCATCTCATGGACATGCCAGTCCCGCGGCGTGAATGCGCTAGGCAATGAGACATGACCGGCGAATACCGCAAGCCACAGCGAAACCGTCGCGCCGGCATAGATGGCGCCGAACAGAAAGAACGGCCGGAAGCCGTAGGAAAACAGCGCCGGTCCCTGATAGGCCCTCAATTTTTGCATCGTCGCCATGGGTGATCCCTGTTCATTCGCCGTGATCATAAGCCGTTCCGGCCGGCGCTCTTTGTCGAAGCACAAATTGCAGCATCGTTCGGTGGGGCGTTTGATCTCCGACAAAGACCGTGCTGCTTCCCGGCTGCATTGTTGGTTCCACCATCAACGGAGGATGCAATGCGGATTTTCGAGAGATTGCGAGGGCGAAGCCGGGGCGATAGCGCCATCGAACGCAGGCTTGTCGAGGCCATCACCGACGACCTTCTCCGGAAGCTGGAGGACGAAACCTCGATTCCGCCCCTTGCCGAGAGCAAAGCTGACTGTTGTTCCTGCTGCTCGGCCGAAACGAGGCCATCCCAATAGACGACCTTGCGCTAGATCAAGGTGCGCCCGCTGCTTCGGCGACAGATCATCGCCAATGCGCAGCGCTGCTTCGCGCGACGGTTGGCTTCCGATTGCGCTTTCCCCCGATGACTGCGACCTCGAACTCGGCCAGATGTGCATGGTTGGGATCGAGGCGCTGCGCTTTCCGTGCCGACCAGGTCAGGCGTCCGGTATAATGTCTGGATGGACGAGCCCCTGCTCATCCACCCACCCACTGGAGAAGCTGGCGCTAGAACGCCGCTATCTGGAGGCTGTCTTGCTGGCCTCGAGCGTGTCGAAGAGCTTCGCAAACACCTGCTTTGCCTTGCCGACCTGCGGAACAGCCTTGGCCTGATCGACGTTGCCGGGTTTACCGACCACGATCAACGCAACCATTCCCATGCCGTAGTGAGGCAGGCACTTGATGCCGTAGACGCCCTCCTGATCGAACTTGACGGCAATATCCTCGTTGTTCTTGCCGACGAATGGCGCGGCGCCCTCGGGCAGCATGCCCTTGATGGACTCTGCGTTGTGTCCCTTGTCCGTGGACACGAACTTGACGGTGTCGCCGGGCGCGACCTTCACGAAAGCCGGCTCGAACACCATCACGGCGCCGTCGCTTCCCTTGTTGAGAAGCTTGATTTCGACCTCCGCCGCCCGGGCGTTCCCGGTCAGAACCAGAGCAGCCGCAGCCGCGGCCAGCATCGCAATCTTTCTCATGTTTTCCCGTTTCTTTCCCGTTTTCCTGGAACCTGGCCCGGCCTCTACCGGGCTCCCGGGGATCAGATATCGCCGCCTGATCTTGCCGATATTGCGCTAGCGCAATCTTCGCGCCGAATCCTGCATTAAGAGAGTGGCAAGCCGTTGAGGCTTGCCGCGGCCGCGGATACTCTCCGCAGGCATTGAAACGAGGATATCGATGGCCTCCGTCGACCGCTCCCTGGTCGCCAACCTGCCGATGTTCGCCGGCCTTGCGCCCGCGGAACAGGACGAGTTGCTGCGCGAAGCGCGCTCGACTCGATATCCGAAGGGAAGCGCCGTGTTCGATCAGGGCGCGAAAGCCGATCACTTCTACCTCCTGCTTCACGGCCATCTTCGCGTCGAGAAGGTCACGCCGCAGGGACACCAGTCCGTCGTGCGCTATGTCTCGGCCGGCGAACTGTTCGGTGTCGCCCAGGCCATGAACCTGACGCACTATCCGGCAACCGCCGTTGCCGCCGTCGACAGCATCGCGCTCGCCTGGCCCTCATCGTCCTGGAATCGCCTGCTCGCCAAATATCCGAGCCTCGCCGCAAGCGCGCTGCAGACCGTCGGCAGCCGTCTGCAGGATACGCAGGCCCGCGTCATGGAGATATCGAGCGAGCAGGTCGAGCAGCGCGTCGCCCATGCGCTGCTTCGGCTCGCCAAGCAGGCAGGAAGGAAAGTCGATGCCGGCGTCGAGATCGACTTTCCGATCAGCCGGCAGGACGTCGCCGAGATGACGGGGACCACGCTGCACACCGTCAGCCGGATTCTCAGCGCATGGGAGCAACAAGGATTGGTCGAGGGCGGCAGGCAGCGCATCGTGCTGCGCGACGCGAACAGACTGCATGGCCTCGCCGAAGGTGATGAAGGCGCTCTGAATCGTAAACCCAATCCATAAGCCGGCGCTTCACCTCGAGCCTCGACAGCCTTTCCCATCGAACGACCGTAACCCGACAACTTCCAGCGCTCTTTGCTCCCGCGCAAATTTTCGAACGATCCGCTTCGTCTGCCAATAAAGCGTTTCTCGTTGTTCCAGAGCAAAGAGACTCGCGGCCACATCGCTCATGATGCATCCATCGAATTGGGACGCACAAAGCGATGGAGAGCATCATGCTGACGAGAAGGACTGCATTAATGGGTGCCGCGGTCGCGGCGCTGATGATGGCCGCACCGGCCGTGGCGGGACCGGCAGACGATCTGAAGCTGCCGCGCCAGAAGGTCGAACTGGTGGCTCCGCCCTTCGTCCACGCGCATGAACAGGCGACCAAGGCGGGACCGAAGATCGTCGAGTTCAAGCTGACGATCCGCGAGCAGGAAGTCGTCATCGACGATGCCGGCACGAAATTCCACGCGATGACGTTCGACGGATCGATGCCGGGACCGATGATGGTGCTCCACGAAGGCGACTACATGGAGCTCACGCTGGTCAACCCCGCCTCCAACAGCATGCCGCACAACATCGACCTGCATTCGGCGACAGGCGCCCTGGGCGGCGGCGCGTTGACCCATGTCAATCCCGGCGAACAGGTGGTGCTGCGCTGGAAGGCGACGCGCCCCGGCGTCTTCGTCTATCACTGCGCCCCCGAAGGCATGATCCCCTGGCACGTCGTCTCCGGCATGCACGGCACGGTGATGGTGCTGCCGCGCGACGGCCTGAAGGACGCCGAAGGCAAGGCGCTGCGCTACGACAAGATCTTCTACATCGGCGAGAATGACCTCTACGTGCCGAAGGACGCGAACGGCAAGTACAAGACCTACGAGACCGTCGGCGAATCCTTTGCCGACACGACCGAGGTCATGCGCAAGCTGATCCCGACCCACGTGGTGTTCAACGGACGGGTCGGATCGCTCACCGGTAAAAACGCCATGACCGCGAAGGTCGGCGAGACCGTCATGCTCGTGCATTCGCAGGCCAACCGCGATACCCGGCCTCACCTGATCGGCGGGCATGGCGACCACGTCTGGGAGGCCGGCAAGTTCAACAACCCGCCGCAGAAGGACCTCGAGACCTGGTTCATTCGTGGCGGCTCGGCGGGTGCCGCCCTCTACACCTTCCGCGAGCCCGGCATCTACGCCTACGTCAACCACAACCTGATCGAGGCGGTCGAACTCGGTGCAAGCGCGCATATCAAGGTAGAGGGCAAATGGAACGATGACCTGATGAAACAGGTCTCCCCTCCCGGCCCGATCCCGCCTGACAGAATCGGCGCCGCCGACCCGGTGGCCGTCACCCGCTAGGTAGCGCCGAAAATGACGGCCCGCGGTTATCGCCGCGGGCCGTCGCACGAAGAGGAGGTTATGTCATGCTCATCGTGATGAAAGTGAAGATGGCGATGCTGGTAGGCGCGCTGGCCGCGCCGATTGTGGCGACCACCTTTGCGCTCACCCCTCCTCCACCCAGCCAGGACAGAGCCCAGCGCCTGGTATCTACATCCTTCAGCTACCGCGCCGCCGGCGATTTCTCGCGGAACGGCCGGCCGGTCGAAGGGCCGTTGCGCGAACTCCGTCTGCCCGCCGATCTCGTCATCATGAAGCGGCAAGTCACGGCCGCCGAATACGCGCGCTGTGTCGACGAAGGGGCCTGCCTGCGCGTCAGCACTTCCGCTGGTGCGCCGAATCTTCCCGTCGTCGGCGTCAGCTGGCACGATGCCTCGGCTTACGCCGCCTGGCTGTCGCGCAAGACCGGTGTCAACTATCGTCTGCCGACCGACGAAGAATGGACATTCGCGGCCGCCGAGAAGTCGCGCGACGAAGCTATGCCTCTGGTGGATCCCACTGATCCCGCGCAGGCCTGGATCGCCCGCTATGAGACCGAATCCGCCCGCGACAGGCCGGCCGCAACGGCCGCGCAACCTGGTGGCACGTTCGGCACCAACAGTAACGGACTGGACGATCTCGCCGGCAATGTCTGGGAGTGGACGAACAGCTGCTTCGTTCGCGTTTCACTCGACGGTAGGCAGGAGCGGACCACCAACACCAATTGCGGCGTCCGCGTCGTGCAAGGCGCCCATCGCTCCTACATGACCGACTTCATCCGCGATCCAAGATCCGGCGGCTGCGCAGCGGGCGTCCCGCCGGCCAATCTCGGCTTCAGGCTCGTTATGGAACCGTCTCAGCCGATCGTGACCGCGGCCGCCCGCAACATCGCGAAGCTGCTGCGGCGGAGCTAGCGGTTTGGCGACAGACCAGCGGGTTGAGCTAGAACAAAGTCCTTCCGCGCCAAGTCCGGTAGTTGATCTGAAGACGGAAGGAGAACAGCAGATGCGATCGGACTTGGCGCAATCCTACGGGCAGGACAGGCTGCCGCGCTACACCAGCTATCCGACGGCCCCGCATTTCTCGCCGGCGATCGGCGAGGACAATTACCGAAAGTGGCTGAAGTCGGTGCCGGTCCAGCAGCCCGCCTCGATCTATTTGCATGTGCCGTTCTGCCGGTCCATGTGCTGGTATTGCGGTTGCCACACGTCAGTCACCAAGCGCGACGATCCGATCGCAACCTATACAGCAGGCCTGCGCACTGAAGTACGGCTTGTCGCGGAGGCGATCGGTCAGAGAATGCCCATCTCGCACGTTCACTTTGGCGGCGGCACGCCGACGATCATGCCGCCCGAAACCTTCGTGGATCTCGTCGGCGCGCTACGCTATTCGTTCTTCGTTCTCCCCGATGCCGAGATCGCCGTCGAGATCGACCCGCGCACGCTGACGGAACCGATGACGGAGGCGCTCGGCTATAGCGGCGTCAACCGCGCGAGCCTGGGTGTCCAGAGTTTCGATCCCGCCGTGCAGCGGGCCATCAACCGGCTACAAAGCTTCGAACAAACCGCAAGCTCCGTCGAACGTCTGCGTCGGGCGGGCGTCGGCCGTATCAATTTCGACCTGCTCTACGGTCTCCCGCTGCAAACGGTCGATTCGTGCCTCGACACCGTTGCCAAATGCGTCGAGCTCCGACCGGACCGTTTTTCGGTGTTCGGCTATGCCCATGTTCCCACGTTCAAGAAGCATCAGCGCAAGATTGCCGAAGACTCTTTGCCCGACAGCATCGAGCGGCACCTTCAATCCGAAACGATCGCCGAAGCTTTGCTCGACGCAGGCTACGTCCGCATCGGCCTCGATCACTTCGCACTTCCGGGCGATAGCCTGGCCCTCGCCAAGCAGGACGGCAGGCTGAAGCGCAACTTCCAGGGCTATACCGACGATTCCGCCGACACATTGATCGGCCTCGGCGCCAGCGCCATCGGCCGCATGCAGCAAGGCTTCGTACAGAACGTGGTTTCGACCCGCGACTACCTCGCGCGCATTGCCGAAAGCCGGTTCGCCACCGCCAAGGGATATGCATTCACCAACGAAGATCGCTTCCGCGCCGACATCATCGAGCGGATCATGTGCGACCTTGCCGTCGATCTACCCCTCGTATCCCGGTTGCACGACCGGGACCTGCGATCCGCGATCGTCGATCGGTCGCGGATCGAGGGCCTGATCGCCGACGGCGTTGTGACGATGATCGACGACCGGCTCTCCATCAGCGATGGCGCGGAATTCCTGGTGCGGAGCGTTGCATCGGCGTTCGATGCCCATCTCGCACCTTCCGCGGCAACGCATAGCCGCGCGGTCTGATCCGGGCATTCCCATGGCGCTTGCGGGCGCATTCACTCGACCCGCCCGAACGCCTCCTGCGGAACGGCTGCTGACCCCGGCCACATCTCGAACGGCAATCCAAGCGATGGCCGTTCTTCTGTTCTCTCATCAACGTCGGTTCTGACCGTTGTGGCCTCAAAACCGGCGCTGACAAGCATCCGCGCAAGTTGCTTGCGTGCGTAGAACATCCGGCTCTTTACGGTGGCACAGGGAATGCCGACGATCCGGCTGGCTTCGGCGACGGAATGTTCGTGATAATAGATCAGTTCGATGATTTCGCGTTGCGCCGGAGACAGTTGGTCGATGCATGAACGTAGCATCGCACTCGTTTTCTTGCGATCGAGCGCGGCTTCTGGCGTATCCAAGGCATCGGCAATCCCGACGACATCGTCTTGATCGATATCCTCATGCTTTCGTTCCCGCAGGGAGTACAATGCCTTGAGGCGGGCGATCGAGAATAGCCACGTGGTAACCCGCGCGCGGTTTTCGAACCTGTTTGCGGATCGCCAGACATCGAGAAACACCTGGCTGACGAGATCTTCGGCAATGGCCGCATTCCGAACGATCCTCTGAATGAAGCGAAACACCTTTGTGCGGTGACGGGCGAACATGATGTGCATCGACGCCTTGTCGCCTTCCGCAACCCCCTTCAGAAGCATTTCGTCGGAAACACCCTCCTCCGCTTCCGTCGCGCTGCCGACAGCATAGGCCAGCTTGTCTCGGCGCCGAACCGGTAATCGATCCGGCCTCGCCGCCCCCTGTCGACACTCGCGCATCTCTCTCTCCCACTTCCATTGACGAGATTGCGCCAAGGATGCGTCGCGCGGCGTGGTCCGGGGTATCCTACGGGAGGATCGCATTTCTAATCCGCTGGTCTAGGGTGAATAGCCTGTGGGTGGAAAGGCGGATTCGCTACCGGGGGTAGCGGCGGCGCATGGTGCCTCGCGGATGGGCAGCTGGCAGCAGGATCGGACAAGGCCTGATCGTTTTGAGGAAGACACCGGATCTGTCCGGCGCCAAAACGCACACAGAACGCTCACGCTCAAGATTTCAGCATGCCCGAATTCCCAACCGGCACCGCCACGCCCGCCTCCATCGTCGACGCCCTGAAAGGGGTAGCCGGCGATCCGAAGGCGCGCGCGAGCTTTGTCAAAGGCCGGTGCGTTCGCGGCACCTATGCCGCCTCGGAGCGGGCGAAAGAGATTACAAAGTCCCGCAGCTTCACCAGACCATCGCGCGTACTGGCGCGCTTTTCGGTGGGCGGCAGCGATCCGCACGTGGCCGATACCGACAGATTCGTGCCGCGCGGCTTCAGCTTCAGGCTCGGCAACGAAGCCCATCGCTCGGACATTCTCCTGCAGAGCGTACCGGTGCATTTTGCGAGGACGCCCGACCAGATGCTGGCCTTCCTCAAGGCGCGCATGGTGGGGACGAACGGCAAGCCGGATACGGCGAACATCATGGCATTCTCCGCCGCCAATCCCGAAACGTTGCATCAGGCGAACTACATCGCCACGCATCCGCTGCCGGCGAGTTTTGCGGCCACCACATATTGGGGCGTACATTCGTTTCCCGCGACGAATGCAAAGGGCGAAACGCGGTTCATCAAGTTCAAGGCCGTCCCGGTGGGCGAAGGCGTCACGCTCACCGATGAGGAAGCGAGGGCAAAGCCTGTTGACTTCCTGCATGACGACCTCGAAAGCCGGATCGCTGCAGGCGATGCCCGATTCAATGTGATGGCGCTGCTCGACCGTCCCGGCGATCCCACCATGGACGTGACCGCCCGATGGCCGGATGAGGACAGTCGCGACACGGTGCGGCTGGGAACGATCGTCATCACCGGTGTTGAAGCGGATGACGCCTGCGACGCGTCCGTCTTCGATCCGGCAAATCTCGCCGAAGGCATCGGTCATCCGCCAGACGAGATCTTTGCGCTACGCCGGGCCGTCTATGCCATTTCCCGGCATCGTCCATAGCGATTTCGAGAGAAACGCGCCAACAAATCCGGATCACGTGTCGCTTTCCGGACCACCCTGCGTTTCGCGGCGCCATGCTCCCGGGCTGACGCCGACCACGGCCGAGAACACCCGCGTAAAATGGCTTTGATTGGCGAACCCGGCCGAGATCGCAATTTCAGATAGCGGCAGATCGCGGACAGTCATCAACTGCTTGGCCGTCTTCACGCGCTGGCGAAGCAGCCATTGGTGCGGTGGCAAGCCGGTGGAAGTTCGAAATGCGCGTGAAAAATGGCTGACCGAGAGGCCAAATTCGGCCGCAATCTGCTCCAGCGAAAGCTTTCCGCCGAGGTCTGCCTCGAGCCTTTCGCAGGCCTGCTTCGCTTGCCACGGCGCAAGGCCACCGCGGTTCGGTTTATTGTCGGGACGTAGTCCGCCATAGGCCTGCGCGACATGCGCAGTGAGCGCGAGCATCATATGGTCGATGAAAAGCTGGTTGGTCTCGTCCGGCCGACGTAGCCCCTGCTGCAGCGTCGCGCCGATATGACGGACGACTGAATCGTCATGGCCTACGCCGAGCTCACAGGCGAGTTGACCGATGCGCGGCGTGCGGGACTGTTCGGTGAGGCCATCGAGCGCCGAGCGCGGCAGATAGAAAAACAGGGAGTGGAACGGCTTGTTGATCACGTAGCGCGGATCGGTCTTGAGGTCGTACAGATAGGTTGCGCCCGCCGGGACATCGGCTTTCATCACGCACTTGCCGTTCTCCCAGAGTTCGCAGTCCGGGTAATCGTGCAGTTTCAGGCTGACGAGAAAGGCATCCTCTGGGGTAAACGAGCCGGAAAGACCGGGCACGGGGTTGTCATCCCGGGTTTCGGTGACCGCGAGTTCGGTGCTGCGCAATGAACGCGTAACCAGCGAGGGCGGCGCATCCTTCAGGTGCAAGAATTGCCCGAGCCTTCGTCCAAAGACGCCCGCTTGTGTCATTTGAATCGGCAGTCCCTGGAGTTGCAGCGGGCAATCGTCAATCGCCCTCAAGTCTTCCCACATTATCTGTTAGCGGCGAGCGACCGTCCAGCCTTGCTCGCGAAGCGCGAAGCTGTCGTGACAAGCAATCGACGCCTTTGGCGCCAACTCGATTTTCAAAGCTATTTCAACATGATCCGCCCACCGGATCATCCGGTCACAGCTTGGTGCAGCTAGGTAGTTCGTATCACAATCACGCGCTTGGAGCAGGTTCCGACAAAGTATGGCGGCTTTAGGAAAGACGTCGGAACCGGACAGCGACTAGAACGCGCACCGAACGCTCAACCCTTGGTGAACAACCGCGCCGGACGCGGAGCAGAAGCGATCAGAGGAGGTCACACCATGATTGGGACAACTGCACTCGCCGGCTCATTTGCTTCACCACCCTTGCCCCGCCTTCCCATGAGTATAGCTGCCGACACTGCGGACCGCCCACTCGTCTTGATCGTGGACGATGACGAGGACGTCCGATCCGCGCTTGAAGAACTTCTCATGTCGGTGGGAATCGACGCATGCAGTTTTGGATCGACGCAGGAGTTGTTGCAGGCCGATCTTCCGGAACGGCCCGGCTGCCTGATCCTCGATGTTCGCCTGCCCGGCGCAAGCGGCCTGGATCTCCAGCACCATCTCGCGTCGAACGGCAATACGCGACCGATCATCTTCCTCACCGGCCATGGCGATATCGCCATGACGGTGCAGGCAATGAAGGCGGGCGCCATCGACTTCCTGACCAAGCCGGTCAGGGACCAGACGCTGCTTGATGCGGTTACGGAGGCCATCGAGAAGGACATTTCGCTGCGAACCGCGGCCCGGCACGTCAAGCAACATATCGACCGCTACGCAAGATTGACGCCGCGGGAACGCCAAGTCCTGCGCGAAGTGGCGAAGGGCCGCCTCAACAAGCAGATCGCCTTCGATCTCGGCATCAGCGAGATCACCGTCAAGCTGCACCGCGGCAACGTGACCAGGAAGATGCAGGCAACCTCCGTCGGTCAACTCATTCGCATCTGGGAACTCCTGCCTGCGGAACTTCGAGAGCAAACATCATCCTAGACCGAAGGATGTTACGATCAGGCACGTGCCTGAGACCTGTCCAGATTACGCACATGTCCGGCCTGCGATGGACCGTGGAATTGACCGATTCCATCGTGCGTGGTAGTCCGTCCTCCTTCGGTCTCAACGAGGCGAGCCAAAAATGGCACCCGCTATCAGAGGCGACCGTGATCCTCCTTTGCCCGTGACGGAAGCTAACGGACGCAATAGCACAAGAGCGTCCGTCGAGCTTACCTTCACCTTTGGCCCATTCCGCCTTTTCCCGCGACAGTTACTACTGCTTCAAGGCGAAAATCCGATTCCGCTCGGAAGTCGAGCCTTTGAAATTCTCGTCACCCTGATTGAGCGCGCCGGCGAGTTGGTCGACAAGGATGAACTCATCGCTCGCGTGTGGTCCGGCCTCACCGTCGAAGAATCGAATCTCCGAGCCCAAATCAACGCCGTGCGGCGTGCTCTTGCGGAAGGCGGGACCGGCGAGAATTACATCGTTACGGTGCCTGGTCGAGGGTATCGCTTCGTTGCGACGGTTGTACGGTTGACAGGTGACGCAACCCAAGCTCTCCCCGCCACCGCCCACAAAGGGCACAACTTCCCCGATCGCCTCACCCGACCGATCGGCCGCGCTGACATCGTTGCCATGGTGAGCAGTCGATTGCAGCGAGGCCGCTTCGTCACGATTGTCGGACCGGGCGGGATCGGAAAGACCACGGTTGCCCTGGCGGTCACCGACCAGCTGATTGCCTCCTACAGGGATGGTGGACGGTTTGTCGATCTTGCCCCGCTCAACGATCCCCAGCTTGTGCCAAGCGCGCTCGCTTCTGTGCTTGGCGTTGCCATCCGCTCGGAGAATCCATATCCCGCACTGGCCTCCCTTCTGAAGGACAAGCAGATGCTGCTGCTGTTCGACAACTGCGAGCACGTCTTGCTGGCAGCCGCAGCGCTGGCTGAAGAGCTTTTGAAAGCGGCACCGGGTGTTCACATTCTTGCCACCAGTCGAGAACCTTTACGCGCCGAAGATGAGCGCGTGCAGCGCCTCCCGCCACTGGAAACCGCTCCTGCCGAGGCAGGACTTACAGTTATGGAAGCGCTCAGCTACCCGGCGGTACAACTCTTCGTCGAACGCGCGGCAGCGAGCGCCGGCGGATACGAACTCAGGGATGACGATGTCCCGGTTGTCGCGCAAATCTGCCGTCGGCTCGACGGAATCGCACTAGCAATAGAGCTTGCTGCATGTCGCGTTGACGCGTTTGGGGTTCGCGGAGTGGCCAGCCGCCTGGACGATCGATTTCATCTGTTGACACGCGGTCGGCGCACCGCCCTGCCACGGCATCAGACGCTTCGTGCAGCCTTTGATTGGAGCTACGAATTACTCTCCGAAATCGAACGCGTCGTCATGCGTCGCCTGGGTATTTTTGCCGGCCGCTTTACGATGGAGGCAGCGAGCGCCATCGCTGGCGACACCAAAATTATCCCCTCCGAGGTAGATGGGGTCGTTGCCGACCTTGTCGAGAAGTCGCTTGTCGTCGCGGATGTGGGGGCTGCGACCGTATATTATCGCCTAACCGATACGGCGCGAGCTTACGCCCTGAAAAGGCTGACCGAGGATGATGAAACACAGGCTGTGAGGAAGCGACACGCGCTCTACCAGCTCGACCGGATCGAGCGTGCCCATGCCGAGTGGGAGACGCAACCCACGACCGAGTGGTTGACCGCCCATGCTCCCAAGATCGACGATATTCGCAGTGCGCTCGATTGGGCCTTTTCATCGAGTGGCGATGTTGGCATCGGCGTAGAGTTGACGGTCGCGGCGGTGCCGCTTTGGTTCGAGATGTCGCTGATGGAGGAATGTCGCACGCGGGCCGAGCGTGCGCTGGCTGCCCTAGAAGACAGCGCGACGAAGGACGACCGTCGCCGGATGCACCTCTATGCCGCGGTTGCCTGGTCGCAGATGTACACAACGGCAGCAGCCCGAGACACTGGAGCGGCGTGGGCGACCGCGTTCGAAATCGCGGAAGGGTTGGACGATACTGATTACCGTTTACGGGCACTCTGGGGAATGTGGGCTTCGCGAGTTAATCGGGGAGAGTTTCGCGAAGCTCTGGCCCTCGCAGGGCGCTTTTCTTCCGTTGCCGAGAAGACGGCGGACATCAATGATCAATTGCTCGGCGACCGATTGACAGGTGCGACGCTGCATTTCCTGGGCAAGCAAGCGAGTGCGAGACAGCACATTGAGCGTATGCTGGCGCGCTACGTAACTCCGGTCCGTCGATCACATGCGGTGCGCTTCCAATTCGATCAACGGGTGACAGCCCGCATCACGCTCGCGCGGGTGTTATGGTTGCAAGGGTTTGCCAATCAGGCGTTACATTGCGTCGAGATCAATGTCAGTGAGGCTCTTTCGCTCAATCACAAGCTTTCGCTTTGCAACGCGCTTGCTCAAGCAGCGTGCCCGGTCGCGCTCATGTCCGGCGATTTGCTGGCCGCGGAACGCTACACAAGGATGCTGCTCAATCAGACGGCAAGCGATGGGCTCGATATCTGGCGCGCTTACGGGCGCTGCTTCGAAGGAGAACTGCACGTCCGGCGCGGCGATCTCGCTGCCGGATTGCAGCAGCTGAAAGCCGGCATCGACGAACTCCGTCGAGCCAGATTCGTCCAGTATCTCACGACCTTCCTGGGCGTGCTGGCGGAGGGACTGGCGGTCGCCGGCGATGCCGCGCAGGCGAAGGCCACGATCGATGAAGCGATCGTACGAAGCAAGCAAAGCGAAGAGCGCTGGTGCAGCCCGGAGCTGTTGCGGATCAACGGTGTCGTCGTTTTGCAGCGGGACGCCAATCAGGGCGCAGGCAAGGCCGAGGAAGATTTTCTGGGATCGATTGAGTTAGCCCGAACGCAGGAGGCCCTCGCGTGGGAGCTTCGCACCGCAACTGGCCTGGCGCGACTGCGGCGGGATCAGGGAAGAGCCGGCGAAGCATACGAGTTGCTCTCGCCGATCTATAGCCGCTTCAACGAGGGATACGAAACCAACGATCTCAAGGTCGCAAAGAGCCTGTTGGATGAACTCTCGGAGCATCGCTAGCCCAGACCGGCTCCAAAGCCGGCGGCTTCACATCTCCTGTTGAGATTTCACGAAAATTCACAAGGCTTCATGGGGAGGATTCACGCCCTCCATCCGGATTTTACGAGATTTCACAAGTTTTGGTTAGAGGCTTATCGCGCGCGCGCGCATGATGCACGTCGACCGCTCCTTTTCGGATGGATATCGATGCTTGAGAATGCAGCACCGGCAAATATCCCCGACACAGCGTTGCTGGAGCCTCTGACGCAGCAGTTCGTCGATACGATCGCTGACGGCCCTATGATGCGCGGACCATCTCCCGAAGACGCGCGAAGATTTCTGGCGGGTATCCAATCAGGCGTGATCGGCAAGCCAGCCGTGCGGTTTGAGGACATGATAGCCCCTACCGGCCCCACCGGAGCCGTGCCGGTTCGCATCGTCCGACCGGAGAGAGCAAGTGAAACGCTCCCAGCATTGGTGTATGTCCATGGTGGCTGGACTTTCGGAGACAAAGAGACGCACGACCGCTTGATCCGCGAAATCGCGGTCGGTGCGCAAGTTGCGTTGTTTTTCGTGGATTACGACCGCACGCCGGAAGCCAAATACCCCGTGGCAATCGAACAAGTCTATGCCGTTACCAAATACCTGATGGAACATGCCAACCATCTAGGGATCGATTCCACGCGCCTGGCCATCGTTGGCGACGGCGTCGGCGGCAACATGGCGGCCGCTGTCACTCTCATGGCGAAAGAGCGGCGCGGCCCCAAGATAGATGTGCAGGTGCTGTTCTATCCCGCCCTCAGTCCAATGTTCGACACCGTGTCTTATGCCTCGTTCGCAGATGGTCCGTGGCTGACCAGGCAAGCGATGGAATCGTTCTGGAACGCCTATCTTCCGGACGTCGCCGCGCGCAAACAGATCACCGCGGCGCCACTCAACGCCTCGATTGATCAACTTACTGGCCTTCCGGACGCACTTATCATCGTTGCCGAGAACGACGTGCTCCGTGATGAGGGTGAGAGCTACGCGCGCAAACTGGTTCGCGCGGGGGTGCGCGTCACCTCTACGAGATACAACGGCACCATTCATGATTTCGTCATGCTCAACGCATTGGCCGATACGCCCGCGGCCCGCGGCGCTATTGCGCAAACCAACGCCCTTCTCCGGTCCATTCTTGAGTGAAGGATTTAGTCATGCACGGTCACGCCATGATTGGGACAGCTGCACTCGCCGGCTCATTTGCTTCACCACCCTTGCCCCGCCTTCCCATGAGTATAGCCGCCGACACTGCGGACCGCCCACTCGTCTTGATTGTGGACGATGACGAGGACGTCCGATCCGCGCTTGAAGAACTTCTCATGTCGGTGGGAATCGACGCATGCAGTTTTGGATCGACGCAGGAGTTGTTGCAGGCCGATCTTCCGGAACGGCCCGGCTGCCTGATCCTCGATGTTCGCATGCCCGGCGCAAGCGGCCTGGATCTCCAGCACCATCTCGCCTCGAACGGCAATACGCGACCGATCATCTTCCTCACCGGCCATGGCGATATCGCCATGACCGTGCAGGCGATGAAGGCGGGCGCCGTCGACTTCCTGACCAAGCCGGTCAGGGACCAGACGCTGCTTGATGCGGTTACGGGGGCAATCGAGAAGGACATTTCGCTGCGAACCGCGGCCCGGCACATCAAGCAACATATCGATCGCTATGCAAAACTGACGCCGCGGGAACGCGAAGTCCTGTGCGAAGTGGCGAAGGGCCGCCTCAACAAGCAGATCGCCTTCGATCTCGGCATCAGCGAGATCACCGTCAAGCTGCACCGCGGCAACGTGACCAGGAAGATGCAGGCGACCTCGGTCGCTCAACTCATTCGCATCTGGGAACTCTTGCCTGCGGAGGTTCGGGAGAAAAAGTCACCCTAGACCAAAGGATGGTTACGATCCGGCCGCCAGCGGGTCAGATGAGGGAGACGGCCATCCGGCCGTGAGAGCGAAGAGTCATCCGTTGTCCAAGGCGCCTTTAGTCGCGATCGTAGATGACGATGAAGCTGTGCGAGAGGCCCTTTCCGATCTCCTTCTGGTGCTGGAACTATCGTGTCGCACTTTTGATCGAGCGGAGGCCTTCATGGCCGAGTACGTCCCGGGCAGGTTCGACTGCCTGATCACCGATGTGAGCATGCCTGGTCGCAGTGGGATCGATCTGCTGCAGCGGCTGCGGGACATCGGCTCCTCGATACCGGTGATCATTGTCACGGCTGACACAAATCCGGGGACGCTATCGCGCGCGACCAGAGCTGGCGCTTATGCATACCTGACGAAGCCGATGGAAAGTGAAGCGCTGCTTCGGCATCTGCAGTCCGCCCTGGGGCTGACTGGCTTTCCATCTGACGCCTGGTGAGAAAAATTTTCCGATGGCCAGCCCCCTTCACAAGGCGATCACAACGGACATAAGTGCCGAGGTGGACTGACATGTTCAACAGCATGCAAATACCCGCGGAAGTCATGGGAAAATGGCAGGAGATCGTAGATCTTCTGGCCGATATTCTCAGCGTTCCCTCCGCCTTGATCATGAGGGTAGAGCCTCCAAACATCAAAGTTTTCGTTTCCAGCGAATCCAAGGGAAATCCTTACGAACCGGACGAGGCCGCTTGTCTCAATACAGGGCTCTATTGTGAAACTGTAATGAACACCCGCCGACCATTGATGGTCCCGGACGCGCTGCAAGATGAGGCGTGGAAATCAAATCCGGACATCAAACTAGGCATGATCTCTTACCTCGGTGTGCCTATCAGTTGGCCCGATGGCCAGATATTTGGAACGATTTGTGTTCTCGACAGGAAAAGCAACAAATACAGCGAGCTCTACCTCAGACTGCTATTGCAGTGGCGGGACGTGTTGCAGGCGGACTTGAGATCCATTGCGACCATGCAGCGAGAGATTGAGCAACGCGAGGCGAAAATTCGCCGCCTGGTCGATGCCAACATCATCGGCATCATCATCTGGAATATGGAGGGTCAGATTCTTGATGCCAACAGTGAGTTTCTCCGCATCGTTGGATATGATCAGCACGATCTCCTGTCCGGTCGGATGAGCTGGGCGGACATGACGCCCCCTGAATGGCGCGATCGCACTGCGATGACGATATCCGAGCTAAAGAACAAGAGACCCGTGAAGCCCTTTGAAAAGGAGTATATCCGGAAGGATGGCAGCCGTATCCCGGTGTTGATCGGGGTCGCGAGCCTTGAAGGCACAGAGGACCAGGGCGTCGCGTTTGTGCTCGATTTAACCGAGCGTAAGCGGGCAGAAGCAGAAGCGCGTGAGAGCGAGCGGCGATTCCGCAACATGCAGATGGAATTGGCCCACGCCAATCGGCTGGCAACTTTGGGACAGCTTACGGCGTCTATTGCGCATGAGGTCAAGCAGCCGATCACGGCCGCGCTCCTGAACACCCAAACCGCTCAACGCCTGCTCACACGCCCGCAGCCAGATGTTGAAAAGGCCAAGAAAGCAATAGACCGAGCCGTGCTGAACGGCATGCGCATCGCTGAAGTTGTTGACCGGACGCACGCGTTGGTCAGGAAGGAGCCGGTGCGAAAGGATCGCCTGGAGATTAATGAAGCCATTTCGGAGGTTATCGGACTGACGCGCGGGGAAGTGTTGAAAAACGGCGTTCAAGTGCGGACTCACCTGGCGGAAGGTTTACCTGTCATTCAAGGCAGTCGGGTCCAGATTCAACAGGTGATGCTGAACTTGATCATAAATGCAGTCGAGGCGATGGGCCAAATCAGCGACGACCGTCGGGAATTGCTGATCAGCACCCAGGCTGAAGCCGACCGCGTTCTCGTTGCTGTGCGAGACTCCGGCCCGGGCCTGTCAGACGGCGCGATCGAGCGAGCCTTCGAGGCATTTTATACGACGAAGTCGAGCGGTTTGGGGATGGGACTATCCATCTGCCGCTCGATCGTCGAAGATCACGGAGGACAATTGTGGGCGACCGCAAACGTACCAAAAGGTGCGGCGTTTCAGTTCACAGTCCCTGTCAGTTCGGATTACCAGGATTGACAACGTATCTGCGCCTCCATACCTCGTGCAAACCTCTCTCGACCAGCCTTGCGGCCGCTGCCACACCTGACGCCACCTCTGCCGACTTCCCTCGCTAGCCTCGTCCCCTCATTCAATGAGTTTCTACTTCACTGCACGAAGGCTTTGCGATGCCGAACGCGCCGCCTGCACTATACCAAGGTGCAGGTCGGTCTATCCGCCGAACCCAGCCGGACCAGTCTCGCCGCACGATACCTTCGCGCGATGCCTGCCGTCATGATTGCAGGCAACGGAAGGCAATGACGCCACCCTCGACGCGAGAACAAGTCCAATGAGCAACCGAATCTTGCGCCATTCTTCAGAAGTTCTATCAACCGCGTCCGAGGTAGGTCCGGACCAACGCCGCCACGCCGATGTGGAGATGGCACGTGTGCTTCACACCAAGCCAGTTCGCATGGCGTTGGACGCCTCCGGTGCCGGGATCGCGCACTGGCAACATGAACCATTGCACGACGTCGTCGAGCCCATGAGCCACCACGTCATCATGGCCTACAACGGCTCGATGCAGCGCATCGAGCGGCGGTCAGGAGGATCGGTTGCGATTGGAACGTTTCGTCCCGGGGTTGTGATCATCATTCCGGAAGGATCAAGCTCCCGATGGGATATTCCGAAACCTGTTGATGTCGTTCAGCTCTATCTTCCTCACGCAACGCTCGAGCGCGTTGCCGACGAAGCCAACACCGCCACACCGATCAATCTCCTGGAGCGAACGGGACATCCCGACCCCGTTACGTCCCGATTGCTCCTGAGCGCGGCGGATGTCCTGGAGGGCAACGAGGCCCTGGATGCGCTGTTCCGACAGCAATTGACGGACCTCCTCGCCACGCGCGTCCTGGCCGCGCACACCGGCTCGCCCACCCCGTTCCAGCCGACCGTGGGTGGGCTGGCCCCGAAGGTCCTGCTCCGCGCCATCGAGCGCTTGCGCTCGGACAGTGACGCGGACGTCTCTCTCGAGGCGCTCGCTTCGGACGCCGGCCTGTCTCGTTTCCACTTCTGCCGCGCCTTCAAGGAAAGCACCGGGCTCTCCCCGCATGCCTGGCTGCGCCAGCACCGGCTCGAGCAGGCCATGAACATGCTGCGCGATACCGACGAATCAGTCGTCTCGGTCGCAGCCGCGCTTGGCTACTCCTCGCAGACCGCGTTCGCCGCAGCCTTCAGGAAGCTGACCGGCGAAACCCCGAGCGATTGGCGACGGCGCATGCGGTAGCAGCAATCGCTCTACAGGTACGGCAATCGCTCTGGGGCAGCCGCCAGTCTAATTCGCTAGATCACCATGGTGCTCAACGCCAATAACGGATGGAGACAAAACGATGGCCTGGAAGAACGTCATCAGCCCGCTTGCAATCGCACCCCGACGGAGGGTCGTCGCGACCGCCCTCGTGTACGGACTTTCATTGAGCGTTCGCTTCACCTCGGCAGCGGGTGAAGAAACGGAAATTCCGGCACAGGCCGCGCACACTGCAAATCCCGTACCTTCCATCCTCTTTTACAAGGACTGGCCCGCCAAGCCGGTTCCGTCGACTGCCTTTCAACGCAGCTCTCTCATGGGCCCCAGAGGCTGCCGAGCGGCGTGCGAGCGCTCGATGCCGATCTCGTTAGTGCCGGACTGCCCCGCTCCGTAACAGCCGGGGCTTCGTCTCACATCCCTGCGTCACCGATCGTACGAGGATTGCCGCCATGAGCGGCGGCGATGACGCGTGCGTCCAATAACATTCAACCACAGGAGCAAACACCATGCGACTTATCATCATTGGGGCCGGCTTCGCCGGCATGTACGCCGCACTTTCCGCCGCCCGCCTGCGCGACATCCAGGGCGTTTCGCCGGAACAACTCCAGATCGCACTGATCGCGCCCGAGCCGACGCTGGTCGTCCGCCCGCGGCTCTATGAGCCGAAGCCGGAAACGCTGACGGCGCCGCTGCTGGACGTCCTCAAGGCGATCGATGTCGACTATGTGCAGGGCAGCGCCGAGACGATCGACACCAAGGCGCAGACGGTGCAGATCGCGACGCCCAAGGGCACGCGAAAAACGCTTTCTTACGACCGTCTGGTGGTAGCCACCGGCAGCCGGCTGTTCCGCCCCAACATTCCCGGCCTTGCCGAGCACAGCTTCAGCGTCGACTCGCTCAATGACGCGATCGCGCTCGACAAGCATCTGCACGGCCTGGCTGACCGACCAGCCGTGAACGGGCGCGACACGGTCGTCGTTGCCGGCGGCGGTTTCACGGGCATCGAAGCGGCCACCGAGATACCCTCGCGCTTGCGCAAGATCTTCGGCAAGGATGCCAAGACGCGCGTGATCATCGTCGACCGCAACAGCGCGATCGCTCCCGATATGGGCGAAGGCCCCCGCCCGCTCATCGAGGAAGCCATGCGCAAACTCGGCGTGGAGACCAGGCTCGGGGCCGGCGTCGCCTCGCTCGACAAATCCGGCGTCACCCTGTCCAACGGCGAACACATCGAAACCGAGACCGTGATCTGGGCGGCGGGCATGCGCGCCGCGCCATTGACCCAGCAGATCCCCGCCGAGCGTGACAATTTCGGCCGCCTGCTCGTCGACCGCGATTTGCGCGTGCCGACGGTGCCCGGTGTCTTCGCCACCGGCGATGCCGCAAGAGCCGCATGCGACGATGACGGCAACTACGCACTGATGTCGTGTCAGCACGCGACGCGCATGGGGGCCTTCGCCGGCAACAACGCCGCCGCGGAGCTCCTGGGCGTGCCGACCAAACCCTACCACCAGAAGGGTTACGTCACCTGCCTCGACCTCGGCGAATCCGGCGCGCTGTTCACGCGCGGCTGGGAGCGCGAGGTGACGATGGTCGGCGACGTCGCCAAGAAAACCAAGCAGGAGATCAACACCGTCTGGATCTATCCGCCGAAGGCCGAGCGCGCCGCCGCACTGGCCTCGGCCGATCCGGAGCGTGTGACTGACGTGACCGGCTTCCTCTAGGCCTTCACGCGAAACGGGCCGCGCTTCTCACGCAGCAGCGCGGCCCGCCCAGCACCGAACGCAAGAGCTTTCAAGGATGGATCAGATGATCCGCAACACTCGAGAGGAGACAAACATGAACCTACACAACACCTCACACATGAGCCTGGACAACCCCTCACATCTCGGTCGACCGGGACACGACGAGCTGGTTCCGTCGCGCTACGCGGTGCGGGTCGGCGAGATTGAGGTGCTGGTGATCAGCGATGGGGTGCTATCGCTGCCAACCAAGATGTTGGCACACGACACCGACCCGGCCGTCCGGGCGGCTTGGCTCGAAGACATGTTGCTGCCGCCGGAAATGATCGATTGGCCGCTGAACGTGGTCGTGGTGCGTAGTGGCGGGCAGACCATACTCGTCGACGCTGGGCTAGGGGTGAACCCGAACTTGCCGAAGGCCGGGCGAACAGTCCAGCGACTGGAGGCCGCCGGCATCGATCTCGGATCCGTGACCGACGTGGTGCTGACCCACATGCACATGGACCACATTGGCGGGCTGCTCGTCGACGGCGTGAAGGAGCGGCTGCGTCCGGACCTGCGGATTCACGTTGCGGCCGCCGAGGCCGAGTTCTGGGCGTTGCCCGATTTTTCCCAAACCGCCATGCCGGAGGGCTTCCCGGACGCGCTTCGGGCGACCGCCAATCGGTTCTTGAACGAGTACCGCAGCCAGTTGCGGCTGTTCAAGGAAAAGCACGAGGTGGCTCCAGGGGTGGTCGCCATCCGCACCGGCGGCCACACCCCCGGGCACAGTGTGGTTCGCCTGGCGTCCGGCGGCGACCGGCTGACATTCGCCGGCGACGCCGTGTTCACGGTCGGGTTCGAGAACCCCGACTGGCACAACGGCTTCGAACACGATCCCGAGGAGGCGGCCCGCGTTCGGGGCCGGCTTTTGCGGGAGCTGGCAGCGACCGGCGAGCTGCTGGTGGCCACTCACCTGCCGTTCCCGTCCGTCGGCCGGGTGGCGGTCACCGGCGACGTGTTTCGTTGGGTACCGGTCACCTGGGATTACTGACCGCTTGTCGGGTTAGGGCGAACCAGGGCGCGCAGTAAGCGCTTCATCCGATACGGGCCGCGTTTCCAGCACCGGAGTGCGGCCCGCCCACGCAAAACCCCTTGGAGCTCGACCTCGATGAAACACGAGACCCTGCGCGCCTCGCAGCTCAACGGCAGCGCCTTCTGCGTGGACATGCATGTCAAGGAAGTCACCCTACACGGCGATCACGCTTCGAAGCCGCGCGACGGGTGGGTGTGATGAACGTCGTTGTCTTTGGTGCAACGGGGTCGACAGGCCGGCTCGTCGTCGAGTCCGCCTTGTCCGCGGGTCACGTCGTCACTGCCTTTGTCCGTGACCCAAAGCGCATGCCCTTGACGGATCCGAATCTCAGGATCGTCAAGGGCGATGCAATGGATCCAGCCGCGATGGCGTCTGCGGTCCAAGGTACGGATGCGGTTATCTGCGCGTTGGGGGCGATACCTCAGGCGAAAGGGGACCGGGGTCGACGCCAGCCCAGTGTCCCGGTTTGCTCGGTGGGAACCAAGAACATTCTGGCGGCCATGCCTCGAGGCCGTGGCCGACTCATCGTTGAGAGTTCGGTCAGCGTCGGTGAGAGCTACCACACCGGGAGTTTCGGCGCAGGCTTCATGGTCAAGCTCGTACTCAGGGAGGTGATGGCAGACAAGGAGGAGCAAGAGGCAGCTGTTCGGAAGAGTGATTGCGATTGGACGATCGTTCGACCGGCAACGCTGACATTCAAGCGCGCTCGCGGAAACCTGAAGGCAGGGACCGATCTGCGCTGGAACATCACCTCAACAGCCACCCGCGCGGACGTGGCCGAGTATCTGGTCAAGATCCTCGATGACCCCGCGACATACAGGAAGGCCATAACGGTGCGCAACTAGGAGCGCGACCCGCTCACCCAAAAACCCTTTTGGAGCTCGACCTCGATGAAACACGAGACTGTGCGCGCAAGCGCATTCGCCATGCCGCTGACGAACCCGGCCTTTCCCGCCGGCCCCTATCGCTTCGTCAACCGCGAATACTTCATCATCCAGTACCGAACCGATCCCGAAGCGTTGCGCCGTATCGTGCCGGAGCCGCTGGCGATCACCGAGCCCGTGGTGAATTACGAATTCATCCGCATGCCTGACTCCACCGGCTTCGGCGACTACACCGAAAGCGGCCAGGTCATCCCGGTGTCCTACCAGGGCGAGCGCGGCAGCTTCATCCACCAGATGTTTCTCAACGACCATCCGCCCATTGCAGGCGGGCGCGAGCTGTGGGGCTTTCCCAAGAAGCTCGCGGAGCCGAAGCTCGCGGTCGAGACCGACACGCTTGTCGGCACCTTGAACTACGGCTCGGTCCGCATCGCGACTGGCACCATGGGCTACAAGCACCGCGCGCTCGACGCCGCTGCCGAAGCCAGGAAGCTTGCCGGACCGAATTTCCTGCTCAAGGTCATCCCGCATGTCGACGGCACGCCGCGTATCTGCGAGCTGGTGCGCTTTCACCTCGAAGACATCACGGTGAAGGGCGCATGGACCGGGCCGGCCGCTCTGGATCTCTTCTCCCACGCCCTGGCCCCGGTCGCTGAGCTGCCGGTCCTTCAAGTGCTGTCGGCAAAGCACGTTGTCGCCGACCTGACGCTCGGGCTTGGCACCGTGGTCCACGACTATCTGGCCCCGAACGTGGCTGTACGGCGACGCGGCTCCGGGTCCGAAATCCTGATCGAAGCGAATGCCGGCTGATCGGACCAGTCGCAATGCAAGGAGTATTGGCAATGCTGAACGTAATACGCGAGCAGACTGATCCTGTGCCGCAGCCGCGCAACAAGGCGCTGCTGCCTTATGATGTTGTCGCGCTGGTGCTGCAAGGCGGCGGCGCGCTTGGCGCCTACCAGGCAGGCGTCTATGAGGGCCTGCACGAAGCGGGCATCCGGCCGAACTGGCTGGCCGGCATCTCGATCGGCGCGCTTAACGCCGCCATCATCGCGGGCTCGCCGGAAGACGAGCGCGTCGCGCGGCTCCGCGAGTTCTGGGAGACCATCTGTGCCTTTTCGATAGAGTGGCCCGCCGGCGAAGGGCTGGCCAATGCCCTGCCCTTCGCGTTCGACATCAGTTCGGTGCGTAACGCGCTGGCGGCGGCGAAGGCGTTGGTCCAGGGCCAATCCGGCTTCTTCAAGCCGCGCTTCCCGTCGCCGCTCTGGTCGCCGTTCTCGGGCGATGCCGCGACCAGCTTCTACGATACGGCACCGCTACACCAGACCCTGGAGCGGCTCGTCGACTTCGATCGGTTGAACTCGGGCGAAGTGCGCGTCAGCGTCGGCGCGGTCAACGTCCGCACCGGCAACCTGACCTATTTCGACACCGCCGAACGCCGACTGGGGCCAAAACATTTTATGGCTTCCGGCGCGCTGCCGCCGGGATTCCCCGCCGTCGAAATCGAGGGTGAACACTATTGGGATGGCGGCGTTGTTTCGAACACGCCTCTCTCCCGCGTACTGTCCGGCGAGCCTCGCGATACGCTGACATTCCAGATCGATCTGTGGTCGGCCAGGGGCCGGGTTCCCTACGACCTGATGGAGGTGTCGAGCCGGCAGAAAGACATTCAATATTCAAGCCGCACCCGCGCCGTCACCGACCAGGCACTGCGGATGCAGAAGATGCGTCAGGCACTGCAACGAACCCTCGAGAAGCTGCCGGCGAGCGCAAAGAGCGATCCGGAACTCCGTGCGATCGCGGACCTCGCCCGCCATCGCTCCTACAACATCGTCCACCTGATCTATCAGTCCAAGGTCTATGAGGGCCATTCAAGGGACTACGAATTCGGGCTGAGTGCGATGCGTGCGCATTGGCAGAGCGGACTGGAAGACATCCGCCGCACGCTGGCCGATCCGCGGCGCCTGGATCCGCCGGCTCCCGAAGTCGGCATCGTCACGCACGACATCCATCGCCCGGAATGAACAGCGGCAGATTTCGTTTCCAGAAAGCATCGAAAGGAATTCCCATGTTGAAGGGCAAGGTAGCCATCGTCACCGGATCGACCAGCGGCATTGGATTAGGAATCGCCAGGGAGCTGGCGCGAGCCGGCGCCGATCTGGTGTTGAACGGTTTTGGTGACGCAGGCGAGATCGAGGCGATCCGCCGCGGGGTCGAGCGCGACCATGACGTGCGCGCCGTCTACGATGGCGCGGATATGTCCAAAGGAGATGCCGTGCGCGGATTGATCGCCGCGACGGTCGAGAAATTCGGACGCCTCGACATTCTGGTGAACAATGCCGGCATCCAGTTCACCGCGCCGGTGGATGAATTCCCGGCTGCCAAGTGGGATGCAATCCTCAGCATCAATCTGTCGGCCGCGTTCCACGGCATTGCCGCCGCGGTGCCGCAGATGAAAAAGCAACGCTGGGGACGGATCGTCAACATCGCTTCCACACACGGCCTTGTCGCCTCGACCCACAAGGCTGCCTATGTCGCAGCCAAGCACGGGCTGGTCGGCCTGACCAAGGTGGTCGGCCTCGAGACGGCCGGAAGCGGCGTCACCTGCAATGCCGTGTGTCCCGGTTGGGTGCGGACGCCCCTGGTCGAAAAGCAGATCGGCGATATCGCCGCGCAACGCGGCATCAGTCGGAAGGAAGCTAGCGAGGAGCTTCTTGCCGAGAAACAACCATCCCTGCAGTTTGCCTCGCCGGAGCAGCTTGGCGGCACCGTTGTGTTCCTGTGCTCCGGCGCGGCGGATCAGATCACGGGCACGACAATCTCCGTCGATGGCGGTTGGACAGCGCGGTAACAGACGAAAGGCGATCGAACATGCAGAGCGAGAAAGTAGTTATCGTCACAGGCGGCAGCTCCGGCATCGGACGGGCAGCGGCACTGCGCTTCGCCAGGCAAGGCGATAAGGTGCTCGTTACCGGCCGCCGTCCCGGCCCCATCGAGGAAACAACGGCCGAGCATTCGAACATCGCTGGCCTCGTTGCGGATACCGCCTCCGCCGAAGATGCCAGGCGCACGATCGCCAAGGCAGTCGAAATCTGGGGCAGAGTGGATGCCTTGGTCAACAATGCGGGCGCAGGCGCAATCCTTCCGCTGGCCGATACGACAGCCGACAGGGTCACGGACATCTTCGCCGTAAATGTGCTCGGCCCAAGTCTGCTCGCCGCTGCTGCTCTTCCTCACTTGAGGGCAAACCGGGGTACGATCGTCAACGTCTCGAGCACTTTCGGCCACAAGCCGGCGGCTGGGCTATCCCACTACGCAGCCAGCAAGGCTGCGTTGGAGCACTTGACCCGCTGCTGGGCGCTGGAGCTTGCAGCACTCGGCATACGGGTGAACGCCGTCGCGGCAGGCCCCACGGAATCAGGCGCGCTGACTGGCATGATGGGGCTCTCCCTCGAACAGGCCGCGGCAATCAAGGAACAGGAAAGAGCGCGCATACCGCTGGGACGACGCGGCGTTCCGGAAGATGTAGCCGAATGGATCGTGCGGCTTGCCGGCTCCGCTTCGGAATGGATGACAGGTCAGGTGATCGATGTCGATGGCGGCCTGGGATTGGCTTAGTTGCGGGCTGATCAGCCGCCTCGCGGCTGAGCCAGCAGTGAATCCCGTTGGATACGCGCGGCTGTAGCAGACCGGATTACGGGCACCTCAATTTCAATCGAAGGCGGCTGAACCGCGCAGTGGTGACGAACGATGAGCATTTCCTCGCCGAAGAAGAGAAAGATGATCGGCCTGCTGCTGTGCCTCGGCGCGGTGGCGGTCGTCGCTGCTGGATGGACCTGGGTTCATGCCAGCGGCGAGGCATCGACTGACAATGCCTACCTCCGTGGGGACGTGACCTCGCTCGCGCCAAAGGTTGCGGGCTACGTCATGGCCGTGGAGGTCGAGGACAACCAGACCGTCAAAGCGGGTGACGTCCTGTTCCGCATCGACGATCGGGACTATCGCGCACGGCTTGCGCAAGCTCAGGCCAATGTCGAAGCTGCGCGAGCTCGCCTCACCAATGTCGACGCGGACGTCCAGCTTCAGCACGCCGTCATTCGGCAGGCCGAGGCCCAAAAACGCTCGAACGTTGCCGAAATGATCCTGGCGACCAAGGCCTCCGATCGCCGCCGGGAGTTGATCCGCACCAGCGCGGTCAGCCAGGCCCAGGTCGACGAAAGTGACGCCGCGCTGGCGAGAGCGGAGGCAGGTGTATCGGCGGCGTCGGCAACGGTAGAGGCTCAGCAGCAACGCATCGCCGTGCTTGCTACTCAGCGCGAAGCTGCCGTCGCTGCCCTGGCGCAGGCAACGGCCGCGCGCGATCTCGCTCAGATCGACCTCGACAACACCGTCGTACATGCGCCCGTCAACGGCGTCATCGGCAACCGCCAGGTCCGCGTCGGCCGGCTTGTCGCGC
The DNA here is from genome assembly GCF_001693515.2 of Bradyrhizobium paxllaeri. Classification (NCBI taxonomy): domain Bacteria; kingdom Pseudomonadati; phylum Pseudomonadota; class Alphaproteobacteria; order Hyphomicrobiales; family Nitrobacteraceae; genus Bradyrhizobium; species Bradyrhizobium paxllaeri. The sequence continues at coordinate 6,275,479 of NZ_CP042968.1, forward strand.
CGGGCGCCTCCCTGATCGATATCGTGCCGGTGAACGACGTGTGGGTGGTCGCGAACTTCAAGGAAACCCAGATCGAGCGTATCCGGCCCGGTCAGCGCGCCCGCATCACCGTCGACGGCTATCCGAACCAGACGTTGGACGGCGTGGTGGACAGCTTTGCGCCCGGCAGCGGGTCTGCCTTCAGCCTCCTGCCGGTGGACAATGCCACGGGGAATTTCATTCGCGTCGTTCAGCGCGTGCCGGTGAAGATCCGGTTTGCCGGCAATCCATTGCCGGGCCGCCTCGTGCCCGGGCTATCCGCGCGTGTCGAAATCGATCTGGGGAGCGGCTCATGACCACGGCCGTCGCCGCCACCCCGAGCCGCGCTGTGCCCGCGACAGGCTCCCTTCTTGTCGTGGGCGTTGTGGTTGCCGCCCTGACCGAGGCGATCGCCAGCACCGTGCTGTCGCTCGGGCGCAACGATATCATCGGCGACACCTATGCAACACCGGACGAGTTTGCCTGGCTCGATATCGGATACACCGCGCTGAAGCTGATCGGGTTCATGACCGCCCCCTGGCTGATGATCCGCATCAATCCGCGCAGCCTCATCATCGGCGCGACGCTGATCATGGGCACGGCATGCGGCATCGCCGCCATCACGGCCCGGTTGGACCTGCTGGTCGCGCTCCGCATGATACAGGGCTTCTCCGGCGGCGCCTTGCTTGTCGGGGGACAGGCCATCATCTTTCTCGCCTATCCGCGAACCCACCAACCGATCCTTCAGGCGCTGTTTGCGATGGGGTCGGTCGTCGCGCCCGCGACAATCGCCCCGGCCCTCCAGGGCTGGTTGATCGACAGCCAGTCCTGGACATGGATATTCTTCAGCGTTGTCCCGGTGGCCCTGGCGGCTGCCGGACTGCTGGTGATCGCCGACGGCCCGAGCCCCGTTACGGCTGTGCGCCGTCGGTTCGACTGGATCGGCTTCTCACTGATTTCAGTCGCACTCTTCTGCTTCACCTATGTCCTCAGCCAAGGCAGCCGATGGCTCTGGTTCGACGAACCCCGCATTCTCTGGCTGACGGTGATCGGCGCTGCCGCCCTGCTGGCATTTCTCGGCCAGCAAGTGGTGGCGAAAGGCCAAGGCCTTCTCGATTTCACCGTGTTCAAATCCGAGGATTTTTGCTTCGCCTTCATCGTCAGCTTTGTCGCCGGCGCCGCGCTGTTCGGCAGCGCATTCCTGATTCCGTCGTTTGCCGTATCCGTGCTCGCGTTCAGACCCACCGACGCCGGCCAGCTTTTGCTGCCGAGTGGCGCGTTTTTCATCTTCACGCTCCTGATAGCCGCGTTCCTCATGCAGGTCCGCCGCGTCCCTCCGGTCGCCACCGTGCCCTTTGGCATCCTGATGATCATGGTTGCGATGTGGATGCTGTCCGGCTCGACCAGCCAAAGCGGCGCGGACGACATGATGGCGGCCATCCTGTTGCGCGGCCTGGGCCTCGGCTTCCTGTTTCTGTCGATCACCCTGATCGCCTTCAGCGAACTCAACGACCGCAACCGTGCGTTCGGGATCGGTCTCTTCGATACAGGCCGCCAATTCGGCGGTCTCATGGGAGTAGCCGGACTGCAGACGTTGATCGACCACAACGTCACCGGCAATGTCGCGGTGCTTGGCGCCAGCGTCACCGCAGGCGTTCCGGCGGTCAGCGAGCGGCTGGCGGCGACGACGGCGATGCTGACTGCAAAAGGAATGGACGCGGTGGCCGCCGGCCGGGCTGCCACGAGCCTGCTTGGCAGAGCCGTAACCGGTCAATCCACCGTGATCGCGTTCGACACAGCGTTCAATGCCGTCGCGCTGCTCTTTGTCATCGCCGCGCCCATCCTAGTCGCCATCAAGGTCGGATTCCACCGCTACGCGAAAATGCACGCTGCGCAGTCAGTCGGGATTGCGGATACAAAACACGAAGCATCGCTACCGACCTCCGCGCGACCGGACGATGCTGAATCGGAGCCGGATGCTCGTGCTGACATCGTGCTAGCGATCAGCGAAGCTCTCGCTCATACGAGCGGCGGGCCGGCGGACCTCGATGGCATCCTGGATCGAAGCGGATACTCGAAAGAAGACATTCTATCGGAATTCGACAGCGTCGACGATCTCGTCGTCGCGATCGCCGAACACAAAGCGTCCCTCATATCGCAGCCATTGGTGAGGAGAGCGCGTCCTGGCACCCTGGACGATGCACGCGAAACGCTCATCGCGTTCGGACGCGTTGCCTGGAAGGAGTACTCGACCACCTTTGTCGGGTTCATTCGGATGATGATGACCGAAGGTGCACGCAATCCTGCGCTCAAGAAGCGGGTGCACGAGGCGGGGCAAGCGACTGTCACATTCGAACTGCGGGAGTTTCTGTCGGCAACAAATGAGAGGGGGATTCTGTCGATATCGGACCCTCAGCTATACGCCGAGCAATTGCTGGGACTGCTGAGGGAACCGCTCTACCAGGCGCTCATGCTGAGTCCTGCAATGCGCCAGGAGGGAGCAGCCGCCGACCGCGTCAGGGCCAACATCGAAGGCTTCATTCATGGATGCGCGAGCGCGAGAGACATGATCCGATGAGCGCAGCTAACGACATTGTCCAGTCGAATCGGACCTGGCTGAGGCGAAGTGGAGAGAGCCCTTCAAGACTGAAGGTAGTCGGCGATGTCCCGCCGGACCTGGCGAACAGCATCGACGAGAATGGATCCCTGGTGACCGTCGATCCCGCCGACTGGATCGTCTGCTTCGTACCAGGCCTTCGACGGCAATGGTGGCATCGGTTCGTTCATCACAGGCATAAGCACGTCTTTGCCATGCGACCAACGAGCACGGGGAGCTGGCTGCTCGTGGAGCCCTGGTGGACGCGCATGATGGTGACGATCTTGCCGCCGGCCGATGCTGTCAGATTTCTGCGGTGGGGTGCGATGGGTGATATCCTTCGCGTCCGTGAAGCGGTCCCGGGTAAAGCGAGCCAGCTGCGTGGGTGGTCGAACTGCGCGGTTCTCTCGGCGTTCCTGTTGGGGAGATCGAGCTGGGCATGGACGCCGCACGGTCTCTACCGGCAATTGCTCCGCGAAAAGTCAACACGGCCCGCAGATGTTCAGCAGCTTCTCGTCGACCAATTCACCGAAGTCGTCAGCCACTACTCGTCCAACGCCCTGAGTGTCGGTGCCGACCAGCTTTCCCTGCCACTAAGGGAGTTGCTCATCACCATTGGACGCAATCTTCTCGGTACGATGATGACGCCGTCGTTGCTGGAGGTCTGCTACACGGCCATCCTCGAAGCGGACCGCTACCCCGATGCGACACGAGCCTATGCGCAACATGGCCCTAAGCCGGCCATCGCAGTCCTTGCCAAAATTCTCGCAAAAGCGAAGCACGCCGGCGAAATCGATCTGGCGGATTGCGAAGCCGGCGCCCGCCAGTTTCTTGGAATGCTCCACGGAAACATCCATCTGGAAGCCGTGCTCCAGCTCGGCGACATACCAACGCTTTCCGAGATCGATTTGCGCGCTCGCACTACAGTGAAAGCCTTTCTCGATGGTGCTGTGCCTTGCGAGATGGCGCCAATCGTTGCACGAGCATTGACGGCGTGACAGCTGAGGAACTCCCGGGCAAGAAGCAGCCATCGTGTCCCGCCGTGCTCCTGGAGGCGGCGCTCCAGACAATCGCGGCGTGGATCGTACGGCTTCCAGCCTCGATTCGGAATAGCCCGAACTACCCGCAAAGGTCGCCGTGCTTTCGACTTCATCAACCAGTGTCGGACATTCTGTAAACCGCTCATTGCGCGAAGACTGGTCGACGGACGGAAAGCGTTGACGCATTCGCACGCTTCAGGAAGCCTCGCAATCGGCTAGTGCCCTTGCAGAAAGTCGGCACGAACTGGTGCAAAGCCTGACGGGGGCACGTCAAGACGTACAGCAATGCCCTCCAGCGCCGGGCTCGGCGCTGGATAAAGCTTCATCACCAGCGGGTCGTGCCCCGGAACGATATGGTTTTCGTCCGGTGCGAGCGTGAGCAATCGTTCGAACCCCTCGAGCATCTCACCGATGTGCAGCGCCGTAGTGAACGGCCGCTCGCTTGCCATGTTCTCGTAGAAATGGCTGACATCGGAGGCAAGCACGACAAAACCCCTGCGCGTCCTGACACGGACGAACTGAAGTCCGGCCGAATGGCCGCCTGCCGCATGGATCGTCAAACCGGGCGCGAGTTCGGCATCGCCATTGTAGAACAAGACCCTGCGGGCATAATTGAGCCGCACAATCCCGCAGATGTCCTCGACCTCAAAGGAGTGCGACAGCCGCGGATACCGCATGAAGCGACCGGTGGCATAGGCCAGCTCACGTTCCTGAAGGTGGAAGCGCGCCTTCGGAAACCGGTCGAAATTGCCGGCATGGTCGTAGTGCAAATGCGTGAGGATTACGTCCTCGACCGCATTCACATCAATGCCGAACGCGTCGAGTGTCTCGACCGGACAACGCAGGAAAGTCCGATTGCGCTTCTTCGATACTTCCACGTTGAAGCCGGTATCGATGACGAAGGTACGTCCCCCTCCTCTCGCCACCCACATGAAGTAGTCCATCGGCATCGGTCCGTCGTGCGGATCTCCGCCGATGAAGTGATCGCTGCGCCGCGCATCGCGGGTCGCATAGCGAATGGCGAAGAGTTCATACTCCTGCTCAGCCATGCGATCTCCTGCCATCCTCGCGATTAATCACTTTGCCTCGACTTCGTTGAACGCCTCGCGCGCGTTGCGGAAGGCATCAATACCGGCAGGCACGCCGCAGTAGACCGCCACCTGCAGCAGGATTTCCTTGATCTCGTCCTTGGTGAGGCCGTTCTTTAGCGCGCCTTTGACATGCAGCTTCAGTTCGTGCGGACGGTTCAGCGCGCCGAGCATCGCCAGATTGACGATGCTGCGGGTTCTCCGGTCCATCCCAGGCCGGGTCCACAGCGCCCCCCAGCAGAATTCGGTCGACCATTCGGCCATCGTGCGGGTGAATTCATCGGCGCCCGCGATCGACTTGTTGACGTAGTCCTCGCCGAGCACTTCCTTGCGGACCTTGAGGCCCTTTTCGAACAGTTCGCTTTTGCTCATGGATCGTCCTTTCAGGTTTGTAGAGCGTTACTGTTTGATCAATGGTGTGGAGCCTTCGTGGTGCAGGCGCTGCATCAGGCTGGGGATGTCGTCGCATGCGTCGAGCTGCCAGACCGCCTCGATGATACGTTCGGCATCCCAATTGCTTCCCCCGGTGCGCACGCCGTCACGCAGTTTAGCTTCGATGTCACGATCGCCGAGCGGGTCGGCAAGACTGCCGCGCGGAGACGTCACGGTTTCAGCCACGGTCTCTCCCGATGCCAGGCGGATGCTGACATGCGCTGCACCGTCAGGCATGGAGCCGTCGAGTTCGGCCCGCACCTTCTCGCGGAATTTTGCAATGTCGGGCCGAAACACCGTTTCGCGCGCAAACTCAGAGACGCCGGCGGCTCCGATCAGCAGGCTGCAGGCAACGCAATGATGAATACTCACGCGGGCATCGCGCTCGTTCCTGACCGGCCGGTCCCCGCGTGCAAGCAATAGTGCAGACCCCTGCACTATCACCGCCTCGATTTGATCGATCCGTCCAATGCGGCTGCGCAGCGCAAAGCAGGCGTCGATGACAGCATGAAACACGATGCCTGCTGGATAGGGCTTGTAGGTGTTCTTCGATATCTCCCACGTCCGGCCAAGGCTGCCGAGCAGGCGTTCGAGATCGGGATCATCACCCATGGCGCGCGCCCAGCCGAGCGGCCCCTCGATCGCCCGTGGCGCGGCTTCATAGCCCTGCTGCGCAAGCAATGCGGCGAACAACCCGTTCCGCGCAGCATTGCCGACGCTGACATTCTTGGCTGCGGTCGGAAGATTCTCGACATTGCCCGCCGATTGGCTCGCGGCAATGCCGATCGCATTGGCGATGCCGTCCGCAGACAACCCGAGCAGTTTCGCACAGGCCGCCGCCGCACCGAAGATCCCGCAGGTCGAGGTGATGTGCCAACCGCGTGCATAGTGGTGCGGAGAGACGGCGTTGCCGATGCGGCACTCGACCTCCACGCCCAGGATGAAAGCCGTCAGAACGTCGCGGCCGGGCAGCTCGCGCGCCTCCGCTAGCGCAAACGCGGGAGCTGCAACTGGTGCAGCAGGATGGATGATCGTTTCCGGGTGGGTGTCGTCGAAATCGAGCAGGTTGGCCGAGATGGCGTTGACGAATGCCGCACTCATCGCATCGAGCCGGTCAGTCCGGCCGATCACTGCCGAGGTCGCGGCACCGCTAAACGGCGACAAGGTCCGCATGGCGATGGTGACCGCCGGATCATGGGCCGAGCCGAGGGCGGTAGCGAAGAAATTCAGAATCGATCGCTTGGCCTCATGTTGCTGTGCCGCGACATCCGCCCATGACGTGGCGGCAACCAATTCAGCCAACCTCCGGCTGACGCCTGAAACTTCGCTTTGCGGCACCTGGGCGCATTCCTCGCTTTGTTGAACCATAAGCCGACCTGCGGCCAACTGTCGACCTCTAAATGTTCAGCTTGACAGATTGACTGACAATCTGAACAGATATGGGGCGGCGTGGGAACCGTGCCGCAACGACAATCGAACAGCGACGGCAAGTCGAACAACAACAGCGCGCTCGCCTTAAGAGACGCGCGACAGGGAGCAAGCGATGGCGGGAGAGACGCTCGGCGTGATCGGCACGGGCCGCATGGGCGGACCTATGGCAGGGCGGCTACTGGACGCCGGCTATTCGCTCGTCATCTATGACACCCAGAACGAAGCGATGCAGCCGCTGCTCAAACGCGGCGCGCAGCAAGCCAAATCGCCTGCCGACGTCGCCTCCCGCGCAGAGATCGTGCTCGCGAGCCTGCCGACACCTGACATCGTCAAGGCAGTTGCACTTGGCCCCGACGGCATCAGCAGCGGCAATCGCGCGCGAATCGTGGTCGATTTGTCGACCACTGGCCCCGGCGCGGCCAAGCTGGTGGCGGAAGGCCTGAAGGCAAAAGGCATGACACTGGTTGATGCGCCCGTGAGTGGCGGCATCAAGGGTGCCGTCAACGGCACGCTCGCCGTGATGGTATCGTGCCCGCAGGCGACCTATGACACCGTGCAGCCGATCCTGAAGAATTTCGGCAAGCTGTTCTATACCGGCGACAAGCCCGGCGTGGCCCAGACGGCCAAGCTTGCCAACAATTTGATGGCGGCTGCGGCGCTGGTGATCACCTCCGAAGCGGTGGCGATGGGCGTCAAGGGCGGCGTCAACGCCAAGGTCCTGATCGACATCATCAATGCCAGCAGCGGCCGCAACAGTGCGTCCGAAGACAAGTTCCCGCGCGCAGTGCTGCCCGGCACATTCGATTTCGGATTTGCGACCGGGCTTTCCTACAAGGACGTGCGGCTCTGTGTCGACGAAGCGGAAGCCATGGGCGTGCCGATGGTCTGCGGCGCGGTGGTGCGGCAGATGCTTGCGATCACCAACGCCAAATATGGCGCGGCGTCGGACTTCACATCCATCGCCAAAGTCGTTGAGGAATGGGCCGGCGTTCAGATGCGCGGCTGATCGGCAGGCATCTCAGGGAGCAGCGGGTGCGATGGTGATCGGCGCGACCGTTTCAGGCAAAGAACCGTTAGCGAGGCGAATGGCGCGATCGGCGCTTGCCGTCGAGTTCGCGGATTTCGGTCCGGATGTGGTCGCGAAGGCCAAACTTTGCCTGATCGATTTCCTCTCCTGCGCATTCGAGGCTGGCAATCACCCTTGGAGCCGTCAGGCCGTGGCTGCGGCCCATCCAGCCAGCAGTGGCGCGACCATCATCGGAACCTCCCGGCTTGCATCTCCGGCAGATGCGGCCTTTGCCAATGCCGTGATGGGGCACGGCCTCGTCCGCGAAGACATGCATGCGGCCAGCATCTCGCACCATGGAGTCGTGATCTGGCCGACATTGCTCGCGCTCTCCGAACAGGCTGCCCTGCGCGGCACCGCGCTGCTTGCTGCCGCCATCATCGGGTATGAGACCGGCGCACGGATCGGCCGTGTCTTGTTCAACTCCGACCTCGCTCGCCTGTATCGACCGACCGGTCTGGTGGCGCCGCTTGGCGCCGCGCTGGCCGGCAGCTTTGCGCTTGGCCTGTCGGAGCAAGCCGCGACGAGCGCCATCGCGATCGCCGCCAACACTTCCAGCGGCCTCAACGAGTGGCCGCATGGCGGTGGCGCCGAAATGTACTTTCACCCGGGCTTCGCTGCAGCCAATGCGCTGAGGGCCATCGCGCTGGCCGAGGCCGGCGCCTCCGCCTCCGAGACCATCCTGGAAGGCGAAGGCGGCCTGTTCGCGGCCTACCGGCGGCAGCGGGCACCGAACGATATCAAACTGTTCGGCGGCGGTGACGCGGAAATCATGGCTGTCTACAACAAGCCGGCGCCGGCGTGCAATTTCGCGCAGACCGCATCGCAAGCCGCACTCCGCGTCTCGCACGAGCTTGCCGAAACCGAATCGGTCGAGCGCATCATCATTCGCGCGCCTGATGCTGCGGTTCGCTATCCCGGCTGCGATGCCAAGGGGCCCTACCGGAACGCGTTGCAGGCAAAGATGAGCATTCCGTTCAGCGTGGCGGCCACGCTTGCCCGTGGCGAGATCGACGAAGAGAACTACGCGTCCCTCGAGGATCCGGAAGTTCTCCGCCTGATCGCCGCAACCGATCTTGAGAGCGATACCGCCTTCACGGCCGCCTTTCCCGCCAAACAAGGCGCTGATGTCACCGTCCACCTGCGGGATGGCAAGACGATCCGGCACAGCCTTTCCGACGTCGTCGCCGCGACCCCGGCCGAAATCCGAACCCGCTTTCGCGCCGCCGCAGCCTGGGTGATCGGTGCGGACCGCGCACACCGGTTGGAACAGGCGATCGATGACTGCGAGCAGCTTGGCGATGCCGGCGTCATCGCCGCGGCATGCCGGCTCGATCTTAAGCGAGTGTCGGGGGGAATCGTGAACCAGGAAACCAGCATTGCAATAACCGGGAGCGGCCGCTGATGGAGGGCTTTCTGCAAGCGCTCGCCGCCGGCCTGTTGATCGGTGCGGTCTACGGCCTGATGTGCGTAGGCCTCGGGCTGATCTTCGGTGTCATGCGCGTGATCAATTTCGCTCACGGCGACTTCATGATGCTCGGCATGTATGCCGCCTTCTACCTCTTCACCGCCGCAGGGGTGCAGGCCGTGTTCGGCAACGCCGTGGGACCGTTCGTCGCGATCCTGCTCGCCGGCCCCGTGCTCGCGGTGTTCGGCTACTTCGTTCACCGCACCCTGATCTCCCACGTATCGGGCACCCGCACCGCCTCACTCGAGGGTGAGGGCCATTATGCCCAGCTCATCCTCACGCTCGGCATCGCGCTGATCCTGCAGAACGGCGGCCTCATCATCTTCGGATCGGTACTGGCCTCGATCCGCACTCCACTATCGAGTTCGGCCTGGGAGCTTGGTCTTCTCTCCGACGTAAGCGTCTTCATTAACAAAGCGCGTGGCATCGATGCCGTTGTCTCGCTGGTGATCATGACGCTGCTCAGTCTCTTGATCACACGTTCGCGGATCGGCAAGTCGCTGCGCGCCGCGGCCGATAATCCGACGGCGGCCACCTATATGGGCATCGACGTCGATCGTGCGCACCGGGTCGCCTTTGCGCTCGGCTGCGGCATCACCGCCATCGCCGGCGGCCTGCTCGCCACCAACTATCCGTTCCATCCTTTTGTCGGCCTTGAATACGTGATCGTGATGTATGCCGGCGTCGTGCTCGGCGGCATGGGCAGCATCATCGGCGCTTTCTGGGGCGGCATGACGATAGGTCTGGTCCAGCAGATGTCGACGCTGATCCTGCCGACGCAGCTGCAGAATGCGGCGATCTTCGTCGTCTTCCTCCTGATCATCTTCTTCCGTCCGCAAGGCTTCTTCGGACGCATGGTCGAGAGGACGTGACCATGCCCCAGTTCCGCTCGCTGCTGCCTGCGATTCTCTTTACCATCGCCTACGCGGTGGTCTCGCTCAGCGTCACCAATTCCTACTATCAATTGGTGCTGACGCTGGTCCCGGTATGGGCCGTGTTCGGCCTTTCCTGGAATTTGCTCAGCGGCTACACGGGCCTGATCTCGTTCGGCCATGCGGCTTTCTTCGGGATCGGCGCCTACACGACCGCGCTCGGCCAGATCTACTTCGATCTGTCTCCCTGGCTTCTGATCCCGATCGCGGCAATGCTCGGCGGCATTGCCGGGCTTCTCATCGGCTTTCCGACTTTCCGCCTGCAGGGCCATTACTTTGCGCTGGCCATGCTCGCCTACCCGCTCGCCATCCTCTACGTCTTCGAATGGCTCGGTTTCCAGGAAGTCACGCTTCCGATGAAACGCGATGCGCCAATCGCCTATATGCAGTTTAGCGATCCTCGACTCTACACATTGCTGGCGCTGGCCATCATGCTGGCCACGATCGTGCTGACGCGGATCATCGAGCAGTCCCGCTTCGGCATGGCGCTGCTCGCCATCAAGCAGAACGAGGCCGCAGCCGAGGCCGCCGGGATCAATACGCTGGCGTGGAAGCTGCGCGCAATCATACTGAGCGGCGCCATCGCCGCCGCGATCGGTGCCTTTTACGCCCAGGTCCTTCTGGTCGTTACGCCGCAATCCGTGTTCGGCATGCTGGTGTCGGCTCAAGCTCTGACCGTCGCCATGTTTGGCGGCGTCGGAACGGTATGGGGACCAGTGATCGGATCGGTGATCCTGATCCCGCTGGCCGAGATACTGCACGCGGAAGCCGGCGATCGCTTCCCCGGCATCCAGGGTGTGATCTTCGGCTTCGCCATCATCTGCGTGATCCTGGTTGCTCCGGAAGGACTGTTCTGGAAGCTGCGCGATCTCCTGCGCAAGCGCTTCCCGCGGAAGGCAAATGCTGCGCCTGACGCGCCACAACCGGCAACGGCCACCGTGACGCCCTTGCACACCGCGCCTCGCAGGCGTGCCGCAGGCTCCGAAGTCGTGCTCGAGGTGCGTAATCTTTCACGCTCGTTCGGCGGATTGAAAGCCGTTCAGAATGTCAGCTTCAAGCTGCACAAGAACGAGATCCTCGGCATTATCGGCCCGAACGGCGCCGGCAAGACGACACTGTTCAATCTCCTCAACGGCTTCCTGCGCCCCGATGAGGGCGAAGTTATCATCGATGGCCGCAATATGTCCGGCGAACGGCCGCATACGATCTGCGAGGCCGGCATCGGCCGCACCTTCCAGGTCATGCGTCCGTTCCCGCGCATGTCGATTCTCGACAACGTCGTGGTCGGCGCCTATGTGCGCGCAACGACCGAGGACGAAGCGAGCAAGCTTGCCGCCGATGCCGTTGCGCGCGTCGGTCTTTCTGACGTGGCGGATCGCGTCGCCGGCGAGCTGTCGACCAAGGAATTGCGTTTGATGGAGCTCGCGCGCGCCCTCGCCGGCCAGCCGAGAATTTTGCTGCTCGATGAAACGCTCGCGGGCCTTGGCCATGGCGAGGCGGACGAGGTTGTCGCAGTCATCCAACAGCTCGCCCGTGACGGCATCACGATCGCGATCATCGAACACACCATGCAGGCGATGGTCCGCCTGGTCGACAGTTTCGTCGTCCTCGACCACGGCGCCGTCATCACCGAAGGAGAGCCCGAGGTCGTTACGCGCGACAACCGCGTGATCGAGGCCTATCTCGGCAAGAAATGGGTGGCCCATGCTCCGCATTGAAGGATTGAGCGCGGGCTATTCGGCCAAGCCCGTTCTGAACGGCGTGTCGATCAATGTCGAGGCGGGCCAGTTCGTTGCAATCGTAGGACCCAACGGCGCCGGCAAGACCACGCTGTTCAAGACCATCTCCGGCATCCTGCAGCCGGGCGCCGGCCGGATCATGTTCGGCGACGCCGACCTGCTGACGGTACCGCCGGCGCAGCGCGCGCATCTCGGCATCGCGCATGTGCCCGAAGGACGCCAGGTTTTTCCGTCGCTCACCGTGATGGAGAATCTGGAAATGGGCGCAATGACCGAAAGCGGCCGGCGCGACTGGAAACAGAATATCGAGCGCATCTTTGAATGGCTGCCGGTGCTCGCGGAACGCCGGGGCCAGTTCGCCGGCACGCTGTCGGGCGGGCAGCAGCAGATGCTGGCGATCGGCCGCGGCCTCGCCTCTTCGCCCAAGCTCCTGATGCTAGACGAGCCATCGATGGGCCTCGCGCCTTCAACGGCTGATTTCATCTTCGAACGGTTGATCGACATCCGCACGCAATCCGGCCTGACCATGCTGCTGGTCGAGCAGCGCGTCGCGGAAGCGCTGGAATCCGCCGATCACGGCTACGTCCTCGAAGCCGGACGGGTCGTGCTCGAGGGCAACAACGAGACGCTGCGTGCGGATGATCGGGTCCGCAAGGCCTATCTCGGCATGTGACAAGTTCAAAAAAGCAAGAAACAAGGAGAAGCAGAATGAACAAGAACAATAAAGGATTGACGCGCCGGACCGTTCTTTCGGGTGCCGCCGCTGTCGGCTTCTCAGGACTGGCCCGCGCACAGCAGCCGGCCGAGGTCAAGGTCGGACTTATCGTGCCGCTGTCCGGCATCTACACCCGTCCCGGCCAGGTGATGAGGATGGGCGCCGAGATGGGCATCGATCACATCAACAAACAGGGTGGTATCAAGGCGCTCGGCGGCGCCAAGATGAAGCTTGTGGTGATCGATTGCGGCGACACCACCGAAAAGGCAAAGAACGCGGCGCAACGAATGGTGGCGCAGGAAACCGACCTCGTTGCCGCGACCGGCGCCTACCTCTCCTCCTTCACCCTGGCGGTGACCGAGGTGACCGAACGCGCCGAATTGCCGGTGCTCACGCTCTCCTATTCGGACCTGCTGACCGAGCGCGGCTTTAAATACATCTTCCAGACCGCGGCCCCTGCCAGCCGGCAGTCGGAACTCGGTCTGCCAACACTGATGAAGCTTGCCGAATCCGCATCGGGCAAGCGGCCGAAGACGGTGGCGATGCTGATGGACAACACGGCGACCTCGATCGCAACCGCGAAGGCGTTGAAGGAAAAGCTGTTCGCGCAGGAAGGTCTGCAGCTCGTTGTGGAAGAGATCTGGACGCCGCCGCTGTCGGACGCCACTCCGCTGATCCAGAAAGTCCGCTCCGCGCGTCCCGACCTCCTCCTGTTCATGCCGAACGCGGTATCGGACGCCAAGCTCGGGCTGGAGAAGATCAACGAGTTCGGCCTCGGCCAGGGCAAGATCCCGACCGTCTCCTTCAGTATCACGATCGCCGAGCCGGACATGCTGCAGAGTGTCAGCACCGAAGCCGTGCAGGGCATCATGACGATCGTCGCCAACTGGGGTTCGAAGGGCCAGGAAGAGCTGATCGCGGAGTTGAAGGCCAAGTACAAGGAGCCTTGGGCGACACAAAACGTCGTCTCGACCTATGGCGACATGTGGCTGATGAAGGAAGCCCTGGAGAAAGCCGGCAAGGCCGACCGCCAAGCTGTCGCGCAAGCCTTCCGCACCATGGATGCAGGGCCGTCGAAATACTATCCGGGCGGCCAGCTCAAATTCGACGAGAAGGGCCGCCGTGTCGGCGCCGGTGTCGTCATCGTGCAGTGGCAAAATGGCGTGCCGGTCACCGTCTATCCGCCCGAACTCGCGCAGGCCTCGCCGTTCTGGCCGAAAAAATCCTGACAGGAACAATTTCATCACCATTGAGGGAGGAGGATCGTCATGACTGGGAATTTTCAGACCAAAGTGACCCGGCGAACATTGCTCGCCGGCGCATCCAGCGCGCTGATTGCATCCCGCGCCTGGGCGCAGCAGCCTTCTGAAGTCAAGGTCGGCCTGCTGGTTCCGATATCCGGCATGTACGCGCGGCCGGGGACCGTGATGCGCCAGGGCGCCGAAATGGCGATCGATCACATCAACGCCCAGGGCGGCGTCAAAGCGCTCGGCGGCGCCAAGATGAAACTGGTGGTACTCGACTCCGGCGACAGCACCGAGAAGGCCAAGAACGCCGCACAGCGCATGGTGGCGCAGGAGACCGATCTGGTGGCGGCGAGCGGCGCCTATCTCTCGTCCTTCACGCTCGCGGTCACCGAGGTCACGGAGCGGGCCAACCTGCCCGTCCTCACCCTCTCTTATTCCGACCTCATCACCGACCGCGGCTTCAAATACGTCTTCCAGACCTCGGCGACCGCGGGCTCCCAGGCACGGCAGGCCTTGCCGCAGATCATCAAGCTTGCCGAAACCGCCTCCGGCAAACGGCCGAAGACGGTCGCGATCTTGACCGACAACACCGCAGCTTCCGTCGCCTCCGCGAAGTCGATGCGCGAAGGTCTTCTGGCAGAGAACCAGTTGCAACTGATCGTCGACGAGACCTTTACGCCTCCGCTCGCCGACGCCACGTCGCTGGTGCAGAAGATCCGCTCCGCCAAGCCCGACCTTCTGTTCTTCCTGCCCACTATAATCTCCGACGCAAAGCTGCTGCTGGAGAAGATGAACGAGTTCGGCCTCGGCCAGGGCAAGATTCCCACCATCTCGTTCGGAATTGCGATCGCCGAGCCGGATATGCTGCAGACGGTCAGCCCGGAGCTGCTGCAGGGCGTATTGACCTGCGTCGCAAGCTGGGGAGCCAAGGGACATGAAGCGCTCATCGCGGAGCTGAAGAACCGCTACAAGGAGCCATGGATGACGCAGAACGCGATCTCCACCTATGGCGACATGTGGGTGATCAAGGACGCGCTCGAGAAGGCCGGCAAGGCCGATCGCGTCGCGGTCGCTGAGGCCCTGCGCAGCATGGACGCCGGACCTTCCAAGTATTACCCGCTCGGCGAAATCAAGTTCGACGAAAAAGGCCGACGCCTCGGCGCCGGCATGACTATCGTGCAGTGGCAGACCGGCGTACCGGTTACGGTATTCCCGCCGCAACTGGCACTCGCGCAACCCTTCTGGCCCAAGAGCTGACATCGCCATAAGAAACGGAGAACACAATGGACAAGGCGACCTACGACCGCGGTCTCGAAATCCGCAAGGATGTGCTCGGCAGCGAGTTCGTCGACAAGGCATTGGCGTCGGCGGATGACTTCAACCGCCCGATGCAGGACCTGACGACAGAGTATTGCTGGGGCTATGTCTGGGGCCGCGACGGCCTGACACGAAAGACCCGCAGCTTCCTCAATCTCGCAATGCTTTGCGCACTCAACCGTCCGCATGAGCTGAAGACGCACGTACGCGGCGCGCTGGCCAACGGCGCCACACGCGAGGAAATTCGCGAGGTCTTCATGCAGGTGGCGATCTATTGTGGCGTTCCTGCCGGCGTGGATGCGTTCCGCAACGCCAAGGAAGTGTTTGCCGAGTTCGACAAGAAGTAGGAGCCGCAACGCAATGAAGGACAAATGGGCCCTCGTTACCGGAGCGACCGCCGGCCTCGGCTTGGCGGTAGCGGAAAGCCTTGCCGGCGCGGGAGCCAATATCGTCCTGCACGATCTCGTGGCGCCGAAAGAAGCCGCGGATCGCCTCAGTGCCCGCTTTGGCGTCTCGGTCATGGCCACCGAAGCGGACCTGTCGCAGCGTACCGCCATCGAAACCATGATGGCGGGCTTGCTCGACCGCTGTGGTGCCATCGATATCCTCGTCAACAACGCCGTTATCAGGCATTTCGCCGCCGTGGAGCATTTTCCGCCGGACGCCTGGGACAACGCGCTGGCGGTGAACCTGTCCGCGCCCTTTCACCTGATCCGCCTGGCACTCCCCGCCATGAAACAGCGCGGCTGGGGCCGCATCGTCAACATGGCGTCGATCTATTCGACGCGCGCCGTTGAGGATCGCATCGACTACGTCACCACCAAGACGGCGATCCTTGGCATCACCCGCGCCGTTGCGCTGGAAACAGCGCGCACCGGAATCACGTGCAACGCGGTGGCGCCTGGCACGCTGCCGACACCAGCCATCCAGGGCAAGATCGCATCCATCGCAGCAAAGGCCGGCGAGAGTGTCGAAAGTGCCACCGCGAGCTATCTAGCAACGCGGCAGCCCTCCGGCCGGTTCATCGGAATGGAGGCGGTCGGCGCGCTTGTGGTCTTCCTTTGCGGCGCGGCCGCCCAGGACATCACCGGCGCTTGCCTGCCAATCGATGGAGGCTGGTCGATCGCATGAGGAGAGCAATACAGAAAAGGCATGCTTCCGATGACCGACGGGTTGAGCCAGACGACAAGTTCAAGATGGCACTCGATATTGCCCACTCGATCGCCTTCGCCCTTGACCGGCCCGCCCATGTTCAAATTGCCGAAATGATGATTCTGCCTGTAAACCGGTACTGAGCCACGCAAACGAAGGCCCGGCCATGGACAGACGTAGGGAATTGCAGTCGACACTTCGAATAGAGGACGTTCCGACCGTCCGGGCGATGGTCGCCCAGAAGCTGCGCGAAGCAATCATGTCCGGCACCCTGAAGCCGGGCCAACGGCTGGTCGAGCGCGAACTCTGCGAAATGATGGGCGTCAGCCGTCCCTCGATCCGCGAGGCATTGCGGCACCTGGAGGCCGATGGGCTCGTCAAGACCGTCCCGCATCGCGGCCCGGTGGTCAGCACCATCAGCCTCGAGGAAGCCAGGCAGCTTTACGACGCGCGGGCGGTTCTGGAAGGATTTGCCGGCCGCGAATGCGCGCGACTGTGCGACCCCGACGTCGTGCGTCGAATTGGCGATGCCCTGACCCGGCTGAAAGCCGCCGCTGCCAAGCAGGATCTGGTCGGATGCCTGGAGGCCAAGACCGACTTCTATGGCGCACTCATCGGAGGCTGCCGCAACAGCTTTGTCGAGCGGATGCTCAAGCCGTTGCATGACCGGATCACACTGTTGCGGATCACCTCGATGTCGCAACCGAAGCGGATCAACAAGAGCTTGCGCGAGGTGACCGCAATCTGGCGCGCGATCCAGAGCGGCGATGAAGAACTCGCCGAGCGCTGTTGCGTGGATCACGTCAAGGCGGCGGCGGTTGCCGCCCTCGACATGATCGCGCGCACGTCGGCCAAGGAGAACTCGCTTCCCGACGAATAGGTGAAGCGCCTAGGGGGTGTTCAATGATGTATCTGGTGCGATCGCTGGTCCTGCTTCTGGTGCTTTCTTCTCCCTGCGCCAGGGCGCTTGCGCAGGACTACCCCTCCCGCCCGATCACGATGATCGTGCCCTTCTCTGCCGGCGGCCCCGGTGACGTGATTGCGCGCATTCTCGGGACTACCATGAGCGCGACACTGAAGCAGTCGTTCGTGATTGAGAACGTGGTCGGCGCCGGTGGCACGCTCGGCACCAATCGCGTCGCAAAGGCGCCGCCCGATGGCTACACATTGCTCTTGATGCATGTCGG
Organism: Bradyrhizobium paxllaeri; assembly: GCF_001693515.2. NCBI lineage: Bacteria > Pseudomonadati > Pseudomonadota > Alphaproteobacteria > Hyphomicrobiales > Nitrobacteraceae > Bradyrhizobium > Bradyrhizobium paxllaeri. Next base: position 6,292,907 of record NZ_CP042968.1, read on the forward strand.
CCAGGCGACCGCGCCGGCACTCTACGCCAAATTGCCGTTCGACCCAGTCGGCGATTTCTCCATGATCGGCCTCGTCACCGACGTGCCGATGATCCTCGTGACGCGACCAAATTTTCCGGCAAAGGACCTGAAGGAGCTGGTCGCCCGAATCCGCAGCGACGGCGACAAGACGACATACGGCAATGTCGGACTGGGCTCCGCATCGCAACTCTGCGGATTGATGTTCATGAGCACGACCGACACCAAGCTTACATCGGTCTATTACAAGGGCGGCGGCCCCGCTCTAAATGATGTTCTCGCGGGTCATATCGACGTGTATTGCGATCCCGCCACCGGACCGACGCCCCATATACAGTCCGGCACAATCAAGGGGTACGCGATCACCAGCAAGCAGCGCGTTCCGACGCTGCCAAACGTGCCAACCGCAGCCGAGGCCGGCCTCCCCGCATTCGATGTTACGACCTGGTACGGTCTCTATGCGCCGCGCGGCACGCCGAAGCCCGTCATCGCCACGCTGGTCGCTGCCCTGCAGACCGCTCTCAAGGATCCGGCGCTTGTCAGTCGCTTTGGCGAACTCAGCATGGCTCCGGTCAAACAAGACCGTGCGACCCCAGAAGCGCTGGAGGCCTTCCTTCGAGCAGAAATCGACAAATGGGGGCGAATCATCAAGGCGGCAGGAATCGAACCTCAATAGAGTGTCGCGGCCAGGAGATATCTGAGCAACGGGGACAAGGCCAAGGTGACGATCCGACTTCTGCCAGCACTCGCTGGTCGCACTCGTGTGCAACACAAGCCCCGCTGCTATGCAAGTAGCTGCTTCGAATGAGAACCTAATCCGGCCCTTCGGTTTCAGAGCCGACGCGACGGCGGTTTGGCACTTCGTTCAATAACCCGGCAAGTCGCAAGCCTTCCAGAATTCCGTCCAGACGCTGTTCACGGATCATCGCGGCAACCATCGAAACGGCGTCCTGTTGCTGGACCGTGAAGTGTACATCGGGCAATTGCTCAGACATCGCTTCAAGGAATGTCTGCGGATTTGTGACGTGATCCCGGAGCGCGTGCGCCGCGTCCTGCGCAAGGTAAGTCGCGAGATCGCCGTCGATCATGCCGCCGAAATTGAAGTCATGGTGGGTACGGTCTCCTATCGATCGCCGAATCAGCTCGCTCTGCTGCTTTGCCTCCATAAAAAGCAGGAACACCGCATCCGGCAGATTTTCGCGCGGCACTTTCTTCAAGTCAGCGATCCGGGCGTAAATGGCCCTGCCGGCACGCGTGTTCCGCTCGAATCGCGCCCGAGCCTCCCTGGCTTCATGATCTCGCAGTATCTTTTCTCGCCGCCTTCTTCCAAACATCTTTGCGTCCTCCGGGCCGCGATATAGGTCGGTTCGCGCACCATAGGAAGATCAAAATCACCCCAGCGGCGCGAAGAACCCCGCTGGATGCAGGACCGTGCCGGTCGACAGTCCGAGGCTGGCCAGAATTCACGGTGACCTTGGATGCCCGTGACGCCGTCAGAGATCCAGCTGTAGTCTTCCCTTCGGGATATCCCTGGAGAGCACACTGCTCAGTACTTCGGCGGACTAAGGTCGTGAATGACAGGCCGAAGGCCGCTTACGGTTAGCTCCAAAGTAGCCACTGTGACAGGCAGCTTGAAACGCTGTGGCCCGGCGCTTCCCGGATTTAGATAAAGCACGCCGTCAATCGTTTGGATCCGCGGCCGATGCGAGTGCCCGTAAACAACCACGTCAATTCCGCAAACTGCTGGATCGATCTGCAGATCCTGAAGGTCGTGCAAGACATAGAAGGACCGCTCCCCGAGCTGTATTAGCTGAGTGTCGGGATAATGTTTCGCCCAGTCGCCGGTATCGATGTTTCCTCTGATCGCAGTGACAGGCGCAATCCTACGCAGCAAGCCGACAACGTCCGCGTGACCAATATCGCCAGCGTGGATGATATGCGCCGCCCCGGCAAGCCTTTGCTCAGCCTCAGGCCGCAGGAGCCCGTGGGTGTCCGATATGATTCCAATCCTCAGCATTGCGCAGTATCTCTCGACACGCGGCCGAACGACGTGTCCGACTGTCTCGATCACGCATAACACCAGACAATATCGGCGTTCAAATCAGGGGAGCGTCACGCCCCCGCTGCCGCGATTCTTTGCTTTCAAGCTGAACCGGAGCAGCTAAGCAAAAGAGGCGGCACTTTTCGCCTCCGACAACAGCGGCTCGCCCCCGCACGTGTAAGTCCCACCCTAGCGAGTCTCTGTCGTCCGCCACGCCCAGATTCACGCCCCTGCCCCACTGCCTCACATTGGTTTCTCTAAGATCATATCCGACCGGATTGGAAGCAAAAATCGCGATTTTCGCATTCTCAGTGCACACAGCGTGCACACGAAATTCGAACTGCACACGCGTATGTGTCCGCGGCCAATCCCCAACTGGTGGCGTCGGGTATATTGGTAATCTTTTTTGCAGCCCTGGCAACTGATGACCGATCGCTCTCTATCACCTGGTGGTATGATCGCTGGCATCACCCGGTCGCTTGATGACCTGATGGGAAGGGTCGTTGCTAACGTGTCAGCCGGACCGTCATCTGGTGAAGGCCGGATGAGAAGTGTCTCGATAGCGTGCAGCGTGGAGCCGCTTGCCCTTTACCTGAATCGCCACGCACCTCGCGGGAACAGCAGGGATAAAGATAGATACTGGAGCGATCAGTGTGGATGCGAGATCGCCTAATTGGAGGCAGACCTATGATCAAGGATATTCTTGTCAACCTGTCTTACGGGACGTCGCAAGATGTCGTTTCCAACTACGCCTTGTCGGTTGCAGAAGCATTCGGCGCACACATCGTGGGGGCCGCCTTCCATCCGGCAATGCTCGGTCGCGCTGACCTGTCGGCCTTTGTTCGAGCCCCAGCAAGCAGACGTTCGAGAACGCGCAGAGTCCGTGGTCACCGCGTCTAACGAGGCGACGCGTCGCACCGGCGCTTCAGCCGAAACGCGCAGGATTGAAGCTGACATTGGCGACGTACCAACCCAGTTTGCGCATATCGCAAGGCGATTCGATCTTTCCATCATTGGTCAATTTGAAAACGGCAGCGACCATCCAACCAAAAACATCGTCATTGAGGCGGCGCGGTTCGAATCCGGAAGGCCGGTGCTCATCGTTCCTTTTATTCAGAAAGACCGCTTCAAACTCGATAATGTCATGGCCTGCTGGGATGGCAGCCGCGCGAGCGGTCGCCGATGCCATGCCGTTTCTTACACGCTCCGGCAAGGCGAGCGTTGTTGTTGCGGACATTCAGAGCGCGAAAAGCGCGGGCCTTCCGGGTACGGATATCGCGACCCATCTGACCCGTCACGGAGTAAACGTCAAGATCGAGCGCATCCCCGTCAGCAAGATCGATGTTTCAAATGCAATCCTGTCATATGCAGCCGATACGGATCCCGATCTCATTGTCATGGGCGGGTACGGGCATTCCCGGCTGCGGGAGTTCATTCTTGGCGGGACGACACGTGGCATACTTGCCTCGATGACCAAACCCACGTTGATGTCGCACTGATCGTGCCCAATGCGAGACAAACAGTCCGATCTTGCGCCGCGCCTCACGCGGCGAGCCCACTCAACGCGCGTCGATCGCTTCGCGTCATTGTCTAAACGAGCCAGCGCTTGCGCCGCTTGTAGTGCTTCACATCGCGGAATGATTTTCGCCTCTCGCCGGCGACGCCAAGATAGAATTCCTTGACATCCTCATTTGCGGCGAGCGCCCGCGCCTCGCCATCCATCACTACTCGGCCATTCTCGAGGATATATCCGTGGCTGGCGTACTTGAGCGCCATATTGGTATTCTGCTCGGCGAGAAGAAACGAGACACTTTCCTTGACGTTGAGATCCTTCACGATCTCGAAGATCTCTTCGACGATCCGCGGCGCGAGCCCCATTGAAGGCTCATCGAGCAGGATCATCTTCGGGCGTGACATTAGCGCACGGCCGATCACGCACATCTGCTGTTCGCCGCCGGACGTATAACCCGCGATCGAACCACGCCGCTCCCCGAGACGGGGGAAATAGGCATAGACTCGCTCCAGATCCTGCGCGATCGCGGACTTGCCGTCCGTGCGTGTGAAGGCGCCGGTCAGGAGGTTCTCTTCGACAGTGAGGTGAGCGAAGCAACGCCGCCCCTCCATTACCTGAATGCAGCCACGCCGCACCACATCGCTTGGCGACAGAGACTGCACTTCGACGCCGTCGAACAGGATCGAGCCCCTGGTGACCTCACCCCGCTCCGCATGCAGCAGATTGGAGACCGCCTTCAGCGTCGTTGTCTTGCCCGCACCATTGGCGCCGAGAAGCGCGACGATGCCGCCCCGCGGCACATCCAGCGATACACCCTTCAACACCAGGATAACGTGATCGTACACTACCTCGATATTGTTGACCGACAGGAACGGTGCTGCCGCTTCTGTCGCCGTGGCGGCCTTGGGGGTTGACACGCTGCTCCCTCCAAACTGGTACGGCTTTCGGAAATATCCGGGAGGAAACGAACACTCCTCCCGGATCGCCGAGATGCTCTCAGCTCTCTTTCGAGCAGTCTCGCGGCTGAATCTTCTTGTCCGCGGCATACTTCGCGGACACTTCGTCGACGAGCGGTTCGGTGTCGGATTGGTTGGCCGTGTACCAGTCGGAGATGATTTTCCAACCCTTGCCGTCCCACTGCTGAACGCGCCCTTCCCGCGCGCCCTCGTGGTCGGAGCAGGAAATCTTGATCGGCTTCAACATGCCCTCGAAGCCGAGTTCCTTGAGCCGCACTTCAGAGAGGTTGAGATTCTCAAGGCCCCAACGGACCTGCTCGCCCGTCAGCGGCTTCTTGCCGAATTTTTCCTGCGCCTTGCGGACCCCCTCTACCCCGAGCATGGCGTTCACCATGCCGCGGTTGTAGAGAACCTCGCCGACCTTGCCGGGCTCCGACGCCCCCTTGCCCTTTGCATAGACGTGCTTCTCGATGTCGGCATGCACGGGGAATTTGCCTGCACCATGCTGAAGCATCAGCGCCTTGTAGCCGACGGCTTGATCGCCTGCGGGCTGTACATCCGGCTCCGCGCCCGACCACCAAACACCGATCATCTTGTCGCGTGGATAGGCAACGGCCGCCGCTTCCTTGACTGCCGTGCCGTTCATGACGCCCCAGCCCCAGACCAGGACATAGTCCGGCCGGTTCTGGCGGATCGCCAGCCATTGCGACTTCTGTTCGACGCCGGGATGCGTGACCGGGATCGGTGTGAACTCAAAGCCGTGCTTCTTGGCCAGCACCTGCAGCATCGGGATCGGCTCCTTACCGTATGGGCTGTCGTGATAGAGCAGCGAAATCTTCTTTCCTTTCAGCTTGTCGACGCCGCCCACCTCCTTGGTGACGTGCTGGATCGCGATATCGGCCGCGGACCAGTACGTGCCGAGCAGCGGAAAATTGTAGGCGAACACGGCTCCGTTCTTGGAATCGGCGCGGCCGTAGCCCATGGTGATAATCGGGATCTTGTCAGTCGCGGTCTTCTCGGTGAGGGCGAATGTAATGCCGGTTGACAGCGGATTGACGAAGGCCGCGCCGGTCGGGCCCTTCCCTTTGAGACGCTCGTAACATTCAACGCCCTTGTCGGTGGCGTAGCCGGTTTCGCATTCCTCGACTAGAAGCCTGACGCCGTTGATGCCACCGTCCCGCTCGTTGACGAGGTTGTAGTAGTCGGCCACGCCGTTTGCGTACGGCACGCCATTCACGGCGTACGCACCCGTCCGGTAGGATAGTATCGGGATGAACTGCTCGTTCTGCGCCGCAGCGGGAGAGTCAAACGCTCCACCTGAAAGTATGGCTGCGGCCAGTATCAATTTGTTGCGTACCATGTGAGTCTCCTCCTCGTTCAGCCCGTTTCTTGTCGTACCGGGTCTTGTTTTCGCGGGGCTTCCTTTCCTCCTTTTGCCAACGACCGCCGCTCCGCTTTGCGATCCTCGGCTTGCTTCGCACTTCCCCCTTCAGTAGGGAAACGGCCACAGTCTAAGCTTCTCCTTGCCAATCGATATGAGCCGGGCAAACCCATGTGGCTCCTTGATGAGAAGGTAGCAGATCAACGATCCAAAGATGATGAACTCCAGATGAGTAATCGTCTCTGTTGATAGCGGCACACCGAGCTGGGTTGGAAGCAGGTTCAGCATGATCGGCAGGATGAGGATAAAGGCCGCGCCGACGAACGAACCCATGATCGATCCCAACCCGCCGATGATCACCATGAACAGAAGCTGCAGCGAGCGCTCGATCGAGAAGGCGAGCGGCTCCCACGACCCCAGATAGACGAACGCCCAGAGGGCGCCCGCCACGCCGATGATAAATGAAGAAACCGCGAAAGCCGTAAGCTTCGCGTAAAGTGGCCGGATGCCGATCAGCTCTGCGGCTATGTCCATGTCGCGGATTGCCATCCATTGTCTGCCGAGATTGCCGCGAACGAGGTTCTTCGCCAGAACTGCGAACACGGTTACGAAGATCAGGCACAGCAGATAGCGCTCGATCGGAGTGCGCACGGTCAGGCCGAAGAACTCCAGTGCCGGAGCATTGACCGATCCTGAGGGCGCGTAATTGGTGAACCACGGCACTCGCAGGAAAACCCAGTCGAAGAAGAACTGCGCCGCGAGTGTTGCGACCGCCAGATAGAGACCCTTGATCCGTAGACTGGGAATACCGAAGAGGATTCCGACGACCGCCGCCATCAGCCCGCCGAGCAGAATGGATGCCAGCACTGGCAGCGGCGGGATCGAAATCGCGAAGCCAAGCCAAGCAAGCGGAATATGAACACCGGTCCCCAGCTTGTAGGCAGAATAGGCGCCGATAGCCATGAACGCGCCGCTGCCGAGCGAGATCTGGCCGCAGTAACCGACGAGAATGTTTGCGCCGATTGCGGCGAGCGCGAGGATCAGGAAGGGCAGCAGAATTGCCCACAGCAGATACTCGCTGGCGAACGGCCAAATGCGGAAGTTCGCCAGCACCGGCACCCCGACGAAGGCAATCGTGAGCAGGATACCGAGCGCAATACGATCCTGGCGGATGGGGAAAATCGCCATGTCCGCCGCGTAGGTCGTCTTGAACTGGCCTGCCTCGCGATAAAGCATAACTAGGCCCTCGTCTCAGATACGCTCGATGATACGCTCACCAAATAACCCTTGCGGCCGCACGAGCAGCACCGCCAACGCCAGCACATAGGCGAACCAATATTCGATACCGCCACCAATATGCGCCCCCAGGAACACCTCGGCGATCTTCTCGCCCGCACCCACAATAAGCCCGCCGACGATGGCTCCGGGGACCGAGGTAAGGCCTCCAATGATCAGAACCGGCAAGGCCTTCAGCGCGAGAAACGTGATGGAGAACTGCACACCCAGCTTGGTACCCCACACGGTCGCCGCAACCAGCGCAACGAGACCGGCAACAAGCCAGACCACAAACCAGATCCAGCTGATTGGAATCCCGACCGACTGCGCCGCCAGGTGGTCGTCGGCAACCGCCCTGAGTGCTCGACCGGTCTTGGTACGCTGGAAGAAGATCGCGAGACCCGCTACCAGAATTCCGGCGATAAAGGCGCCCCAGACATCCAGCTTGTTGACCAGAATTCCACCCGGAAAGTGACTTTCGAACAGGAGCCAGACGTCCGTCGGGAACAGCCGCAACGGGTAAACATCGGAACCGAAGATCATCTGCGCCGCGCCTTCGAGGACGAATGTCACGCCTATGGTGGACATGAACAGCGTGAGCGCGTCCTGATTGACAAGAGGCCCGATCACGAACCACTCGATCAGCCTGGCCGTTATCGCCATGACCACGGCGGCAAAGCCAATGCCGAGGATGATCGCAGTCCAAAGCGAGAAGCCCCAGACCACCAGCAGGTCGAGCGAGCGAACCAGCGCAAGCGCGGCGAGCAACACCATTGCGCCTTGCGCAAAATTAAAGACACCGGATGCCTTGAAGATCAACACGAAGCCAAGTGCGACCAGCGAGTACAGCACGCCGGACATCAATCCGCCGATCAGCACTTCGAGAAATTGGCCCAATGCGATCACGTAATGCTCCTTAGTGCGCGACGCCGAGATACGCGTCGATGACGCCCTGATTCTTCTTGACCTCATCCGGCGTGCCGTCGGCGATCTTCACGCCATGATCGAGCACCACCACGCGATGGGAGAGATCCATCACCACAGCCATATCGTGCTCGATCAGCGCAATAGTCGTGCCGTAATGATTGTTCACGTCGATGATGAACCGTGACATGTCCTCCTTCTCCTCGAGATTCATGCCTGCCATCGGCTCGTCGAGGAGAAGAAGGTCGGGCTCCATCGCAAGGGCGCGGCCAAGTTCGACGCGTTTCTGCAGGCCATATGGCAAACGCGCAACCGGCACCTTCCGGATCGCCTCGATTTCCAGAAAATCGACAATCTCCTCGACCCGCTGCCGATGCTCGATCTCCTCCACCAGCGCAGGGCCATAGCGCAGCATCTGCCACAGCAGGCCGCGGCGCATCCTCAAGGTGCGGCCTGCCATAATATTGTCGAGCGCGCTCATCCCCTTGAACAGGGCAACGTTCTGAAACGTGCGCGCGATGCCGCCGCGCGACGCCTCGAAAGGCTGCATCTTGGCGCGGGTCAGTCCCTTGAAGGTGATGGCGCCATGATCGGGATGGTAGAAACCATTGATGACGTTGAGCATCGAGGTTTTGCCGGCACCGTTCGGTCCGATGATGGCACGAATTTCGCCTTTCACGATATCGAATGAAACGTCCGTCAGCGCTTTCACGCCGCCAAACGCCAGCGATACGCCCTCGACCCGCAGCAGGATTTCGTTCGTGCCCGGCGTCCTCATGCGGCCTTCCCCAGAGATTCTGACGAGCGAGATATTTCCAGGTCGCGAATCTTGACCCGCGCCGCAATCACACCCTTGCGGCCATCCTCAAAGGTGACTTCGGTGGAAATGTCGGCTTCATGCGAACCGTCGTAGAGCGCCGTGATCAGTCGTGCATAACGCTCGGCGATGAACCCACGGCGAACTTTCTGCGTGCGGGTCAATTCGCCGTCATCTGCGTCGAGCTCCTTATGCAAAATGAGAAAGCGACGAATTTGCGCGCCCGTCATCACCTTTTCCTCCGCGAGGGAGCGGTTCACCTCGGCAACATCTTTCGCCACGATGTCGTAGACCAGCGGATGCCCCGCCAGCTCCTGATAGGAACCGTATGCGACGTTGTTGCGTTCGGCCCAGTTCGCCACAGCGATCGGGTCGATATTGAGAAAGGCGCAAACGAAATCCCTGGAGTCGCCGTAAACCACCGCTTCCTTGATGTTGGGAAAAAATTTTAGCTTGTTCTCAAGATACTTCGGCGCAAACATCGTGCCGTCGGCCAGCCGGCCGACATCGTTCGCACGATCGATGATCTTCAGGTGTCCGGTCTTCTCGTCGAAGAAACCGGCGTCGCCGGTCTTGACGTAGCCGTCGGACGTCATGGCCTCCGCGGTCTTCGCCTGATCCTTGAAATATCCGACTAACATGCCCGGTGAGCGGAACTGCACCTCACCTGTTTCCGCAATGCGGATGTCGACGTTCGGTGCAGCCGGACCGACCGTATCGGAGTAGATCTGACCGTCAGGCTGGCAGGTTAGGTAAAGGAACGCTTCGGTCTGACCGTAGAGTTGCTTCAGGTTCAATCCGATCGAGCGGTAGAACGCGAACAGATCCGGGCCGATGGCCTCACCTGCCGTGTAGGCGACGCGCACGCGCGACAGGCCAAGAACGTTCTTTAGGGGCTCGTAGACCATCAAGCGCCCGAGCGCATAAAGCAGCCGGCCGGACAGCGGCACCGGCTTTCCGGTCAAAATCGACTCGCCATACCTCCGCGCAATGCCAAGGAAGTAGTTGAACATGCGCCGCTTGATGGCTGCAGCGTCTTCCATGCGGATCATCACTCGCGTCAGCATGGCCTCGAAACCTCGCGGCGGCGCGAAATAGAAGGTTGGTCCGATCTCGCGCCGATCCTGCTCGATCGTCCCACCGCTCTCGGGACACGCCATGCAGAATCCGGCGACAATGCCTTGTGCATAGTTGAGGTAATGATCACCAACCCAGGCGAGCGGCAGGTAGGCGAGCGCCACGTCCTTTTCAGTCAGGTTGTCGAACCTGACGGTATCAGTCGCGGCGTCGATACAGCCTCGCGCCGACAGCATGACACCCTTCGACGCGCCGGTGGTTCCCGACGTGTAGAGGATAATTGAGATGTCAGAACCTTCACCCTGCCGGATGAACTCATCGATCTGCCTGCCGAGCCCCGCGCTGACCGCAAGCGCGGCGCGGCCGTCTTCGATGACATCGCGGATTGCGATCAATCGGTCGTGGTCGTAGTCATCGAGGCCACGCTGCTCGTCATAGACAATCTTTTCGACATGCGGCACACGGTCGGATACCGACAGAACCTTATCGACCTGCTCCTGATCCTGCGCTGCAACAATTTTCGCCTCGGCATGAGCGAGGACGTAAGCGAGTTCGTCAGCCACCGCATCCGAGTAGACCGGAACCGGAATCACGCGCAGCGCTTGCGCTGCCATGAGCGTCCAATAGAGCTTCGGACGGTTGGAGCCAACGATGGCGATCGTGTCGCCTGGCCGCAGTCCAAGTCGATGCAAACCCGCGGCGTAAGCGCGCACGATCTCTGCAACCTGAGACCAGGTCCACGTCTGCCAGATGCCGAGATCCTTATGCCGAAACGCAGGACGGCTGCTAAACTGCGCGGCATTTCGCGCCAGCAGCTTGGGGAACGTGTCAAACGATCCGCCAACGGCCATGTCGGTCTCGATGCCAAAAACCGGCACGTTGGTTCGCGCCTGCTTATTGTGACGCTGCTGCGCCCTTCGGGGAGCAGCCATGCGAATTTCACACATATTACAACGGATCGAAAGTCCTACAAAGTCCCGCCTTTACCAACCCGAACCCGTTATTGGGTAATCAGTTGGTATAAGTGCGAAAGCTGGCGACCAACGGTGGCGTAGCTTCGCTCTACTTGCAGTGGCAAGTCTTCGAGGATACTGACTGTAAGTCAGCTGCAGGCCGCCCTGATATGCCCACGCGCTCCCGTGCCTGTCCGCGATTGAGACCGCGCTGACGGGGGCCGTTCGAATTCCATGTCCCCTCTGATCTCCATCTCAAGTCACACGGTGAAAGCCTTTCTCGACGGTGTTGCGCCTAGCGAGATGACGACAGTCATGGCACGAGCGGCATTAACAGCGTGACAGCCGAGGAGTTTCTCGGCGAGAAGCAGCCACAGGAGACGGTTCCTTGGTGAAGTTCACCAGGAATTTGCGGGCCTGAAAGAAGTACAGTTTCCAATCGTCCTTCGAGTAGACGTCCGGTAATGCTTCGAGAGCGGAAGCGCGGCTCGGCACATAGCCGGAATCTGGGTTCTTAATGGGGGCACGCAACCATCTCAAATTGCTGTTCCAGACAGCGGCTTGAACCGCGAAGCAATCTTCAGGGTCCACGTATCCAGCTTGGAAGTCTCCGGTTTCTCCCAATGCTTTCAAAAGCCATTCTGACATTTCTCAGCATTATGGGCATTTGAGATCACTAGAGAATTTCTCTTTGTCGAATGACAATTACCCGGCGTTGGTCAGTGTTCGGCCGATTGCCGGTTCATTTTCTCCAAAAGGCCGCGCATCGCGTCGATCTGCTTGCCGAAGCCTGCCCAATCCCCGGACCTCAACAGCTCCATTGCCTGGTTGTAGCGATCGAGCGCCTCCCGCGCCTCCTGCGCCCTGCTTTCCGCAGGACTCGCACGTGGCATTTCCGTTGCAGTACTCGGCGATGCCGGCGACGCGTTAGTTTCTATGAAAAGCTCGGACAAGGCCTCGGCAAGTGTCTCTTTCATGACGACATTTTCGCCATACGCCGCGATAACGCGCTTGAGCTCCGGCAATTGTCCGTGGACCGCGCGCAGATACAGCGGCGATACATAGAGGATCGAATTCTCGATCGGGATCACCAGGAGGTTTCCGCGGATCACCCGCGAGCCCATCTGGTTCCACAGTGATATTTGCTGGGAGATCTCCGTGTTCTGATGAATGCGCGCCTCGATCTGGAACGGTCCGTAGACGAGCTTCTCCTTGGGAAATTCGTAGACGATCAGTTTGCCATAGTCGGGGGCGTCGCAGCGCGCTGCCAGCCATGCGATCATGTTGTCGCGTCGGCTTGGCACCATGGGGAGCATGATAAAGAACTCGGCCTGGGCTTCTCCGGGCAGCCGCATCACGATGTAGTAAGGGACCATCGGCGTGACGCCGCCGTCACCAGCCGGCTGGCGCGGAAACTGCCAAAGATCCTCGCGGTTATAGAAAACGTCGGCAGATGCCATGTGATAGGTCTGGTAAAGCTGCGCCTGAATCAGGAAGAGATCCTCGGGATAGCGAATGTGCTTTTGCAGGTCGGGCGGCATGGCCGCGAACGGCTTGAACAACCCCGGAAAGATTCGCTGGTAGGTGCCGGCGATCGGGTCCGTCTGGTCCATCAGATAAAAGTCGACGCTGCCGTTATAGGCGTCGATGACGGCTTTCACGGAATTGCGGATGTAGTTGAGATTGCGGCTGGGCGCAGGCTGCGCAGAGGGAAAATAGTCGCTGGTCGTATAGGCGTCCTGGATCCAGAACATCCGCCCCTCGCTGATGACCAGATAGGGGTCGCGGTCGAGACTGAGGAACGGGGCGATCGTGCGAACCCGTTCCCCGACATTGCGCCGGATCATGATCCGGCTGTCGTCAGTGATGTAGCTGGAGAGCAGCAGGTTCATGTCGTTGAAGTGGTGGGCGAAGATGATCTTTCGCAGCACCCCCGGCAGCGGGACGCCGCCGGCACCGTCGTAGGACGCGTAGACGTTTTCATTCCCCTTCGGATAGTCGAATTCCGGCGTGGCCGTCCTGACGAGGACGTAGTTGCTCTTTTCTTGTCCATAATAGATGCGCGGTTCGCGGATTTCGAGGCCACCCTCCGCAACTGGAGGAATGTCGCGCAGGTAGAGCAGCGGAAGCCCCTCGGCGCTCTTGTGCGTTACCGGGCTCATCACTGCCCCATTGCCGTGGGTGAACAGCAAATGGAGGTTGACCCAGGTCTGGGCGTTAGGCGGCAGCAGCGAGGATCTGAGCTCGCGTGCCGAGAGCATCACGCTCTGGTAGGTGCCGCGAAACCAGTAGCGGTCGACATCCAGGTCGCTTAATTTGTAGTAGGTGCGTATCTCCTGCAGCTGCGCGTAGGTATCCGCCAGCGGCTGCCCGTCCCACAATCTGATGTTCTCGATGGTCGCCTTGTTGGCTTCGAGTGTGCGGACGGTAAGGTTCTGTTCGGCCGGGAATGGCTTCGCCGCGATCCGATCGAGATTATAGGCCTCCCGGGTCAGGCGGATGCTGCGTTCGATATAGGGCCGCTCCAGCTCCAGTTCGTTCGGTTTGACGTAGAACCGCTGGAACAACATCGGGAGCACGCCGGACAGCAGGAAGGCGCCGCCAAAGACGAGCAGCAGCGCGGCGGTGGGGAGGCGGTAGGTGCGCACCCACATGTTCGCCCAGGCGGCCAGGGCTGCGGCGACCGAGAGTCCGATCAGCAACCAGAGGACGGGCAGGTCCACATGGATATCGGTGTAGCTCGCGCCAACCACCACGCCATTGTCTCCGTAGAGCAGCAAATAGCGGTCGAGCCAGTAGGACCATGCCTTCACCGCAAAGAGCAGGCCGAGCAGCGCCGAGCCGTGGACAACCGCAGTCGGCGAAATCGACCGCCGCTGGACCTGGTATTCGATGTCGCCATGCACCCAGTAGATCATTGCGGCGAAAAGCGCACTCATGAACAGCGTCAAGAATGCCCAATTCCTGATGGCGACATAGGCGGGCAGAGAAAACAGATAGAATCCAATTTCCTTGTCATACAGCGGATCGTTCGCGCCATATGGCACGTGATAGACGAACTGCAGAATGATGCTCCAGTTGCCGACCTCCGCCCAGGCGACAAGCAGCGCGAGGAGTCCGGCACCGCCAGCAATGGCGCGGGACCATGGCAACCGATCGCGTATGAATTCTAACGGATCGGGCGGCATCGCAGCCACGAGATTCCAGACGAGACCGGCGGGAAGCCGGCTTCGCCGTCGTCGAGCAAGGTAAAGTGCGAGCCCGGCGTTTGCCCACACGATGGCGGCGGTTGCCGCGCAGACGACGGAAAAGACTCCGGCCTTCGCGCCGATCGACGTCCAAAATACCTGCGAGTAGCCGACCGCGGAGAACCACATCCAGTCGACTAGGATGTCGCCGACGAGCGCGAGAAGGATCAGGCAAATTCCGGCGAAGATGGCAGTCACAATCAGCCCGACCACAGCGTTTCGCCGTGGTGACTTCCGCTCGGGCCCGGTAATCCCGATCGTCATGAACAAATTATAGCAGAACGAGAAAGGTGGCGGCGCCTGTCGTGGGCCCTAGCACCTGTTTTTTTGCAACGGCCTTCCTACATCCAAGAAGAGGCGCGCGCATGCCTTACGCGCGCCCAATCGGGAGAGTGCGCCATGAGCCGTGGTCTCGCGACGCAGTTGCACTTGTGCGCCTTCACCAGCAGCAGGGGTGACATGCCGAGCCGGCGCGAGCGAGGATCGCGGCAGGAGCGCTTGTCATGACCGATTTCGCTGGCCTTGAATCCCGCTTCGGCGCGGGAAATTACGCGCCATTGCCGGTGACGATCGTCCGCGGGGATGGCGTCTACGTGTGGGACGAGGCCGGCCGGCGCTACATCGACATGATGGGAGCGTATTCGGCGGCGAGCTTTGGCCATTGCCATCCGCGCCTCGTCAAGGCGCTGACCGAACAGGCGCAGCGTCTGGATACGATCTCGCGCGCTTATTTCAGCGATCGGCTGGGGCCTTTCCTCGCCAGGGCGTGCGAGCTGACCGGTATGGACGCCGCGTTGCCAATGAACAGCGGCGCTGAAGCCGTCGAGACAGCGCTCAAGGCGGCACGTAAATGGGCCTATAAGGTCAAGGGTGTGCCGACTGACCGGGCCGGAATCATTGCCGCGGAGGGAAACTTCCACGGCCGTACCATCTCGATCATTGGTTTTTCTTCGCAAGCCCGATATCGCGACGGCTTCGGACCATTCCCGGCCGGCTTCACGCGCGTGCCGTTCGGCGACGCATCGGCGCTCGCCGCGGCCGTTACCCCTGACACTGCGGCCTTTCTGGTCGAACCAATTCAAGGCGAAGGCGGGATCAACGTGCCGCCGCCTGGATATCTCACTGAGGCCGCGCGAATCTGCAAAGCGAACAACGTGCTGCTGCTGTGCGACGAGATCCAGAGTGGTCTGGGACGCACCGGTCGACTGCTCGCGTGCCAGCACGAAGGCGTAACGCCCGATGGTCTGATGCTCGGCAAGGCGCTCGGCGGCGGGATGTTGCCGGTTTCGCTTTTCCTCGCCCGTCGCGAGGTCATGCAGGTTTTCACTCCCGGTGACCACGGCAGCACGTTCGGAGGCAACCCGATTGCATCAGCGGTTGGATTGGCCGCCCTCGACACTCTGATCGACGAGCGATTGATTGAACGTGCCGCGACTGTCGGCGCGCATCTCCTCAATCGGCTCTCTGCGATCAAAAATCCGATCATTCGCGAGGTGCGCGGTCGCGGTCTGTTCGCCGGGGTCGAGTTACACAGCAACATGGCACGCGCCGGTACGGTGATCGGGCACTTGCTTCAGGCGGGAGTTCTGACCAAAGATACCCACCGGAACACGATACGCTTTGCGCCCCCCTTGATTATCGACGAATCACAGGTGGATTGGGCCGTAGAGCGATTGACCGAAGTGCTGGACGAGCTCGCCGCATCGACGGTTCAGGCCTAGCGGCCGCCAATGTTGGGCAAGCCCGCTCCGATCCCGTCGCGGCGCCGGTCGACCGTCGGGTCCATGACGACGCACCAGTGGTGAAAGACTCCCACATGAACTTGCGAATTTGAGACATGGTCGCTACCAGCGGGCGCACCGTCACCGTATTCGGCGGAACCGGATTTCTCGGCCGCCGCGTCGTTCAACGTCTGAGCCATCGCGGATTCCCGGTTCGGATTGCGTCAAGGCATCCGGATCGCAGAAATAGTCAGCCTGGCCGCGACGATCCGCAACTTCAATCCGTAGAGGCCAATGTTCACGACGAGCGATCGGTCGCGGATGCGCTTGCCGGCGCTTACGGCGTTGTAAATGCAGTCAGTCTTTACGTCGAGCACGGACTGGACACTTTTCATTCCGTTCACGTCGAATCTGCCCGACGAGTGGCAGTGCAAGCGCGCCGGGCCGGTGTCGAACGGCTCGTTCATGTTTCAGGAATAGGCGCGGATGCCGCGTCACAATCGCGGTACATCCGAAAGCGCGGCGAAGGCGAACTTGCGGTCCGGGCCGCGTTCCCTGATGCAACTTTCATCCGACCGGCGGTGATGTTTGGATCGGACGACGCGTTTCTCACAACCATCCTTACACTGCTCCGCCGGCTTCCGATCTATCCGATGTTCGGCCGCGGCCAGACCAGATTGCAGCCGGTCTATGTGGAGGATGTTGCCGAGGCGATTGGCCGGATCATGCAGCGAGCGCAGAGGCCTTCAGCGATCTTCGAATTCGGCGGCCCTCGCGTCTACTCTTACGAGGAGCTTCTCAGGGCCGTTGCGCGCCAGGCCGGCGTTGCGTCCCACCTGATTCCAATCCCGATCGCGCTTTGGCACGCACTCGCATGGGCCTCCGAAATGCTCCCGAGTCCGCCCCTCACTCGCAATCAAGTGGAACTGATGCAGATCGACACCTTGTCGTCGCCGGAGTTGCCTGGATTTTCTGAACTTGAGATTTCGCCGCTCTCGGTCGAGGCAATACTCCAAGCGATGCTGTCGAATAGCGGTTGAAAGAGGCTTCTCGGTCAATCCGCTTCCGCAGACGCGCCGCATCGAGTCAGCGGAATTCGAACAATCTCGGACTCTGGGTCTCGGCCGGCCCGATTCAGCAGGTAACGTGAAAAAGGCCGATCTTCTTCGCGCGCGAATTGTTGAACGTACGAATCGCGTCGGGGGTCGGCTGCAACAGGACCGTGCAACCCTTTTTCGCAAAATACGCCTCAGCTTCCGGCGATAGATGCACATTGCCCATCTGGCCCGAGCCAAGAATCAGCTGCTCGCATCCGTCCTCAAAGACGAACTTCGCCTCGTCCTTCGAGAGGACATGCGAGGTGCCGTAGTACTTCTTCGACAGCTTCTTCTTCCGCTTTGCTACTTCGCCGGACAGACGGATGATCACGTCGTGTTCATACGTCTTTCCGTCAATCGTGATGGTGCCGAATGTAGTGCGTTCGATCTCCATAGCCTGACCTCTCATGATCTCGGCACAAGGCGCTACCCTCGTCGGCGACGAGCCGCCTCGGTTTCCGACCAACACAGCAGAATGCTACCCTTCATGCTCCCATCTGGAGCAACGTCGTCGACGCCCTCCTGTCTCCGACCCTTTGGACGCCGCGTTGCCGCAATTCGCTATTGCGCCTACCCGATGATCTGGAACGCGTCAGCCGCCCGCAACACGGTGCCGTCCTCCCAGTGACGTCCGATCAGCATCATGCCGACGGGGAGCCCCGCCGACATGCCTGCCGAAACCGTGGCGGCAGGATGGCCAGTGACGTCGAACGGGCAAGTGTTGGAAATCATTTCGAGTGCGCGCGCAACATAGTCCTCACGGCTCGCGTCCGGCGCTGGGAGTAGCGTGGCCTTCAAAGGTAATGTCGGCATGAGCAGGAGATCGACGCCTTTGAGCGCCTCATCGTAGGCGGCGCGTAGGACGCGCGAGAGGTTTTGGGCCTTGGCGTAGTAGCGGCCCTGGTAATTGTCCTGCATGTACTGGCCGAGCAGGACAACGAGCTTGACGGTCTCCGAAAGGTCGTTAGCGCGCGCTCGCCGGCTCCGGCCGTAGAAATCCAGAAGAGAAGTTGTGTAGTGCCCCTTCCAGTTGGTTCCCATGCTGTTGCCGGCGACCATCAGCGCCGTGGCGCCCTCGACAGCGATAGCATTCCAGATATGGATGCCATCGCGGTGGAGAGGGATCGATACCTCGCTTACAGTCCCTCCTACTCGCGTCAAGCGCTGTGCCGCCTCGCGCACCATGGCGTCGACATCGGGCTCGGAATTGGGCCAGCCAAACCCCTCGTTAACGATCCCGATCCGGAGGCCCCGGGCGTCTCCGGTGAGCTGTTTAGTGTACGCTTCCGTACGCAGTCCCGCCGGTTGGCGCGGGTCGAGGCCGTCGGCTCCGGCGAGCACCTCGAGAAGCCGGGCGGCATCGCCGGCGGTACGGGCAATGGGCCCGGTATGATCAAGTGTTAGTTCAATCGGGAAGACACCTGTGTAGGGCACAAGCCCGTGCGTGGGCTTGTGGCCGACCGCTCCGCAGAAAGAGCTGGGAATTCGGATCGACCCTCCCTGGTCGCCCCCGATGGCCATGTCGCACTCGCCGGCGACGACGAGCGCCGCACTGCCGCTGGAGGAGCCTCCTGCAGATCGCTTCGGATCGTGCGGATTAAGTACGGGCCCAGTATCGGATGTATGGCTACCGCCCGAGAAGCAAAGATGCTCGCACACGGCCTTGCCGACGATCTCTCCACCAGCATCGAGGATGCGGGTCACAATGGTTGCGTCCACGTCGGGTACGTAACCTTCCAGCACGTTGGAACCGTTCATCATCGGGATGCCGGCAACGCACACGTTATCTTTGAGAGCGATTTTCTTGCCCGCGAGAGGCCCCGACGTTGCGCCTTTGATCGAGCACCTCCAGTACCAGGCGTTGAGCCGATTGTCCGAGGCACCTGGACGGAACCCCGCGTCTCGCGGGTACTTCACCGCCAATGTCGGCTCCGCGAACTGGTCCAAGCGACGGTACGACGCGAGCACACCGTCCATGAGGTTGCGGAATGACGTCAGATCGTCGCGGCTGAGAGCCAAGTTGTAGGATCTGGCGATGCGCTCCAGTTCAGCCAGCGGTGGCTTGCGCAGAATCCGCGGCGCCGTCGCCGTCGAGGGTGGCGCTTGTATGCCCGCCTCGGCGGCCGCACGAACGGGCGTTGCCGCCGCGGCGACAACGGTTGCTGCTGCGCCGGCACGAAGGAAGCGACGACGTGAATAGTCTGGCGAGGCTCTCATGGCATATCCTCCCTCGACCGATGGGTTGCCTTCTCAAATCCACCGCTCGCCCTAAAGTGTCGGGGGGACCGTCTGGTGGTCGGTGGCCGCGACGGTCACCAAGCGGCGGCCGCCGACGCTGCGGCCGGCGTGCCAAGCTGCAACATCACAATGAGTCCTTGCATCCGGACGGGGCTGAGGCGCAGCAGCCGCATGAGATTGGGACGTGGGACCCGGCCGAGCGGATCGAAACTGCAATTAAGGCCTGTACGGGATGCCTCCGGCATCCTCGCGCGGACTGCGGCGCAACGCGCCGTCCAGCAGCAGATTATCGTGCAGCTACCGGCGATCTTCAAGAGCTTCTTTCATGGTCCGCGCTTGGCAGCCAAATCGCGGAGCCATTCCACGACACACGCACGGGTCCATCACGATTATGTCGTGCGAGCCTACCTGTACGATCGGGTCAGGCTCACTTCAAAACTTCAGTCTTCGCGATTTCACCGCACCCGGTATTTGCTCATGTAATGTTTGCGCAGGATCTTGCGGGTCTGCTCCGCAAGGCGCCTGTTAGCGTCAGCTTGCGGCTTGTCGCAGCGCTCGGGCGGCTTCGGCCGATGCGGATGTGGGCGCTGTTTGGTCGAACGTTGCCTTCGGGTCAAAGCGGCAGGCCATTGCTCATGCGACGATTTCGACCGGACTGCCGATGGCAAGACCGAGATCGCGGTCCGCTCGCCCCTGATTAACGGCAATTTCGGCCAGCCCGTTGGAGTTCTCATACCAGAAAGCCGCGCCTGGCGGCAGATCACTGAAGGTCCTCGCGCGGTCCAGAAACCGCCCCACCGCTCCGAGCCTTGCGCCCGCCGGCAGCATAGCCGCCCTCAGCCCGGTCATCGCATTGCCGTAGTGATCGACGTAGACGATCTCGCAGAGGTCGTCCGGCCAGTCTGCTCGGCGATCTGCGCCATCGTGACGTGGCCGGCCGGGGGGCGGATCACCGCGCGCCAGCATGGCTGCCACTGGGGCGAAGAGGTCGCGCCCGTGAAAGCTGGCCGAGAGATGCTTCGGCTTCCAGTCGATATCCCAGCTGCGCGTCTCTCGGGCTCTGCGCTGGATCAATTCAAACAAGCCGTTGCCGGGGCCGATATACCAGCGGCCGTCCGCCTCGAGAAAAATGGATGGCCGCGTTCCGCCGACGCCGGGATCGACAACGCAGAGAAAGGCGGTTCGTACCGGAAACCATTCGGCATAGGCCGCCAACAGATACGCCGATGCCTTGGGATTGCCGACTGGCGCATCGGAGAAGAGGTCGATAACGGGTATGCCCGGCGCCACCTGGTGCAGCACCGCCTTCATCTGACCCGTATATGGGCCGTTCAACCCAAAATCCGTGAACAGCGCAATCATGTTGTCATCTTGCCCACTGCGCCGGCGCCTCGCAACGATTTCGCGCTTGCAATGGCAACCGTTGGGACTCATTACCGATAGCCACGACGCAACAGATCGTCCGCAGCTTAAGCCAGATCACCCCTCCCCGCGCGGTCATCTTGACGGACGCTCGGCTGCGATCACTTCGGGCTTTGTATCCCGCTCGCAACGTCGCGGCCGGTCAGCGTTATGCCTTGCCTGATCCTTTGGCTCGCTAACCACGAGCCGTCGGCGCCTCGTGCTCAGGGTGGATCGCGCTCGGGAGCGTTCGCGGCCTGCCTGCCGGCAGCAGCATCGTCTGCGCCGTGAGCAGCCAGGGCATCCACATAAATCGTGTGGCCTGCACCCAAAACGAGAAAGGGTTAGCTGCCTCGAACAAGGACCCGAGCGCTTCGAAGGATGGTGTTGCCCGCAAGTTGATCGACATCTGCTCCCAATCACCATTCGGCGATTGCCGGTGAATGATGTCGATGTCGAGGCCGGGCAAACGAGCGCTTGCTCTTGTGGCATCGATATCGCTGTCTGGAGTGTGCGTCCGCTCAGGCATCGGCCTTTACCATCTCCGTGCACCGATTCCGTCACGCTGGGCACCTACCCACCACGACCGGCTTGTTGATTATCGCTCATTATTCCCGGCAATGAAAGCTCGGAGACTTGCAGCCACGACGATGGCCGCACGTTGCGGAAGGACGGAACCCCACCTCCTGTCTTGCATGTTCGCAAGCTGCGAGAATCTTGAACGGCCCCGTTGGTTGAATCAGCACCACTAGATTTCCATTCGTCGAGCGGTGCGTTCGTGGCGGATACATTGTGGCCAGGCGGGTGCGTTCAGCGCGTTCTTCACCATCTGACCAAGCGCCAGGAAGTCGGCCTTGCGTGGAGACGTCCGGCGCCACGCCAGCCCGATACTGCGGCCGGGTTGTGGTTCGACAAAGCGAAGGAGCTTCACTCGCTCGTCGCGCAACTCGGCATCGGCCGCGACTTCTGGAACTAGCGTGGCGCCGTATCCGCTTGCCACCATCTGCATGACGGTTGCAAGGCTCGTTGCACTGAGGCTCGAGGCCACGTTCCAACGCCCCTTTGCACAATAATCGAGCGCCTGATCCCGCAGACAATGGCCTTCTTCCAGCAGAATAAGCTTTCGCTTCTTCACCTCGCAGGGCGTCACGCGCGCGCCAACCTACGCCCTGCCATCACGGCATCGGCCAATTCGTCATCACACCTGCCATCGCCTCAATCTTTCGTCTTCGTTCGCCGCGTACGGTCATGAGGCGCGCGCCTCTTACCGCCAGCTCGCTGTCGCAATTCCCCGACAGTCGCGGCCTTGCGGCACTTCCAGGATTAAGACGTTTAAGGGCGATTTTTTTCCCACCGGGAGGGGTATTATTTGCGAGCAGCCGCCATTCGACTACCGCACACTTGCGCCTGTTCTGCGCACCCTGACGGCACTTATGCTTCGCGCCAGGCGAAATTAGAAACTCTCAAAATTGACGAAACAAACGACCGCGCTGGATTATTGCGCTGGCGGCGCCGCACGAAGTACTGTTCGCACCGGCCGCGAAGGTGGCCGGGACGTCCGGAGCGGCCCTTGGGCTCGGCGCAGACGATGACGGCGAACCCAAACGATATGCACGTGACCGGCGGGCATCCCACGCATGATGGCTTATGCCCGCCCGACAGCCTGCATGACACGCAGATCAGCAGAGGGAACGGCTTCCATTGACGCAGCCAGTGCGGCCTGCAGAACCGCGATGTCCGTACGCCGATTTGGCTGCCAGCCGCAGGGACAAACGCCATCAGAGCGATGCTGATCAGCGACTTCCTTGTAGACGGCCCCGAGCGCGGACGCGGCGAGCTTCATCACCGTCATAGGCGGAAGCTGACTGCTCCGGAGAACATCGCAGAACGCAGTCATGATGGACCGATGCATTTCAGCGCCGGCAGATCCGCTGTCAGTATCTGGCTGCATCACGGCTCGCGTCCTCTTCTTCGGTTACGCCACGCCCAGGACGGTTACGCCCTGATGCAGCCGCCATCAAGCCATCGCGTGCTCATAGCAATTTGAAACATTCGAAATCTGGAAGCCCGCGTGCTTTGCCGTTACGTGTCACCTCTTTAGAAAGCCTCCAAGTCCAGTCCTGTTTTGCTGGACGGACGGCGCTTCTGCCGGCGGCGACAGCATGAATCGTGCCGGCGGCAAGACGCCCCTGATCACGAGGGTAACATCAAGGGCGATCCGGACACCGCGGCGCTTGGGAATACGATGGCGTCTCTTGTCAATACGCAGATAAGCGCGTGTCTCGCTACTCAGGCTGCGCCATTCGCACGCCAGATCTACGGATAGATAATCGCCTTGATGATGCCGTCGCGGCGGGCGACCTGCTGCTCGAACGCTGCCGGCG
This sequence comes from Bradyrhizobium paxllaeri, assembly GCF_001693515.2. Taxonomy (NCBI): domain Bacteria; kingdom Pseudomonadati; phylum Pseudomonadota; class Alphaproteobacteria; order Hyphomicrobiales; family Nitrobacteraceae; genus Bradyrhizobium; species Bradyrhizobium paxllaeri. Next base: position 6,315,951 of record NZ_CP042968.1, read on the forward strand.
CTTGCTCGAGCGAGAAGCGATGCGTGGCCAGCGGGGAAAGCTTGACGCGACCGCTCTGCGTTAGCGCAATTGCGCGCGGATAAACCTCCGGCATGCGGCGGGAGAATTTGGTCGACAGTCCCTTGCGGCGCGATTCCGCGCCGCTCAGGACGTATTGATTGTTCTCGGGAATGCCGACGATGACGAGACGGCCGCCGATGCGGGCACAGCGCGCCGCGTGCTCGAAACCGTGCGAGGAGTCGGTCGCCTCAATCACGAGGTCGGCGCCACGGCCCTCGGTCGCGTCCGCGACCTCGTCATGGCTGCGGCAGGCAACGTCGGCGCCGAGATCGCAGGCCAGCGCGGTGCGCTCATCCACCGGGTCGATGGCGACGATCTTGCCGGCGCCAGTCAACCGCGCCAGTTGCACCAGCAGCAGTCCCACCGGTCCGCAACCGAGCACGGCGACGGTTTCCATCAGTCGCGGCCGCGCGAGGTCCATGGCATGGATCGCAACCCCGAGCGTCTCCAGGATCGCCGCGGCGGCCGGATCGATGTTGTCGGGCACGACATGCACGGCGGATTTCGGCACGCAGACGAACTCGGCCATGGCGCCGTTGTTCGGCGCGTAGCCGAGAAAGCGCACGTTCGGGCACAAATTGGTGTGGCCACGGTGACACCATTCGCAACGGCCGCAGGAAATCGCAGGATCCACCGCCATCAGCGCATCGGCCGGCAACCCTGCCCGTCGCGCGGTGTCGGGGGTCAGCGTGCCGGAAAACTCATGGCCGAGGACGAACGGATTGATCCGGGTCGGGCCGGTGGTGCCGCCTTCAAGATAGGAATGCAGATCACTGCCGCACACGCCGACGGCCTTGACCCGCACGATCACCTCGTCTGCCGCAGGTGTCGGCGCCGGGATTTCGGTGACGCGGATGTCGCGAATGTCGTGGAGAACCGCTGCGCGCATGTCCTAGCCCTGATCCCTGATTGTTTTCCGACGGTGCCACCGGCAAGTGACGGAGAATATACATATGTCTTTTTATGATTACAAATGTTCTAGCTGGTCAAAAAGCTCAGGAACCTGGCATTTTTGCATAGTGCTGCCGGAAGATCTCGCGCCGCTCCTGCAAGCCGGCACGGGATGCGGCGTCAGGCTCAAGCGTAACCGTGGCGCTCGGCTCGGCCTCCCCGATCAACGCGCCTCCGCTGGCTTGCCGTGCCAGCCGCGCGGCGCCGAGCGCGGGCCCGAGCGGTGCAAGCGGCGGCAGCAGCAAGGGGCGGTCGATTACGGTCGCGATCAGTCTTCCCCAGAAACGGCTGCGCGCCCCGCCGCCAACCAGCGCGATTGTATCAATGGCTGCGCCCGCTTTCGTCAGCGCATCGTGGCAATCGGCCATCGCAAAGGCGACGCCTTCTAGTACCGCGCGGCCAATATGCAGCGGGCCCGCCGCGGCGCGCAGGTTCGACAGCGTGGCGCTGGCGAGCGGATCATCATGCGGGGTTCGTTCGCCGCCGAGATAGGGTGAGAAAACCGGTATCTCCGCCGGCGAAAGATTTGCGGCCTCGATCTCGGCGAGGAACCGTTCGATCGACGCGACGCCGAGAATGCCTGCGATCCATGCCAGCGCGCTGGCAGCGCTGAGAACGCAACCATGCTGGCCGAACAGCTCGGGCACGGCGTGCCGATGGGTGTGCATGCCCTGGCCACGCGCAGGCACGAAGCGGTCATTGGCGACGAAATAGACGCCCGACGTGCCGAGGCTGATGAAGGCGTCGCCTGCCCGAACCACGCCGGCACCGATCGCGCCCGCCATGTTGTCGCCCGCGCCACCGGCGACCGGAAGATGCGCCCGCAAGCCGAAGCGTTGCGCCAGCTCCGGCCGCAGCGTGCCGCCAACCGCGCCACTCTCGACCAGCGCCGGCAGGACGTCGACGGTGATGCCGCACGCATCGGCAAGCCGCGGCGACCACACGCCGGCCCGCGTGTCCATCAACAGCGTCGCGGAGGCGTCCGCCCGATCGGAGATCGCATCGCCGGTAAGGCACAGACGCACATAATCCTTGGTCAGCAGAATATGCCGCGTGCGGCCTGTCGCATCGGGCTCGTGACGCGCCAGCCAGAGGATTTTCGGCGCAGAGAAGCCCGGCATCGGCCGTGCGCCGGCAAGACCGGCGAAATCCGTCACCGTGGCATCAAGCTCGGCACATTCGGCGGCCGCGCGCCCGTCATTCCATAACGGCGCCGGCCGGATCGGCCGGCCGGCCGCATCGATCAGTGCAACGCCTAGCATTTGACCTGATAGCCCGAGCGCTGCGACGCCGGACATCAGTTTTGGATGGTCGGCCGCGAGGCGGTCGAGCACAGCGGCCGCCGCCGCCCACCATGCGTCCGGATGCTGCTCCGACCATAGCGGTTGTGGGCGATCGATCGAAAGCGGCGCTTCCGCCGCGGCCTGCTCGCGATCCTCTGCGTCGACGATGATCGCCTTGACAGCGGAGGTGCCGATGTCGAGCCCGAGAAACAGGCTCACCGCTGCTTGCCGATCAGCTTGAGCGCGCCAGCCGCGGCCTTCTCGTCCGTCACCAGCACCTTGCCGATCCGGCCGAGCAGCGCCGCCGCGATGACCGGCGCCTTGTTGGTTCCGCCCGCGATCAGCATCACGGTCGGCGCCCGCGCGAGTTTCTCGATCGGCAACGCGATCGCGCGCGCGTTGATGCCGTGGTTGATCTGCCGACCGGACTGATCGAGGTACTGCCCCAGCACGTCACCGACGGCGCCGGCCGCGCGCAATTCCTCGATACCGACGTCGGGCGGCAGTCCGTGCCGAACCAGCAGCGAGCGCGGCGAGAGGTCGCCCATGCTGAGCAGCGCGAGATCGATCCGGTCGACGCGGTCTAACACTTCCGCGTAGACTTCCTGCGCCATGAAAGTGTCGCGTGAACGCCGGCTGCTGGCATAGATCGGGGCTGCCAGGTAGCTGCATTTTGCGTGCAACCGGCGCGCCAGTTCGCCCGCGATCTCGAAGGTGTTGAGCTCGAGCCCGCGCGAAAGCCCGCCCATCATCGAGACGATCCAGAGATCCGGATATTCCGCGGGCGTGACATGACGGATGGTTTCGCGCAAGGTCGCGCCCCAGCCGATGCCGACGGTGCGCGGACGCTTCTCTTCCAGGAATTTCGACAGATAGGCCCCCGCCGCCATGCCGATCAGGCTGGCGACCAGTTCGGGGTTTTCCGGACTCGGGATCACCACGGCATCGTCGAGCCCGCATTGCTGACGCAACTGATGTTCGAGCTCGGTGCAGTTTGCGAAGGCCGAATTGAGCCGGATGCTGACGATGCCGCTATGCCGCGCCTCCGAGAGCATGCGGTTGACGCGCGCACGCGTCAGTCCGAGCCGCTCGCCGATCTCGGCCTGGGTCAGGTTTTCCATGTAATAGAGCCAGGCGACCCGCAGGATGGTCTGGTCACTCACAGCGCAATCTCCTGCAGCAGCCTCAAAAGCTCATCATGAATGTGACCATTTGAGGCGATCTTTTGCAAATCGTCAAACCGCGAATCGGCACCCGCAACCGTGGTCACGCGTCCGCCCGCCGCATGCACCAGCGGCATCGCGGCGGCGTGCGAGACGAGATCGGCCTTGACCGACACGAAGGCATCGAGCTGGCCCGTCGCGATCCATGTCATTTCGAGCGCGCCTGAGACCACGATGCGGACGCCGCGCACCGCCGAGCCGAGCCGTTCGATAATGGCCGCCGCCATCCGAACTTCGTCGGGCTGATAATGCGAGGTCAGGATCACCGACACCACCGCGTCCGCAAGCGCGCGCGTGTCCGACACCCGCACCGGCTTACCATTCACGGTCGCAACTGCGCCCCGCACGTAGCGGCCGCGGATGTCGGCCAGCGGCGACTCGATGAGGCCGACCAGCGCCTCGCCGCCATCATGGTAGGCGGCGCTCACCGAGAACCACGGCAAACCGGTGGCGTAGTTTATGGTGCCGTCGAGCGGATCGACGATCCACCGCGACGCGCTTGCAGCGCCGCTAAAGCCCCGCTCCTCCGACAGGATCGTCGCCCCCGGCGTCAGCGCCTTCAGCCCGTCGATCACGACCCTTTCCGCGGCAAGATCGGCATCGGTGACGATGTCACGCAGCTCCTTGCGCGCCGTCGCGCGCGGCGCACGCTGCATCTCGACCAGCGTCGCGGCCGCTTTCGCCACCACCGGCTCGGCGCCGCGCATCAGCGCCATCAAATCAGTCTCAGCGGGCATCGGCATCAAACTCTGTTGGTGGAAACTGTTCACTTCAGGCTGCCTTCACGCCGGCCACGCCATCCTCGACCACGAAGGTCGCGAGTCGGCGCACCGCGCTGCGCGCATCCTTGACGTCGTCAAGCGCCTCGAAATCGACCGTGCAGGATCGCGCATCGAGTTCCACGACGGCATAGCCGCGCTTTTCTCCGTTCGCATAGACCAGGCCGGGATTGCCGGCGAGCGCATTGCGGATGCTGCTCTCGCCCGGCCCTTCCGAGGTGATCGAGGTGCCGACGAATTCGGCCGCGATGGTCGCCTCGCGCGACCGCGAAAAGTCGCGCTTGAGGTCGGTGGCAAAAAAGGCGTGGCGGTCGCCGCCGATGACGACGGGATTGCGCACCTTGTGCGTCATGATCGAGTCGAGCAGGCGGCGGCGGGCATTGGGATATCCATCCCAGCCGTCCATCCAGAAGCGGTCACCACCCTCCGCATCTTTTCGCTTGGCCTCGGCCATCAGCGTCTGCTGCGCCACGACAGTCCAGCGCCCCCTTCTGTCGCCCAACCGCGCATCAAACCATCGCTCCTGCGAAGCACCGAGCATGGTGCGCGCCTCCTCGGTTCGCTCCTCGCAATCCGCCACCGTCGTCGGACGCCCGCCCTTCACGCAGGCTGGTGCAGAGCGGTATTGCCGGTCGTCGAGCAGCAGCAGGTCCAGCATGTCGCCGAAACGATAATGCGCGTAGATGGTGGCGTCGGGTCCAACCGGACGCGCCGACGGCGGCAGCGGCATATGCTCGTAACGGGCCTGGTAGGCAGCGGCGCGGATCTTCAGGAACTGCTCCGGATCGCGCGTCGTGTAGGAGCGATCATTGGCGTAATCGTCGGCCACCTCGTGGTCGTCCCAGATCGACAGCCACGGAAAGGCGGCGTGTGCCGCCTGGAGATCGGCATCGGATTTGTAGAGCGCGTAGCGATTGCGAAACTCGGCAAGCGTCGTCGGTATGCCGACGCCGTGCTGACGCACGTGGCGCGTGCCCCAGGACTTCTCGTAGATGTAATCGCCGAGATGCACGACCAGGTCGAGATCGCGCGCAGCCATGTCGCGATACGCAGTGTAGTAGCCCTGCTCGTATTGCTGGCAGGAAGCGAACGCGAACCGGAACCGGTTGTTGCCATTGCCTGCTGCCGGCGCGGTGCGGGTGCGCCCGACCGGGCTCACCGCCGGGCCGGCGCGAAACCGGTACCAGTAGACGCGACCCGGGCGCAGCCCCTTCGCCTCGGCATGCACGGAATGCGCAAGCTCCGCAGTCGCGCGAACGACGCCCTTCGCGGCGATGCGCGCAAATCCTTCGTCCTCCGCAACCTGCCATTCGACCTCGACCGGCGAAGGCGGCATCCCGCCCTCCTCGAGCGGCCGCGGCGCGAGGCGCGTCCACAAGATGACGCTATCCTCGCGCGGGCAGCCGGACGCAACGCCGAGCGTGTATGGATCCGCATCGAATATCACCGGCGCACCGCGCACGATTCCGAACGGCGACGCCACCGCGGCGCTGGCCAGCGAGCCCGCGAGGAACCGTCGGCGCGGCATCATGAGGCCGTTCATGATGGCGCAGGCGCGGACATCATTCCGCGCCGGATATTCACGGCAAGATCCGGCCGGTCCGTGGTGATCTGCCGCACCGGCTGCGCCAGCCAGTGGGCGATCTCCTGCGGCTCGTTCGTCACCCAGGCGCCCAGCCGCTCGCGGCCAAGGACCTTGAGCGCCAGCGGCAGCGTCAGGGACAGCAGCGACTTCTCGACCGCCACGATGCAATCCGGGATGATCGCAAGACGATCGAGCGCCGCCGAGATGCCCCCCATCATCTCCGCCGACCGGCGATCCAGCGAGACCAGCACCCGCGCCTGCGGGCACAGCCGCCGCACTGTCTCGATCGCACCGGGGACGAAGCAGGTGAGCACCGCGCGCCGCTCCAACCGGCGCCGCTTCACCGCATCGAGCACGCGCCCTTCGATGCCCGGATAGGGATTGCCGAAGGCGTCGGTCTTGATCTCGATGTGAAGCTCCAGCGGTGAGTCGCTGTACAGATCGAGTACGGCATCAAGCGTCGGAATGCATTCTTCGCCGGCTTCGCGCAGGCGCGTGGCGGTCAATTGTTTCAGCGTGCGGACGCCGACCGGTCCAGCGTCATGGGTGGTGCGATCGAGCAGCGGATCGTGAATGACAACGAGCCCGCCGTCGACGCTCTGGTGAATGTCGAACTCGACCGCTTCGACGCCAAGTCCACATAGATTGCGGAAGCCGAGCAGGCTGTTCTCCGGCCAAAGGTCGCGGGCGCCGCGGTGTCCGGCAATGAAAACCATGCTTCGTCCCTATTTGCTGCTGTCGATGAGCCCTTTAAGGAACCAGCGCTGCAACAGCAATATCACCAGCGTCGGCGGCAGCATCGTGAGCAGCGCGCCGCTCATGGCGATGTTCCAGGCCGGCTCGTTGTCGGAACGCGGGATCAGATTCTTCAGCGCGATCACGGCGGTCGCCATGTCCTTGTCGGTGGTGAACAGCAATGGCCACAGATACTGGTTCCAGCCGAACAGGAACAGGATGATCGCAAGCGCTACGATATTCGAGACCGACAGCGGCAGCAGGATGCTCCAGAAGAAGCGCAGCGGCGAGGCGCCATCGAGCCGTGCCGCCTCGCACAGTTCGTCCGGCACCGTGAGAAAGAACTGACGAAACAGGAAGGTCGCAGTGGCGGAAGCGATCAGCGGCAGGATCAGCCCCGGATAGGTATTGACCATGTTCCATTCCAGCGCGATCGCAACGTCATGGCCGCTGATCCATTTCCAGAGACCGGAAACATGCAACGCGTCGGCGAGCCATTGCAGCGGCAGCGCGGCATTCGCCACCGCCTCGAACGTCGGCACGATCCGTACCTCGATCGGCAGCATCAGCGACATGAAGATCAGCCAGAACGCCAGCATCCGGTAACGAAAGCGGAAATAGGTGATGGCGAAGGCCGAGAGCAACGACACCGCGATCTTGCCGGCGGCGATGCCGACCGCCACCAAAATGGAATTGAGGAACGTGCGGCCAAAATCAGCCTTGACCCAGGCCGCCTGCAGATTGGCGACGAACTGGTCGCCCGGCAGCCACGGCAGCGGCACCTTCTGCACCTCGGCAATCGTCAGCGAGCCCGCGACGAAGGCAAAGTAAAGCGGCACGCACACCAACAGCGCGCCGGCGATCAGGATCGCGTGGCAGATCGTGTCGAGGACGGGTGCGCGTTCCACCATGCGGTCAGACCCCGTAATTGACCTTGTGGTCGAAATAGCGGAATTGCAGCAGCGTGCAGATCAGCGCGAACGTCATCAGCAGAACCGACTGCGCGGCCGAGGAGCCGAGGTCAAGATTGACAAAACCATCGACATAGACCTTGTAGACCAGAATATTGGTCGCGCCGGCCGGCCCGCCATGGGTGACGGCATCGATGATGGCGAAGGTTTCGAAGAAGCCGTAGATGAAGTTCATCACGGCGAGGAAGAAGACGGTCGGCCCGAGCATCGGCAGCGCGATCAGGAAGAAGCGCCGTATCGGTCCGGCGCCGTCGACGGCGGCCGCTTCCATCAGCGAGGCCGGCACCGCCAGCAAGCCGACGGCCAGGAAGATGTAGTTGTAGCAAATGTGTTTCCATGACGCCGCCATGATCACAAGCCGCAGCGCATCGCTCGGATTGCGGTTGGGATCCCAGCCAATCCCGAGCGCGTGCAGCATATGTGCGAGCGGACCGACGACGGGATTGAACAGGAACGCCCACAGGATGCCGGCAATCGCCGGCGCGATCGCATACGGCAGCAGGATGACGGTCCGGTAGACGGAACGTGCGCGCACCACGCGGTCGGTGGCGAATGCCAGCACCACGGCGACGGCAAGCGTAATCACGTTCTGCGCGACCGTGAACCAGAGCGTGGTGACGATCGACTGGCGATATTCGCCGTTTGCAAACAGCGCCGTGAAATTGTCGAACCACACAAAGTGGACATTGTTGCCGAACGGATCGCTCAGCAGCACGGATTGCATCAGCGCGCGCAGCGACGGGATGAAGAAGAAGAACACCAGGATCAGGAACTGCGGCAACAGCAACAGTGTCGGCAAGCCGGGCCCATGGCCGAAATTCGCCCGCTTCAGTCCCGGCTCGCGATCGGGACGGCCGTGCTTGAGCGTCCGCGCCTTGCCGGGCCGAGGCGTCATTGCGCCACGCCCGGTGACGGCTCCAACCGAAGGCGCATGCTGCGTTCTGGTCAGGCCGGAAGGCTGCGCCACCTGCGCCGCGGATGCTTCGGACAAGACGATCGGCGAGCCTGCATTCATTTCGGCTTGCCGTCCGCCTCGGTATCCTTTCCGGCATTCAGCTTCTCGAACTGGCGCAGGATCTCGTTGCCGCGCTTGACGGCGTCATCCATCGCCTGCTGCGGCTGCTTCTGGCCGGTGAACACCGCCTCCACCTCGGTGCGTTGCGCCAGCATCGTCTGCACGAAATTGCCAAAGCGGAAACCGCGCGAATTCTCGTTGGGCGTACCTCGGGAGAGTTGCAGCACCGCGATCTCGCGGGTGGGATGGTCCTTGTAATAGCCGCGCTCACGCGCCAACCCGTATGCCTTGTTGGTCGCTGGGACGTAACCGGTCACGCCATGCCACCATACCTGCGTCTCCGGCTGCGCGACGAAATCGAGGAAGGCTGCGACCGCATCGTAGCGTTCCGGGGTATGGCCTTTCATGACCCAGATGGCGCCGCCGCCGATGGTGCTGTTGAGCGGCGGATTGATGTCGTTCTCGTGCGGCAGGAAGGTGGCGCTCCAGTCGATCTTGGCGTTGCGCTCGATATTGCCGTGCGAGGCGGTCGAGTTGACGAAGGTCGAACAGCGCCCGGAGGTAAACAACTGTTCCGGGCTGAAGCCTTGGCCTGCGATCTGCAGCACGCCATCATCGAGCCATTTCTTCAGGCGCGCGACTTGCGAAACCACCTTGGTCTTGTTGTAGACGAATTCGGTGCCGAGCCCGTCGAAGCCGTTCGCCAGCGTGCCGTAGGGCTGGTTGTTGATGGCGCTGTAATTCTCCAGCAGGCTCCAGTAGAAGTCGCCCGGCAGCACCGAGCCGCACTCGCTCACACCCTTGGCCTTGATGGCATAAAGCTGCGCCTCCAGTTCCTGCCAGGTGTCGGCCGGCTTGTCGAAGCCAGCTTTGCGGAAATGCTCCTTGTTGTACCAGAAGATCGGCGTCGAGGAGTTGAACGGCATCGCCGACATCCGGCCCTTGTAGCTCCAGAAGCTCGCCACCGGCTTGATGAAGTCGGGCCAGTCGATCTTGTAGGCCTTCTGATCCATGAGGTCCTGCACCGGCACGATCGCGCCGGAGAGCAGCATCGTCATATAGCCGCGCTCGGCGATCTGCACCATTTCAGGCGGCCGCTTGGCGCGATAGGCTGCAATCACGCCATTGGTGACCTCGTCGTAATTGCCCTTGGCGACGGCAACGACGGTATATTTGTCCTGCGATGCATTGAACTTCTCGACCAGTTCATTGAGCCGGTCGCCGAGCACCCCGCTCATGGCGTGCCACCATTGCACCTCGACGCGTGCCGCCTGCGCTGGAGCGGCGAACGCCAAGACCCCGAACAAAGCCGCGATGAGTGCAGTTTTCCTGTTCATGGCGATTCTCCCTCGCAACGCCCGGGTCAGCACCTCGATGGCGCCGCCCTGATCATTTGTATTTCTACAATGACATATGTGTCGGGATGATGAAAGGGGGCGGGTTGTGACGATTTTTGATGCGGTGCGGGTGCTCGTGCTCAAAAATGATTGTCCGTTCATCGGGCGTCGCTCCCAACCTCCGATCGGGTTCGACCAGCCGTGGAGAACACGGGAGTAGTCGGACATGGGCGCTCGACGCGCTGCGATCAGATTGTTAAGCCCGCGTCCGCTGAGGAGAGTTTGAGTCGGGACATGACCGTTGCGATCGAGATGGGACAGACGACGGCAGGCGCCCCGGCTAACCTCGACCTTGAGGAACTGCTGGCGACTCGGCTGCTGGTGCAGGGCAATTCGGGCTCAGGCAAATCCCATCTGCTGCGCCGGCTGCTGGAACAGAGTGCGCCCTGGGTGCAACAGACGATCCTGGACCCCGAAGGCGACTTTGTGACGCTGGCCGACCGTTTCGGCCACCTCCTGATCGATGCAGAGGACCATACCGAGCGGGGCCTGGAGGTCGCCGGCGAGCGCGCGCGCATCCATCGCGTCTCCACGGTGCTCAATCTCGAGGGGCTTGACGCCGAGAATCAGATGCGGCGCGCCGCCGCCTTCCTCAGCGGGCTTTTCGAGGTCGCCCGCGACCACTGGTACCCGATGCTGGTGGTCGTGGATGAGGCACAGCTGTTCGCGCCGGCAGTCGCCGGCGAGGTTTCGGACGAGGCGCGCAAGCTCTCGCTCGGCGCCATGACGAACCTGATGTGCCGTGGCCGCAAACGCGGGCTTGCGGGGGTCATCGCCACCCAGCGACTGGCGAAGCTCGCCAAGAACGTCGCGGCCGAGGCGTCCAATTTTCTCATGGGCCGGACCTTCCTTGACATCGACATGGCGCGCGCCGCCGATCTTCTGGGCATGGAGCGGCGACAGGCAGAGGCCTTCCGGGATCTGGAGCGCGGGCAGTTCATGGCGCTGGGACCGGCCCTCTCCCGCCGTCCGCTGGGGCTGCGCATCGGTCCGACGGACACCACGCCGCGCAACGCGACCCCGCGCCTGATGCCTCTGCCGGAAGCGACACCGGACGCACACGCCATCATCCTGGCAGCGCCGCCGCCCGAGAATAATCGGCCTCAGCGCCGGTCGCCGCCGCCAGACCTCCTCGGCCAGCTCATGGCGGCAAAAACCGCCGCGCTCGAGATCCGTCCCGAAGCGGTGGAGCAGCCACTCAGCGCCGAGGAACTGGCGGAGCGGCGTGAGCGGGTCGACCGTATTCTGCGCGCCATCATGGCGGAACCCGACGCGGGATTCCGTGCCATCGGCGTGCTCTATCAGGAGTTCGTGGTCCGCTGCCGGATAGAGGGCCTCGGTTCGGCAGTGCCGGATCTCGGTGACTTCCGCCGCATGCTGACGCGCGCCCGCGCCGGGCTCGGCTCCGATATCGCAGAGGATGACGGATGGCAGGATGTCTCCGTCCGCGCCTCACTTCTGCCGGAGGATATGCAGGGCGTCTTCATGATGATCGCCCGCGCCGCGAAAGAAGGCTGGCCCTGCCCCGGCGATGCCGCGATTGCGCGCGCCTACGGCTCACATTCGTTGCGCCGCGCGCGGCGCCTGCTGACCTACATCGAAGAGCAGGGCCTCATCGTTTGCCAGCTCGACGGTGCCGGCCGGCGGATCGTGACGCTCGTCGAACTGGCCTGGGCGACGGCGCCGGGCGACCCCAATGCCGAGGAACTGCCGGCGGAGCAAGGCTGCAGCAGTTCGGCTCCATAATGCGAGGTAACTTTTGATAATGGCGCCCGTCTCGCTCAGCGGTATATGATTCGCGGGAGTCGTCGAGCGTTGGGCTAAAATTCCTTTGACGTGTCCGCGCTCTTGTAGCCGACCGCCTTTTGCATATCTCGCTTGAAAGGAGTTTTGAGCTTGAGCGTTGCTTTCACCAAGGAAGACAGTGCCGAAACGGCGTCGGAGACGTTGCTCCCCGACCGCCCGGTCTCGCCTCATCCGAACCTTGTTACGGAAGCCGGCTTAAAGGCTTTGGAATCTCAGCTCCAGCAGGCTCGCGAGGCATACGAGGCCGCGCAGAAGATCGAAGACGTGAATGAACGACGGCGGCAAGCAGCCACCCCTTTGCGTGATGCGCGCTACTTTGCGGCGAGAGTTCGTACGGCTCAGGTCATCCCCAATCCGACGTCGACTGACACGGTTGCCTTTGGGAGCACGGTGACCTTCAGGCGAGCCGACGGCCGCGTGCAGAAATATCGTATTGTGGGAGAGGACGAAGCGGATCCCAAGGCCGGTTCTATTTCCTTCGTATCACCGGTGGCAGGGCTTCTGATGGGCAAGGCTGTTGGGGACGAAGTCGGCGCGTCCGGTCAGGAGCTTGAGATCATTTCAATCTCGTAGCACGTCCCGCATCGGCGCTGCTGGAGGCGCCTAGATCGAACTGTGCGCCGACACATCGGCCCTTCCAAAAAAGGTGCTCGTTGCTGCAAACTGCGCCCCGTATCTGCGATTCGCAGACGTCTTGAGGGGCCATGAACGAGACTCTGATATCCGCCTGCACGATGTTTCTCGTTCCAGCAACGCTTTTGTTCGGCGCCCTGGGCGTCGCAAGCTCGTCCTTCCTCAAAATATTGGTCTGCTTGCTTGGCGCGGCCACGACCGGATTATGGCTTTACCGGGTATGGTGGTGGACAGGCCTGTCCTTGATGGATCGCAGAACGGCTCTTGGCCTCGCGGGCATGTACGCCTTTGCGTGGCTGATAACATTCCTGGTGCAGTTGAAGAACGTATTCTCGTCGCGATGACCGACTCCGCTTTGCTGAATTAGCTGAAGAACTCCCTGTTCGGCCGAAATGCACCGTCCCCGCGCCACCATCCGAGAAGGATGGCTCTCGCAGAGATCCATAATCCGCACGACCGAAACTGTTTGAAAAATCAGATTTTGGTCGCGCGTAGCGGGGCCGAGGTGGCCCTCACCACTCCAGGCGCTCACAAATTGTTCTGCAAATATTCGAACACGTAGTCGGCATCGTTGCTTGAATTGAAATTGACCTCGTAGTCGATCGCGCCATCCTTGAGCACAACGGTACGCTGCGGTCCAAAACTGCACGTCAGGCTTTTGATCTTCTGTTTGACGGCTTCCTTGCCGGCCTGGGAGTCACAGACGCGCCGCATGGCCTCGAGAGCTGCGCCGCAATAACCGTAGGCGCTGTAGATCTTCCGCTCCTCCGGCGCCGGCGGCTTCAACCAGTCAAACTTCGCTGTGAGACTGTTGCCGCACCGCTCGTTGGTGGTGGCGACCTCTCCAGCGAGATACTTCTCCTGGTCTGCGAAATACTCCTTGTCCTTCAGCGATTGTGCAAATGCGATCGAGGAGAGGATCGAGAGCCCGACGAGGGCGAGACCGACGTGGATATTCATGGCCATAGCTGACAACTCCGAATTAGATGTTCATGCACGCATCCGGTGCGGGCACGGCATCCGGCATTGCGACCGACCCAGGGATAGACGGACAGCGGCTGCGATTTTCCTGCGTCATCGCAGCACCTATCTTGATTGAAACACTTTGAACAATGAATGCGTCGCATTCAACATGAGTGTCGGCCGCAAAAACTCCGCATTTACTTCTCACTTCTCCCTGCGCTCGTCGGCAATACCGCATCCCGCGGATTGCCGTGATGTTGTGAGGTCTACCATGTCCGGACGTTTCCGAATGATCGTCGGCGCCGCCCTCACCTTGATCATCAGCCACGGCGACCTCGCCGCAGAGAACGGCCCACGGCTTCGCATCGGCCATTACAGCACCGGCACCGGATTGATGGGCTTTGTGATCGACCGCATGGGAACGCCGATCAAGCTGCGCTTCGACGGCTCCGACGAAATCCTGGCCCTGACCGCCGAACAGGCTCCATACAATTCGATCACGCTCAAGCGCGATGACGGCGTCTCGGTTCTTCGGATCTACGAAACCGGCCGCATCCTCGTATTCAGTGACAAATTGTCGGGCGGTTCGGCCGACGCGTATCGCGACCAGGACGCCGAGCCGCTCGTCGTGAAGAAGGCAACGAAGGAGCAGGCCGAGACCGGGGCCGAGTCCCTCGGGCGCAGGCTCAGGGGCGCGGGCGCCCCGGCGCTCACGATCTCGCTCGACGCGCCGCGCCTGTCCGATGACTCCGCCGCATGGGCTGCCATGGCGGACGCAATCGCGGTCACCGGAAACACGCTGGAGGAGATGCTCACCTCACCGATCGCACGCGAGACCATCGCGGCGAAATTGCGGCGCGTCGTCATCCGCGACGCCGACCAGGTTGACGTCAAGCTGGCGGACGACGCCTTGATCGTGGAGATCAAGGCGAAGGAGGCGGTTACAGGCCGACCGTCCTCGGCGCGCCTCAAGTCTGCGATCGGTGACCTCCTGTAGCTGAATCTTTTACCCGGGGCACGAATTTACAGCAGCCGGCGCGGAGAAAAATCCTCGCCGGTCCGTCTCTCTATCGTGATGTGGTGGCGACGGCCGCAGGCCGTCTTGAAATATCACCGCAATTTGGTGCGCTATCTTGTCAAGAAAGAGAGGAATCCAATGTCGGGTCTGATTACTGGGCTGGTTTTGCTTGCGCTCGGCGCCCTTGCAGCCGCTTCGAGTATCGTCGCGAGGCGTCCGGACGCGAAGGCCTATATCGAAATGATGGTACCCTACCAGGGGTGGTTCGGATTCATAACCTGCCTGTGGGGCGCCTGGATCATCATCAGCGCGATCATCAACCTGAACTGGTTCAGCTACGTGCCGGTCTGGTGGTTGACCTACCTCGCGACCGGCCTGCTGATTGCCTCACTCGGCCTGCTGCTCGGCTATGCCTTGCTGACGAAGTACATTCTCAACCGCAGCGTTGAAGCGGCACAGCGCGGCGAGCAGATTCGCGCTGCCATTGTCCCCTATCAGACCGTGCTCGGTTATGCCGCGATCGTCCTCGGCCTATGGACGATCGTCGCTACGTTTCTCTATCGTATCGCCTAACGCATGATCCGGAAAAACCCCGCTCCGCACTTCGTTGCAGGGTAGACACCGTTTTCCCTCGCAGCAAACGCGGACCGCGTTTGCCAGAGATCACGCTCAAATAACAGGCAAGAGCGCGATGACGATTCATCTTGAAGTCATCGCGCTCTAGCAGATTGCTGAAAATCGAGTACATCGGCAATCTCGACCATTTTTTCATTGCCGACCTGCTCATCGCCGCTTGCAGCCGGCACAATATGCCCATCATCCCGCCACAGAGGCCACCAACAATGAATTGGCGAATAATGGCGCTCAAACGCCGAACCGTTTGACCAGCCGGCGGGGACAGCCGCTCCATCAGCCCGCCATAGCATCGACGAAAGCATTCATGTCGAAGAAAAACTTTTGCCTTGCGATCCTCGCGCTGAGCGTCGCGATAAATTTCGTTGCCCCCGCACGCGCGGAGAAGCGCGTTGCCCTGCTGGTCGGCAATAACGCCTATGAGAACATTCCGCGGCTGCAGACCGCCGTCAACGACGCGCGCGCGGTCGGCACCGCACTGCGCAAGCTCGGCTTCTCGGTGATTTCCGTAGAGAACCAGTCGCGCCGTGCCATGAGCGAGGCGATGCTCGCGTTCGACAAGGCGGTCGAACCTGGCGACACCGCGCTGTTTTTCTTCGCTGGACACGGTTTCGAGATCCAGGGCCAGAACTACCTGCTGCCGACGGACCTGCCGGAGGTCCGCGAAGGACAGGAAGAGTTAGTCCGCGATTCCGCAATTCCAGCCAGCCGGATCATCGACCGGCTGCAGGGGCGCGGCGCCCGCACCGTGGTGCTCGTGCTCGACGCCTGCCGCAACAATCCGTTCGAGCGGCCGGGCGGGCGCGGGCTCAAGGGCAGCGGAGGTCTCGCAGCGATGACGCCTGCCGAAGGCGTGTTCATCATGTTCTCCGCTGGCGCCAAGCAGACCGCGCTCGACCGGCTATCGAGCACCGAGCGCGCCTCAAACTCCGTGTTCACGCGAAACCTCATACTCCGGCTGGCGGAGAAGGACCTGACGCTGGTGCAGATTGCCAAGCGCCTGCAAATCGAGGTCCGGCAGCTGGCGGCGAGCGTCGGTCGCGACCAGACGCCGGCCTACTACGACCAGGTCGTTGGCGAGATCGTGCTCAACGCAAGCGGACGCCCCACACCTGCCGACCCGCCGGCACCACAAACTGCGGCTCTGCTCTCCGACGTCGACAAGCGCGCCACCGAGGCTGTGCCGGCTGCCCCGGTCGACCCTGCGATCGCCGAACTCGACGCTCTGGCGGCCGCGAAGAGCTGGAGCGAGCTCCGCGACCACCTGCCAAAGGTGAGGCCGACGGCGCGTGACGCACACTGGGCTTCGTTGGCCGAGCAAGCCGCGATCGGCGAATTAACTCCACTTGCAACGTCGCCGCAACCGTTTGACGATCGGCTTGCGGCGCTCGAGCACTATGCCACGACCTTTCCGATCCTGAACGACAACCCGAAATTCCTGGCCCTGCGCACGTCGATCGGCCTGTCCGCGTTCGGCGACTGCCTTGAGCAGGCCTACGCCGTCGATTGCCGCCGGCGACTGGAGAGCTTCGTGCGCACGACGCCCAAGAACGCCGGTACGGTGCGCGTCGACCTCGCGCGTGACGCCGCCCGTCTCGTCGGACGCAAGCTCAACCGTTCCGCCGCTGCGCCGTTTTTCGCCATCGCGATCGAAGTGCCGGCCGAAGCGAACGCGGCGGTCTGTGCGGATCCGGATCTGGCAATCGCCGTCATTGCCGCGCTCAGCCGGCCTCCCGACTGGAATGAGGCCAAGGCAGCGGCGGCGCTCACGGAAGCCTGCTGGAACACACTCGGCACCGCGGTAGTGGCGCAAGTCGCGCGAGAGAGCGGCGAGAGCTATTACCTCGGCAATGCTTGCCCGATACTGTTGCAGCGCGACGCCTTGACAGGGCTGCGCGCGGCCCGCTGCCAAGAAATCAAATCGCGACAGGCGAGATAGTCGTACCAGTCGCGACCATAACACGGGCAGAATATTTCCCTTCGCACGCCCCTGCTTTCGCGACGGTTCGCCGGAAGTACTCGTCAATAGCGAGCGGATTCAGAATTGTCATCGCGCTTTGGCTTGTTGCCTGAGCGTGATCTCTGCGCAACCGCAATTCTCGCAAGAAAGCCGATATCCCACCCCGCAACAAGTGCGGGGCGGGTGTTTTCGGATGCTCTGGTGGGATGACCTCCAGGCCTCGAAGGATGGGACGAACGGACGTCCCACGCCTTCTTGTGCAGCTACATCAGAACGAGCAGCCGAAGCTTTGCAGCGAGGTCTTCATCGCGTCCATCGTCTGCTTGCAGCTCTGTTCCATGGCTGGCTTCGTTGACGGGTTCTTGGCCATGTCAAGCCACGTCTTGCGCGTCTGGTCGAGCTGCGCCTTGTAGGTCGCGCGCTGCGCCTCCGGAAGCTTCGACGTCACGCAAGTATCGTACTTCGTCAAGAAGTCGTCGCAGGCGGCAATACCGGTGTTCTGCGCGCGTGCAGGCCCGGCGACGGCAATGACGAGCAGAACAGCACCTGCCACATGCAGGAGCGGCAACGCGCTGCGCTTGCTCAAGCGTGATTCGATCGCAGCTTCCGTCGTTGTGTGGCGCATTACATTCTTCTCCTTTGGAATGTGAGTTTGTACGACAACACTGGAGAAGACGGACAGATTTTCACTTTTGGTCCGTCGCCAGCTATCGTGATGTCTCCTTCCCGTTCTTGTGATCAGAACACAACCTGCCGCCCGCAAACGAGATGCGGTTCGGACGACTTAAAGCGTCGAGCTTTTAGGTCAGTTCGATCCTGCGGAAGCGGGGCGCTCATGCTTGCCGGCCCCCGCCGGCTTTGGCCCGCATGGATCATTGTCTTTGGTGGGCGCCTTGCCTTGCTGATACTCGATTACAGTACCGCGGTCACTTCCCATGTTATCGGGCGTCGATTTCTTGGCCTGTTCGTTCGCTTCAATGCACGACTGGGCATCTTTCTTCTTGGACGGGGTCGCCACGATTCCGCGGCCCATCGCATCACCTGCGTCGTCATGCTTGACCGCGATCGTTGTGCTGTCTCCAACCATCTTCACAACAGTCGGGACCGCGATCACAGCCAGGGTGGCCAGGGCGAAGCCCGACCATGCAACCGAACGCCGGTACCAAGCAACCGGGGCAACCGCCACGGCCGAAACCTGCGGCCGGTTCTGTTCCGGCGCAGCAAGAACGCCGGCCGCCTGCGCCATCAAGCCCGCAGGAACTGTCGCAGGCTGCGCCTGGATTTCGTCCAGCAATGCCACCGCGGCGGCCAACTCCGCGCGGGCTGCCGGATCGTTGGCAAGCCTCGTGGCGACGGCATCCCACTCTGCCCGCGACAGGGAACCATCGAGAAACGCGGCGATCTCTGCGTTGTCGATCTCGCCCCATTGACCTGCTGCAGCGGAGCCCTGCCCCAATCCTTCGGAAATGGTCCGCGACAGTTGTGCGCGAAGCAGCTCAAGCGCCTGCAGCCGGTCAGAGCGACCGTCGTCCTCGGCGGGTACAGACGCCGGTTCGTGACTGAGGCGTTCAATCATCGGACAGAGTTCCAATACCCATGTTTAGACGGACATATCGGAATTCTTTTCCAATTGCACCGTAATTTCTTTTAACCATTTCTGGCTGCGCTGCTTCAAACGATAGACGTCCTCGACCGGACAACCCATCAGCCGCGCAATGCCACGTGCTGGCAACGGCTCATTGGCCGAAAATACAATCTGAAGATACAACCGTTCATCGGAAGGAAGCTTTTCTGCTGCCGCATTGATAGCGGCGACGAGAGCTGTGCGGCGCTCTTCCTCCTCAAAGAGCAGCAACCGGTCCTCGGGAGTTGGCGATGAATCCGCGATCGAAATGCTTCCGCCTTCACCGAGCAATGCGTCAAGCGAGACAGCCTCGGTCGCGGGCGACGCGCGCTCCAGCTTCACGATACCGGCAAGGCGCGCGATCGACTCGGCGATGTCAGCAGCTGTCGGATCTTGCGCCAGCCTGCCGCGTAGCGCAGCGGCAAGCCGATCGGCGTCCAGCGGACAACCCTCCCATACGACGGCCGTATAAATCGCCTGGTCGAGCGGCGGCGAACGGGAAATCGCCGCCGGCATACGCCGTCGAGGCGTTTCACGCCGCACGAGATCGATCAAGAGACGATCGACTACGGTCAGAATATAGCCAGTGAAACTGCCGCGGCCCCCGTAAGAGCGGATGCGACGGAAATCATTCTCGATCAGCTTGAGGCATACTTCCTGATACGCGTCCTCGCGACCGGCTCTACCAAGTCTACTCGGCAATTGCTTGGCGATCCGGCTGCGAACGTCTGCCTCGAAGTAGCGCGAGAATCTCTCCCACGCCTCGTGTGGCGTTTTGCTGAACTGCCCCGCCAGCTCGTCGGCGAGAACATCGCGAGCGACAAGCGACAAGTAAGTCGTAATACGTGAACGCCCGTCGAACCCCCGCAGCCGCGTATAATCGTCAGCCTTCAGCGATGCGACGATGTGAAGGAATGCAGCCTCCGCCTCGGCTCCATCGCCTACCAGCTTCACGACGATCGACCACAGTGTCGTCGAGACGTGCTCGAGAAATCTGCTCGCCGCGCCGACCTCGCCGGAGAGAACGGCATTGACAAGTGCATGCTCAAAGTTGCCGCTCAGCGGCGGCACAATCTGCATCTCAGAGGAGATCGGCCGTTCGGCGACCGCATTGGCACTGTCGGCAACGTCGTCTTCTGACTTGGCCTTTTTCGGGACCAACAGATTCTGGACCAACAGGCTGCGCGACCACATGACCTCTCCCCTGACAAACAGTCGAGCTACCGAACGACAGTTGAACAGCCAGAGACTGCGGCCTTCCCAAGTTGGCCCTTTTGTCGCCAAACAACCGGTTGTTGTCGCCGCACAAGTGGTCTTCCAATCTGGCGAGATTATGAATTGCAACAATGCAGCGGGCGTCGAGCCTGCACATGAATGATGCGTTTCCAATCCTGAGTGAGGCTCCACGTGCGGCGCAAGCGACATCTACTGCCCTGACACGGACCAAATTTGTCACAACGATGCACCTACAAATGCCACAAGCCGCGCTGCGTCGATCGCCGAGTCTACGTACCCATTGAAACTGCAGAGTTATCGCGGGCGACGTCAGTAGCGGTGCGCGCACAGGATCGGCAACGCGATCCCAGGATTCGACACAACCAGGATTTGAACTTTAGAATTTCTCTCTGTGATCGCACCCGTCGCCTGGTGTTACCAAGGCGTCACGGTCAGCAAAAATCTGCAATCGTCCGTGGACCCGTTCCAGTTCGGCCGTCTCAACGGTTTCTCACTAAGATCCTGATTTACATGGTGGGCACTGGTATCGAGCACGGCGGCGGGGCCGATCATGCCAAATGGCAGGCAACGAGATGATCCGCCACCGACTTCGGCATCAGTTGCGGTTCCCTTTCCGCACAAGTCGGTTGCGCCAAAGGACAGCGTGTCCGGAAGCGACAGCCGGAGGGCGGCTCGATCGGATTGGGAATGTCACCGCGCAACAATATCGGCTGCCGCTGGCGGCCGGGAATCGGCTCCGGCACCGCCGACAACAATGCCTTCGTGTAGGGATGAAGCGGCGAGCGACAGAGCCGCTCGGTCGAGGTGAGCTCGACGAGCCTGCCAAGATACATTACGGCGATGCGGTCGCTGACGTAGCTCACCGCCGCCAGATTGTGCGAGACGAAGACATAGGTCAGCCGCAGCTCGCGCTTGAGCTCGACCAAAAGATTCAGCACCTGTGACTGGATCGAAACGTCGAGCGCTGAAACCGGCTCGTCGGCGACCACCAGTTTCGGCCGAAGCACGAGGGCGCGGGCGATGCCGACGCGCTGCCGCTGGCCGCCAGACAATTCATGGGGATAGCGGTGCGCGGCTTCCCGCCGCAGTCCCACCTTGTCCAGCATTTCGGCAATCAGCCGCTCGCGCGCGCCGCGCTCCAGGCCCTGGGCATCGAGGCCTTCGGCGATGATATCGCCGACCTTCATGCGCGGATCGAGCGACCCGCTCGGATCCTGAAAGATGAATTGCAGCTCGCGCCGCGAGCGCCGCAGCTCCGCGCCTGCCAGATCGCCAATCTGCGCGCCGTCGAACGACAATTTTCCGGCGCTTGGCTTCATCAGCCCGACCAGAATCCGCCCGAGCGTGGATTTTCCGCTGCCGGATTCCCCGACGAGGCCGAGCGTCTCTCCCGGGGCGATGTCGAGATCGATACCATCGACGGCCCGCGCATAGGCGACGCTGCGCCGGAACAACCCGCCACCGACCGGAAAGTATTTCTTGACGTCGCGGGCGGACAATAACGGCTCATGCATTTGTTGCTGCTCCCCGCTGCGATAGTTCGGCGGCATTGCCGCGCAACCAGCAGGCTGCGAATCCCGAACGGGTCGCGACCAATGCCGGCGGCTGGCGATGACAATGCTGGGACGCATAACTGCAACGCGCGGCGAACCGGCAGCCTTCCGGCCAATGCAGCGCGCTCGGGACAACGCCGGGAATCATGTTGAGCGGCTCGGCTTGCGTCATTCCCAATAGTGGGATCGACCGCAACAGCGCCTCTGTATAGGGGTGCTGCGGACTGCGGAAGATGGCGTCGACGGAACCGCGCTCCACCACCTCGCCCGCATACATCACGGCGACATCGTCGCACATCTCAGCAACGACACCGAGATCATGGGTGATCAGGATCACCGCCATCGCCAGCCTGTCGCGCAACTGCCGCAGCAGCTCGAGGATCTGCGCCTGGATGGTGACATCCAGCGCCGTCGTCGGTTCATCGGCGATCAGGAGCTTGGGTTCGCAGGCAAGCGCCATCGCAATCATGACACGCTGCCGCATGCCGCCGGACAGCTGGTGCGGAAAGGCGTCGACGCGGCGCTCGGGTGACGGAATCCCCACGAGCTCCAGCAGTTCGATGGCGCGCTCGCGCGTCTGGCGTGCGCTCATGCGACGATGCAGCCTGATGGCTTCGATGATCTGGTTGCCCACCGTATGGACCGGGTTGAGCGAAGTCATCGGCTCCTGAAACACCATGGAGATGCGATTGCCGCGAACCGCCTCGAGCTCCCGTTCGGAAGCCGCGGCGAGATCCCTGCCCTCGAAATAGATGTGGCTGCCCGCCAGAATGCGGCCCGGCCTCTCGATCAAGCGCATGATCGAGAGTGCGGTGACGCTCTTGCCGCTGCCGGATTCGCCGACGATGCCAAGCGTCTTGCCCTCACGAACGTCGAAGTCGACACCGTCGACGGCCTTCATCACGCCGGATCGCGTGTCAAAATAGGTCCGGAGATTTTCAACGCGCAGGAGCGACATGGTCATGCCCCGCTAAACCGCGGCCCTTCGTCTGGCCCGGCTTCGATCAGGAGTTCGGTCGAAATGATCCAGAGGCGAGCCGGCGAACCTGCCGTGTTCGGCCCACTCCGCGCAGGCGCGCGAACGATTCCGTCGGCAAGGCCGGCCGGCAAGGTTGGCGCGATGGCGTGCAGCCCGGCGAACGGTGCGAGAACGCGTGGCCATTCGATCATCGCGCGATCCTCCATCAGACATTCGGCTTTCGTCCGACCCACGGCCATGCGAGCTCGAAGGCACGCGCCGCGCGCAGCACCAGCGCCTCCTGATTGGGCGGCGCGATCACCTGCAGGCCGATCGGCATTCCATCGACGAAGCCGCAGGGAATTGAGGCGGCCGTGCAGCCGGCGAGATTGACAGCCAGCGTATGGGCGACCAGCGCCGGGATGCGCTGGGCGGGACCGACGGATTCAATCACCGGCGCGGTGAAGCCGAGCGTCGGCGAGAGCACGAGATCGCAGCTGCGGAAGGCGGCCTCGAACGAGCGGATAAAATCGGCGCGCCGGCGCACCGCGCGCGAATAATCGGCGCCGCTCACGCCCTTGGCCCAGGCAAATCGCTCGCGCGCATACGGGGTCAGCTTGCGCCGTGCCAGCGGGTCGGTATAGAGCGACTCGCCGAGCGCGGCGTAACGATCGACGAAGTCGAGCACCCGCCAGGCTTCGTCCACCCCCTGCGTGTCGAACGTCACGGCATCATCGACAAAGTTGGCACCGAGCGAGCCAAGGCCAAACGCAGCTTTCCTGATCGCGGCGATCACGGCGGCATCGACCTGAGCCGAGATGCTCTGATCCTCCCACCATCCGAGCCGCAGTCCCGCGATGCCATCATCGAGCCCGGAAAGGTAGTCGGGCGGTTCATCCAGCCGGCAGAGGGAATCGTCGACGGACGGCTGCGCCAGTAGCTGCAGCAATGTGGCCGCATCGCGCACGTCGCGGCTGATCGGGCCTGCACTGCAAAGGAACAGCGTGGATCCGAGCGAGCCGTGCTGCGGTACCCTGCCGTTGCTCGGCAACAAGCCGAGCACCCCGCACATTGCTGAGGGTAGCCGGATCGATCCACCTGAATCGCTCCCAAGCGCCAGCGGGCCGAAGCCGGCTGCGACACTCGCCGCCGCCCCTCCGCTCGAGCCCCCAGACGTGCATCGGGGATCCCAGGGATTGACGCATTCGGGCGCGACGCGGCCGGTGGTGCGCCAGAACGTCCCAAATTCAGGCGTAGCAGTCTTGCCGATGATCACGCCATCGGCCGCCTTCACGCGCGCGACGTGTAGCGAATCCTCCTCCGGCACGTGGTCGGCATAGATCCGCGAGCCGCTGGTGGTGCGGATGCCCTTGGTCCAGAACTGATCCTTGATCGACACCGGCACACCCGCCAGCGCGCCGACAGGCTCGCCGCGATCGATCCGCCGATCGATCGCCCTGGCCTGGTCCAGCGCCGCTTCCCCCGACACCGTGAAGAACGAGTGGAGGCGTCGATCGAGCGCATCGATCCTTTCGATGAAATGGCAGGCGACTTCGGTCGCTGATAAGCGCCGTGTCACGATAGCCTCGCGGATCTGCCAGGCGGACATCCAGTGAAGATCGGACGGCAGGTCGCTCACTGCTTCAGCCTTCAATTTGTCGAGCATCGATCAACCTCTTGGATCCAGCGCATCGCGCAAACCATCACCCATGAACGTGAAGCCGACGACGACGAACACAATGGCAAACCCCGGGCTAAGGGCGAGCCACGGCGCGAGCGCCATCACCGAGGTGGATTCGGCGATCATGCCGCCCCAGGTCGGATCGGGCGGCTGCACGCCGAGCCCGAGAAAGGACAGCGAAGCCTCGGTCAGCACTGCGATCGTCACCGTCAGCGACGCCTCGACGATTAGCGGTGCCGCGATATTCGGCAGCACATGCCGGTACATCGTCCGCGCACGCGAGACGCCAAGCCCGATGGCCGCAGCGATGTAATCCCGCTCCCGCACCGACAACGTCGAAGCGCGGGCGACGCGGGCAAAGCGCGGCATGAACAGCAGACCCATGGTGAGGACGAGATTCGGCAGGTTCGGCCCGAGCGCCGCCACCAGTGCAATCGCGAGCAGCAGCGCGGGAAAGGCCTGCAGGATGTCGAGAAGGCGCATCAGGCAGGCATCGACCAGGCCGCTGGCGTATCCGGCAATGAGGCCGATCACCGTGCCGGATGCAAACGCTAGCGCGGCACTCAGGCAGGCGACCGCAAGAGAGCTGCGCGCCGCATAGAGGATGCGCGTCAGCACATCGCGCCCGAGCTGGTCCGTGCCCAGCCAGTATTGCGCTGATGGCGGCGAGAGCGAGGCATCGGCAATCTCGAGCGGATCGTGCCCGGAAAGCCAGGGCGCGGCGACCGCAAGGACGATCGACAGCAGCACCATCGCAGCACCGACTGCAAGCGGCAGATTCCAGCGCAGCCGGGGTCGCGCCAGGAAGCGGATGCCCTCCTCGTCGGCTGCCGGCTCGTCCGCCGGTACCGCCGGCCGATCCGCCAAGTCGATCATGGTCGGATGCGCGTCAGCCATGTTGCTGAATCCTCGGATCGAGCACGTAGTAGCTGAGGTCAACCACGATGTTGATCAGGACCACCAGCGTGGTGACTACCAGCACAGTGGCTTGCACTTGCGTATAGTCGCGGTGGTAGATCGCGTTGAGCATGAGCTGGCCGATGCCGGGCAGGCCGAACACCTGCTCAACCACGACTGCGCCCGCAACGAGGTGCGCGGCAGTGACGCCGACCGCGGTCACCACCGGCAGCAGTGCATTGCGAAGACCATGCCGGATCAGCACGCGTAGGCGGCCTGCGCCCTTGGCACGTGCGGTCGCCATGAAGGGCTCCGTCAGCACCTCCAGCATGGCGGCGCGCGTGTAGCGCATGATCGTGGTGGCGGAAGCCAGCGAAAGCACGAAGGCCGGCAGCAGCAAGGTCCTAATCCCGCCGAGCGGATCGTGATGCAGGTCGACGGCGCTCAGGATCTTGAACGAAGGCCAATAAAGCGAGAGCAGCAGCACGGCTGCAACACCGACGAAGAATGGTGGCGTCGAGAGGCCGAGCAGCGCCACGGCGCGGATGAAAAGATCGGGCCAGCGCCCGCGGGTTTTCGCAGTGGCGACGCCTGCGGGCAATCCGACCGCGATCGCAAAAAGCAGTGACATCGCGGTCAACACCAGCGTTACCGGCAAGTGCGAGGCGATCTGCGGGGCGACCGGCAATCCCATCACCAGCGAATTGCCGAAATCGCCGCGCAGCGCGCCCATCAGCCAGATTCCATACTGCACCGGCAGCGGCTGATCGAGATGCAGGGAGCGGCGGATGTTCTGGGCGGCTTCCGAATCGAGCGCTACCGTGGGCCCGGCCAGCACGCTGACGATATCGCCGGGGATCAGATGAATAATGGCGAAGCTCATCAGCGAAACGCCGAACAGCACCGGCACGGTGAGAACGATGCGTCCCGCGGCATATCTGAGCATCGCCTACTCCCTTCGAACTCGCTGCACGCGCCCTATTGCAGCCAGGACTGCCGAAGATAGACCCGCTGCGCCGACGGCACAGCGCGGTAACCCTGCAGCTTGTTCGACCACATCTCCCAGCGCAGCGCCGCGGCACAAGGCGTAATGATGTAGGCCATATCGGCCACGCGCTGCTGCACCGCCCGATAGAGCTTGGTTCGTTCGGCTTCGTCATAGCTCTGCCGCGCTTTGGCCAGCAGTTCGTCCAGCACGGGATCGGCCGTCTTGCCCGGATTGACCGTGGAGTTCGAGTCCAGCCGGATCGAGATGTTGGTGTCGGGATCCGGGCCCCAAACCAAGCCTGCCATCGACATCGGCGATTCCGTCGATTGAAAATCGGCGACGAGCTGGCTCCATTCCTTCTGCAGGATCTTAATCCTTATGCCGATGCGTCCGACCATCTGCTGCATGATCTGCGCAATCTGAACGTCGCCGTAGTTGGCCGGCGAGACCGCAAAGACCGCCTCGAAGCCGGAGGCATAGCCGGCCTCCGCCATCAGTGCCTTGGCCGCGACCACGTCTTCTTTCATATAGGGCAAGCCGAGCACCTCGCCGCTCGGAACGGCGAACGGCGCTTGCATTGGCGGCAGCGACGCAGTGAGGCCGGCGAAGCCACGCCAGACGACCTTGGTAATTAGCTCGCGGTTGAGCGCCAGGCTGAAAGCACGGCGAACGCGGACATCGTTGAAGGGCGGCTTGCGCTGATCGAACTCGAGCAGCATCAGCCGCGAATAGGACTTTGGGTCGGGTGCCACGATGTCAGGCACATCGCGCATCTGCGTCGCCGAGTCGGGGCGGCCGAGCCAGGTCAGCTGCACGCTGCCCGCCCGCAGAGCGGCCATGCGACTGGCCTCATCGGGAATGATGCGGAAGTCGAGGCCATCGAGATAAGGCAGGCCCAGCTCGTAATAGTCGGGATTGCGCTTCATCCGGATCAGCGAATTCGGCCGGAAATCCTCCAGCATGAACGGCCCGGTGCCGGCGCCACCCTTGACGAGGTCGCCGCGCTGCCTGACGTCTTCGCGGTTGACGATCGCGGAATATTTGATGGTGGCAAGATAGTTGGGGAATGGCGAGAACGGACTGGCGAGGCGGAACACCACCGTCTTGGGATCCGGCGTTTCGATCGCCTTGATCACCGAGAAGATCGATACCCATGGCGAGCGGGTGGCAGGATCGACCAGGCGCTCGAAGGTGAACTTGACGTCCTCGCTGGTGAGCACATTTCCATTGTGGAATTTCACGCCGTCGCGCAGATGGAAAACGAAGGTCTGCGGATCCGGCTTCTCCCATGCGGTGGCGAGATCAGGCTCGATATGGCTCGACGTCTCGTCCCACCTCAGCAGGCAGGTATAGATGTGTTCGGCGATGTTGCCCGTCGAGAATGCGGCGGTCTTGTGCGGGTCGAGACCGATCGGATTCTCGTCCTGGCCGATGGTGAGCACGCCGCCGCGTTTGGGCACCGGCGCTTCGTCCGCCGCTCCCGCCGGCGCGGCGCCGTAGCCGAGGGCGACAAACCCCGCCCCGGTGGAGCCAAGAAATTGCCTTCGCGTGATGTAGGCCCTCATAGCTCTCTCCACCAGCCCGGTCGAAGGGGAATTTCGGGCTGCGCACCAAAGCGCGCAGCCGCGCGCTAGGATGCGGCCTTGAGGGAGCCCACAAGGCGCGGGTCGGAGTATTTTTTCGTAACTCCCGCGCGACGCAGATCCTCGGCGTAGAGCTCTACCAGCTTGGCGATGACCTCAGGATGCATCGTCGCGACGTTGGTCGTCTGTTTCGGATCCGTGCGCAGATCGTAGAGCTCGATCGGCTCGCTCGGGGTCGCATACAGCAGCGACCAGTCCTGCGTGGTGATAGTCACTGGCTGCCACTCGACGACGGTCCGCATGAGATCGTCGACCACTTCGACGCTTTCGCCGGGATTGGCGAGCGGCAGCGCCGTCAGCACATGGTCGCGTCCTGCGAACGCCTCGCCTCTTACCGCAGGAAGCAGCGACAAGCCTTGCATCTCGGGCAGACGCTGTAGGCCGGCCATATCGCAGATCGTCGGCGCGAGATCGAGCGCACAGGCAAGCTTGCTGGTTCGTCCAGGCTTTGCGCCCGGCACGTGGATCAGCAGCGGCACCTTGGCGATCTCTTCGTAAAGCGGCGAACGCATCCAGGTCGCTTCGCCGGGCGCGCGGCGTACCATCTTGCCCATCAGCCCGTGCTCGCCGAGCAGGAAGCCGTGGTCGGAGACGAAGATGATGGCGGTGGAATCCTCGATGCCGAGATAGGCAAGTTGGTCAAGCAGATGGCCGATCCAGCGATCGACGAGCTCGAGCTCGCCGCTATAGAGCGCGCGGGCGACTGCGATATCGCGATCGGTCATGCCGTGCTTCTTGCAATCGCCATAGGGCGGATGCACGCGTTCGCCGGCATAATCGGGCAGATAGTGGCGAGTATAATAAGCTGGCGGATCCCAAGGCTCATGCGGATCCCAGGTGTCGACCAGTGCGAAGAACTTGTCCTCGTAGACCTGCTCCAGGCATTTCGCCGCCTGCACCATGGTGAGCGGCGCCGGACAATCCATCTCGCCGGTGCGGGGATCTGGCTTCACCTTGCCGGTGATCGGCCATTGCGGCAGCTTGCCTTCGCCCTGGCGCTTCGTTTTGTTGGGCGCGCTGTAAGAAGAGTAGTGCGGCGTTCCCAAGAGCTGGGACTTCATATCGTAGAAGAAATTGAAGCCGCGATCGTATGAATAGCCGTTGACCTGGTAGAACGGCGTATCGACCACGCCGAGCGTGGTGTAACCCACTTCCGTCAATGCGGTTGCAATTGAGCGATCCGCGCGCGGCAGTGCGCCCCAGCCGACGCCGGCAAAAGCGGGCTTGCCGGTAAGATAATCGTAGCGGGCGGGGACGGTCGGAAAGCTCGACGCATAATAACGGTCGAACACCATCGACTTGGCGGCAAGCCGGTCGAGGTTCGGTGTGCGGACGTGACCGCCGTTGTAACCGAGCATATCGGGTCCGGACGGTATCGGAAACGATCATGAGTATGCGATCTACGGCCACCTGTAATCCTCCCTTTATCGTTGAGTAAAACATCACACAGCACTTTCGACCGGTCAAGTAGTAACATATCACATGTCACACATTTATTGTTGCGAATCTGGATGCCCCCTGCTACGAAGGCGCATGGAAGCGCTTCAAAATGGTCCTTTGGGTTTGGTTTCGGCGCCAAGCCTGCGCGAACAGGCGCGACAGGTTATCCGCGGCCTGGTCATCACCGGGCAAATGCAGCCGGATCAGCTCTATTCGGTCCCCCGTCTGGCGGCCGAACTTGGCGTGTCGGCAACGCCGGTGCGGGAAGCCCTGCTCGATCTCGAACGCGAAGGCCTGCTGCAAGCGGAGCGCAACCGCGGCTTTCGCGTGGTGTCGCTGTCGCTGAGCGAACTCAATGAGACCTTCGCCATCCGCCTTCTGCTCGAAGTGCCAAGCGTCGGCGACATCGCCCAGGGCGGATTGTCGAAGCAGCAACTCGACGAACTCTATCAACTGGCCGAGGCCACGCAGCAAACGGCAGACGCCGGCGATCTGATCGCGTTTCTCGATGCGGATCTCAAATTCCACGTTCAGCTGATTGCCACGCTCGGCAATCGCTCGCTTGCCAAGCTGGTCGAGACGCTGAGAGACCGCGTGCGCCTGCACGGCTTTGCCGGCAACGACTCGCCGCGGGATTTTCTCAAGCAATCGGCGGCCGAACATTTCAAGCTGCTCGACTATGTATCGAAGCGCGACCGGGCCGGCGCCGAAGCGACCATGCAACGCCACCTCGAAAGGTCGCGCGGGGCATGGGGCGACAGGCACAACGCCGCACAGGCTGCAAGAGCCGCCGTTCTCGACGACTCGTCCTGACCGCGGCGCCCCCTCTCCTTCCGACCGTTCATTTGCAAAGCAATCCACTTCCCGCGCCTTTGCTGGCGATCGCATTGCCATGGCAAGGCGCGCGCGAGCCAATTCCGAACAATATTAGCAAAGAGGATCGCCATGAGACTGAAAGACAAGATCGCAATCGTGACAGGCGGCGGCTCCGGCTTCGGCGAGGGCATCGTCCGCAAATTCGTTGAGGAAGGCGCGCGCGTGGTCATTGCCGACCGCGACGAGGCCGCCGCAGAGCGCGTGGCCGGCGCACTTCCCGGCAGGACCATCGCGGCCGTCGCCGATATCTCCAACGAATCCGGCTTCGCAGCGGTCGTGCAGAAAACCCATCGGGAATTCGGCGGCCTCGACATCCTGGTCAACAACGCGGGTGTCGGTCACACGCCGCAGCCGCTGGAAACCGTGACAGACGAGATGTTCGACAGGATCGCCAACGTCAACATCAAGTCGATCTACTATGGCGCAAAGGCCGTGGTGCCGCATTTCAAGCAGCGGAAATACGGTGTCGTGCTCAACGTTGCCTCCACCGGCGGGGTCAGCCCGCGGCCAAACCTGACCTGGTACAATGCATCGAAGGGCTGGGTCATCACCGCGACGCGCGCCATGGCCGTGGAGCTTGCGCCGTTCGGCATCCGCGTCAACGCCATCAATCCCGTCGCCGGCGAAACGCCGCTGCTCAAGACCTTTATGGGGCAGGACACGCCGGAGATCCGCGCCAAATTCCTCTCGACGATTCCAATCGGCCGTTTCTCCACGCCCGAGGACATGGGCAACGCCGCAGCGTTCCTGTGTTCCGACGAGGCCAGCATGATCACGGGCGTCGCCATGGAAGTCGACGGCGGCCGTTGCATCTGACGCGATCACCTGGCGAATGGCGGCGGCGCATCGCCGCCGGCATTCGCATTTGTCAGCCGTGATAGATCGAAATGGTCTTGGTCGTGGCAAAGCCGTAGAGGGCCTCAAAGCCCTTCTCGCGGCCATGGCCCGAACGCTTGACGCCGCCGAACGGCAGCTCGATGCCACCGCCTGCACCGTAATTGTTGATGAAGACCTGTCCCGATTGAATGGCCCGCGCCAGGCGGAACTGCCGGCCGCCATCGCTCGTCCAGATTCCACAAACGAGGCCAAAGGGCGTGCCGTTTGCCAGCTCGATTGCCTGCTGCTCGCCGTCAAACGGCATGATCACCTGGACGGGCCCGAAGATTTCCTCCTGCGCAAGGCGGTGGCTTCGCGGAACGTCGCGGATCAAGGTCGGCGTGACATAGGCGCCGCCCGCAGGCGCATCGGCCACGATGGTGCCCTGCGCGGCGAGACGCGCGCCGCCACGCTCGGCCAGCGCAATGTAGCCTTCGACGATGTCCTTCTGCCGACGCGAGACCACGGGGCCGACATCGAGATCGGACAGCGCCGGCCCCACCCTCAGCTTCCGGTAGGCATCGGCCATGCGTGAAGCGACCTCTTCATAGACCGATCGCTCGACGAGGATCCGCGACGACGCCGAGCAAGTCTGGCCGGCATTCTGAATGCCTGCCATCACCAGGAACGGCAGCGCCCGATCGAGATCGGCATCGGCAAACACCACCTGCGGCGATTTACCGCCGAGTTCCAGCGTAACCGGCACGGCATTGCGCGCGGCGGCCGCCTGCACCAGACCGCCCGTCGTCACCGAGCCCGTGAAGGAAATGTGATTGATGCCGGGATGGGCGGACAAGGCCGCGCCAGCTTCCTCGCCGGTGCCGGTGACAAGGTTGAGCGCGCCAGCCGGCAATCCCGCTTCTTCCGCGATGCGGGTGAACTCGATCACCGTGAGGCAGGCTTCTTCCGCCGGCTTCACGACAGCGGCGTTGCCCATCGCAAGCGCCGCACCGAGGCTGCGCCCGATGATCTGCATCGGATAGTTCCAGGGAATGATGTGAGCGGTGACACCATGCGGCTCATAGATCGTGAGGGCAGTGAATCCCGACCGATAGGGAATGGTATCGCCGTGAACCTTGTCGGCCGCGGCGCCGTAGAATTCGCAGTAGCGCGCCAGCGCCTCGACATCGGCCCGCGCCTGCTTCAGCGGCTTGCCGACGTCGCGCGCCTCGAGCTCCGTCAACAGGTCGATATTCTTAAGGACGCCCTCGCCGATCCGATGCAGAATGCGACCGCGCTCGGTCGCCGACAAACGTCCCCACTCGCCGGCCAACGCCGCCCGGGCAGCCTGAACCGCGCGATCGATGTCCTCGCTGCTGCCCCGGGCAATGTCCGCAAGATGCGAGCCATCGGACGGATCCGGAATCGCGAGACGCCGTCCATCGGCAGCATCGACCCAGCGGCCGGCGATGTAGTTGCGGTAAACCCGTGCCGAGTTTGACGGGTTGTGCTCCAGAGTTTGATCTTGCTGCATGACGTCTCCTCTTGGTTCGTTATCGTTTCCATCAGACATGCAAGCCGCGCCCCAAAGCGCCGAACGCAGCCTCGTGAATTGCTTCGCTCCGCGTCGGGTGGGCGCCGATGGTGCCAGCGATGTCTTCAAGCACCGCTCCCATCTCAATGGCAAGTGCGAGTGAGGACGTCAATTCCGACACCCCCGCCCCTACCGCCTGCGCTCCCAGCACGAGGTGGTCGCTGGCCCGCGCCACGATCCGTACGAAACCCGCATCATCCATCTGCGTCAGGGCCCGGCCGTTGGCAGCAAAGGGAAATGTCGCGACCTTGACGTCGTGACCGTCCATCTTGGCTTGTTCCGGCGTGTATCCCACTGATGCGACCTCCGGATCGGTGAAGCAGACCGCCGGAATGGCGACGGCGTCAAAGGAACGGCGCTTTCCCGCCATGATCTCCGCCACCATCGCGCCCTGCGCCATGGCGCGATGCGCCAGCATCGGCTCTCCCGTGAGATCGCCGATCGCCCAGACGTTGGACATGGACGTCTCGCAACGGTCATTGATTTTGACGAATTTTCCGTCCATCGCGAGGTCGAGCCGCTCCAGCCCGAACCCTTTGGTGCGAGGCTCGCGCCCGACCGCGACCAGGAACTTGTCGGCCGGCAGTTCGCGCAGGCCATGCCCGCGCTGCTCGATCAGAAGGCTCTCGCCGCCGGCGGTCAGCCCCTGCGCCTGCGCCGAGGTGATGACGCTTACCTTGAGTTCTTCCAGTCTGCGCGCCACCGGCCGCGTTAGCGCCGTATCCCACTTAGGCAGGATCCGCTCATCGGCCTCGACAACCGTCACATTCGATCCGAGCTTTGCAAAGGCGATCCCCAGTTCAAGACCGATATAGCCCGCACCGACGACCACGAGCCGCGCGGGAATTTCCGGCAGCGACAGCAAGTCGGTCGATGAGATGACATTGCCAGCGAATGGCAGGGTCTTGATCGCCTGCGGCACCGAGCCGGTTGCGAGAACGAGATGCCTGGCACGATAGGACATTGTCGTGCCCGCCGTTACAACCGTGACGGTCTTGCCATCCACGATTTCGGCCATGCCCGGGATCACCGACACACCGCTCTTCTTGAGCAACGCCGCTACACCGCCGGTCAGGCGGTTCACGACCGAATCCTTCCACGCGACGGTGCGCGCGAAATCAAGTCGCACCTGTTTGACGCTCAAGCCGAACGACGTCATCTCGCCGTGACGACCAGCGCTGTGGAAGGCGTCCGCAGCGTGGATCAGCGCCTTGGAAGGGATGCAGCCGACATTCAGGCACGTGCCGCCGAGCGCCGCACTTTCGATGAGGACGGTGCGCAATCCCAGCTGCCCGGCACGAATGGCCGCGACATAGCCGCCAGGCCCTCCGCCGATAATCACGACTTCTGCGGCGCTATCCTGCATGTCAGTTCCCAACCAGTAGAAGTGCCGGCGCTTCCAGCAGCTCTTTCGTGCGCCGGATGAATTGCGCAGCCTCAAAGCCATCGATGATGCGATGATCGAACGAGGACGACAGGTTCATCATCATGCGGGGAACGAATTGATCGCCCTGCCATACCGGGCGGATCATCATCCGGTTGACCCCGATGATCGCCAGCTCCGGCCGGTTGATAACAGGCGTCGTTGCGATGCCGCCGAGATCGCCGAGGCTGGTGACGGTGATGGTGGAGCCGCTCAACTCTTCGCGCCGTGCGCTGCCCTGCCGTGCTGACTCCGCGAGCCGCTTGATCTCTGCTGCGCTGGTCCAGAGATCGAGTGCTTCGGCATGGAAGAGCACCGGCACCATCAGGCCTGAAGGAGTTTGTGTAGCGATGCCGACATGAACGGCGCCATGCCGGCTGACGAGTTCCTTGTCGTCGTCATAGGTTCCGTTGACTTGCGGAAAATCGCACACTGCGTGCACCAGGGCCGCGACGACGAAAGGCAGGACGGTCAGTTTCGGCCGGCTCCCGGCAAACCTCGCGTTCAGCTGTTTGCGCAGTTCATCGAGCGCCGTAACATCGACCTCCTCGATATAGGAGAAATGCGCCACACGCCGGGTCGACTCCGCCATTCTCTCGGCGATCCTGCGGCGCAGGCCGACGACCTTGATCTGCTCGACAGAATCGTCGCGTTGCGCGATCCGTGGACCGGCGCTCGCGGTCGATCGGTTTTGAACGTAGCCGGCGAGATCGTCATGCGTGATTCGGCCGGCGGCCCCGCTGCCCGAAACCAGACGAAGATCAATTCCTGCCTCACGCGCCCGCGCCCTGATTGCGGGCGACGCAATCGACCGCACGGGAGCGAGCTTCACCTCGACACCGGCCGCGCCGTTGCGATGGGCATTGGTAGGGTGGCCATCGTTCGGCCGACGATCATAAGGCTGTTCCGCCTGGACCAGAGAACCTGCTTGTGGGTCAACCGGCACATCGTTTGCTAAAGCGCGACCGTCAGGCCGAGCGACGGCTTTGTCGTTGGCGACGTCATCATTTGCGCCAAAACGAATACCTACCAAGGGACTCCCAACCGCGAGACGCGCGCCCAGCTCTCCGCCGAGCTCGACGACCACGCCCGCCCTCGGCGAAGGAATCTCAACCGTCGCCTTGTCCGTCATGACAGCGGCCAGGATCTGATCCTCCCTGACCGTCTCGCCGACCGCGACATGCCATTCGACGATCTCGGCCTCGGCAACGCCCTCTCCCACGTCGGGAAGTTTGACTAGCTCGACGGGCATTCTCAGCTCTCCATCAGCCGGGTCAGCGCGCGGCCGACGCGATCAGGGCCCGGGAAATAGTCCCACTCCTGCGCGTGGGGATAAGGCGTATCCCACCCGGTCACGCGAACGACCGGCGCCTCGAGATGGTAGAAGCAGCGCTCCTGGATCAGCGCAGAAAGCTCGGCGCCGAAGCCCGATGTGCGGGTTGCCTCGTGTACGATGAGGCAGCGGCCTGTCTTGACGACTGATTGAATAATGGTCTCGAGGTCGAGCGGCACCAGCGATCTGAGATCGATGATCTCGGCGTCGACGCCAACCGACTGACGCGCCGCCTCGACGACATGGACCATGGTGCCATAGGCAAGGATCGACACATCGGTGCCTTGACGGCGAACCGCCGCTTTGCCGATCGGCACGGTGTAGTAGCCTTCCGGCGTTTCGCTCAGCTCGTGCTTCGACCACGGCACGACTGGCCGGTCATGGTGACCATCGAAGGGACCGTTGTAGATCCGCTTCGGCTCGAGAAACATCACGGGATCGTCGTCCTCGATCGCGGCGATGAGCAGTCCCTTCGCGTCATGCGGGTTCGATGGAATAACCGTCTTCAACCCCGCAACATGTGTGAACAGCGCTTCCGGACTTTGGCTGTGGGTCTGCGCGCCGAAGATGCCGCCGCCACAGGGCATGCGCACGACGATAGGTGAGCTGAACTCGCCGGCCGAGCGGAAGCGCAGCCGCGCCGCTTCCGACACCAGTTGGTCGTAGGCCGGGTACATGTAGTCGGCGAACTGAATTTCAGCGATGGGCCTTAGTCCATACGCACCCATGCCGACGGCGATACCGACGATGCCGCTTTCGGAGATCGGGGTGTCAAAGCAGCGCGATGGCCCATACTTGCGCTGCAGACCATCCGTGCAGCGGAAGACCCCGCCGAAACGGCCGACGTCCTGACCGAAGGTGACGACGCGATCGTCCCGCGCCATCATGACATCCATGGCATCGCGGATCGCTTCGATCATCGTGAGAGAGGACATGCTCAGAAGCCCAGTTCCTGCCGTTGCTCGCGCAAATGCGGAGGCATCAGCTTGTAGACATCATCGAACATCGAGGCCGGGCTGCATTTCGATCCCTCCACCAATGTCCCGAACCCCTGCGCCGCCTTTGCCGCGATGCCGATCTCCTCGTCCAGTTCGGCCTTGAGCTGGACGTGACGCGCCTCGCTCCAGGCACCAAGCCCGATCAAATGATCCTTCAGCCGCTCGACAGGATCGCCGAGCGGCCAGGCCGCCCCATCTTCCGGCGCGCGATATTTCGACGGATCGTCGGATGTCGAATGCGGCGCAGCCCGATAGGTCACCCACTCGATCAGGGTCGGCCCGAGATTGCGGCGGGCACGCTCCACCGCCCAGCACGCCGCCGCGCGAACCGCGAGGTAGTCGTTGCCGTCGACGCGCAGCGCGGGAATCCCGTAGCCGTGCGCGCGAGCTGCAAAGGTTGCGCTCTCGCCTCCGGCAACGGACTGGGCCGTCGAAATCGCCCATTGATTGTTGACCACGTTGAGAACGACGGGTGGGCGGTACACCGAAGCGAATACCAGCGCGGCGTGGAAGTCATTTTCGGCGGTGGCGCCCTCGCCGATCCACGCAGCGGCAACGCGATTGTCGCCACGCATCGCCGAGGCCATTGCCCAACCCACTGCCTGGACATATTGGGTGGCAAGATTTCCGGAGATCGAAAAGAAGCCGGCCTCGCGCGCCGAATAGAACACCGGAAGCTGCCGGCCCTTCATGCGATCCTTTTCGTTCGACAGCACCTGGCACATCATGTCGACTACCGGCCAGTCCTGCGCGATGAGAAGGCCCTGCTGGCGGTAGGTGGGGAAATTCATGTCGCCCGCCTGCAGCGCCGACTGAAAGCCGCACGAGATCGCTTCCTCTCCGGTGCACTGCATGTAGAAGGACGTCTTGCGCTGCCGCTGCAGCATGGTCATGCGGCTATCATAGGCCCGCGTCTTGAGCATCGCGCGCAGGCCGGCGCGGAGTTGATCGATCGTGCATGCGCCGGACCACGGCCCGACAGCACGCCCCTCGCCATCGAGCACCCGGATCAGCCCGTAGGCGAGATCGCGGATCTCGCCGGCCTCGACATCGACCGCCGGGCGGCGAAGCTGCCCCGCTTCCGACAGATGAAGGCGGCTGAAATCGGCGGCCTCGGCGCAAGGCGTCGGCTCGGGAACGTGCAAGGTGAGTGGCCCGCCGCTCATGAGGCCACCCCGCCGGTTGCGACCGGCGAGTCTCCAACGACCTCGACGGAACGCAGCGACGGATGCCGTGCGAAGCGCGAGCACAGAACGATGGGATCGCGGTCCGCCTTCGCGTCGATGCCGAAGTCGATGGCGGCCCCGCCTTGCCCATCAACCACCATTCGGAATTCGACTATCTGCAGCCCAAAGCGCTGCACATCGGCGAGAAGCTGGGACGCCGCCGCAAGCGAATCCGTTGCGATGGCCCGGAAGGCGACAGACGAAGCGCGACAAGCGGCAGATGGCATTGGCTGATCTCCTCGGCAAAACTCTACCGCTGGATCGCCAGGTGATTTTCCCGTTATCTTGTGCGATGTTGCGACCTTGCAGAAGAATCGTCTTCAGATATGGAGATTTGCGATGAAATCATCTTCGACGGCAAAGCAGCGGACCAAGGCGGACCTCGACCTGACCGATCGAAAGATCCTTTCGATTCTTCGCAGCGAAGGACGGCTGACCGTCAACGAGCTGGCCAATCGCGTCGGGCTGTCATCATCGCCGTGCTGGTCGCGGGTCCGGCACCTGGAGGAGATCGGCGTGATCAAACACTACTCCGCCGTCATCGATCACATCGCCGTCGGCCTGAAGGATCTCGTCTTCATCGAGGTGACGCTCGACAAGCATGACGACAAGGTGCTCGCCCGATTCGGTGACGCACTCGCCAGAATCCCGGAAGTGATCGAGGCTCACCTCGTCACCGGCGATTACGACTATCTGGTCAAGGTGGCGGTCGCCGACACCACGCATTACGAGCGCTTCCTTCGCGAGAAGCTCTACCGGATTCAGGGTATCCGGCACACGCGATCGACCTTTTCGCTGCGGACCCTCAAGCTCATCATGTCAGCCGATCCGCTGCTCGTCAGCGCGAGCTGATTAGCCGGCGAAGTGATCGGCGTAAACCTTTGGCCAGACGACCACATCACCGGCTGCCAAAAACTTGGCCTGCCCTGACGGATTCAGTTCAGGCTGGTCACGCTAATTGTCTCTGGATTTTCTTTTATCTCTCGATGCTCACGTCGTGCACACGTGGCCTTCTAACTGATGGAAAATCTTAAACTCTCAGTCCAATCCATCATTGGATAAACCCCAGCGGCATTCTTGGTCGCCGTCTGCTGAGGCCGGGCTAGGCCTCACCCGCGCAACGAACTGCTGAACTATGGCGCGATGCCCCCTTCGCGTTGCCGGCCCGCTGGTTGATTACTGCCCCAAAAAGACCGTTTGAAAAATCAGCTACTCAAACGGTTTCTGTCGCTAAGGCATTGAAATGGTGGGCGCACCAGGGCTCGAACCTGGGACCCGCTGATTAAGAGACAGCCCCGGGTTGAGAACAATCAATGACTTACTGGTCGCACCACTGGGCTTATCCGGCCGAAAATGGGCATTCGTCGCACGATCATGATCCT
This sequence comes from Bradyrhizobium paxllaeri, assembly GCF_001693515.2. Classification (NCBI taxonomy): domain Bacteria; kingdom Pseudomonadati; phylum Pseudomonadota; class Alphaproteobacteria; order Hyphomicrobiales; family Nitrobacteraceae; genus Bradyrhizobium; species Bradyrhizobium paxllaeri. The sequence continues at coordinate 6,354,631 of NZ_CP042968.1, forward strand.
CCATTACGCTGGTTGTTATCCGAAGTGGTCGGAGCACTACCCCCGGGGGCCTTGCCATCTCCCTGGCCAAGCTTACCCAGTTCCCCTTGTTAAGCCCTAGGTCCAGTCCGACACATGTGCAGACATCAATACACGCGTCCCTAATGCTTCCTGCGGAACACGCTGCTTCGAAGCAAACAAAGCAGTAACAGAACTTCGTATGTCAGGTGGAAGCCACGCAAGATCCTCATCCGCTACCCGCTCATTCCCCTCAAGCGGCGTGCGCGTCCCATGTTCAAGAAGCCACGTATAGAGCGACGGTGCAGGCTGAAGCGGAAGAGCGAGCCGCCAGGCACGCCGCTGCGCGGCCCGGCTGGCGATCCGCAAGCCGGCCGGATCAATGTCGCCAAAGTAGTACAGCGCCTGCGCCTGCAACCGCCCTATTAGCTCATCGATGAACGTCTCGTCATAGGCGAGGCTCTTGGCGTGGCCACCACCTGCATACGCAACCGCGGATAGGCGGGCTGCCGACCGATTCCACATCGAAAACGAGACCCAGGTGTCGTTGTTCTCGACGATCAGAATGGGCTTGCCTAAAGCCGCTGCTGGACCTGCCTCGAAAGGAAGTGGAATGGGACAGATGCGGCAGCCAAGCGACAACAGGCTCAAGCGCCCGAAGAGGTGGTCGCTTCCTGCGCGCAGGCGGTCGAGACGCTTCTCGTCCCCGAAGATTTCGAGTGAGCGTTCCTTGATGGGCACGTTCAGCGACAAGTCAGGATCGCTTTTCAGCCACTCATTAATACAGCGTGCGGCCTCGAGGCGGAGACGATTCCGCTCGCTTGCAGCAAACCCCAAGAGGGGGTGCCAGCTGTATCCTGGCGCGACGGCTGGAATACGCGGCGGTGTGGGTCCGGCAAGCACCACAAAACCCGGCAGCGGCATCCCGCCGGTTCGGTCCCAGCTCCGCTTGCCGAGCGGCAACACAATCTCGCCGGACGCCGCGGCGCTTTGGAGAAGCTGCGCCAGGCGCGAGCGCCGGTCTGCCTGCTCCGCAAGCTCGGGGCAAGCGGCGGCAAATTCCTTGCGAAGCTGATCAAGTGGTATGCGGCGGCGACCCGTCCGTTTCAGCGCCTGAATAAGGCGCGCCGCGGGCTCATGCTGCATGCTCGGACTCGCTCAGGAGAAACTCGGCCGCGCGCACGCGGATATATTGCGCCGCGCCGTCGCGGAACATACGCTCGCCCTGCACCAGCCGGGTGATGGTCGGAAACATATTCAGCACGTGCTTGTCCTCGACGCAGGTTGTGACGAAGAGCTGAATGTCGAGCACATCGGCCATGGTCTTTTGCAAGACGACGTGCTCCATGAGATTCGAAGTGCCATAGGTGTTGTCCAGCATGAGAAACCCGCCGGTTGCAGCATTTTTTCCATCGGCGCGCTCGTCCATCGCCATCTTCTGAATCACCGTGTAGAGAAGCATGGCGAGGGTTACGCCTTCGCCATTCGAGACGCCGATACGGTCGACTGGCATGTAGGCCTCAATGGCATCGCGCTTGGGCTTGAGCATCTCAATACCCAGCGCACGGCCGCCCTGTGCGCGACTCAGCAATTCGGCCGCGAGCGCCGCGCCATCCTTTGGAACGCGCCCCATCACGACCTGCTCGTCCAGCCAGACCGCCAGCTGATTCCGAATGGCATCCTGCGGCACCTCGCCGACGCGGCGCTTGACTTTTAGGATGCGCTCACCCCCGTAGATCGGTACGTGATCCGGAATCAATGAGGATCGTGCAGCGCGCCTCAAAAGATCGTCGGCATGCAGCACGTAGAGGCGCATCTGTTCGAGGCACGCATTCTGGTCGCGTTGCTGATTTTCAATCTCACTCCGCACAATCGCCACGCGCTCTTCGATCCGCGCGGCGAGCGCGGCTCGTTCGCGGCCGGCTGTACGGGCGGTGAAGCGCCGCAGATTGTCCGCGACATGCGGCTCCAGCCGTCGGAAGCTCTCATCCTCGATGAGAAGGCGAACAACCTCGAAGGCGTCGTCGGCGGCTCCGGCGAGCTTCTGGACGGCTGAGACCGCCACATTCAGCCGGCTGACGAGCTGATCGAGTGCGGTCTCAAGCTCTTCATGGCTAAGACTGAGGTCTGGCAATTCGCCTCGATGGCTTTCCGGAAGGTGTCCTTCGGCATTCTTGATCTGCAGGTTGACTGCGGTGATCTTGCCCTTGATTCCAGTTTGGCGCGTCTGCAGGGCCGCATGCGCGCGATCCAAAGTCCGTTCCTCGGCTTCAAGGCCCGCGGTCAGTTCCTCCCGCTCCGCGGCAGCTCTATCCAATTCTTCAGCCGCCGCATCAGCAAGTTCCGGCACGGCAATCGGACTCAATTGCTCATGCTCGAGCGCGCGCTTAAGCTTACCGTTGACAGGTCCGCGGGCAGCGCTCGCCGACCCAAGTGCGGTATCAGTCTGCACGACAGCGTCGTGCGCCCGCCTTTCATCCGCTTCGGCATCCGCAATCGCCCGCTCAAGATCGACAATAGCCTCGAACGGCTGGAGATCGGTGGCCACCAATCCCTCGTATGCCGTGTCGGCCGCGGTTGTGAGCTGGGCGACATTGATCTTCACGATACCGAGCCGCGCAGAGACCCTCGCCTGTTGCGCATCACGCTTGCTGTTGAGGATTTGCTCAGCCGTCCTGTATTGGGCGCTCAGATCCTCAAGAATACCCGTGCGATCAGGAGCACCGCCGTCCGTCTCGGGATAGTGCAGTTTCTCGCTTCGTCGGCTATGGGCGCGCTCGCGCAAGGTCGCCGCCTCTGCTCGCCGTGTCGCTGCGTCTTCGCGAGCCTGGCCCGCCGCCGCTTCGGCGACGCTCGCTGCCTGCTCTTCACTGCGCTGCTCGGATGCCGCCACGGGGATACGCGCCATGGCGGAAGCGATATCGGGATATCGCTTGGCGAACTGTTCGACATGCTGTACCCAGCTTTTCAGCCGGCTGATTGTGGCATTCGTATCCGAGAGTCGGCTCCTTATTTTCGTGCGCTCACCGGTGATCGCCTTTTGACGTTCGGCTGCCTGCTGTGCCTCGCGTGTGGCGCTCTCGGCGTCGCTCTGCAGGAGGCGCGAACGCCGCTGCAAGGCGTCCGGTCGTTCTTCATCGAACGCACCATGCAACTCCCGAAGGTTGTCGATCAGGACCTCCAAGTGACCGAGCTGGGTTAGCGCCTCGGCTAGTTCGCGCTCTTTTCCTTCGAGCGCGGCCGCGAGATGCGCCTTCTCCTCGGCAGCTGCCTGCTTATTGACGCGCGCGGCACTGAACGGGCCGAACACGACACCCGTGTCCGCAACGACGGCGGAGGCTTCAAGACTCGCTTCCGACACTACGACCGGGCCTCTTAATTTCAGCTTGTTATCGATGGCGAGGGTCGTCAGCGTCGCGCGGTCGAGGTGGGATACAAAGACACCGCTAAACCGAGCGGGATCGCTTCGCAGCAACGCCAGAGCCTTGTCGGCATCGGGTCGGTATTGCGCGAGATAGTGCTCGGCCGGGACGGCATGTGCCATGCCGGCGTCGCGTAAAGCCTGCACGACCAGGTTGACATCCTCCGGTACCGAGGACACGCCCTCGGCATCGAGAAAGGCAAGCTCGCCCTCGATCGTTTCGCGTTCGTTCGTCAGGGTACGGCGCCGCTCCTCGCTTAAGGCGCGGGCCGTACGCACGCGATCCAACAAATCCGTTCGGTAGGGATCGCTCGCATCGCCGGCAAGGACCGCAGCAAACACAGGACTGTCAAGTATGGCACGCTCAAGCCCGTGGCCTGTCTCGGCCCTCCGACCAAGCCGCTGCGCCTCCGCCGCCGAGGACTGCGAACGGCCGAGCGCCGCCGTGCGCTTTCCCTCGAGCTCATGTGTCTCCGCTTCAAGCCCTTCATCCGCCAACACCAAGCCCGCAACCTGATCCTCGAGATCCGCGCGCTCCATCTCCAGGCGGCTGATTGTGGCGGAAGGCCGCTCGGACGGTTTGCATGCACCCAGGCGTTCAAGCTCCTTCCGCTCCCGGTCATGGTCGGCCACGCGCGAGGCGAGCCGGTCCACTTCCGCTTTGAAAGCATGGGCGCGCTTCATCGCCTCCGTTGCGATTCCGTGCTGGCGGTCCGCCTCTTCCTGAAGGTGGCGCGATTCGGCTTCCTTGGAGGCTGCATCGCCCTCCGCTTCAGACGCCAGTCGGTCCAGCAGGGCATGGAGGTTGGCTCCGGCGCGCGCGAGCCGCGCGCGGTCGGGCGCAAGGTCGCGCTCGATGCGCACAAGCTCCGCCTCAAGGTCGGCTTGCTCCGCTCTGGCCGACACCAGCTTGCGGAGCAGATCGGTCGCGCGCGCTGCTTTCAGGTTCCGTGCTGCGACGCTTGAGCGCTCTTTTGCTTGCGCGAGCTCAACTTTGGCGTCCTCGAAACGGCGATCCGCCGCCGCCTTCTCAAGAAAGAGAATCTCGCCCTGAAGCGTTCGCAAGCGCCTGCGCGCTGTCTCCAGGGACTGCTGCTTGAGAACGATTTCGCCCTCGACAGTGTTGTTCTCTACGTCAAGCTTGCTGCGCTCAAGCTTAAGCCGGCTAAAAAGGCGGCCGAGGCTCAAGAAATCCTGCTCGCGTTCCGCCTCTGCAGTTTCGAGCGCGGTCGCCGCCGTAGCGAAGGGCTGAAAGGAAGTTCCCAAGCGCGTGAGGGCTTTGTGTTGCTCCTTGCGCTGCGGCAATCCGCGAATCTTGGAGAGCGCTATCTCTAACGTTGTGATGATGCCTTCGGCGGCGTTCGTCGGAATCATGAACGAGAAGATCTTTTCCAAAAACTGCTGCTCGGTCTTAAAATCTAGGAACGTCGCGCCAATTCCACCCTCTTTTGCACAGAACCGCCGCTGCACATCGACCAGCTTCAGGTCAACACCGAGTTCGTCGGTAAGGAACCGCCGCCATGCGGCGAGCGAGTCCGTATTATAGAACGTCGCGTGGGAAGCGCGCATCTCACGCGCCCACTTTGAAAAATCATCGAGCGAGCGGAGCGGGCTTTGGCTGCCAAGCCCCCGGAACGGCAAACCTTCCAATGACAGCTCATCATCGCACTCGAAGCCAAAGAAACGGCGCAGACCGGGCTCTCCGTCATCACCTTTGGAGGCCGCGGTCAGCCAGAAAATCTGGCCGACGACGTGCCGTATCGGCCGGTCCTTAACGCCGGGCTTAATTAACTCCAGCGCGACAACTCCCAGTCGGCCCGGCATAAAATAGTCTTCGATCTTGTGCTGGCGATTAATCTCTGTCCGCAAGAACTTGCGGCGATCGGGCTCGAAGATGCTAAACAGCAGCGCGAGAACGGTCGTCTTGCCAACTCCATTGGGTGCATGAATGACATGATGTGCTGGCCGCCCATCTTTGCCGACCGGCTTGACGAGCAGCTCTTCGAATACGCCGTCGACATAGCCGCAAGCATCAAGATAGGCGCGGTTGATCTTAAGCATTGACCTTCTCCGCTTGTGCTTCGCGGGCAATGTCGAGCAAGGGTACGGCGGCGTGTTCAGCCAGCATCATGCGAAAACGCGGTGTCACCACATAAAGATGATTGCCATCTTGGCGCTCGTCTACGGCGACGAGGCCCATCTCATGGAGATGGCCGAGGACAAGCGCAACCAACCCATGAAGATGGTTACGCGACCCGCGCCGCGCATCCTCGTTGACGTCGGGCAAGGCCCGCAGTGCTTGCCATCCACGCCGCCAGCGGGCGGCGGTGGCATCGCCTCGCTGGTCTTGTGATTCCAGCGCCTGACAGAGCTTGCTCAAATGATCGCGCACCTCAGAGAGGGTTGCGCTCGGCGGCATGATCTCATCGTTGTCGAGTGCATCCTTGGCGGGATAGAACGTCGCGCAAGCTGAGACAAGAACAAGCGCAATCACGGCACCATCGTCGTTGGAGACGTGCCGCCGGAAGCGCGAGATCGTGTAGCCAAATACGGACTCCGTTTCCGTCCCGAGTACAATGCCCGTGCGTAGCGAGACCCCGACCACCCTCAGTTTGAGGCCTTCCGCGACTGAGGTGACAAGGGCCTTGAACGCACCATCATCCATCCAGCGGCGCACGAGCTCGCGGTAATCGGGAAAGGCTTCCGGCAAGGCGCGTGGGTGCAGGCCCCACTCCACTAGCCGCGCCGCATCACGAACATCATCAGGATGCATGCGACCTCCCTATTGGCTTTCCAGTAAATCGGACGTCGGTGCCTTCCACGAAGCCCGCGTCAAACCGCGCCCCCAGAATCGAGGCCTCGCCAGCGATGTCAGCTGTCCGCGGATCGATCGCTTGCTCAAGGATCAAAAACAGACAGCGCTGAAAGCTCATGTCGTCGGCATCTTTCTCGGCGGCACGCGCCAGAATATCGCCGAGTGTAATCGAGCCTGCCGCAAGTATCGTTGCACGCGCGAACGTTTCCGCACGCGCAATTGTAGCCGCATCGAAGGGGAGCGGAACCGGCGCCAAGGGTGCGCCCACCTCTAGAATGAACTCGCTTTCGCTATAATCCGCGAGATCCGGCTCGAACGCCTTGAGCGCGGCAGCGAGATCGAACACCAGTGGCGTGAGCGCACCTGAAAGGGCGCAAAAAATCCTAGAGGCCGTGCGACTCAGGAAGGACACCGGCGCCTCAAGTAGGGGATTGAGGATTTCGTGTTCGAGGTCCGGTAAGCGCGTTGGTGGGCGAAGCTTCAGCGCATCGGCCTGAAGCAACAGGTAATCGTCGGCGGTCGTCTGCACGATCACCATCAAGTTGCGGTGTCGGTCATTCACATCAAGCAAGAGCGTGCGAACGCGGGCGAGATGACGTCGGTCGGTGTCGTCCGTAACATCCGCGGCTGTATCATTGAGATGAGAGAGCATCGCACCCTCACGCGCAATCGAGGCGTCGAGAAGATCGCGCGCCTCTTGCATCTTGGGCCCGAGCTCATGCTGCCACATTACCTTAAGGATGGCGCGGCGCGCCTCCGCCATAAGCAAGCGGAGCGCCTCGGCGAGGCGAACGCTGTTCGTCCGCGTTCGCTCGGCAGCGTTTACCGCATGGTCATAGAGTCCACGCCTCAAGAATTCTTCGACAATGATCTCGCTCACCTGCGTAGCAGTTAGCGGATCATGATCCAGCAAGCTAAGATGGACCTCGATCGCCTCCTGGGTAAGCCGGTAGCCGACCTTGCCGTCCGGCAACGCCTCCGCGCGTAGGAGCCCAAACTCTAATGGTGCGCCGTCGGGTCTCTCAGGATCAAAGAGCCGCACCTTGAAGCGGGCGCGCCGATCGCGGGCGTTCGTCAACCCGTCAAAGACGTGCTCGGCGAAAGTTACAGCGTCGTCCGGAGAGATCGCGTTCCATTGGATAGCAGCAAGGCTTGCAAGATAGTCCAAGAGATCAGCGCGACTCGCAGTACCACCCGCCCCCATGCGTTCGATCAACAACTCAATGGCGGCAAGGGCTAGATAACGAAGGTCGACATGCTCGGCCACTTGGCCCTGGGTGTGCAGCAACACCTTCGTGTCTTCGAGCTTTTGAATGGGTGCAATCAGCGATAGCGCGCGAAGGTGGCTCGTAAGGCGTGGCGCCGTGGTGTGACCTTGGCTAGAATTCATACGCGTGAATTACTTATGGTTTGGCCACAGGGCGCTGAGACGCGTTTGAGCGTTTTGGAGTGCTTAAGCTCAGTGCGGCTCGGGACGACTCCTCCAACTGGACGCGACATGCGCCTCCATCCTAGCAACCCGGCTAGAACATTACAAGAACAAACCTCAGATGTCGAAATTGTCACCAAAATACGAAAATCGAAGCAACGTGACAAATGGGTTTTCGAACGGATTCAGTCGCTCCACTCATTGCGAAGCTACTTTTTGGCGAGATCGTCAGACCGACATCTTTCTCGGCAACGCCAACAAACTGGCGGAGACGGCGAAGCATTTTAGTCAGGTACCAAGGGTTACGCGAACCCTCGCACACCGGTTGAGGTGCTTGCCAAACTCCTCTAGGTGGCTTGGGCTTCGCCAGCGAACGGAAGGACAACCAATCGCGCTACTATCTCCGCATCTGGTCGGTAGAGGCCCCGATTTCCTGGTGCGGCTAAGGGCCTCGCTAACCGTACCGGATCTGCAACCACCCAGCCGAAAACGTTCGCTGGGCATTCCCCCAGATCCAAGTGCGTGGAGCGCCATGCCTCCCAGCGCTCGCTATCAAGAGGCACGACATCGCGCAGACGAAATGCGCCAACGAAGCCACCTGTGAACAGCGACGTGAACCCAAATCGGTCGCAGCCGGCTTGGTCAAAGGTCCTTCCCGTATGAAGCCATACCCATCCGCGATGCTGAGTGGACCACTGGCGCAATTCCACCTTCTTCCGTTCAAGCAAGATTAGTTCCGCCCAAGGCTGACGAATGCTGAGACATGGTGCATCTGTCAGCAGGCGACGCAGTTCGCTGAAATCGTTAAACACCGGTTTCACGCGTACGTCCTCGTCCACTCTTCAGCAAAACGACGGTAAAGTGCGAAGGCCTCCGTGGGTGTCATCTCGCCGCCATTTCCGAGCGCGATTCGGGTCGCAGCAGGAACGATTTCCATAAAATCATAGACATCGAAACTCTCATCGAGCAGCCGCTCAGCGAACGCCGAATACGACTCATAATGCACTCTGACGACAGGATCGCGCGGCCCCCGTCGCCTTCCGTTTGTAAAGTCGACGGCCGAGGTGGTATCGTCCGCCCCAAGCGCCGCCTTTCGCACAAGGCATGGAACGCACGCACCACAGGGTTCGCCATTTCTCTTGCGAGGTCTACCCGCCACAATGGTTTTCGAGCTAAGATACCAGCAGGTCTCTGTCTGAGCGATAACGTTCTTGAATTGGTCTTTTGCAAGTCGGCTCCTCAATAGTTCAACCGCTTCCCCTTTCGTCTTATTTAGGAATGGATTGCGCACGTTGATGGTCCGCCCGGTCAAGATCTTGAACAAGCTCGCGAGATGCTGATGTACGAGCGGATGAGCGTGTCTTGTGATGCGGTACAGATCAAGTGGTTCTACAGCTAACGCTAGCGGCCCATTTTCGAACTGAAGCACTGACTTGGCACGCGTCGTATCGGTAAAGAGAAGAGCCAGCGCAAGGAACAGGAAGGAGCGATACATGAACTGGCCGCCGACGCGGGGAGCAGCTTCAGATATATTCCAACTGCTGCCTATCTGGATCACCCGGCCAAATCCCATTTCCTTGGCTATGCTCTCCTGTTTCACGCGATTTCGTGCATAGTACGCGACAAGGAGCGTCCTGTCGGCCTGTTCCATCAACGTCGCTAAGCCGCTGGTGCTGTCAAGACCACCCGAGAAGAGCATCACATTTTCAATGGATTCGCGTTCGCTTGCTTTCTTTTTTGACGTCGTCTTCTTCGGCCTGCCCTTGCCAAACACGAGATCAGCGGAAGTTGTCTCGGCCATCCGTTTGGTGAAATCGAATATCCATTCGGCATTGCCCTGAACCCGCAACAGCGCGCTCAGTTCGCTTTTTGCGGCCGACGTCCACCGCGCAGGCCGGCGCAATGGCATAGTGACATGCACCTGCTTTGCCCTAACACCCGTCGTACGCTTCGGCTGCCGGCGATCAAACTCATGCACAGTGCGCGCGATTTCCAGCAGATCGAGCAACGCCGGACCCGCTCCTGTTCCATCCAAGCCGTGTGCAGACCAAGTGAGGGTCGCCAAATCCAGCTTAAGCGTTTTTTGAGGATCACGCGGCAATCGCATTGTGGCGGCGATATCGACTGGAAGCTTTCGCCTGGTCATTTTCCGCCTCCTGCATAGACGGCGAAATCGTCTGCAATCGTCCGCATGATGTCACGAAAGGACACGCCCTCCTTTCGGCTACGATCGCTGAATTTATCCGTCCAGCTCTCTGCGATTTGGCTGCTTGCATCGCCGATGACCGCGCGGGCTTCTGCGCTGAGTTTGAGCAGGTCGCCACGCACGGTGTTTGCGATGATCCCACCGAGAAAAAAGCCGGCCGTGTTCGCCAAAGGCTGCGCGTCAAACTTAGCGCCGAGATTCTGGATGGGCGTCTCGTAATAGAGGTCGTGTCCGTTGTTGACCGTTCGCATCAGGACATCCGTTACCGCACGCCTTACGATTCGTTCAAAGCGTTCATCTGTACTGGGACTTTGACCAGCTTGGCAGATGACGTCGGCCAGATCCGCCAAAGTACCATCAGCCGATCCGCCGATCTTTGAGACGGCTGCGCCCAGCACGGTAGCGCCGCCGCGCAAATCGGCTTCGATCGACAGCAGACGCTGATAAGAAGCTGTGAGCATCTGGTCCGACAGCATGGCGCGCACGAACGCCGAGCGTGTGCGATCCTGCAGCATCTCGTAGATTTGCTTGCTTACCTTTGCTATCTCGGGCTTGGCATTGACAGCGTTTGTGAGCTTGTTGAGCTTCAAGATGCGATCATGCGCCGAATCCGTGCCTTGGCCGCCGCCGCCCCCACCACTGCCGCCTCCTCCGCCACCGCCTCCCCTACCGGCGCCGCCGCCCCCGCCCCCAGAGCCGCCTCCCCCGAAGGATCCGCTGCCACCGCCGAACGATCCGCTTCCCATCTACAAGCCTCCGCGCCAATAAGCCGATGGATCGTGTGGGTTGTGGTTCTCGATCCAGGGGGCCGCCCAGGACAGCTCTCTGAAACGAGTCCAGCTTTCCGGATTGCTTCCACCCTCGACGCTTGCCAGCCCCGCGAAGCTTAGCGCGACCAGCTGCCTGTCGGAGTTCGACGCCACCTCCGCCAGGGGTTCGAACGATTGAATATTTTGCACGAGCTGGAGCCTCATTCCGGAAAGTTCGCCCGCACGCTCTAGCTCGCGCGCCGCCCAAAGACGAGCCTGTGCAGCGTAGCGCTTTGCCCAAATGTGAGATTCCAGAAATTTGAGTTTCCGGAGACGGGCTGAAAAAAGAGCCTGGTCGAACGGCGCATCCTCGCGCTCTACTGCAAGTCGGAACAGACGCATCTCGGCAATGCGCTGACATACGGCATGGCCAGCTGAGCGGGCGAGTTCGATCGTCCCTGTCAAATGGTCGCGTGCTGCGGCCCAGTCGTTCTCGATCTCATCGAGCTTTGCCATGCTGTACGCCGCTTCGGCGCCGAGCGCGTTGAGGCCATGTCGCCCAGCAATATCGACGGCACGTAGAAGATGCCGCCGCGCGTCAGCGCGCTCCACGCCTGACGACCGGAACGGCTCAAACTCAAATAGGCATTCAGCTAAGTTGCGCAGCGTCGCAACGAGCGAAGCGGCGACCACAGCCTCGTTGGCTAGATCCAACTCACCAAGAACGGTTATGAAGGTCGCTCTCGCCGCCTCGGCGTCGTGGTTAAAATAAAGATTGAGCCGGGCGATATTTCCTTTCATGTCACGCGCGCGAGCTCGGAGTTGTGTATCCGCTGGAGCTTGAGCTACCGCTTCTTCTATCTGCTCTAAGGCATTCTGGGCATAACGCCACATTCGCTGCTGCGATTGCGCTGTGCCTTCGGCTTTTGCAATCTCGGACAGAAGTGACAATCGTGTAGCGTTCAGCAGGGGGCTGTCCGCCTGTATTGCGTCAAGCCAAGGCAATGCCTGTCGCAATGTTTGCCGTTCAACGAGAGCGCTTGCGATCTCAAGCAATATCCGAGGGTCGACTGCGTCCCAGCGATCCCTTGCTAACTCCAATGCGCGTCCCAGCCGCAGCCATTCGACAGCGCCCCAATCGCCGGCAAAGCGAGCAGCGAGCGCATTGACGAAGTCGACGAGTTCGATAGCGCCTGCCCCTGCAAGATCACGCACTGGTGCGAACAGATCATCACTCTCGATCAATGCCGGTACGCTCTGCCGCGCCTCAAACGCTCGCTGATGCGCGCGCGCCATCTCACTTGCTGAGAGTGCGGAGCGAACGATATTCCTGGCGCCAGGTGCAAGCACGACCCCGCTCGGCATGTCAATCGTGAGCTCGGCGGCCATGTCCGCAGTCGCTTCGCCTGTGATCTGTGCAAGGGCCTCGCGCTTGGCGGGCCCATCCAGAACCGCAAGGAGCGCGAGGGTTGCCGGATAGCGTCCGATGGCATCACGTGCGATCTGCATGATCGCCTCCGTATCGACCCGATCAAGTGTCCAAAGTGGCCTTTGCTCCTGATTGACGGAGGCGTAACCAATCACGACCGTCACGTCGGCGCCCGCTTCTTCGAGAATGGCCCAAGCTGCGGTGTCGCTCGCACTCGGTGGCGAACTGAAAATCAGCGCGATATCGGGAATGCCAAGCAGCACTTCCAGGCCATCGAGATCACGCATAGACAATTGCCGCAGTGCGCGACCGATGACCGTCTCACGCTCGAGCCCGTCAAGCGCTGGCAGCATCGAGCCCGCCCACTCGGCGAGCCGAAACACGAAAGGTCCCGCTTCCCTTACGCGGACAAACATCGTCGGCCTGGATGACAGTGCTGCAATTGTACCAGCGATCTTGGCAAGAAGCGCCGCGAGCGACGGCTCGTCAGTTCCTGCAACATCTACTCTGACTCGCCGATCTCGCGCCCAGCGGCCGGCGGTCTGCGCCACGTCGTTGTCGGGTGGACCTAGTGCGATGCCGGGATCGTCCGCCGCCACGCGCGTCAGTTTTACGGCAATCAGTTCCGGCGGGATATCGGCGGTTCGCGGTGGCGTCGGACCAACAACCGTGCTCCATACGGCCGGCGCAGCCCAGTCGATAAGGGATGATGTACCTCCCTCCCGGGCTCGGCGTGCCGTCTTTCTTGCCACCGCAGCGGCGAGTTCAAGCGGAATTTTCCCGCTCAGACTTTCGATCAGCGAGGCGGCGACGATTTGACCAAGTTGCGGTCTTATGCGTGCTCGCATCGCAAGCATCGCTCGCGCGCCACGCGCAGCGAGAATCCTGAATGCTTCAGGGCCGGCCGGCCCGGTGTCGTGGCTGGGCGCTTCACCGATCGAGCAAGCTATAAATATCCAAGACGTCGGAAAGGGATTCCGATTGGCTGCGTAGCCGGCCAATTGGTCCAGCGGTAGCCAATTGCCGCACTGCGGGCCTACCCACACGGCTGGCGTTCGACCTGCCCGACCGTGACCGAAGTAGAACACTACATGTGGGTCGGCATTTGCAAAAAAGTCGCTCCGGTCTTTTTCAGAGGCCGCGGTTGCAAGATCCAATGTTGCGATAGCGTCGGCGTCCACAATGCGCGCCTGGACCTGGGCAGACGCGGAAAATGCGCTTTTCAACAAGGTCAGCTGCTGGTCGCGCGCGAACGCCGGGTCGTTGCCCTCGTGGCCGACCAGCAGGGCTACCCTCAGCGGACCAGCGCGGTCGACTGGCGCCGCTGCTACTGTTCCATCGGCGCGAACTGGATGATAGTCGAGGGCACGATCGATGAATCCTCGCTCAAGCGCCTCCCACGGCATTTGGTCGGCAATCTTCCCACCGGCGATCGGCAAGATGCCTCCGGTTCGGCCTTTTGCCAGGACTGCTAGTCCCTGGACGACCTTATCGATGCCCTTGATGGCATCGATCCGAGCGCCGACATCACTGGCGAAAAGGTCAAGGTTACGCCCTCGCCACCACCACCAGGCGTCCAGATCAACTGGAGTCATGTGTGGCTCTGGCCAGCTGAGCTGTGACGACAGCCACTTCTCCTCGATACGAATTGAGCCCGCGGGAAAGGGCATACGCTCGGCGGCCCTATTCTCGAAACAATTTTTTAAGCCCAAACAGAATGAGGGGTGCAACAAGCGTCCAAGCAATCAGAAATAGACCTGAGCCTCGCTCGTCCCAGACACCCAGTAATTTGAAGACGTCCCCGAACGAGTAAACCCAAAGCACGAAAGAGAGCGTAGACATGATGACGGCTGACCATTCGGCGGGAACGCCGGCGGCCGTGTCGGATGTCATCCACCGACGTAGACCGAAGACTGCCGCAAGGCAGAAGATAGTCCATCCGGACCACCAGACGATGCTCGACGGCGGGGGGCCTTGCAGGATAGATTTACCTGCAAGGTAAGCCGCGACGACCTCTCCAGGCACAAGTTTGGCAACCGCTACCGCCCACTTCTCGACGCCGCCGCCCGTGTCCGCAGCTTCCGGTCCCAAACTCTTCTGATTTTCATGTCTTTCGACACGAAGTGGTGCCCCCCACATGCTCGCCCCCTCGGTGATACCACTACTTTAAGTTGGATCGATGCAAGTGAAAAGGCATTTTTCGGCCGAGTCTATAGATCTTGCTTTGAGCTAGAAGGCAGCGTCACGACAGCATCATCGCTGCGAGACCAATGCCGAAGATCGGTGTCGCAAACTAACGTTTTTCAGTGGTTCGCTCTACCCACGTCAGGAGGCGCCAATCCCTTGGAGAGCGGTCACTCCGAGGTCTTCTCACGGCGGGATAGGTGACTGCCGAGAAGCGGCCTCCGCGTCGCCTTCTTCGTAGAATCCCCTTCTGCCCCTGCAATTCGACAAGGTCATGTCCAACCTCGACCCGCCGAGATTGACAACGCCTCTTTACGATCTGTCCAAGCAGCCGCGCGCCGGGCCGCGTGATCAAAACGACCCGAAGGCGGCGTGCGGGACGGTTTAGCAGCGGCACCCGGGAACGGGACAGTGATAGCAATTCCCGCGGGCGAGCCCCCGTTCCGCGTGCCCCCGGCGAGGAGGACTTGATGTCTTGCGGTATGGGATCGTAAACTTAAATGGCAGAGGCCCTTGTTTCCTTCAGGGGACTAGGTAAGCGTAGCGCGCAAAGCCCAATGCGCGACAGCGGACGCACTGGGCAGGATCGGTCTCTTGGGCAAAGATCGTCGCACCATTGCGCAACTGAAGACCGGGATGCGTTCGCGATAACGCACTAGCCCTTGACGAGAAGCAACGAGTCCTTGCTCTGCCCAAAGAGTTGGCTGTGAGAAGCTCGAAGCATCTCCTGATTCAGCTCTCCGACCTGCGCCGCGGTCAGACTCGCGGACGAGAACGCGGGCTGCTCATTGGCTTCCGTCAACAGAAGCGCTGAACGCGGAGAAACCGGATAGTAGAAACAGAGTTCTGTTGGAGGCCGGACGCCATCGCCACGTAAGTTTATGATTGGCTGATCCCCGGTGATGAATGGCGTATTCGTATTGTTATCGAGCAAGGCCAGCTTTCGCTGCTTGCGTTCAAGAAAGAGGCTCATGCCGATGTTGAAGGCGAACATGGGACTCATGATGTCCCATATACGTGCTAGCTCCTTTCCATTGTGGCGCTTGACGCGGTCGATCGTCCTTTCCTTCACGCCCTTCGTTCGCATGGTCTGCATACAGATGAAGTGCAAAAATGTAACGCATTGAGCGTCGCTTTCGTAGAACGAAAGGTCGCCCGCCAGTATCATGTCGAGGAGCGGCAAGAACCGACTTTCGACGCCTGAATGATAATCCTCCAGGGCATTGGTCTGGTGGACATCGAGCAGTGCCTCGATCTTATCGAGGTTGTTAAGCCGATGCCGGTTTTGTTCGACAAGGCGGGCGGGCCCCACAAGATTTACGAGCAGATCCTCGTGATGCCGCTTCGCAAGAGGATGACCGGGATCAATCACCAGCATCTTGATCAAGGCGAGGTCGTCGTCAGTCAGATTCTGCAGCTTATAAAAGTCGCGATCCACGGCAACGCTGTTCGCGCCGGTGGCAAATATCGCGCCATCTCTCAAGCAATAGAGCAGATCGTCAACCGTCCACGACTTCAGATAATGCTGCCAAACGTGGTGCTGTCGCCGCTTCTTCATGACCGCACACGATCGGGGGGCCGCCGGGGAGTGCCGGATTCTTTAGTTCTCCACAGGTTGTGCCTGTGAATAGCCGGGATAGACTGGCCGATTAACCCTTGCCCACGGCAAGGCATGGTCAACCTATCATTGACGATTCGGGGAGGACCGCCAGCTTGCGACTGGCGGCCCCGAATTGCCCGCGCAATCCAGCCGGACTGCGGGCCAATTGCTGATGTTGACAGCATCCGAATTACATTCGGTCACACCCGACGGGTCAAGTCCGGCTTTCTTCAGTCGAAAGAAAGTCGAATGGCTAGCTACAAGTACGGAACCTATCTCTCACAATCGACGCACGAAGCGTTTGATCAGGACCACGGACCTGGCTCGGCAGCTCCCTATGCCGGCATCTACCGGTGCATGGATGTCACCGCGAAATCGGTATCGCATCGGGTCACATCCTGCCGCCGCAATCTCACCACACGCACACGACGGCGCAGGGCTCGATCCTCTGGCGCCTGATCGTCTATGCAGACCACAATCCGAAGTGAGCATCAAGAAACGACGTCCGGCGAAAGTCGGACTTCTCACTTTCTTCCGAAATGACAGGGTGCTGTGTCTTGCTCACTCAGACAAATCACGTCGCCAGCCGCGAAGTCCAAGTCGCCGCCAGCAGCCGCGTAGCGGCCAAACATAGCCGTCGTAGGTCCCAGTTGTCAGGACGGGTTACCCGCACCCAGCGAGCCCTCCGGTCTGTGCAACAAATCCAGATCTGCTATTCTCCTTGAATGCCCACACCCGAATTCATCCTTCAGGGTTTCACGTCGACCACGCATATCGATGCGTTGCATCGAGTATTTGATCTACCGGACGTTCAAAAGGTTCTGGTGAGCACCGCGTTCGCTTCTGAGGGAGGCGTGGAGCGGATTGAAGAACATCTAGTCCCACATGTGGCCTGCACGACTGTATTTGTGGGCATTCGAAACGGCGCTACGTCGTATCAAGGGTTGGCTCGGCTGCATCGCGTGGTAAACGAGATCTACACTGTAGATACGGGCTCCCGGACAGTAATCTTCCATCCCAAATTATACCTCGTGCGCGGGAGAGAGCGTGCGCGCCTGATCATAGGTAGCGCCAATCTCACTCTTGCGGGGTTGCACTACAATATCGAAGCCGGAATGCTGCTCGATTTCGATTTGGCGGACGTAGCCGACAAGGCGGAGGTTGACAAAATTGAGATGCTTTTTTCCGCCTCTGTGACGGATTACCCGAGACATATAGTCAAGGTTGGCAATATCGCTGATCTTGACGAACTGTTGGCAATGAAGCGACTCATCGATGAAAGTGTCGCGTCTTCGGCACGCGAAGCTATCGATAGCGATGCGGTGGCTTCCGCAAGCGAAGAGATTGACGTTGATGAAGATGCCGACGACAGCGCGATTCCGCGAATACGACTTAAGACGGGATCTCTGCGAAGCAGAGCCGTCAAAGAACACTTCGTCTCGAACGATACCGAGCACGACAAAATACCTGCCGAAGAAAGTGAACCAGTCGGGCTTCCGCCGCCTGTGATCGACACAGAGGTTGAAGTGGTACCGCGAGATGCCACGCGGTTCGCGTTCAGGACTTCGCGTCAGAGCAGCAGACGCGGCGAAGGTCCCAGGGTACGAGCACGAAGACTGCGGGCGGAAGCTAAGGCAGAGGGAAAGAAGTGGTACTTTACAGGCGAGCCCTGCATCTATGGTCATGTCGAGGATCGGCTGGTCAGCAACGGCAAGTGTCGGGAGTGCAATCGGTTAGATTCCGAACGGTCTAATCGGCTAGGACTCTACCGCTGAGGGCTGCCCCCTTCGCGACCAGAACACAATCGCCCAGATGTCAGCGCCAAATCTCGTCGAGCTTGAAAGTGAGCGCTTGTGCCTGCGGCCAGCCGGCGCGCACAAAGACGTCCAGGCAATCCATCAGGTCATTCAACCTGTCACGATCGGTTAAAGGTTGCACGATAGTCCGCCAAGTACCGCTGGACGATCCGAACGATAAGATCCGACGCCATCTGCTCGTTGCTATAGCCGCCTTGCTCAGCCGATTTCGCAGCCTGAGCGATCAACGCGAAGACCTCCGACGGCTCGATTGGAATGAACGTTTCGAGGGTTTGAATAAGGTGATGTGCGATCGGGGCGACGATCGCGGTTGAGAGCCGCGTCAAAATTGAACGAGAGGAAATCGCGAGACCGCTCGAACGGGGACGAGAAGCGTTTTGAACATCTCTGGAGATCTCTCTTGATGGTGCGCGATGCGCCAGCGCGGAGCATTTCAACTAATCTGCGCCTCACGGTCCAACTTCAAGCTCCGCTGGTCGAGGAGCAAAGGTATGCCTCGAGCCTCCCCCTGGTCGAAGCCGTACTCGTCAAGATCTTGAACCTCCGGGCGAACGTCGAGCGCCTCGAAACGCGCCGAACGATATCGCCACACGGGGTCATCCGTGCATTCGAAGGTTACCTTGGCACTGTAAGTCAAGCTAGTCCCACCGAATGAGCATGTACGGAATAGGAGCACTTCAAGCGGATCCGGCCGATCAACGCCTTCGAAACTCTTGAATTCGAGTCGCATCGACGGGCTTGGATTGAGGAGCATCTCAACCGCGCAACGCGCTTCGTCCGCCGTCCAGAGCTCATCAAAGTTGAATAGGTTCGCCGAATTGATGCCTGCCTTTGACAAAAGCACCTGCCAGCCGTCCAAGAATTCGGAGATCATTGGCAACTGATCGACATATGGACCACTGAGCACCTCACCGAGTGGCAGTGAGACGGCTGGAATGCGAGGGTTTCCAGATATCGTCAGCTCCGCCTGCCCGCCTGCTATGAGGGAAAGCGCTCGCGCGAACTCCGCGTGCTTGTCAAGGGAACGCAGAACGCCGTCCAGACCCCGCTCGGATTCGAACTTGGCGCTGCTGCGGGTCATCCGAATGATAAAGTCCTCGTGCCGTATCAGGAACTCCGGACCATCGACATCATCGATGGGCGGACCAATAAACATCGTGGCATCAAACCGCGCTGCTCGCCCGAATGCAGCCCCTCTGATCGATATCACGCAAGGCCCAAGGGTTGGGGGTGTGAATACAAACTCCTCGATGTCGTCGAACAACGTCCCTTGATATGGCAATCGGATGCCAAATCGAGAATCGAAGACGCGAAATTGCGTCGGCTTGATCGGCGCCAACCCGAGCAGCACATTGTTCAAGTGCTGGGGGCCATCTATGAGCGCAATAGCTTCAGCTTCATATCGCCCGCGCTCATAGCCTAGCTCCGCGAGCTGTCTCTGCTTTTCGATCGTGTAGGCCTTGAAATCATCTTGGCAAACATCCGAGAGGGCCTCGCGCAGCCCCTCGGGGGTTGGATCGAAGCGTCGTCCGATTTTTTCGTAATCGTAGCTGATGTTCGCGTTGTTGATGTCATACGACTCGTTAGCCTCGGCCAGACGAAGTCTCTTCAACACCTTGGCGAGTTCATCGCCAATAAGATGCACCAGATAGCCGGACTGTAGCTTGCCTTCCTGGCTTATCCGAAAGACAACGATGACGGAGGGGTGTGCATCCTTCGCGAGCCTATCAACCGCGGATAGGCTCAAGCGAACCCGACTGCTCTTTCGTCCAGCCGTCGATTTCAATTGCACACGGACAGCCCTAGCCTGTCGTCGGTCGAGCGCAGTTCCATCACCGGAACGATCTGGCGGAAATTCGACGATGAAATCCCAGCCCATCACGTCGACAGTGCTTTTGTTGCAGATCAAATCAGCTTGCGCGGAGAGGAGCTGGAATTGGCTCTCCCCAATTAGACCGATGCGTTCCGACTCAAGGTCGCGCTCCATCCAGAACTCCATATCGCGTCAGTACTTGCTTCATCTTTTTCGCTGCTGGCGATGCAATTCGGATTAGTCGATGCAGGTGTATGCCCGTCCGACGACGTGACGGCAGTGCCGAAGTCCCCTCGCGAGCGAGACGATCGCTCCACGCCTGAGATGCGTACCGGGTGAAAGCCGCGCTTCACGCTTCAGTCGCGGGTGACAAGATCCCCCAGATCACGCAACAGCGTGAGCAGCTTGTTCAATCCCGCGGGCGACCCGTCCCAAACTCCGGCAACCGCTTTGGCCAATTGCTCCTTTCCATTGTCGGCCAGTTGCGAGCCATCGACGGAAAGACGTTTTTTTGCATAATTGCATAATTTTTCCAAAGTCGGCGTGAGCCGCGGCGGCTTCCGGTTCAAAGCCCGATGGACGCTCGACTGGTCTACGCCGACCAACTCTGCCAGTTTCGTATCGTGCAGATTAAGCTTCTTTTTTAGCCTTTCCACGCACGCGACCGCTTCGACCGCTCCCTCTTCGAGGCTGACAGGTCGTCCAACGGAATGTCGAATTTCATCTTTCCTACGGGCCACATATATGCAATAATGCAGAAATTCAGTCTACACAAGAGGTCGGAGATGAAGGAAATCCGCTTTTATCGTGCAAGCGAGAAGCCGTATGGAGTGTTCAGCAACCTCTACCGGCGGCAGATCATCTTCGAGGGGCGCGAGTATCCCACCTCCGAGCATGCCTATCAGGCCGGGAAAGCGCGCAAGGACGAGGTCCGGGAATGGCTCATGGCCGCCCCCTCACCCGCGCTGCTTGCGATGGCAGCGCACGGTCTCTACCAGTGGGACATCTCCCCCGACTGGTCGAGAGTCAAGTTCGACCGCATGAGGGGCGTGCTGATGGCGAAGTTCACCCAACATCCCGACCTGGCGGCGATTCTCCTCGACACCAAGGATGCCGTGCTGATCGAGACTGCAACCGTCGACAACGCCGTGAACAGGCTGTGGGGAGAAGTACCCGGCAAGGGGGGTAAGAATATGCTCGGGGTGCTGCTGATGGAGGTCCGCGAGCACTTCGCGCAGAACAACAGTAAGAAGCGGCGCAAAGTCACGATGCAGGCCGCCGAATAAGAACTCAGCGGTCGCAGCTTCCGAGCGCCGTCCAATACGCGGTAGAAACCTCGTCGAGACCTCTATCGAGCATATCCCGGACGTGGCTCGCACCCGCAGCCTGGAAAAGACCGCGAGCACCGGTAAAGCCGCAGTTCAGTGCCGCTAGGCGCTGGCCAACCTCGACCCCGTCGAAGATATCTTCGACCTTCCAACTTCCGTCTCGATACCAGCGCTTCAGGACAAGATCGAGCAGGCCGGTCGTCACCATGTCGCCCGATCCGCATGTGTCGACGACTCGCGGAGCAACACTTGACGGAAAATAACGCCTGACGTTCCCGTTCGAAACGGTCAGTCCGCGCGCGCCGTGAGTTCTGATGACTATCGTTCTAGGATCAAGATCGTCGTCAGCAACGCTTTTCCCAACGGTGTCGTCGGAAAGCTTGATCACGGTAGCGTATCGCACAGCTCGAGCGAACAGTTCACCGTCGGCTGATGCCGGCTCGAAGAAGATCAGGGCGCTCGCTCGCTTGGCTTCTTCCATCGCAAGAATGATCGATTCCGAAACCCTGTCGGCATAGAAAACCGATACCGACTTCAACGTCTCGGCGGCCTGGCAGACGTGGTCGCGGTCAATCGAGCGCCATTTTGGAAACCGGACGAATGTCTGAGGGCACGTCGTCGTGAAATGGTGAGTCGCACTGGTTGTGTCGACGATTTCGACGATGACAGGAGAGCTTCCCGTGTGGGCCCTTGAGATATAACGGGTCTCGCATCCGCCCCTCTCAAACTCATTGAAAAGGAAGCGGCCATGGTCGTCATCGCCGAGATTGACTACCGGAAAGACGGGATGGCCCAGCATGGCAAGCGATAGCAGCACGTTCCCGCACGAGCCGCCCAAAGCCTCCGTCGGCGCCGAGTAGTCGTTCGCGTAGACCCGATCGACCGCAGTCAGACCGGTACCGGCGACGGCAGGCCGCGGCGACTCTCGAGAAAATTCCAGCTGCTTCAATTGGACCATAACGTGAACATACTATCAAGTCCCTCGCAACACGGATACATCCAATTGCGCGCGGCCCTCACCCGTCAGGCGCATGCCGCTGAGTATCCTTAACAGACCATCAGGACCCGAGACGTTGCCGGGCAAGAGATTCCAACAGGAAATCTCGCGATCGCAAACCCGGTCCACGCTTAGTCCGAAGTCTCCACCCAGCAAATCGAAGTCATTGCCATGGCGATCACCGCTATCGCCGATTGCCAGCATTTGAAGACGGCCGTCGCTCATCCCGGCTTGAATTACCTCCAAGACGCGTGTCTTGGCTGCCCAGGCGGGACAGATGTCGATCGAATGTCCCGAGCGGACCAATTTCAGTGACGGGCGGTAACTCACGATCTCGCGCAGCTTACGAAGGCCGTCGGCGGACGAGACCAGTTTTTCGATACCGATCGTGATCTGTAGCGGATTTTCCTTCGGAAGCCATCCACCGAGGAACATCCCAGCTTCGGCTCGGATGCATTCGAAAGCGTCCAAAATCGCGGCATCAGCTTTCGGCGGAGTTCCTCGAATATCGACAGAGAGCGGAACGATGTGCGCTCCGTTGTAATAGCCAACGAGCACGCGCTCGCAGTGCTCTGCCGAAAGGCACTTGCGCAAATCCTCGCCGACCGATCCTCCTCGGCCAGTCGCAAGCGCGATGGCTATGCCGCCGTCCAGGAGCTTCTTGATAGCGTCGATCACGGGACCAGTGGGCGGCTTGAGCCTTTTGTCCGTCGCCACCATTGTCCCGTCATAGTCGAGGATGACGGCACCGAACTCCGCGGCTCCAAGGCGCTCGATGAACTCGTCGCGGTGCGTGCACCAGAGTGCATCCGTTCTATCCGGCTCATCCGCCTTCTGCTCCGATCGACGCTTTCTGCGCGTGGCCGCATCTTCACTCTCGATCGCGACAAGCAGGTCCTGGCTGTCGTAGATCAAGCGTCCGAAATCGGCGACCCCAGGCTTCCCGGGATCGATACCCGTAGCCTCCCCCAAGCCTTCGACGATACTGAATGAGCTCAGTACCGCATCAAAGAGGGTATGTCGGCCGGGCGCGCCGAAGCCAAAATGCATCTGCGGTATCGTGGGCGGAATACAAGACCGGATCGAATCCCAAAACGGCTGGCTTCGACCGCAGGTCAGCGAAAGAAGAACCGTGCGTTCCGCATACCGGTCAAGCCAGACGTGCCGACCATGCGCGAAGTTGCGAAAATCCGTTCGCTGCACTCCGCATAGCCCGGCTTCCCAACAACTTGTTTCGATCATGACTGCAGCTGCTGTCAGGGCGGGATCGTGGAGTATAATCAGCGTATCGCGCCCGGAATCCCAAGAGCCAGCGACAGTCTCGATCAAGCGAGCGCGGTACGAAGACCTCAAGAGGTTCTCCGATCTCGCTCGCACTTGAGCACTTCTTTGATCGACGTCATTCCCGGCAACGTGATCGCTTGCGAGGAGCAACGACGTGATGGTCGCCGTCAGCGAGTGCGTCGCCAGAAAACCGTCCTTTTGATCGGTTACGGGAACGACGTGTAGCCTGACGTCCTCGGCCCCCGCATCAGCGACAAGACTTCTGCCCCGTGCGGTGACGACATCGATCCGGCGGGCATGTTCCTTGATGGCAGTCCGGAATGCTGCGCGGATATCCGCGTTCTCGCCGCCAGCAGTGAACAGCCAGACACCCCACTTCGGCAAGACAGGATCGAGCGCGAACGCCATCGGCGTCGTCACCGCCGTCGCCGAATGGAAAAGCGAAGTCCGACAAGACGATAAGAACTCGGCAGCGACAGCGGAGCCTCCGCTTCCGACTGCGGCCACGGGATAATCGGCCGCGCGCTCGAGCGCCTCGGCTAAAAAGCTGATTTCGCCATCGCACGTCGCCGAGATGGTATTGCAGAGGCCGGTCAACTTCGTTGTGAACACTGCGGTCATAAGATTGCCGATTGTCTCGCGTCGAGGCTTCTATTCAGCAGAGAATTGCCAAAGTTCAGTAACGGCGCCTTCTGCATTGAGATGTGACATTGCCGCCCATCTTGCAACGGTAGGCTGCCGAAAGATCACGCCCGTACGTGCGCCCTAGCTCGCAACCTTTTGGGTTCCCGCATCGTAGCTCCCGTACACGGGTCCGTGAAGCCACACATGAACGGCCATATCTGGCAAAGGAGGCGTTCCGGTTGGATTAACAGGGTCGTATTCGTACCGAAGAGTCTCGACGTACTGGACTGACAGATCATGTTCTATGGCCGCCATCATCGCCCCGACTGCGATCACTTTGCTGCCGAACGGAGAAAGAATGATTTGAGGGAAAAAGACATCCTCCACGGTTCGATCGTATCTCTTCTTTAGGGTGGAGATTGTCCGGTAGCAATCGAGCGGATTCCGTTCCGACACGTAGATCAGGTCGCGTGCATCGACCTCCCATTCGTTCAGGAGCTGCGCCTGGTATTCGGCTAGAAGTTCGTCGGCCCGCCTGGGATTTCGCGCGGGGAATGGCACGACGGGGCACACCTTATAAACGCTATCGAGGGTGCTCCTTATCCTCCGCAACGTTTCAACCCGCCCCTTCCCAAGTTGCGGTAGCCAGATGCGCGCGACCGGGAGTTCGTCGTAACTCCCGGAAGGACCGGAATATCCGCGAACGAACTGAACCTGCGCCGACGGCTCGCCGACGATCCGGTCATCCAGTTCCGGATTTGAGACAACCATCAAGTGGAGGCTGACCTTCGGCCTAGCCTCGGCGAATTCGAGCAGCAATTTGGCGAGCGGAAATCCTACCCCTGTCGACAGCGCGCTCATATCCAGCACAACGTCGGTAATGTCATCAGGCCATTTGTAGCCGTCCACGGCCGAGCGTACGCCGTGACCGCCGATTGGTGCGCGATCATCCGCCGAGAAAATCTGAACGTGGGCGACGGTCGTGTCGGCAATCACACTCCTCAGCTGCGCTTCGTTTTCGTCGGCGAGCTTCTGAAGTGCGACGGCAGGATCTCCACGATCCTCCCTGATGAAGAGACCGTGCACGCGATCCCCCATCGTTGCAGAAAGCTTGCGCGCTATTCGTTGAGCTCTCGGATCGAATCCCGCGCCCGCGACAAGCACACAGCATCGAGACGATTCAGAAAAGAAGTCGTCGATGAACTGGTCTACGCCATCGTCAAAATGGGTAACGCAATTCTCCCAATGTCGGCGCATGATCCGCTAGACCTTTTCCTCGACTGGACCGAGATCTGAAACGGTACGCTCTAGGAACCCTCCACGATTAAGGGTCAAACCGTTGGCAAGGCAAACCGGGCCTGACAGCTCGAGGAGACACCAGTTCTTGCCTCCTTGGCCGTAATCGCGGATGGCAACGAGCGCGCCGTAGGCTATCGCGAACTTCAGAACGAGCGCCAGCTCGCTTTCGCTCGCGAGCAAATCCTTCATCTCCGTTTCGAGCACGGCGACCGCGTTTGCGCCGGCTCCTAACGGAGCATTCGGCTCGGTCGATACCGTACGGCAATCTTCGGCGATCCGGTCTATGAGGGCTCGTACCTTGCGAGCAAACGGAAACCCCCATGCATCGATCATCTGGCCCGATTTCTCACGGAGCGCGCCTTGCTGTTGCGCAGGCGTAAGCGCGGGATCCTGATTTCTTATCGCCTTGGTCTCCATCCGCTCGACAAGAGCGCCGGCTAGCTGAAGAAATACCTCGGCATTCTCGTTGCTCGCGTCACAGAGATCGTCCAGTCCGAAATGAAATGGTCGCTTAAACAAGTCGTTCAGCATAAGACGAGCGGCATCAGCGATAGTACTCTTAACCTTTAGCGGTTGCCGCGGCTCCGGATCGTCCGCGAACAGGTTTCCTGTCTGACCTGACGTTCTGATCGCATACCTGTGCAAAAGCACACGCGTCATTACGAGCTGCACTTCCTCGCCGAGATCTAGCGATTTCGCTCCCTTGACGTAACGCTCAACCGCCTGCTGGATCTTCCGCCGCCTTTCGTGGCCAATCTGCAGCTTCCGCTGGTCGCGATCGATGAGCGTCCGCAGCTCGGCAATCTGGCTTGCCGAAAGTCGCGGCGGCTCTTCGCCGAGCAAGTCCTTGAACCGAGTGTAGTTGCGATCGCGGAGGGGCTGCACCAGACGGAGATAGCGATCGGCCATGTCAGCGGCCATCTTGCGGAACTGGCGACGCTCATCGAGCCTGACACTATCGGTCTGCATGAAAATGTCGAGATAGTCGCGCTCGACCTTCAGGCCTGGCAGCGCATCCTCGTCCGCGGATCGAAAGACCGCGTTCGGCGAGAGCGCGTCCATCCGCATCATCATCCAACGAGCAAAACGTATCTCGCGACGTGCGAGAGCGCGAAAGAGGGCCTCGAACTGGTCCGGATGCAGGGTATGGACGTCATCCAGTATCGTCAGGGGCCGCAAGCGGCACGAACTGCCGCCCCAATCGATCTCAATTTCCTGAATTGCCTCGAATGGCTGGTAAGGCTCGCGCGCCTCCTCAGCGATGTTATCTAGGGAAGGAGGAAGGAGACTTGCACCGACCGAGTAAACAGCTCGCTCCACACTGCGAGCGCGAGCAACGACGTCCTCCGCATTGGCTCCGCCAATCTGTTCGAGCTGGGCCCCTGCCCCCTCGCGTGGGATGAATTTGATCTCATTCAGGCGCCGCCGACGATTGGCCGTCAGGTTGCGAACCAGCGCGAGGATCGTCCGGGCCTGGATCAGGGCCAGAACGAGCTTTGTCTTGACGGCTGGTTCGTAGGGGAGCTCCCAGAAGTCCCTATATTCCGACTCCATGGGAATTCTGACAGCCGCGACCTTCGGTCGCTCATCCTCGGTGAAGCCACAGCTCGCCAAGACAGACGCCAGTGATCGGTTGTTCTCGCTGCTCTGGTCGCGCAAGATCGACTCGAGAAGCCTGAATTCGACCAGGCTCGCCATCATGGTCTTACCGCTTCCAGGTGTTCCAATCACCCGAACCGGATGATCGAACAAAAGCGCGCGCTTCTTGTGCTTAGCAACAAACGCCGTCAGCGGCTCCGGGCTGATGATTGCAAGAAATGCGGAATCATCGCGTATGTATTCCGTCGCACGCCTGAGGAAGGGATTAGTCATTGAAGAGACCCGTGCCTGTCGCGTCGGTAGAACAGAGGTCGCATCGCACGTGCGCCGCCGTTACCCGCCGTTTCAGCCCATAGTAGCGGGACACTGTTGTTCGGAGTATTGTGCTCCAAGATGATGGGCAGAGCACAATCGGCGTATCCGAGCTTCATGTCGCTCTGCCCCGCTTCGCGGCAATGCTTCTCGGCGCGCGTGAATATCTCATGGTCGTAGTACTTATCGCCAAGGTCGAGCATCGCCCCGTCGGAGGGCCGCGCCAGAGGAAGAGTGTCCGGCAGGAGCAGGCCTTCCGTCACGGTATAGTCGGAGCAGGTCCATTCGCTCCATTCCGCTTTAGCTATCTCCAGCCGCTTCATTAGCGCCGACCTGGCCTGGGCGCTGGAAATGTAGTGATGGATATGCAATTCGTAATTCTCCGCGATCGGGAAGCCATCGCCGACGCTGTCGCGCGCATCGCGGATCAAATCGTTAAACTTCTTTAGCTTTCCCTTCCACTCGCCGTCGGCGTTCTTGCGAATGAACGTCGTACCAGAGGCGGTGAAGTCGTCAATCAAGTAGACGCAGTCGAACTGTTCGGTCGGCGTCATTCCGTGGGCCTGCCTGAGATTCTTGCTGAGATCGAGCCACTTCTCCTTGTCGACATTCATCATCGGTACGACTTGCTCTGTCGAAATCCGACCAGCGTTCGCACGGCGAAGCATGTCGATGCGACTCCCGTCGCTCATCCCGACGAACAACGTCTTGCGCAGACATCGCGTGAACGCGTCCGCACCGCTCTTGTCGGTCCACACTTCATATGGCTTGATACCGAGCTGATGCGCTACCGTTCGCCGAAGATGGGGTGTGACGACCTCAGGCACGAAGGTCTCGACCAAGCACTGCATCTCGGACAGCGAAATATAGACAAGGCGCTTCTTTACAAAATCGTACGCTGCGGCCCGATCGGCTGGATCGAACTGCTTAAGCCACGTAGCGAGACTCTCGAGAAAGCGCACGCCTGCTCGGAAGTACGAATAGCCATCGTACTTCACCGCGGACATCATTCGCAGCCAAGCATACTCGCGAGTTGCAACCGCTTGATCGTCTTCTGGCCAGCCCATCACTTCAGCTAAAAGACTCAGAGCCATCCTGTCGTTCAAATGAGCGTCTTCCCTAATTGCTTGCTTTTGAAAATCACTGCGAATCACCGCCGGGAGGGCAGCAATTCAACTCGTTATAATAGTGTTAGATAGCCAAGCAACCGACGGTGGATCATACTAATTGCTGTGGAGAGCTTGATTCTTTCCGGGTCGCGGGGGCTGTAACCAGCTCTCACAAGCCCCTGTTCCACGTGCAGCAGAGAAGATGGGAAGGTCGAGGTGCCGGAGCTGTTCACACGTCCTACTGAACGCACCAAGTTGTAGGCAGTCGCGGTTGGCGCCGGACGTCACGCCAACCTCGACCTAGCCAATCGGATTCTGGTTCTGCACAAATCGGCACGCGAGGCGACGCAGGGAGCAGATCGTCCGTTTTATTCGCCCCAGTATCCCAATCTACGACGAGCAAGCAATCGACCTGTACCGTCGCATCTGGGCGTTGTATCAACTCGGGTGAGGCTACAGAAACAAGGACAATGACAACCGCAATCTAGCTATGCGACGTCCCAACCAAGAAATGGTCGCACGAGACCCAGTTGTTCTTGGCAACCACCCAGCGAAGTCATTGGAAAACAATCGTTTTCCTGTGGTGGGCGCACCAGGGCTCGAACCTGGGACCCGCTGATTAAGAGTCAGCTGCTCTACCAACTGAGCTATGCGCCCGGACGCTTTAGGTCCGGAAAACCTTTGCGAGGGGCGTCGTTTAGCAAAGCGATCCCGGGATGTCCAGCAAGAGGCGTGAAGTTTTCCCGGGCTTTGGCGGCTTTCCGGAATGGCAAAAAGCCGCTGGATTTCAGCGGCTTCTGCCGTTGTCTGGATCGGGACCCGATCGGGCGCGCGTCAGAGCCGTTCGGAGCCGTTCCGATCCGGGCCACCATTCCGGTCATACCGGTCGCGGTCATAGCCCCGATGCCGGTCAAAGTCGCGATCCCGGCCCATTTCGCGCTCGAACCGGCGGTGGCGCCAGCCCTCCCTGAACCGGTCCATCCGGGTCAGGACGGCAAGCCGGCGCTTCTGGCCGTCATCCAGCGTCTTGTAGAGCGGATCGGCCGCGTCCGCGATCTTCTTCATGGCCGCCGCCGAGGCCGCCATGTTCTCGGCCCGGTCACGCAGCCGGGCGACCGGATCGTCCGGCTTCTGCTGGTCGGAATCGTCCCGCGAGCTCATCCGCGCATTGGCGCGATCGATCCTGAGCTTGGCGAACTCCTTCACCGCCGCCTCGACCGGCGGCCACAGCTTTTCCTGCTCGGCCGAAAGCTTGAGGCCGGCATGGACCGCCGCGATCCGCGCGTCCGCAAAAGCCGCCCGGTCCTCCGGGCTCATCCGCATATGGCCATAGCCCCAATGGCGGTGCTGGGCGTAAACAGCGGTGGAGCCGGCGATGGCGAGAACCGCGACCGCTGCGATGGCGAACTTCCTCATGCGAACCTCCTGTGAAAGGTTGCCTGAAGATGGGCCGGCCCCGGCCTGCGTTCAACTTAAGGATTGGCAAGAGAGGCTTCCCTTACCAAGATGTAATCCGCCCTCCGTTTGATCCAGCGCAATGCAGCATGGCTAGAGCATGCCGAGCATTCGCGGCAGCCACAGCGAGATCTCCGGCACGTAGGTCACGATGCCGAGGAAGATCAGCATGGTCAGAAGCCACGGCCACACCGCGATCGTCAGCTCGGTGATGCCCATCTTGGCGATGCCGGAGGCGACATAGAGGTTCAGCCCGACCGGCGGATGGCACATACCGACCTCCATGTTGACCACCATCAGGATGCCGAGATGCACCGGATGGATGCCGAGCTTGACCGCCACCGGAAACAGGATCGGCGCCATGATCAGCACGATCGAGGACGGCTCCATGAAGTTGCCGGCGATCAGCAGCAGCACGTTGACGACGAGCAGGAAGACGATCCAGCCGACGCCGATCGAGGTGATCCAGTTGGCGATCTGCTGCGGAATGTTCTCGTTCGCCATCAGGAAGGAGAACAGCACCGCGTTGGTGATGATGTAGAGGATCATCGCGCTCATGTTGGCCGAGCCGAGCAGCACCTTCGGCACATCCCACAGCGTCATGTCGCGATAGACGAACACGGCGATCACGAAGGCATATACGGCGCTGATCGCCGCAGCTTCGGTTGGCGTGAAAATACCAGCATAGATGCCGCCGAGCACGATCAGGATCAGCAGCAGGCCCCAGACGCATTTGCGGAACGCAGTAATGCGTTCGCCCCAGCTCGCCTTCGGCAGCCTCGGATAATCGTTGCGCCAGGCGCGGTAGAAGGTGGTCATGCCGAGCAGCGTCGCCAGCATCAGGCCGGGAATGACGCCGGCGATGAACATCTGGCCGACCGACGCGGAGGAGACGCGCTGGCCGGCCGGATCGAGCGCGATGTTGCCGCCGGTCGCCACGCAATAGATCACCATCACGATCGACGGCGGGATCAGGATGCCGAGCGCGCCCGAGGTGGTGATGACGCCGGCACCGAAGCGTTTCGGGAAACCCTGCTTCACCATCGCGGGCAGCATGATCGACCCGATCGCGATCACGGTGGCGGGCGAAGAGCCCGACACGGCGGCGAACAGCGCGCAGGCCAGGACGCCGGCGAGCCCCAGCCCGCCATACCAATGGCCGATCATCGATCTCGCAAAATCGATCATGCGTCTCGCGACGCCGCCATGGGTGAGGAAATTTCCGGCGAGGATGAAGAACGGGATCGCCATGATCTCGAAATTGTCGATGCCGGTGAACAGCTTCAGCGCCACCGATTCCGTCGGCACGTTGGTCATCGTGTAGATGAAGGTGAGCACCGTGAGGCCGAGCGCGATCGAGATCGGCATGCCCGTGAGCATCAGCGCGATCAGGAGGCCGAAGATGATAACCGAGGTCATCGCGTCACCCCCGCAGCGCCCGCACCCGGCTCATCGACGTCCACGCCCTCGACATGGGCGTGGTCGTGATGCGGCAGTTCACCGGTGAAGAAGTAATGATATGCCACCTGCAGGAAGCGGAAGCACATCAGATAGGAGCCGAGAGGAATGCAGAGGTAGACGAACCAGCTTGGAATCTCGAGGTCGGGTGACACCTGGTCGGTATGGTAGAGCCCGTAAACGAACTTCGCGCCCATGGTGCCGATCACCACGGTGAAGAACGCGCCACAGAGCAAACCGAACAGCACGACATAGTTGCGCCAGGGCGACCTGAGCTGATTGACCACGACGTCGACGCCGACATGGATGCCGGTGCGCACGCCATAGGCGGCGCCAAACTTGGCCACCCACACGAACATGTAGATGCAGAGCTCCTGCGCCCAGGACAGGTTGATCGGGAACAGGATCGGAAACAGGAAGGGTATGCCGAGCAGATAGCGGTGACACACGGCGAGGAAGATCAGCACGGTCGCGAGCGCCATCAGCGTTGCGATCAAGATCTCCTCAAGCCGGTCGAGGATGCGAAGCAATATCAATGTTCCCCCTTCAGGCTGGGCCTCTGACAGCCCTACCCTATCCTGCGCGGCTCGCGCCGCTCGCCCCGAAAATGCGAAGGGCTTCCGTGCCGTGACACGGAAGCCCAATCAACATTGACCTAGTTCGTCGCGCCCCTCGTCTCCTTCAGGAACTCGTCGATCAGCGGCTGGCCGACGCGGCCGGCGACATCCTTGTAGACAGGCTCCATCGCCTTGCGCATCGCGGCGTCCTGCTCTGGCGTGAGCTTGATGATCTCGCTCTTGCCCGTCTTCTTGATGTCGGCGAGCGCGTCGTCGTTTTCCTTCTGCGACTGCGCGTTGCCATAGGCGGTGGCTTCCTTCATCGCCTTCTCGCAATTGGCCCGAACGTCCGCCGGCAGCCCGTCCCAGAACTTCTTGTTGGTGACCACGACATAGCCGATGTAGCCGTGATTGGTCTCGGTGATGTACTTCTGCACCTCGTGCATTTTCTGGGTATAGATGTTCGACCAGGTGTTCTCCTGCCCGTCGACGACGCCGGTCTGCAGCGCCTGATAGACTTCCGAGAACGCCATCACCTGCGGGACCACGCCGAGCGAGCGGAACTGCGCTTCCAGCACCTTCGACGACTGAATGCGGAACTTCAGGCCACGATAGTCGGCCGGCGCCACCAGCTTCTTGTTGGCGGACATCTGCTTGAAGCCGTTGTCCCAGTAGGCAAGACCGATCATGCCCTTCGGTTCGAGCAGCTTCAGGAGCCTGGCGCCGAGCGGACCGTCAGTCACTTTCCGCAGCGTCTTCAGATCGGGAAGAATGTAGGGCAGATCGAAGACCTCGAACTCCTTGACCCCGATCGGGCCGAACTTCGAGTTCGAGGGCGCCAGCATCTGCACCGCGCCGAGCTGCAGCGCTTCCAGCTCTTCCTTGTCCTTGTAGAGCTGCGAGTTCGGATAGACTTCGACCTTGACCTTGCCCTCGGTGTATTTCTCGGCCAGTTCCTTGAACTTCTCGGCCGCCAGCCCCTTCGGCGTATTGGTTGCCACCACATGGCTGAACTTGATGACGATCGGCGATTGCGCCGCAGCAGGTCCGACCAGAGCCAGCGCCGCGATCGATGCCGCGGCCAAAATCAGCTTGCGCATGTTTCCTCCCGTTATTTTCCCGGAACGCGCCGACGCGGTTCCGATGCTTGCATGCCAGATGCACCAATATAGACAAGCCGACCGAATTGCCATTGCCCGTTAGAAGGGGCCTGTTGACGCACTTTGCTGCGCTGCAAAATCAATTCCGGTCGCCCGGTGTCGGATTATTGGTTCGGGCAGCGTGCCGGAGCTCCGCAATCCGCGTCCAATAAACGTTCGCTGTGTCTGCTTTCCTCGCAACGAAAGGCTCGGGGATTTTCTCATCCGTCATTGCGAACCAACACTCGGCTGTCATCCCCGCGAAGGCGGGGATCCAGTACGCCGCGGCTTATCGATTCAATCATTGTTGTCTCTGGGATACTTGGTCGCCCGGTCCCGGCTACGCCAAGGCTTCGCCGAGGCTTTCCCTCTTGGCTCGCCGAAGCTTTAGCGAAGGCGGCAAGCCGGCCGATGACACTTGAATGTAGGTCGGCGATCTCGCGACATGTTCTGCCCGAGGTTTGCATCTTTGTTTACCCCCTTTGAGATCAGAGGGCGCAGGGAAGACCGGGTGCTTGCCGCACCCGCGGTCTCGCGTGCCATTGCGCATAGCAAAAGGCGCACACGAGCATACAGGTACAGCGGAAACACTCCGGCCTTCCCTGCGCAATGGCTTTACGACTTACTTCGTGCTCTTCCCGGAGAACGGCTCTTTTGCCTCCGTCGCCTTTGAGAAGCTTCGCTTCTCAGGACTTAACGCCAGCACCGCGGCGCCCGAACCACACGACTTCGCCGTACGCCTCACGTCACGTCCGTCGTCGTGACATCAGCGTCCATCGCATCTCACCGCGCGTTCGTGACGATCGCGAGCGCCCCTCATCTTGCCGTGAGACGGGCGGAGTTATGCGGCTGATTTGGGTGAGAACGAAAGCGGAATATTTTTGCTTCCCGGGCTTGACACCATTTCTGAAAATCAGAAATGATTTGCCTTCGGGATATCTTGTCGCAGTTGCGCATCAAGAATTGTGCTTGCGGCAAATCAGTTCGCAGAACCGTAGATTCCATGAGGCGGTGAGCGTGGCCTTTCCGATAAGGTTTGGGTTTCCACACTCGAACCCCTCGGAGAGTCAGATGCAAGCATCCACCGTAGCCACGCCCACCGCCGGCCATATTGGCACAATTTTCGTTGCAATCGAACTGAGCCAGCGGAGCTGGCGGGTCGCGCTGCACAGCCCGGACAAGGACAAGATATCGCACCACAAGCTGGAGGGTGGCGATCATGCCGAGCTGTTGGCGTTGGTGGGTCGGGTTCGGGAGCGGGCGGCTCGAACGCTGGGAGGCGTTCCGGCGGTGGCGAGCTGCTACGAGGCGGGCTACGACGGGTTCTGGCTGCACCGGCTGCTGCTGGCGGCCGGCATCACGAACTACGTGTTTGATCCCGCCAGCATTGCGGTGGACCAGCGGGCGCGGCGGGTGAAGACCGACCGGATCGATGGCGAGCGGATGCTGCGCACGCTGATGGCGTATCTGCGCGGCGAGCCGCGGGTGGTGCGGATCGTCCGGGTGCCTGCAGCCGAACAGGAGGACGCCCGCCGCGGCAGCCGCGAACGCGACCGGCTGATCAAGGAGCAAACCGCTCACACCAACCGGATCAAGGCACTGCTGCGGCTGCGGGGCATGGCGGTCGGGAACCCGCGGCGGCGCGACTGGCTGAGCTGGCTGGCAACGCAGCGGGATTGGCAAGGCCAGGCGGTGCCGCCGCGGATGCTGAGCGAGATCCGACACGAGCACGCGCGGCTGATGCTGGTGCGCGATCGGCTCGACGTGCTCGCGCAGGAGGCGGCCGCAGCGGAGCCAATGCCTGCGGAAGCCGAGATGACCCGGCGCAGCGAACTGCTGCGCCGGCTCAAATGTCTCGGCCCGGCGTTCGCGACGACGCTGACCAGCGAGGTGTTCTACAAGGACTTCCGCAATCGCCGCGAGGTCGGGAGTTATTTCGGACTGACGCCCAGTCCATGGCGGAGCGGCGGCATCGACCGCGACCAGGGCATCAGCAAGGCGGGCAACCCGCGCGCCCGCTGTGCCGCGATCGAACTGGCCTGGCTGTGGCTGCGGCATCAGCCGGACAGCAAGCTGACCTTGGAGTACCGCAAGCGCACGCTCGATGCCGGCAAGCGCATCAAGCGCGTCGCCATCGTCGCCCTGGCGCGCAAGCTGATGGTGGCGCTGTGGCGCTACCTCACGACCGGTCTCGTGCCGGAAGGCGCGGTGCTCAAGGCCGTAAAGATCTAACCACTTTCAACGAACGCGTCAGCGTCGCGGCATCTGCCGCGGTCAGCGCGGGATGGATGGTGACCGTGCCACCCTTGGGCCAGCAAACAGGCTGTTTCGTAGATGGGTCTCATCCTCGTGGCTTCCTCGCCGCATGCATGCGGAATGTGGGTGCGGATCACAGCGGTCCGACCGGATATGAGGTGATGCAGTGAGCAACTGCATAAATCGCCGGAAGCCAGTCCCTGAGCGCACCGACCGCGGCGGCACGCTGCGCTACGCATGGCTCCGCGCGCCGCCGCTCCACCGAACGTAAAAATCACATCCAAGCCCTGTCGGGATGCTTGACTCAAAACGCCTCATATGAGGGTGGGCAAAGCGCAAGCGTGCCCACCATCGCGAAACGCGCTCGATGATAAATGGTGGGCACGTCGCTGGCGCTCCTTTGCCCACCCTACGGTCGCGTCGCTAAAAACAAAACACGGCGCTCAAGGCGCCGTGTTTCGTTGCTGGTTATTGATGTCATTCCGGGCGCGAAGCGAACCCGGAATCTCGAGATTCCGGGTCTGGTCCTTCGGACCATCCCGGAATGACGATGGGGACAACGCGCCGCGCGTCAGCCCGCCGCCTGGGCCGGCATATCGCGCTGGCGCTTCATGACGATCTTGTTGAGCGCGCCGAGATAGGCCTTTGCCGAGGCGACCAGCGTATCCGGGTCCGCGGCGCGCGCCGTCATGGAGCGGCCCTCATGCGAGAGACGCACGGAGACTTCGGCCTGCGCGTCGGTGCCTTCGGTGACGGCGTGGACCTGATACAGCTCCAGCTTGGCCTCGTGCGGCACCAGCGCCTTGATGCAGTTGAAGACCGCATCGACCGGGCCGTTGCCTTCGGCTTCCTCGATCTTCACCTGGCCGTCGACGTCGAGCTTCATGGTCGCGCGCTGCGGACCGTGGGTGCCGGCGATGACGGTCAGCGAGGTCAGCTTGATGCGATCATGCGAGGCAGCCATTTCCTCATCGACCAGCGCCTCGATGTCCTCATCGTAGATGTCCTTCTTGCGGTCGGCCAGCGCCTTCATCCGCGCGAAGGCATCTTCCAGCTGGTTCGGGCCGAGCTTGTAGCCCATCTCCTCCAGCTTGTGCACGAAGGCGTGCCGGCCGGAATGCTTGCCCAGCACCAGCGAGGACTGCTTCAGGCCGACCATTTCGGGCCGCATGATCTCGTAGGTGGAAGCGTCCTTCAGCACGCCGTCCTGGTGGATGCCGCTCTCATGCGCGAAGGCGTTACGGCCGACGATTGCCTTGTTGTACTGCACCGGGAACGAGGTCGCCGCCGATACCAGTTTCGAGGCCCGCGTCAGTTGCGTGGTGTCGATCTTGTTCCACCACGGGAATTTGTCGTTGCGCACGTTGATCGCCATCACGATCTCTTCGAGCGCGGCGTTGCCGGCCCGCTCGCCGATGCCATTGACGGTGCATTCGACCTGCCGCGCGCCGCCGGCGATGCCGGCCAGCGAGTTCGCCACCGCCATGCCGAGGTCGTTATGGCAGTGGACGGAGAAGATCGCCTTGTCGGAGTTCGGCACGCGCTCGATCAGCGTGCGCATGAAGTGGGTGTATTCCTCCGGCACGGTATAACCAACCGTGTCGGGGATGTTCACCGTGGTGGCGCCGGCCTTGATGACGGCCTCGACGATGCGGCAGAGGAAGTCCATCTCGCTGCGGGTGCCGTCTTCCGCCGACCATTCGACGTCGTCGATCTGGTTGCGGGCGCGGGTGACGTTGGCGATCGAGGTTTCGATCACCTGCTCCGGCGTCATGTTCAGCTTGACGCGCATGTGCAAGGGCGAGGTCGCGATCACGGTGTGGACGCGGCCGCGCTTGGCGAACTTCACCGCCTCGGCGCAGCGGTCGATGTCCTTCGGGTGCGCGCGCGACAGGCCGGCGATCACGGCATTCTTGGAGCGGCGGGCGATCTCGCTGACCGCCTGAAAATCACCTTCCGAGGTGATCGGGAAGCCAGCCTCGATGACGTCGACGCCCATGTCGTCGAGCATCTCGGCGACCTCGAGCTTTTCCTCGTAGGTCATGGTCGCGCCGGGGCACTGCTCGCCGTCACGCAGCGTGGTGTCAAAAATGATGACGCGGTCCTTCTCGGACTTGTTGGCGGTGGTCATGGTTCTGTATTCCTTTGGGTCTTGCGCCGGTTCAAGTGGCGCTGAAGGGTCTGGTGATCTCGCTCAAAACCCCTGAGTGCCCAGGCGCAAATGCCCAGACGGCCCTCAGGGGCCGATAAGAAGCAGAATCCCGCCAAGAAGGAGGGTGGGCGCGGACGCAGCCGGAATTGCGGGGGCAGCCTTGGCGGCTCCACCCAAAACTCCCGACTTTTCGCTGCGAATCAGCATTGCCAGACCCTTGTGGACGCCCAAATCTCGGCCAAAACCGTTGACGGTCCGTTGCCGCAGGGCGTTCCGGGGCTGTTCTAGACGAGAAATACAGCCGGCCGCAATGCCAAAAGATGGTCAGGATGGGTGACCTAGATTCTGATGTCGTCGTCCGGCGTGCCGCCTCCGCTAAGGCTACGGCGAGCCAAAAGGGACAGCCTCGGCGAAGCCTTGGCGTAGCCGGGACCGGACGACCCGGTATTCGGCGCTCGGGCCGAGAGGCCGCAGCGTACTGGATACCCCGCTTTCGCGGCGTATGACGGCCGGGGCGATGCAGGCCCCGGCGAGTTCTTCCCCGCCCCTCACCTTCTTCGACCGCGCGATGTCGCGCGGAGGCTCGACGGCGAGCGGCCGTAGAGATCGGAAAATGCCGCGTTGAAGCGGCGGACGCTGCCGAAGCCTGCGCGAAAGGCGATTTCCGTCATCGTGTCGTTGGTGGTGTCCAGCAGTCGCTTCGCCCGCTGCACCCGGCGGGTGGTCGCGACCTGCTGCGGGCTGGCGCCGACATGGCGCTCGAACAACCGCGCGAGATGGCGAGAGGTGACCCCCAGCCTCTCCGCCAATGCGACGACTGATCCGCGTTCCAGTGCGCCGCCGTCGATCAGTTTCAGTGCGCGCGCAACGGTCGAACGCGTGCCGTTCCAGGCCGGGCAGAACGGCGCGGTTTCCGGGCGGCAGCGCAGGCATGGCCGGTATCCCGCCGCTTCGGCGGCGGCGGCCGTCGGGTAATAGCTGACGTTACGCGTCAGCGGATGCTTCACCGGACAGACCGGGCGGCAATAGATCCGCGTGGTCCGCACCGCCGTGAAGAAGCGGCCGTCGTAGCGCGCGTCGCGCCGCAGCCGCGCAGCATTGCAGACATCGAAACTCAGCATCCTCGAACTCTACCGCATCGCGCGGCCGGGAAAAATGGCTGGAGGTGATGAGGTCCGATTCCGGCCAGCAGTCGCGGTCGGACCGTCCTACATCGGGGGCGATCGATTTCACTCTCCACTGAAGGCAACAATCATGAATCCGACAGCCAAGGACGTCGTCCTCAACGCCTGGAAGACATTTTCGACCCGCGACGCCGGCCAGATCGCATCCCTCTTCACGCCGGACGCCGAATGGATCGCGCCGGCCCGCAATGCGACGGCGGTGGCGCTCGCGCATACCGATCACATGGTCGGCCCCGACCAGATCGCGCGCTTCATCGCCTCTGAGATGCACCGCCTGTTCTCCGAAATCGATATCTCGTTCCGCGCTGTTCATGCCGATGGTGACACGGTGATCATCGAGGAGCGGATGCGGGCGAGACTTCCCGAAGGACGGCATTATGACAACGACTATTGTTTCATCTTTGTCGTGGCAGGCGGCCGCATCAAGCAGGTTCGCGAGTACATGGACACGCGAAAAGGCTGGCAGATGATCTTCGGGGAAGCCGCGGCGTAGCGCGTTAGCCCCAGAGTGGGCAAAGCGACTTGTCCGCCGTAGCTCGAAGAGCGAAGGCGGAAGCGTGCCCACCCTTCTGCGTAGTCACCCCTGTCCAACAATTTATCCTACGGCAGCGACCCTCTCAGGCCTTTGACACCACCGATGTCAGGAGTAACCCAGTCACCATTCCCGACGGTGGTGCGCGTGCGGCCCTCATCGTGTTCGGACGCCCTGATGACCACACCGCCTTTCTCAGCCGGGCCGACATGTTGAACGACGACCGCGCCAAGCACGAGCAGTGCGACCAGAATCAGCCCACTCGTGGCCGGAGTTAAATTGGACATAAAACGCATCACTGCTACACCCACGCGCATCACCCGCGGCCCGCTGCTACAGCAGTCGTTGAGTCGCCAGGCGATTTAGTGACGTGGCGGTGGCGATGCGGCGTTCATTCTCTCGTGCGCACCATACACCGCAAATATCGACGGGCGGCCCGCCCGCCGTTACTACCCGACGCGCATGCGTTGCTCAACATTGGCCGCCGGTCCTCCCGGGCGGACGTTGCGCATGCCGGATGGATGCGCTTGCGAGGCCGCGATACTTTTCCAGGGACTGATCGTTTCGACGATGATGTTGATTCCGGCCAACGCGCTGTCGATCTGGCGCTGGACGTTGTTGACCTCGGACTTCAGGAAGTCCTGCATTCTTTGCAGCTCGGAAACCAACCCCTGAAGTTCGTCGATCGAGTTCGAGGTCAACCGGGCGACGGAAGAGCTGATGCGTTCGGCACTGGCCTCCAGCGCGCCGGAGGGTTTCGACTTCTCTTGCGGTTCCGATTTGCTGGATTGTGTCGCCAAAGCCGGTTCCGCCGAAGTCGTTTTTTCGTCGGGTGCGGCAGATGTTGGGGTATCCATCAGCTTCTCCGTTAGTGCGGGGTTTGTCGCATGACCAATCCCGAACCCAATTGGTTAATAATTCGTTTACAACGCCCCTGTCTGGTTAATATTTGTTTACGATGTTGCCCGGGTTCTCGCTGAAGAAGCCGGCCGATCCGGAATTTGTAGGGTGGGCAAAGCGCAGCGTGCCCACCATTCGTCCGGATTACTCGGCACCAATGGTGGGCACGGCGCTGCGCGCCTTTGCCCACCCTACTTCGCCCTCTCTTCCGCCAATAGCGCCTCGCGGACCTGCTTGAACTCGCTGCGGTCGGCCTTGTCGACTTTCGGGAAATGCAGGTCGAGCTTGTCGAGCGCTGACACGATCGCCGAACCGATCACGACGCGGGAGAACCATTTGTGGTCGGCGGGGACGACGATCCATGGCGCGGCCTTGGTCGAGGTGTGGTGGATCATGTCCTGGTAGGCGGCCTGGTATTTCGCCCACAGCGCGCGCTCGCCGATATCGGCCAGCGAGAACTTCCAGTTCTTGGCGGGGTCCTCGAGCCGCTCGAGAAAGCGCTCGCGCTGCTCCTCCTTGGAGACGTTGAGGAAGAATTTCAGGATCACGGTGCCGTTGCGCGCGAGGTAGCGCTCCATCGCGGAGATGTCCTCGAAACGCTCCTTCCAGATGTCCTTGGTGACCAACTGCTGCGGGATCTTCTGTTTGGCGAGAATTTCCGGGTGCACCCGCACCACCAGACATTCCTCGTAATAGGAGCGGTTGAAGATGCCGATGCGGCCGCGCTCGGGCAGCGCGATCGTGCTGCGCCAGAGGAAATCGTGGTCGAGCTCCCTGCTCGACGGCTGCTTGAACGACCAAACGTCGCAGCCCTGCGGATTGATCCCTTCGAACACGCTCTTGATCGCACTGTCCTTGCCGGCAGCGTCCATGCCCTGGAAGATCAGCAGCATCGACCAACGGTCCTGCGCGTAGAGCTTTTCCTGAAAGTCATTGAGCCGCTTGCGGTTGGCCTCGATGATCTTCGTCGCCGTGTCCTTGTCGAGGCCGCCCTTCTCGTTGGTCTTGTGCGATTTCAAGTGAAATTCGCCGGAGCCGTCGTAGCGGAACGGGGCGACGTAGGACTTCAGTTCATCCGCGAGCGATCGCGAAGATTTCTTGTTCATCTCTCACCCCGTCGTCATGCCCGGGCTTGTCCCGGGCATCCACGTTTTGACTCCGTCGCCGATAGAAAGACGTGGATGGCCGGGCATAGGCGAGCGTAAGCGACGCCGTCCTTCGGACGGCTATGCCCGGCCATGACGGGATGAGTGCCGTGCACGTTATCGATCCCTCACGCCTTCTTCGGTTGCGTCTTCAATCTGTCGAGGATGCTACCAAGAATGCCCTTGGGCAGGAAGATGATGAAGACCACCAGCATCACGCCATAGACGAGGTTGTCCCAGCCCACCGCGTTGGTCCCGAACTTGATGCGCAATACCTCCGCAAGCAGGATGGTGATGACGGCGCCGACGGTGGGCCCGAGCGAGACATAGAGGCCGCCGACGATGACGGCGAACACCATCTGCAGCGACACTGCGATGCCGCTCACCGTGTCGGGCGAGATGAACATCTGGTACTGGCAGTACAGCGCGCCGGCGAGCGCGGTCATCAGCGCCGAGATCAGCGTGATCTTGAGCTTTTCGGCTGTCACGTTGACGCCGGCGGCGGCGGCAGCGTCTTCATCCTCCGAGATCGCCTCCATGGCGTAGCGGCTCATGCTGCGGTCGACCCAGCGCCAGATCAGAAGGCCGAACACCCAGACCCCGAGCGCGATCAGATACCATGTCGTCTTGCTGTCGAACTGCAGCGCCATCAGCCCATGGCCGCTGGGGGCGCGGTTCGGCGTGTAGCCGAGCGAGCCGCCGGTGTGGTCGCGCGTGGCGGTTATGACCTGCAGCACGATGCCTGACAGCGCCAGCGTCACCAGCACGAAATAGTGCCCGGTGATGCGGAAGCGAAAGCAGGGATAGGCGACGACGAGCGCCAGCACACCGGCTGCCACCATGCTGATGGGAATGCCGATCCATGGCGAGACGCCGAGATGGTTCCACAACAGCGCGGTGACATAGGCGCCGACGCCCATGAAGCCGCCATGGCCGAGCGACACCAGCCCGAAACGGCCCATGATCGACCACGCGGTATAGGCGAACGACCAGATCAGGATCAGCACGAGAATGTGCAGGTGATAGGGCTCGCGATAGACAAAGGGCAGCGCGATCAGCGCAACGAGTCCGACGGCCCATGCAGCATGACGGGAATTCACGAGCGCCTCGCCAAAAGGCCCGCGGGCCGGATGAACATCATGACGATGAAGAAGGCGAACGCCAGCACGTAGCCCCATTCGAGGTCGGAGAACAGGCCGCCCAGCGAAATGATCTGGGCGAACACGAAGGCCGCGAGGAAGCCGCCTACGAAATTGCCGAGGCCCCCGAGCACGCAGATCAGGAAGGTGATCGGTCCGAACGACAGCCCGACAAAGGGATGCACGTCATACTGCAGCACCAGCAGGCAGGCCGCGAGACCGGCGAGCGCGCCGCCGAGTGCCGAGGTGATGAGATAGATGCGCTTGGTATCCACGCCCATCAGCGACATGATCTGGCGGTCCTGAGAGATGGCGCGGATCGCGGTGCCGGTAAAGGTGCG
Organism: Bradyrhizobium paxllaeri; assembly: GCF_001693515.2. Taxonomy (NCBI): domain Bacteria; kingdom Pseudomonadati; phylum Pseudomonadota; class Alphaproteobacteria; order Hyphomicrobiales; family Nitrobacteraceae; genus Bradyrhizobium; species Bradyrhizobium paxllaeri. The sequence goes on from NZ_CP042968.1 coordinate 6,396,901, forward strand.
GGTCATGAAGAAATAGACCGCCAGCATGCCCAGCAAGGCGGCGGCGAAGGCGAGCAGCCGCGAATAGCTGAAATGCATGTCGCCGATCGCCAGCACCGGCAGGCGGATGCCGAGATTGCGGAAATCGATGCCGAAGGCGACGGTGGCAAAGCTCTGCAGGATGAACAGCACGCCACCGGTCGCGAGCAGCTGGTTGATCGGCGGCGCGGTCAATAGCGGCTCGATGACGAGGTAATGCAGGAGCGCGCCGAGCGCCGCCACCAGCATGATCGCGATCGGCGCCGCGACCCAGTACGGCAGGCCGAACACCTGCACCATGTAGTACATGCCGTACATGCCGATCATGACCAGCTCGGCGTAGCAGATCCAGGTGACGTCGATGACGCCGAAGATCAAATTGAGCCCGAGTGCCAGCAGCGCCAGCACGCCGCCGAGCAGGATGCCGTTGACCACGGCTTCCAGCAGATAGATGTCGAAGATGTCGAGGAACCCTTGCATCGTTACACCCCGAGATATGCCTGCTTGATCGTGTCGGTCTTCATCATCTCTTCCGACGTGCCCGAGGCGCGGATGGTGCCGGCTTCGAGCAGATAGGCGCGGTCGACCACCTTCAGCACCTGCTGCACGTTCTGCTCGACGATCAACACCGTGAGCCCGCTGGCGCGGATGCGTTTGACCAGTTCGAACACCTGCTGCACCACGACCGGGGCGAGGCCGGCCGAAGGCTCGTCGAGCAACAGCAGTTTCGGGTCCGACATCAGGGCGCGGCCGATCGCGCACATCTGCTGCTCGCCGCCCGACATGGTGCCGGCCATCTGGCTGCGCCGTTCCTTCATGCGCGGAAACAGATTGAACACGAATTCCAGGCGCTCGGCATATTTGGCGCGGGCGCCCGGCATGTAGGCGCCCATCTTCAGATTGTCGTCGACGGTGAGCCGCGGAAACAGCCGCCGGTTTTCCGGCACATGCGCAATGCCGAGATCGACGATGCGATGCGCCGGCGTCGCCAGCACGTCGTGGCCTTCCATCGCGATGCTGCCCCTGACGGGGCGGATCAGGCCGGAGATCACGCGCATCAGCGTGGTCTTGCCCGCGCCATTGGGGCCGATGACGCCGACCGCCTCGCCCGCCTTGACATCGAGATTGATGCCGAACAATGCCTGGAAGGTGCCGTAACCTGCGTCGAGCGATTTCAGTTCGAGCATCCGTCAGACTCCCGCCTTCCGGCGCGCTTCCGCCGCCGCGGCCTGGCTCGAATCAGCGTCGGTGCCGAGATAGACCTCGATCACGCGCGGGTCGCTCGCCACCGCGCTCGGCAGCCCTTCCGAAATCTTCTCGCCGTGATCGAGCACCATCACGCGGTCGACCACGCGCATCAATACGCCCATGATGTGCTCGACCCAGATGATGGTGATGCCGAGCTCGTCGCGAATCTTGCGCAGCATGTCGGCGGCCTGATCCATCTCGTGCTCATCGAGCCCGCCGAGGCTTTCGTCGGCGAGCAGAAGTTTCGGCCCCGTGGCGAGCGCCTTGGCGAGTTCGAGCTTCTTCAGCCCGGCGGCACCCAAGCCGTCGACGCCGGCGTGGCGGTTGGTCGGCAGGCCGACCATATGAAGCGCGCGTTCGGCGGCCTCATCCGCCCTGGCGCGGCTGTGGCGGCCCTGGCCGTAATAGCCGGCCAGCGCGACATTCTCGAAGATGGTGAGCCGGTGAAATGGCCGCGGAATCTGGAAGGTGCGGCCGATGCCGCCGTTGATGATGCGATGCGGCGCGTGGCCTGCGATCTCGGCGCCGTTGAACAGGATCGATCCCGCCGTCGGGATCAGCGTGCCCGACAGCATGTTGAAGATCGTGCTCTTGCCGGAGCCGTTCGGGCCGATCAGGCCCAGAATCTCGCCCTGCTCGACCCGGAACGACACGTTGTTCACAGCGGTGAAGCCGCCGAAACGCTTCACCAACCCTTCTACCGTCAGCACGCCAGAACCTCCGCTTAGCCGTTTCCCGGCTCTTACTGGTTGCTGAACGTGGTTCCCTTCGGCAGCGGCAGCACGGCTTCGCGCTGCGCCTGGCTCTTCGGCCACACCACGTATGACTTGTCGTCGACATACTGGATGACCACCGGGAACGAGCGTTCGTTCTGCCCGGCCATCTGGGTGCCCTCACCGTGGAACTTGACGCCGAAGCCCAGCATGGTGCCGCCTTCCGGAATATCGGTCTCGAGCGCTGCCTTGCGCAGCGCATCGGGATCGACGCCGCCATATTTCTTGATGGCGCGCGGCAGCACCTCGGTCAGGAACAGATAGGTGTTGGACGCCGCCATGCCGACATGCGCGGAGCGGATCGCAACCCCCGGCTTGGCCTTGTCGAACTCCTCGCCGACCATCTTGATGACCGGCGGCAGTTTCGGATCCATCGACTTCTGGTTGGCGAGCCAGATCGAGATCGGATCGGTGTTGAAGACGTAATTGACGTCGGCGCCGAGACCTTCCTTCAGCTTCTCGTAGACGCCATAGCCCGCGCCGTGGCCAACGAGCGCTGCAAACTTCAGGCCCTGCTCGCGCGCCTGGCGGCCGAACAAAGTGATGTCGGGGTTATAGCCGGTGTGGAAGACCACGTCGGGCCGCGCGCGCTTCAGCTTGGTAACGAGCGCGGAGAGATCCGGCGCGGTGGCGGAATAGCCTTCCTTCAGCACGATGTTGAAGCCGGCTTTCTTGGCGCCGGCCTCGTTGCCCTTGGAGACGTCGACGCCATAGGCGCCGTCCTCGTGGATGATGGCGACGCGCAAATCCTTCGGCTCCTTGCCGAGCTTCTCCTTGGAATTCTGCGCGATGAAATCCATCGTCATCATGCCGAACTGGTCGCCGGAAGCTTGCGGACGGAAGACGTATTTGAAGTTCTTGTCTGATAGCACCGCAGAGGAGATGCAGGTGGTGATCCACATGAAATTCTTGAGCTGCTCGACGCGCGCGGCCACCGGCACGCATTGCGCCGAGGAGAAGAAGCCGAGCAGCATGTTGACCTTTTCCTGCTCGATCAGCCGCACCGCCTCGTTGATCGCGACATCAGGCTTGCTCTGGGCGTCGGCGTAGACGGCTTCGACCTTGTAACCCTCGACGCCGGTCTTGGCGTACTGGTCGAGCATGATCTTGGCGCCGATATATTGCAGCTCCGAACCGCCGCCCGCGAGCGGGCCGGTCAGGTCGTAAATCACCCCGATCTTGATCTTTTTTTCCTGAGCTTCGGCGGAAACCGCCATCCCCAGCGCCACGATTGCGGCGGACAGCCCAACGAGAAGGCGTGCAGCTTTGCGCCCCGGCATCAAAACCTCCCTCTGTCGATGGTGCAACGCACCTTCTGTTTTTATCGTTTTATTTTTGTCGTTGTTTATTCTTCTCATCACACGGGCAGCGCCGTGCGATGTCAAGCCGAATAACCGAGGCCACACTGTCGCGGGCGTCTCGGCACCCAAAGTAGCAATCTCCCGTTCCGTCGATGCGTGCGTGTGCCGTACAATCATCGGATGTTAAACATCGGATGATTGCGTATCACAGCAGGCGCGTGTTAGGCAATCGCGAATTCCGTAGACATCAGGAGCAGCAGAGGTGGCCAGGCCAAGGACCGCCGACAGGCGCATCAAGCCGAGGCGCATTCGCAGCGTATTGACGACACTCGGCCGCGAAATCGCGCAGGATCTCATTCCGGTCGGCACCGCGCTGCCGCCCGAGCCCGATCTCGAAGCCCGCTTCGGCGTCGGACGCGGCGTGGTGCGCGAAGCCGTCAAGACGCTTGCCGCCAAGGGTATGGTCAGCGTCCGTCCGCGCCACGGCACCCATGTGCTGCCGCGCGCCGAATGGAGCCTGCTCGACCGCGACGTGCTGAGCTGGCTGGTCGGCCAGAAGGAGCCGGACCGCGATCTCCTGCTCGCCATCCAGGAAGTCCGCTCGATCATCGAGCCGGCGGCCGCAGCGCTCGCGGCCGAGCGCGCCACGCGGAACGACCGCTGGCGCATCAATACGGCGTTGGCCGCGATGGAGACTGCGCAGGACGAGGCGAGTGCCATCGCCGCAGACAAGGCGTTTCACCTTGCGATCCTCGACGCCACACACAACCCGGTGCTACAGGGCTTTCGCGGCGCCATCGACACCATCCTGAACACCGTCTTCGACGTGGCGGTCGGCAGCGTCGGCTGGTTCAAGGACAATCTGCCCAACCATGCCGCCGCCGCCCGCGCGATCGAGAGCGGCGACGCCGGGAAGGCGCGGATCGCGATGGAACGGGTGCTTGATTATACGAAGGTGAAACTGTCGAACCGGCGGACGACGACCGCCGCTGCCGAGCGACGATCGGCCACAGGCACGTCAACGAAGCGAGCGGTCGTCAAGAAGACAAACATCAAGAGAAAGAAACAGGTCGATCGCGCGCGCCCCTAAGCCGAAGTCAGGCCGCAAACTGCGCCTCGAGAAAGGCCGTGACAAAGCGCGGCATGGCGGAGGTCAGATCACGCGCACTGCGCACAAGGTGGATGGCGGATAGCTCGGGTTGATCCTGCGTGGCAAGACTGCGCTCGATCCGCTTGCGCACCGCATCGCCAGGCACGTTGACAGTCAGAAGGCGGATCATCGCGAGCGCCGGCCCAGTGTAGACGCAGTGCCAGTGCGGCTCGCTCTCGTATTCACCGGGAGCGAGGCCGGTCTCTTCCTCCAGTTCGCGCACGACACTGCCTGAAATGTCGACCGTCCCGTCCCTGACGTCGTCGAGATCGGGCGTGCCAGAAGGAAAATAGATGCGCCCGGCATTCGACGTATGCTGCCCCATCTCACCAAGCACGAAGGCACCGTCGGCGCAGCGGAGCGCACCCATGCCGAAACCGTTGAAGACGGACGCGTCGGGAAAGCCCCAGTCGCGCCAGGCCAGAAAACTTGCAAAGTCAGTCTCGAAATAGCTGGCGCTGAGGCGGTCGCCGGCGAACACCAGATTGCGTCCGAGTAGGACGCGACCGTTCCACATCGCAGGCTTTTCGCGCTGCTTGTCGGCGAAATGCGCCGCGATCTCCGCGCGCCGCGTTTCGGCAAACGGCCACGTCCACGCTTCGACAACGAGGTCGAGCGCGCTGACGCGATGAATGACCGGCTGCTTCGTGTCACTCATCGCCGGACTTCGCTTGATATCACGCCGAACCTATCCGGACTTCACTTGGTGTTCGTACCAGAGGTCTTCTTGACCTGTTCGACATATTTGTTGGTGTAGGTCTTGGTCACGTCGATATTGGCCTTGGCGACCTCCGGCGACCCCTCGCTGAACACCGCGAGCACCGCGTCCGCGCCCTTGGGATCCATCTTGCCGGTCAGCGAATACATCGGGATCGTATTCTTCAGCGCCGCCAGATAAAGTTCCTTGTTCTTGCCGACGATTTCCTCGGGCATCTTCGCCATGATCTCTTCCGGCGAATGCGAGTGAATCCAGTCGAGCGTGTTGACGATCGCCGTGGTCAGCGCCTGCACTTCCTTTTCGTGCGACTTGATCCACGCCGTGGTCGTGTAGAGCGCGCCGCCGGGATATTCGCCGCCGAACACGGCGAGCGTGTCCTTCGTGCTGCGGGTGTCGGCCAGTATCTTCAAATCGGGATAGCTGCCCTGCAAAACGGTGACGGAGGGATCGAGCATCACGGCCGCTTCAATCTGGCCCTGCTGCATCGCCGCCACGGCAGTTGCGCCGAGCCCGACGCCGATCACCGAGGCGCTGGTCGGGTCGAGGCCGTTCTTCTTCAACAGATACTTCAGGAAAAAGTCCGTCGAGGAGCCCGGCGCACTGACGCCGACTTTTTTGCCGGCCAGATCCTTGATCGATTTGATGTCATTGGTGTGCTTGGGCGACACCACCAGCACCAGGCCGGGGTAGCGGTCATAGATCACGAACGACTGCAGCTCCTGCTTCTTGGCGGCCAGATTGACGCAGTGGTCGAAATAGCCCGACACCACGTCGGCGCTGCCGCCGAGCACGGCTTTGAGCGCGTCCGAGCCGCCCTTGAGGTCGACCAGCTCGACCGCCAGCCCTGCCTTTTCATATTCGCCGAGCTGCTTGGCCAGCACCGTCGGCAGATAGCACAGGCAGGAGCCGCCCCCGATCGCGACGGTGACCTTGCTTTGCGCTGCGGCAAGCCCGGTCGTGAGCGTCAGCGCGAGCAGCGAGGCGGCCAGCCGGCCGAGCAGTTTCTTCATGACTTCCTCCATTGGTTGCGCGGCAAGATAAAGCAGCGGGCCGGCCTTGAGAAGCTATCGCCGTCATTCCGGGATGGTCCGCAGGACCAGACCTCAGGGGTGCAATTGCACCCCGGGGAATCTCGAGATTCTCAGGGGCGCGAGCGCGCCCCTGAGTTCGATGCTTCGCATTGCCCCGGAATGACATCGGTGGGGTGCTGGTCAGTTGACGACCGGCGGAATAGCATAGCTTCACAACAAACAATACAGGGGAGGACTATCCAATGAACCGCCTGGCTACCGTGTTATCGCTCGCCGCCGCTTTCGCCGCCGGCTGCAGCGTCACCCATCTGCTGCGTCCGGCGATCGCCGCCGAGAACATCACCGCGCAGGTCATCCATACCGGCGAACTCGAAGGCGATAAGCTTGGCATGCCCTCGGGCACCGGCATGCGCTCAAAACTGTTCGTCGCCGCCGACGGCATGACCATCTCGATCCAGGACGGCAATGTCGGCAAGCACATGCATCCCAACACCAACGAGATCCAGTACATCCTCGACGGCACCGGCACCATCTGGCTGGGCGACAAGGAAGTGCGGGTGAAGCCGGGCGACCTCGTGGTGATCCCGAAAGGCACCGCGCATGGCGGCACCAAGCCCGATGGCCGAACGCTGAAGGCGATCGCGATCAAGACGCCACCGCAGGCGCCTGATGATACGAAGATGCTGAATTGAGTCTGCACGTCGTAGAATCGTAGGGTGGGCAAAGGCGCTCTTCGCGCCGTGCCCACCAGCCATCCGCATCGCAGTCTCGATGGTGGGCGCGCTTCGCCTTGCCCACCTTACGTTCTGTGGAGGATCACGTGCCAACAGGGAAAACATACAAATCCTTTCAGTACCGGAACAACCTGATCTGGGACACCGCTCGCCGCGGCCGAATATCCGCACCCGGCAAGCCCGATATCGAGATCGGCAGTCCTCCCGAATTCAAGGGAGAGGCGGGTGTGTGGGCTCCCGAAGAAATGTTAGTCGCCGCGCTGAATGCCTGCATGATGCTGACGTTTGTAGCGTTCGCCCAAGGTAAGAGGCTGGAGTTTGTGGCCTACGAAAGCGCCGCAGAAGGCCTGCTGGCAAACGTCGACGGCAAGTATCGGATTGTCGAAGTCAACGTTCGGCCAATCGTGGTCTTGAGATCGGAGACCGATATCGAGGCTGCGCGCACGATCATGACCGAGGTGAAGGCAAACTGCTTCATTTCCAACTCGATCACCGCTGACGTGATACTGGCTCCGCAGTTTAAGCTGGCATCCGATGTCGTCACCTAATCGGCCCCCGGGATCGTAGGGTGAGCAAGGGCACGCCGTGCCCACCGTCCAGCGTCAGCAGATGGTGGGCACGCTTCGCTTTGCCCACCCTACGAATCCTGCGATGGCGAAGAGACCTACCCCCTGCCCTCCGCCGCCGTCGGCCGCCACACCAGCAACCGCTTTTCGACCAGCGTCACCACCATGTCGATCAGGATGACGAAGGCTGAGAGCACGAACATGCCGGCGAACACGGCGGCGACGTCGAACACGCCTTCGGCCTGCTGGATCAGGTAGCCGAGGCCTGCCGCCGATCCCAGATATTCGCCGACGACGGCGCCGACCACGGCAAAGCCGACCGCCGTATGCAGCGACGAGAACATCCACGACAGCGCCGACGGCCAGTAGACGTGGCGCGTCAATTGCCGCTCGTTCATGCCGAGCATGCGGCCGTTATCAAGCACCGTGTTCGAGACTTCCTTGACACCCTGATAGACGTTGAAGAACACGATGAAGAACACCAGCGTCACACCGAGCGCGACCTTGGACCAGATGCCGAGCCCCAGCCACAACGCGAAGATCGGCGCCAGCACCACGCGCGGCAGCGCGTTGATCATCTTGACATAGGGATCGAACACCGCGGCGACGAGCGGCTTGCGCGCGAACCAGAACCCGACCAGCACGCCGCCAATCGATCCGATCACGAAAGCGAGGATCGATTCCCAAAGCGTGATAAAAAGGTGCTTCCAGATCACGCCCGTCGTGAACCACTTCACGACCTGGCTGCCGACATCGATCGGGTTGGAGAAGAAGAACGGCGGCAACAGAATGCGGCCGAACAGCGGGACAGTGGTGAGGACGTGCCACATCGCGAGCGCAACGACCGCGACCAGCAATTGCAGCGACAGCAGCGTCAGGCGCGACATCAGCCTGCCTCCGCCGCTTGCGTCGACTGTACATAACCCTTCATTACTTCGTCCTTCAGCACGCTCCAGATTTCGCGGTGCAGTTCGTGAAATTGCTTTTCCATTCGCACTTCCGAGATGTCGCGCGGGCGCGGCAGCGTCACCCGCCAGTCGCCGATGATGCGTGCCGAGGGGCCGGCCGACATGATGACGACGCGGTCGGCGAGCGCGATCGCCTCTTCGAGATCGTGGGTGACGAACAGCACCGCCTTGCGGTCGGCGTTCCACAATTCGAGCAGCAGATTGCCCATGATCTGCCGGGTCTGCGCATCCAAGGGACCGAACGGCTCGTCCATCAGGAGGATTTTGGGATCACGGATCAGCACCTGCGCCAGGCCGACGCGCTTGCGCTGGCCGCCGGACAGCATGTGCGGATAGCGGTTGGCGAAAGCGCCAAGCCCCACCGAGGTAAGCCAGCCCTGCGCCCGCTGCAGCGCCTGCTCGCGCGGCGCGCCCTTGATCTCCAGCCCGATCGCGACATTGTCGATCGCGGTCTTCCAGGGAAACAGCGCGTCCGCCTGGAAGAGATAGCCGGCGTCGCGGTTGAGGCCGGCCAGCGGCTGGCCGAAGATCCTCACCGATCCCGCCGCCGGCTTCAGCAGCCCGGCCGCGACGTTGAGCAGCGTCGATTTCCCGCATCCGGTCGGGCCCACGATGGCGACGAATTCGCCATGGGCCACGTTCAGGCTGGCCCGTTCCACCGCCGTATAGACGCGATCCCCGGCCACGCGAAACGCCACCGTCGCATCGTCAAGCGCGACCGCGGCCGGCTGTGCGGTATCTGCCATATTTCTCCCCAAATCTTTGGAGGGATGCCTTAGCGGTTACGCGGGATAAGTTCAACGCGGCGTCATGACGTGGTAGTTGGTCTCTTACCCTCCCCCTCCAGGGGAGGGTGAAGAATTCGAGACCGCATGAACCCTCCTCTGATCGCCTACGGAAATGTCGGAAAAACATTCGATGGCGGCCGCGTCGTCGCCGTCGACGATGTCTCGCTCGATGTCGCCGAGGGTGAGTTCCTCGCCATTGTCGGCGGCTCCGGTTCGGGCAAGACCACGCTGCTGCGGCTCGCCAACCGGCTGATCGAGGCGGATACCGGCACCATCACGGTAGAAGGCGAGGATGTGCGCAACGTCGATCCGATCCTGTTGCGGCGGCGGATCGGTTATGTGTTCCAGAGCGGCGGGCTGTTTCCGCATCTCACCGTCGCCGGCAATGTGGGTATCACCCCAAAACTTCTGGGCACGCCGCCTGCGGAAATTTCCGCGCGGGTGGATGAACTGCTCGATCTTGTCAGGCTCGATCGCGCGCCATATCGCGACCGCCTGCCGCACGAACTTTCCGGCGGCCAGCGCCAGCGCGTCGGCGTGGCGCGGGCGCTCGCCGCAAGGCCGCGCATCGTGCTGATGGACGAGCCGTTCGGCGCGCTCGATCCACTCACCCGCGACGCGCTCGGCGAGGATTTTCGCGAGTTGCATCGCAAGCTCGGCCTGACCACGGTCATGATCACCCATGACATGACGGAAGCGATCCTGCTCGCCGACCGCATCGCGGTCATGCGCGGTGGGAAACTGCTGGCACAAGGCACGCCAGCCGAGTTGTCCGCCTCCAACGATCCCTATGTCGGCGAACTCCTGCGCACACCACGGCGACAGGCCGAGCGACTGGGTGCGCTGCTGCCGCAGGACGGTGCGGCATGAACATGTCAGCAGATCCGCGCCTGGCGGAAGCATGGGGCCACCTGCCCGACTATCTCGGCAGCCACGTCCGGGTCAGCCTCGCCGCGCTGGCGCTGGGATTGATCGTCAGCCTGCCGCTCGCGATTCTTTCGCGCCACCGGCCGGTGCTGCGCGGCGCGCTGCTGGGAATCGCCAGCATCGTGCAGACGGTGCCGGGGCTGGCGTTGCTCGCACTGTTCTATCCGCTGCTGCTGGCGCTCGCGGCGCTGTCGCTGTCATGGTTCGGCGTCGGCTTTTCCGCGTTCGGATTTTTGCCCGCGGTGCTGGCGCTGGCGCTCTATTCGATGCTGCCGGTGCTGCGCAACACCATCACTGGCCTGCAGGGCGTCGATGCCGCGATTCTTGAGGCGGCGCAGGGTGTCGGCATGACGCCGCGACAATCGCTGTTCACGGTGGAACTGCCGCTGGCGCTGCCGGTGATGATGGCGGGCATCCGCACTGCGGCGGTCTGGGTGATCGGCACCGCAACGCTGTCGACGCCAATCGGCCAGACCAGCCTTGGCAATTACATCTTTGCAGGGCTGCAGACCCAGAACTGGGTGTTCGTGCTGTTCGGCTGCGTTGCCGCCGCCGTGCTGGCGCTGGCGGTGGATCAATTGCTGGCGTTGATCGAAAGCGGATTGCGTAACCGCAGCCGTCTGCGCGCTGCGCTCGGCGGCGCCGGGATCGCGGTGCTGGTCGTCGCTACGCTGGCGCCGGCGATGACACGCCCGCAAACGGGCTACGTCGTCGGCGCCAAGACCTTTACCGAGCAATATGTGCTCTCCGCGTTGATCGGGCAGCGGCTGAAGGCGGCCGGGCTCTCCGCGACGACGCGCGAAGGTCTCGGCTCCAGCGTGATCTTCGAGGCGCTGAAGGCTGGCGATATCGACGTCTATGTCGATTATTCAGGCACGCTGTGGGCCAACCAGTTCCAGCGCAACGATATCAGGCCGCGCCAGGAGCTGGTGGCTGAACTGAAGATGCTGCTCGCAAGGCAGAACATCACGCTCCTGGGCGAACTCGGCTTCGAGAACGCCTATGCGCTGGTGATGCCGCGCAAGCGCGCCGAACAACTCGGCATCCGCACCATCGCCGACCTCGCCTCGCGCGCGGCCAACATGACGATCGCCGGCGACTATGAATTCTTCTCGCGGCCCGAATGGACGGCGCTGCGCAAGACTTACGGGCTCTCGTTCCGCGGGCAACGACAGATGCAGCCGGACTTCATGTATGCGGCGGTCGCCTCCGGCGAGGTCGACGTCATCGCCGGCTACACCAGCGACGGACTGATCGCGAAATACGACCTGGTCACGCTTGGCGACGTCAGGCACGCGATCCCGCCCTATGACGCCATCGTGCTGCTGGCGCCGAAGCGCGCCGATGACGACGGCTTGCAGAAAGCGCTTGCGCCACTGCTCGGCAAGATCGACATCGCGACGATGCGCGAGGCGAATTTGCGCGCGGCCGGTAACGATGCGGCGAGTTCGGCGGATGCGGTCGCGCAGTGGCTGTGGGAGAAGGTGGGGAAGAAGTGAGGTGTGCCGACGGCCCCTCCCCGTCATTGCGAGCGTAGCGAAGCAATCCATCGTGCCGCAGGCCGTAGGGTGGGCAAAGCGAAGCGTGCCCACCATTCTATTCGCCGAATGCCCCCTTGATGTCGTGCAGATCGCCACCCCAATCCTCGGCGAGCACTCCTCGATCTACATAACGGTGGAAACTGCTATGCGGCCAATCGGATACGCGCGTGACATACCCATGCTTCACCGGGTTGAAATGAATGTAATCGACATGACGTTCGAAATCTTCGTCATCTCGAATTGCATGTTCCCAGTAACGGCGCTGCCAGATGCCTTTTTCTCGTTTGGCGACCTTACTCTTTGATCTGGCTTGAGCGTCGAGGCCGCGCGAAAATCCACTCTTTATAAGGCTCCACCGCGTAGAAAAATCTGCGCCGCCGTCCGGCAATGCCCAAAGCGCGTGAATATGATCCGGTAGGACACAGATCGCGATTGTTTCAAATGGGTGTTGTCGTTGAACGGTCTGATAGATGCGCCTTAGGCGATCGACTTCTTCAACCAATAACGCGCTCGGTCGCTGCGCGAGGACGACGGTGAAGAAGAAGATGCTGCCCTTGGCACGAACATATCGCGGCATGAAATACCATACCGCAACCTGACGTAGTTTGAAAGATGGTGGGCACGCTTCGCTTTGCCCACCCTACGAGATCTCGCAATAACGGAGAGAGCTACAGCCCCTTGATCATCCCGACGTCGATCAGCATCCGGTTGAATCTCCGTGCCTCCGCGCCTTTCTTGCAGGTATAGAATGCGCCCTTGCAGCGGAGCATGATGCTCTTCTGCTCCGCGAATGTCGGATCGAGCGGGATGCCGGCGGCTTCCTGCAGCACGAGGGGGATGTAGGCCGCATCGAGGGTTTCGAGCGCGGACGACAGATTGGCGGGCGAATAGTTGATGCCGTCGATGGCGTAGTAGGTGGAATAATAACGCGGGTCGGTCGCCATCAGGCGCTTCGCCAGCGATTTCCGATCGATCCCGGGCTCGAGCATTTTTTGCGAAATCGCCGGCTGGTGATCGCCGAAGCGCAGTACGAGGAACTGTTCGTCCGGGTAATCGCGCTTCAGCCGCTCGGTGAATGCGCGATAGTCGTTGGCCGTCATGGTCTGGCGGCGGATGTACTCGTCGACCTCGGCGGTGTTGCCGGGTGGCGTCCAGCCCGGAGGCGTCAGGTCGGACCGGTAGACGTCGGTCCAGGGAAAATGATTGGCGGTGAGGTAGACGAACATGAACACCGGCGATTGTGACGGCTGCTCGCGCGCAAACGCCTTCAGGGCCTGATCGTAATAGAAGGTGTCGGGCTGCATATCCTCGTTCACGCCCATCTCGGCCATGTCGATGAAGCGGTCGACGCCGGTGCCCTTCTGGAAGGCGCGCGCGCTGAGGAAATCGCCATAGGTCGGATAAAGCGAGATGGTCTTGTAGCCGCAATTCTGCAGCGCCTGCGGCAACCCGCGTGTCACGCGGCCGGCGGTGATCCGCGTGACATAAAACTTCAGATCGCCGAACGAGCGCGCCGACAGGCCGGTCAGCACGTTGAACTCAGTGTACCACGTCGGGCCGCCGGTCGACTCCGCGATCATGGTCCGGCGCTTGCCGTCGACCGACTTGAAGAAATCGGTATAGCCCACCGGCACCTTGATGCCGGGGGCCGAGGTGACGTCAAAACTGGACTCATCGAGCAGCAGAATGATGTGCGGCCGCTTGGCCGCCGGATCGCAGGCCGTGGCAGGCGGCAGCATCACAGGACGTGCGGCGTACGCTTCCGAGCCCAGGCGCAGCGGGCGATCCGCCGGCGGATCGGCCTCGATCCAGCCGGTCGAAGCCAGCCGCGACACGGCCACCACGCCCGAGCGCGCCAGATTGGAAATATGATTGACGCCCTGGAACGGCTCCCATGCCTGCTCGGGCGATGCGACCGACATCGCCGCGATCAGCGCGGCCGACGCCGCCACGCCCGTCAGTGCAGCGCGGCGGCGCACACGGAACGGATCGAAGCGCCAGATCAGCCACAACAGCGGAACCGCGACGAGACCTGCCACGATCAACTGCATCTGCAAGCGCGGAAACACCGAGAGCAGAAACGAAAACGTATCGCGGTCGATGATCAGGAAGTCGAGGAACGTCAGCGTCAGCTGCAGGATGCCGAATTTGAAGTGCGACAACACGATCAGGATCACGATGAAGGCCAGCGCCAGCGCGGCGCTGACGCCGGGACGCTGCAGCACGACCAAGAGGAAGCAGTTCACGAACACCCATGCCAGAACGGACAGCGTGATCGCGAACGGCCCGTATTCGGTGGTCAGGAGGACCGCGAGCGCGGCCAAATGGATCGCCGCGACCAGGCCTGCCAGCGCAAAGAACCGGACGCCGCGCTCATCTGCGCGCGAGCGTTCGCTCCTTCCGGGTTCCGCAACGGCTGACATGCTCTCTAAAGCCCTTTTATAAAACCTGCCTCGATCAATAACCGGTTGAACCTGCGCGCTTCGGCGCCGTCCTTGCAGGCGTAAAATACTCCCTTGCAACGGAGCATGATGTTCTTCTGTTCCTCGAACGACGGGTCGAGCGGAATGCCGGCAGCCTCCTGGATCACCAGCGGCAGATAGGCTGCGTCGATCTTGTCCATGACCGCGGGGCTCTTCACCGGCTCGAAATTGATGGCGTCGATCGCGTAGTAGGTGGTGAAGTAGCGCGGGTCGTAGGTATCGAACTTGCGGACGACCTTGGCTTCATCCAGACCGGGGTCCAGCAGGTTCGAGGAAAACTCCGGCTGGTGGTCGCCGTAGCGCACGATCAGGAACGGCTGCGCCGGGAACTTCTTCTTCAGGCTGGCGACGAAGCCCGCGTAATCGTTGGCGCTCATGGTCTGGCGGCGCAGATATTCATCGACCACGGGCTCGTTGCCCGGCTTGCGCCAGGAGGGCAGCAGGTCGGGACGGAATTTGGTTTCCCAGGGGAAATGATTGGCGGCGAGATAGACGAAGGTGAACAGCGGCGTGTTGGCCGGCTGCTCGGCAATGAGTTGCACCGCCTTGTCGTAGAAGAAGCTGTCCGGTTCGATGCCCTTCGCGCCGAGGTCGCGCGCATCATAGAAGTGCTGGATGCCGGTGGAGGTCTGGAATCCGCGCGCGCCCATGAAGGCGCCATAGGCCGGATAGAGCGAGAGGGTGCTGTACCCGCAGCGGCGTAGCGCCAGCGGCAGTCCGCGCTCGACGCGGCCCGAGGCGATGCGGGTGACGAAATAGGAGAAGCGGCCGAACGAGCGCGACGACAGGCCGGCCAACACGTTGTATTCGGCCATCCAGCTTGCGCCGCCGCTGCTCTCGGCCATGAACTTGCGCTCGCGGCCGTCGAACGACTTGAAGTGGCTGCCATAGCCCGGCGGCACCTTGACGCCATTGGCTTGACGGATGTCGAAGCTCGACTCGTCATGGATCATGATGATGTGCGGGCGGCGCCCGGCCGCCTGACAGGAATCCTCCAGCGGCACCTTCAAGCGTTCGGCGACCACCGCGTCCGATTCCATGAAGCCGTAATTGGCGAAGTCGGAAACCGCCGTCACGCCCGAGCGGGCGAATTTGGAGAGGTAGCCGTCGTCGTAATAGCCGTGCCAGGCCTCATCGGGCCAGGCAATGGAATAGCCGGTCAGCGCGGCGAGACCGGCCAAAAGGCCTGCTACCGCCGGCAGGCGGCGGATGCGGAACGGATCGAGCCACCACAGCGCATACATCAGCGGCAGGATGACGAGGGATGCGCCGACCACGCTCCAGCGCAGATTCGGGAAGATCGTGAACAGGTAGGCCGCGGTGTCGCGGTCGATCACCATCAGGTCGACGAAGTTCGCGGTCATCTGCACGACGTCGTGCTTGAGCCGCGACAGCAGCACCAGCAGCACGACCAGCGTCAGCGACAAGGCGCCCGACAGCGCCGGGCGCCGCAGCAGTGCAATAAAGAAGAAATTCAGAATCCCCCAGGCCAGCGCAAAACCCAGGCGGCCGCCAAAATCGGCTTCGGTGTGCAGCAGGATCGCCAGCGCCGCCATGTGCGGCGCAGCAACGGCCGAAAGGCGCCAAAAGCCGATCGCGGCAAGGCCGGCGGCAAGTGTGGTGGCGGAAGGCCCTGAATTTGGCGCGGGCGCCATCGGAGGTACGCAACATCACCCGGCGCAATGCAAAGCCTTGGCTGGCGACGTGCCAGGAGACGCACGACCCAGCCGGAACCTGCGTCGCGTCACAAAAACGTAGTGGAATCGTCATGAACGCGCAATGAATTTGCCCCCGATCGACGACGCAGTGGTGAATACGGCGAGGTAGTCATTCCGGGATGGTTCGAAGCGAACCCGGAATGACTTCATCCGCGTCGTGCAATGCCCTCGATGAAGAGATCGAGGATCGCCTCGGCGGTCCGTTCGGCCTCGGCGGCGCCGACGCCCCAACGCGGGAAATGGCCGTCGATATTCATCCGGGCAAAGCCATAGACCAGCGCCCGTCCGGCGATCTGGACCTGCTTGAGGTCGGGGGTACGGAGCTGGCCTGCTGCAAACGCGTCCGCCAGCGTCCGCTCGGTCAGCCCGATCAGTTCGGCATTGTCGCTGGAGATGGTGACCGCCCGGTCATGGTCGAAAAAACGGCGGCTGGAAATGATCTCGAAATGGGTCGGGTTGCGCATCGCCCAGCGGAGATAAGCAAGCCCGAGGCAGCGAAAGCGCCCGAGCGGATCGCCGCCCGGCGCCCCGGCCAGCGCGGCCTCGATCTCTGCGCGGAACCGCCGCTGCGCCTCTTCCGCCACCGCCTGCATCAGCGCATCGCGGCTCGGAAAATGCCGGAACGGCGCCCCCGGCGAGACGCCGGCGCGGCGGGCAGCCTCCCGGACGCTGACCGCCTCCGCGCCGCCCTCGCCGACCAATTGCAGCGCGGCATCGATCAGGACCCGCCGGAGGTCGCCGTGGTGATAGGGCTTGGGCGCAGGCGCCCGGGCTGCGCGACGGCGGAGTTTGGCGGTGGATGATTTCACAGCGGGAGATTTGGCGGCGGGGCGCATGGCCTTCTCCTAGCATCACCAGCTTGTGAATGTAAGCGCTGATTACACCAATTGACCAGATCCGCGCAACGTATGTAACTGATGATTACATTACCATCCGCATCATTCCGAGCGCAGCGAAGCAATCCACTCTTTCTTTCCGCGGCGACATGGATTGCTTCGCTGCGCTCGCAATGACGGCGTAGACATCAGGGGGACGACATATGGCGACGCGTCAAAACTGGTTCGATGGCTGGCGGCTGTTCGCCCTGCTCTCGCTGACCCTGCTGGCTCTCAGCATCTGGATCGCCGGCATGCGCGCATTCGAGGTCGAGGGCGTGCGCATGGTGATCCGCTTCACCGCGCGGACTTCGCTGCTGCTGTTCTGCCTCGCCTTCGCGGGTGCGGCGCTGGCACGGCTATGGCCGAACGCATCGACGCGATGGCTGCGCCGCAACCGCCGCTATCTCGGCGTCACCTTTGCCGCCTCGCACGCCATCCACGCGGCCGCCATCCTGGCCTTCGCGGTGATGGACCCGGTCGGTTACGCAGCCGCGACCTCGATCGCCTCCTACATCTTCGGCGGCATCGGCTACGCCTTCATCATCGCCATGACCGCAACCTCATTCGACCGCACCGCGTCCGCGATCGGCGCGCGCGCCTGGCGCCGGCTGCATCTCGCCGGCGGCTATTATCTGCTGTTCCAGTTCATGGTGTCGTTCGGCAAGCGGATCCCGGACATGCCGCCCTACGCGCTGTTCCTGATTCCGCTCGTCGCCGTGTTCGCGCTGCGGATGATTGCGATGGCGCCGCGTGCGCAGGCTCCGGCGCGGGCGGGATGATCGAAGCAACCCTAATGCCGCTGCCATCCTGCTTTGATGGATGCTGAAATAGCATCGACGAACAAGCGGGTCTTCGTCGGCACGAGACGGCCCGGCGGCAAGACGGCGTAGACCCCGCCTTCACCTCTTCCGGTCCATCCGGGAAGCACTTGAACAAGTTTGCGCGCCTTCACCGATGGACCAACGAGCCAATCGGGCAACAAAGCAATACCGGCGCCTTCAAGGGCGGCCATGAAGATAACCTCCGAATTATCGGCAACGAGGTTGCAGTTCGGACGTACGGTCTTGCGCTGTCCTTCTCTGGTCAGCATCCAGTCCGGCCAATAGGGATGGCTCGGAAATCCCAGACAGGCATGGTCCTTCAAATCGGCCGGCGTACGCGGCCGACCGTGGGCCTCGAGGTAGCTCGGCGCGGCTATCAAGATGTTCCTGTAGGAAGCCATGCGCTTTGCCGTCAACGAACTGTCGCTTAGCACTCCGACGCGGATTGCCACGTCAAACCCGTCCGCGACGACGTCCACGATCCGGTCGGTGAAGTGAGCATCGATCCGGATCTGCGGATGTTGTGCCAGGAACGGCGCGAAGGACGGGGCAATCCAATGCCGCCCAAAGGTGACCGGCAGCGATATCTTCAAAACGCCTTGAGGACTCGCCGCGAAATCGCTTGCCTCGGTGGTGGCACTCACAAGCTCGCCCAGAAGAGCCTGAACCCGCCTGAAGTAGAGAGCGCCGACTTCGGTGAGCGACACGCGCCGCGTCGTGCGCGAGAGCAGCCGGACGCCAAGCCGCTGCTCAAGCTGGCTGACGCGCCGGGAGATCACCGATGCGTCGCGTCCGATCTGCTTCGCAGCGCCAGCGAAGTTGCCAGCCTCGCCGACGGCAACGAAGGCTGTCAGTTCCTCCAGTGATCCATGCTCCGACAATTCCTGCATGATTTGCACGAGTTTAATGCCGTCGAACCCGATTATCGGCACGGCCTGCACGTTCTACATCGGGCGCATCGAAAGGTCGAAGGGAAACACGCCATGAAGACATTTCTCAGCATCGGAGCCGGCCCAGGCATGGGCTTCGCGACCGCCGAGCGGTTCGCCAGGGAGGGATTCCAATTGATTTTGGCCGCCCGGAACGCGGCCAGAACCGAGCAGTTAGCCGACAAGCTCAAGTCGAAAGGGTACAGGGCCGAAGTTCGAACGGTGGATTCGAGCAATCCGGAGAGCGTCGCCAAACTGGTCGCGGAAGTCGAAAAGCAGCACGGCTCCATCGACGTCTTGCACTACAACGCTGCCGCCATGCGCAAGGCGACCCTCGCGGAGCAGCCGCGCGACACCTTCAATGGCGATCTGGCCGCGAACATCGGCGGCGCCCTCGTTGCTGCTCAGGCCGTCGCTCCGAAGATGGAAGAGCAGAAGTCCGGTGCGATCTTGTTGACGGGAGGCGGCTTCGCGCTTGCTCCCAGCCCGGACTATCTGTCGCTCAGCATCGGCAAGGCCGGCATCCGTGCGTTGGCGCTTGGGCTCTTCGAGCCCTTCCGGGAAAAGGGAATCCACGTCGCGACGGTGACGGTCGCTGCGTTCGTGTCGCCGGATTCAAAGGAAGCCGCATCGGTCGCCGAGCACTTCTGGCGCCTTTACAGCCAGCCGCGGGACGCCTGGACCGCCGAAGCAACCTACAGTCCGGCCAACGTCTGAACGGCGAACCGATCCCATCGATCGCCAACACCGACCGCAGCAGGCCGACTGCCGGCCTGGGCAAGGGAGCAATTCTGGAGAACGAGATGACTTCGGCAATTCGAATAGAAACCACGGGAGGACCTGACGTCCTCAGGCTCGAGCAGGTCGAACAGGAAGCTCCCAAGTCCGGTCAAGCCTGGATAGAGCACGACGCCATTGGCGTGAATTACCTCGACGTCACGCAACGCAATGGCGCGGTGCCGATACCGCTGCCGAGCGGTCTCGGACTGGAGGGCGCGGGACGCGTCACGGCGATTGGCCCCGATGTCGAGAACGTCGCGGTCGGCGATCGGGTCGGCTACGCGCTCGGTCCCCTTGGCAGCTATGCGACCGGCCGCCTCTATCCCGCTAATCGTCTGGTCAAGCTTCCGGACGCAATCAAGTCCGAGGATGCGGCGGCGGTGATCTTCAAGGGCATCACGGCCCAGTACCTCATCAAGAGCACGTTTCAAGTCAAGTCCGGGACGACGGTTCTGCTTTATGGCGCCGCTGGAGCGCTCGGCCAGATCCTCGCGCCCTGGGCGAAGCACTTGGGCGCCTTCGTGATCGGTGTCGTATCGAAGGACGCGAGCGCTCCGCGCGCGAAGGCGGCGGGATGCGATGCCGTCGTAATCTGGAACGAAGACCTTCCGGCCGAGATCAGGCGGCTGACGGCTGGTCGTATGGCCGACGTCGTCTATGACGGTGTCGGACGGACCACGTTTGCCGCCTCATTGGACAGTCTGCGGCCGCGCGGTACGATGGTGTCGTTCGGCGCCTCGACGGGCGCGCCTCCGCCGGTAGAAGTTGGAACGCTTAACGCCAAGGGCTCGCTCTTTCTGACGCGTCCCGGACTGGCTGCGCACGCGACCGAGATCGGCGAATATCGTGAGCGCGTCCTCGACGTGTTCGACGCCGTGGAACGCGGTATCATCAAGCCGTCGGTCTGGAAGACCTACGCATTGTCCGATGCTGCGGGCGCGCACGAAGCCCTCGAACACGGAAGGTCGGCCGGCGCCATCGTTCTGAAACCGTAAGTGGAAGCCGCCATTGACGCCGTACTTCACGATGGCCGCGGCGCGTGGCGCTCTGTACGCGGCCGCCCTTCATGATTCTGAAGCGATGTGAGCAGCGTCCTCGAGTCCGCGCTAATCACCGGTCAGCAAATGGTACTTCCGCCCGAGCCGGCGATGCACAGACATCACGGCACGGTCGACGTCACTGATCAGGCTGTCACCGAGAAACACGTTGGGAATTTCCCAGTTTCGTCCCTCGCGGATGTTGGGAAGCCCGCGCACGGCAGGAACGGACGCGGTTTCGCATCCCGGCTGGCTGCGAAGCGCCTGGTCAGCGATCTCGGTCAATTCCGCCCTGGTCTTGCCGGTCGTCACTGCTGGCCGATGCCTTCCAGCTCCTTGGCGCGCGCTTCCGTCATGCTGCGCATGCATTCGCCGGCTTCGAGCCGCGCGATGGTGCCCTCGCCCATTCCGTAATAGAGGCAGTTGGCGTCGCGATACTGGATCCACAGCCGCTGCGCGGCGCGGAACTGTTCGCGCTGCTTGTCACCCGCGGCGCCCAGTGCCTTCTGATAGGCCGTGTTCAGGCGCTTGTCCCATTGCGCGGTCTTCGCCTTGAGGCATTCGACCATCTGGTAGGTGTTGCCGTCGCAGGATTGTTCTGACACGTCCTGATCGCCCGCATGGGCGATCGAGACCAGCGCCAGCAGCGTCGCGGCGCCGAGTACGGTTCGCAGCATCATGCTCATCCCTGCGGCGTCAGCCCGAGGCGTTTGGCGACGATCCTGTCGATTGTGCGCTTGGGCAACACGGCAGCCATGAACAGCTGCATCGGATCAGGCGTGATTGTGTAGCGCACTTTCGGCTTCGGCAGCGTCAAGGCCTCGAAAACCTTCTCGGCAATCATCTCGGCCGGCAATCCCTTCGCACCAAGCGCAAGCATATAGGCGCGGATCTTTTCCAGCGCCGGCAAATACGGCGAGTTCTTGTAGGGCGAGATGTCGACCTCCTCGGCCTTGCTCCAGATCGGCGTCTTGACCGCGCCCGGCGCGATGATGATGACGTCGATCCCGAACAGCATCAGCTCGCGGCGCAGGCTCTCCGACAATCCCTCGATGGCGTGCTTGGAGGCGGAATAGGCCGAGGTCATCGGATTGCCGTTCTTGCCGGCGACCGAGGAGATCATCACGATCCGTCCCTTCGGCCCCTTCAGGGTCGGATCGGAGCCGAGCAGCGGCCCGAACGCCTGGGTCGCGATGATCGGCCCGATGAAATTGACCTCCATCTGGCGGCGGAATTCGTCGGCGGCGAGCTCCAGCACCGGACCTGACACCGCGATCCCGGCATTGTTGACGAGGCCGGCCAGCGTTTCGCCATTCAGGACGGCGCGAACCTCGCGCCCGGCGGCCAGCACCGCGGCCTCGTCGGTGACGTCGAAGATCAGCGGCGTGAAGCTCGGCCCGAACTCGCCTTTGAGGCGGTCGGCGTCGGCCTGCTTGCGGACGCTGCCGAACACGCGGAAGCCGCGGTCGAGCAGCAATTTTGCACTGGCCCAGCCGATGCCGGTGGAAGCGCCGGTGACGACGACAGATCTCATGGTCCAAGCCCTTGGTCGGAGGTTTTAATGAAGTTCGTCGTGAAGGAATGCTTAAGCGCCGGTTGGCGTGCTTCCTTCGCGGGGTGCGTCCAGCCTTGACGGCGTCTTGTTCGGCAAGTTGCTATTCGATTTTTCCCGGGAACGGTTTGGTGAGGATAGCAGCCGGACCGGGATACCGGAAGCGGCGCCGCAAGCCCGATCCTGTCAGACATGCGCGATTTATCGCGTGAAATCGCCGCATACGCCCCGATCGCCTTGGTAAAGCAATTCGCAACGCGGCATTTGCAATGCTCGGCATGCTTTCGACGTCGGCGTGGCCGACGGCGATCGAAATCCATGTATTGCCCGTTTCGGATGCAGCCACGTGTAGTCCTGCCCGGCCACGCCTTTAACGCGGGTGTAAGGCTCGGCTCGCCATGGTGTGCGCCAACCCATCAACAACCGACAGGCTGCCCAGAATGGTGCAACAGCCCGCACACTCGATCATTGCCGAACTCGAAGACGCCGTCAGGGGCGGTTCATCCGCCAAGCGGGTGGAAACCCTGCGGCAGGTCACCGACCTCTTCCTCAACGACGGAGAACGTCTCAGCGACGACCAGGTCAAGGTCTTCGATGACGTGCTCTGCCTCCTGATCGCGCGCGTCGAAACGCGGGCCAAGGCGGAGCTTTCCAAACGGCTGGCGCCGCTCGACTACGCCCCGTTCGAGGTGATCCAGCATCTCGCCTGGGACGACGAGATCGAGGTCGCCAGCAATGTACTGACCCATTCCAGCCGACTCGGCACCGACGTGCTGGTTGAAATCGCCAGCAGCAAGGGACAGGACCACCTGCTCGCGATTTCCGGCCGCGCCGAACTGCCCGCGGCGGTGACCGACGTCATCGTCGACCGCGGCGAAGGCCAGGTGATCCGCAAACTCGCCAACAATGCCGGCGCCAGGTTTTCCGACCAGGGCTTTTCCAGCATCGTCGCGCGCGCCGGTGCGGACGATGAGTTGGTCGAGGCCCTCGGCCTGCGCGCCGATTTCCCGCAAAAGTTCATGGGTGACCTGCTGCGCCGCGCCAAGGAGACGGTCCGCGCCCGGCTGCTCGCTATCGCGCCGCCCACGGTGCAGGAAGAGATCAAGCGGGTCCTGAACGACATCGCCCGCGAGGCGCCGCCCCCAAGCCGCAGCTTCGGCGTTGCCGAGGAGCTGGTGAAGCTGATGAAGGGGCTGAACGAACTCGACGATGCGGCGGTCTACAAATTCGCCGAATCGAACAAGTTCGACGAGGTCACCGTAGCGCTGGCGGTTCTCAACGAAATGCCGGTGGAAATGACGGCCAGGCTGATGGAAGGGCCGCGGGCCGACCTGATCCTGATTCCCTGCCGCTCGGCGAAGCTGAACTGGCCGACGGTCGAGTCGATCCTGCGCAACCGGCCGGTCAAGCCAGCGATCAGCGAACAGACGCTGGAGATCGCGCAACGCGATTTCCGCAAGCTGTCGATGGAGACGGCCCAGCGCACCGTCCGCTTCTGGCAGTTGCACAACAAGATCGAGAAAGAGCCGATCATCCGGACGCATTGAGTCCGGCCGGACAAGCGGCATCTATCAAGGTGCCGCTTCGCTGCGCTGATCCAACAGGTGAGCGCGCAGAACGTAGCGCTCCCGCGCCCGGCTCGCTTGAGGATCGGCCTGATCCGCGAGCGGCACACGCATCGAATGCAGATTAAGAACCCACGCTTTGAATCTGCAAACGCTGGCTTTTTCGTCGCTGATGTAACTGGTGAGATTGCTTCGCGCCTAGAATGTGCGTGACGCATCAGTTCTTCGTTTCGGCGGGGCTGGCGTGCTGCGAGCGGCGCGTTGAAGAATGTGCTTGAAGCATCAATCCTTCAAGGAAACGGCGAGACCGCGGGGCGCGATCTCGCCGGATATTGTCGAGCAAGACTTAAGATTTGGTGTTTCAATACCGGTCTGCCCCGGAGCCGTAGGGTGGGCAAAGGCGCATCGCGCCGTGCCCACCATCTCTCCCAGGCGTCACCGTTAGTGGTGGGCACGCTGCGCTTTGCCCACCCTCATATGAGGCGTTTTGAGTCAAGCATCCCGACAGGGCTTGGATGTGATTTTTACGTTCGGTGGAGCGGCGGCGCGCGGAGCCATGCGTAGCGCAGCGTGCCGCCGCGGTCGGTGCGCTCAGGGACTGGCTTCCGGCGATTTATGCAGTTGCTCACTGCATCACCTCATATCCGGTCGGACCGCTGTGATCCGCACCCACATTCCGCATGCATGCGGCGAGGAAGCCACGAGGATGAGACCCATCTACGAAACAGCCTGTTTGCTGGCCCAAGGGTGGCACGGTCACCATCCATCCCGCGCTGACCGCGGCAGATGCCGCGACGCTGACGCGTTCGTTGAAAGTGGTTAGATCTTTACGGCCTTGAGCACCGCGCCTTCCGGCACGAGACCGGTCGTGAGGTAGCGCCACAGCGCCACCATCAGCTTGCGCGCCAGGGCGACGATGGCGACGCGCTTGATGCGCTTGCCGGCATCGAGCGTGCGCTTGCGGTACTCCAAGGTCAGCTTGCTGTCCGGCTGATGCCGCAGCCACAGCCAGGCCAGTTCGATCGCGGCACAGCGGGCGCGCGGGTTGCCCGCCTTGCTGATGCCCTGGTCGCGGTCGATGCCGCCGCTCCGCCATGGACTGGGCGTCAGTCCGAAATAACTCCCGACCTCGCGGCGATTGCGGAAGTCCTTGTAGAACACCTCGCTGGTCAGCGTCGTCGCGAACGCCGGGCCGAGACATTTGAGCCGGCGCAGCAGTTCGCTGCGCCGGGTCATCTCGGCTTCCGCAGGCATTGGCTCCGCTGCGGCCGCCTCCTGCGCGAGCACGTCGAGCCGATCGCGCACCAGCATCAGCCGCGCGTGCTCGTGTCGGATCTCGCTCAGCATCCGCGGCGGCACCGCCTGGCCTTGCCAATCCCGCTGCGTTGCCAGCCAGCTCAGCCAGTCGCGCCGCCGCGGGTTCCCGACCGCCATGCCCCGCAGCCGCAGCAGTGCCTTGATCCGGTTGGTGTGAGCGGTTTGCTCCTTGATCAGCCGGTCGCGTTCGCGGCTGCCGCGGCGGGCGTCCTCCTGTTCGGCTGCAGGCACCCGGACGATCCGCACCACCCGCGGCTCGCCGCGCAGATACGCCATCAGCGTGCGCAGCATCCGCTCGCCATCGATCCGGTCGGTCTTCACCCGCCGCGCCCGCTGGTCCACCGCAATGCTGGCGGGATCAAACACGTAGTTCGTGATGCCGGCCGCCAGCAGCAGCCGGTGCAGCCAGAACCCGTCGTAGCCCGCCTCGTAGCAGCTCGCCACCGCCGGAACGCCTCCCAGCGTTCGAGCCGCCCGCTCCCGAACCCGACCCACCAACGCCAACAGCTCGGCATGATCGCCACCCTCCAGCTTGTGGTGCGATATCTTGTCCTTGTCCGGGCTGTGCAGCGCGACCCGCCAGCTCCGCTGGCTCAGTTCGATTGCAACGAAAATTGTGCCAATATGGCCGGCGGTGGGCGTGGCTACGGTGGATGCTTGCATCTGACTCTCCGAGGGGTTCGAGTGTGGAAACCCAAACCTTATCGGAAAGGCCACGCTCACCGCCTCATGGAATCTACCAGACCGGCGCTTGCCTTAGTTCTTGGTCTTGTCGACCAGCGCGCCCTTCTTGATCCACGGCATCATGTCGCGGAGCTTGGCGCCGACTTCCTCGATCGGGTGGGCGGCGAGCTTGGCGCGGGTCGCCTTGAATGAGGTCTGGTTGACCTTGTTCTCCAGCATCCAGTCGCGGGCGAACTTGCCGCCCTGGATGTCGGCGAGGACGCGCTTCATCTCGGCCTTGGTTTCGGCGGTGACGATCCGCGGGCCGGTGACGTATTCGCCGTACTCGGCGGTGTTGGAGATCGAGTAGTTCATGTTGGCGATGCCGCCTTCATAGATCAGGTCGACGATCAGCTTCACCTCGTGCAGGCACTCGAAATAGGCCATCTCGGGGGCGTAGCCGGCTTCGACCAGCGTCTCGTAGCCGCCCTTGATCAGCTCGACCAGGCCGCCGCAGAGCACCACCTGCTCGCCGAACAGGTCGGTCTCGCACTCTTCCTTGAAGGTGGTTTCGATGATGCCGGCGCGGCCGCCGCCGATGGCCGAGGCGTAGGAGAGACCGAGGTCATGGGCGTTGCCCGAGACGTCCTTGGCGATCGCGATCAGGCAGGGCACACCGCCGCCGCGCTGGTATTCCGAGCGCACGGTGTGGCCGGGGCCCTTCGGCGCGATCATCAGCACGTCGAGATCGGCGCGCGGATCGAGCAGGTTGAAGTGAACGTTGAGGCCATGGGCGAAGACGAGCGCGGCGCCCTTCTTCATGTTGTCGTGCAGGTGCTCGCGGTAGATGTCGCCCTGCAGTTCGTCCGGGGTCAGCATCATGACGAGGTCGGCCCATTTGGCGGCCTCGGCGACTTCCATCACCTTGAAGCCGGCGGCTTCCGCCTTCTTGGCTGAGGCCGAGCCCTTGCGGAGCGCAATGGCGACTTCCTTGACGCCGGAGTCCTTCAGGTTCAGCGCATGGGCGTGGCCCTGGCTGCCGTAGCCGACGATGACGACCTTCTTGCCCTTGATCAGGTTCAGGTCGGCGTCGCGATCGTAATAAACACGCATGGTCGTTTCCTCAAGCGATGGCCAAAAAGGGCCGGTTAATCAGGCATTTGGGTGGGTGGTGACCGCCGGTCGCCCGCGAATTTCCGGCGTTGTCTAGAGCATTTTCCTGCCCATGGGAAACCCGTTTATGCATGGCCCGGTGCGGCATCATGCGTCCATGAAGACCGGATAGAGCGAGGCCAGCAGCAGCACCGCCATGACGATGTTGAAGGCCCGCACCGCCCGGCGGGAGGTCAGGACCGGCCGCAGCGCGGTGCCGAACAGGGCCCAGGCGGTGCAGGACAGGATCCCCAGCAGCAGGCTGAGGCCGACCTGGATCGCGATGTTCCAGGGATAGGCGGCGATCGCCGCATAGGCGGTGATGGTGCCGATCACCATGACCCAGCCCTTGGCGTTGACCCACTGGAACATGGCCGCGCCCCAGAACGTCATCGGATGGCCGCGGCTTTTGTCCTCCTCGGCGGAAGGCGGTTCGGACATCGCGATCGCCCAGGCCAGATAGATCAGATAGGCCGCGCCGGCATATTTCAGGATGGTCTGCAGCACCGGATAGGCGATGAAGATGGTGCCAAGCCCAAGGCCGACCGCACCGACCATGAAGGCAAATCCGACCGTGATGCCGAGGATGTGGGGGATGGTCGGACGAAAGCCGTAAGTGAGCCCCGACGACAGCAGCATGATGTTGTTCGGCCCTGGCGTGAAGAACATCACGGTGGCGAACATGACGAAGGCGATCAGTAGCGATTGCGACATGGGGGCCTCACGCGATCTTTGGCAGAACTTGTTTTTCTGAAGCCTGGGTAGGTTTGGACAGCAGCATGACGGCGATGCCGCCGACCACGGTGATCATGCCGGCGAGCCGCAGCGGCCCGAAGGTTTCACCGAACACCACGCTCGAGGCCGCGGAACCGACGAATGGCACCAGCAGCGCGAACGGCACCACCTGCGCCGCCGGATAGTCCCGCAGCAGCCGGCCCCACAGCCAGTAGGCGATGCTGGTGGAGATGCCGCCGAGACCGATCATGCACATCAGGCCGGTGAGCGACATGTGGGTCAGCGCATGCCAGGTCGGCTGCAGGCCATTGCTGACCAGCGTCAGCGCCAGCAGCGGAACCGCCGCGACTAAACACAGCCATGCGAACAGGTCGAACATCGGCACGCCCTGCGCGCGCCGGAGCAGCAGGTTGCCGGCCGCGAAGCTGAGCGGCGAGATCATCAATATGGCGAAAGCGCTGACGCTGAAATCGTAACCGACGGTGCCGCAGATCATCAGCAGGCCAACCGTGGCGATGCCGATACCGACCGTCTGCCACGGGCCCGGTCGCTCGCGAAACAACAGCGCGGCAAAGCCGATGGTGAACAGCGCCTGGCTCTGCACGATCACGCTGGAGAGGCCGACGGGAACGCCATGCGCGATAGCGAAGGCCTGCGCCAGAAACTGGCCGAGGAACAGTGTGAAGCTGATCGAGACCAGCACCGTCCACGAAACCTTCGGCCGCGCCACGAACAGGCACGGCAAGGCGGCGATGGAAAAGCGCAGCGTCGTCATCAGTTCCGGCGAAAACTCGTCGAGCGCGATCCGGCTGGCCACGAAAGCAAGGCCCCAGATCACCGCTACCAGCACGGCGATGCAGACATCCGCCGGTTTCATTTTTTTCTAGCTCTGTTGGTCCGGCTTTGGCTTGCGCAGGAGATAGGTGCCGTGAAGCGGCGCGTGATAGTCGACCGATTCCAGCGTGAAGCCGATATCGGTCAGCATGCGCTCGATGACCCAGCCGAAGGTCGAGTACTCGTCGCGCATATGCGTGACCACGCCTTCGCGCTGGAAATCGTGGTTCTTGATGGTGAAATCGGCCCATTGGTCGACATCGCGCTCGACGCCGTCGGGCATGCTGACGAAGACGATGTCGCGCAGGTAGAAGTTCGCGCCGGGCTTCAGCGCGGCATAGATCCGCGCCAGCGCCACCGCTTTCCAGAAATCCGGCAGATGATGCAGCGTGAATTCGCTGACGATCAGATCGTAGGAATTGGGCTGGTAGGCAAAGCTCAGCATGCCGGCCGGCTGGGTGCGGATCGCGATCTTGCGGTCGCGGGCCTGGATATCGGCAAGCGCCAGCATGGCCGGCGATATGTCGATGGCATCGACCTCCGCCCCCATCAGCGCCGCTTCGCAAGCCAGCACGCCGTTGCCGCAACCGATATCGGCCACCCGCCAGCCCGGCTGCACACCGAGCATGGTGAGCGCGGCGCGGGCACGCTCGTCGCTGTCGTCATGCCGGTCGTAGATCGAGGCGACCGCGCGATCGAGCCCGAGCCGCCTTCGTTGAGTGTAATACCAGTCACGCGCCAGCATGTTCACATCCCCTCAGGCCCACGCCCGATTGCGGCAACGCCAGTGCGCGATACCTCGAGAAGGCCGAGCGGGCGCATCAGGTCGATAAATTGACTGATCTTCGATGAGTTGCCTGTGATCTCGAACACAAAACTTTCGGTCGTGGCGTCGATCACGCGGGCGCGGAACGCATCCGCCAATCGCAGCGCCTCGACCCGGCTGTCGCCGCGGCCGACCACCTTCACCATGGCGAGTTCCCGCTCGATCGAGCGGCCGGTGATCGTCATGTCGACGACGCGGTAGACCGGGATCATGCGGTCGAGCTGGTGCTTGATCTGCTCGATCACCATCGGCGTACCCGTGGTGACGATGGTGATGCGCGAGAGATGTTTCTGGCTCTCGGTCTCGGAGACGGTGAGACTGTCGATGTTGTAGCCGCGGCCGGAGAACAGGCCGATCACGCGCGCGAGCACACCGGGCTCGTTCTGCACCAACACCGAGAGCGTGTGCGTCTCGTTGGGATCGTGGCGCTCTTCCAGGAAGTAGGCGGATGCGGGCTGGTTCATGGTCGTCCCCTTACATGTCCTCTCGTTACGCCATCGCCCGTTGCGCGGCTGCCGTGACATCCGTCCCGACCCATTTTCGGAACAGATCGAAATCGATATTGCCGCCTGACAGGATCAGGCCGACACGCTTGCCGGCGAGCTTTTGCTTTTCCTGCAGCGCGGCGGCGAGCGCGGCTGCGCCGGCGCCTTCGGCCAGATTGTGCGTATCGGTCCAGTAGGCGCGGATCGCGGCGCCGACCTCATCGTCGGTCACCTGCACGATGCGCGAGGCGCCCTTGCGGATGAGCGCGAAGGCGTCCGGATCGGGAATGCGCGTCGCCATGCCGTCGGCCAGCGTGTTGCTGGTTTCGGTGGTCACGATCTTTCCCGCAGCAAAGGACAGCGCGTAGGACGGCGCTTCGGTCGATTGCACGCCGACGATTTCCGTCTTCAGCCCGAGCAGGTCGCGCGCCATGATGCAGCCGGAGATGCCGGAGCCCTGCCCGATCGGCACGTAGAGAATGTCGAGGTCGGGCGCGGCGCGGAACAGTTCGAGCGCGTAGGTGGCGACGCCGAGCACGAGATCCCTGTGGAACGACGGCACCATGTGCAGGCCGGCGAACTGGGCGCGGCGCTGGGCTTCTTCGGCTGCCGCCTGAAAATCCTCGCCGTGCTCGACCAGCTCGGCGCCGAACGCGCGCATGGCGCGGTTCTTCTCCACCGAATTGCCTGATGGCACGTAGATCACCGCCGGAACGCCGTGACGGGAAGCCGCGAACGCCAGGCTCTGGCCGTGATTGCCGCGGGTGGCGGAAATGATCCCGGGCGTATTCGGCCGCTCGCGCTTCAGCCGGTCGAGATAGACCAGCCCGCCGCGCACCTTGAAAGCGCCGATCGGCGTGTGGTTCTCGTGCTTGACCACGACGCGCGTCCCCAGCCGCTGCGCGAGCAGCGGCCAGGCATGCGCCGGCGTCGGCGGCACCGCCTGCCCCACAATCCCATGCGCGCGTTCGAGCTCTGCGAGGTCAAACACTTCTCGATCCTCTCGTATGCTCGTCATCCCCGCGAATGCGGGGATCCAGTATTCCAGAGACGTTCGAAATGAATCGAGATGCCACGGCGTACTGGATTGCCCGATCAAGCCGGGCGATGACAGCGGAATATGTGTCTGGCGACCTCACACCAGCGCCTTGCCGCCGGCGAAAGCTGCGGCCGTTGCTTCGTCAGTCGCTTCCACCGGCAACAGCATTTCGTTGTGCGCCTTGCCGGACGGGATCATCGGGAAGCAGTTTTCCAGCGCCGCAACACGGCAATCGAACAGCACCGGGCGCTTGACCTTGATCATCTCCTTCAGCGCGCCGTCGAGATCGCCAGGCTTGACCGCCTGGATGCCAACGCAGCCGAAGGCGTCCGCGAGCTTGACGAAATCCGGCAGCGCTTCGGAGTACGAATGCGACAGCCGGTTGCCGTGCAGAAGCTGCTGCCACTGCCGCACCATGCCCATGTACTGGTTGTTCAGGATGAAGATCTTGATCGGCAGTTCAAACTGAACCGCCGTCGACATTTCCTGCATCGTCATCTGCACCGAGGCGTCGCCGGCGATGTCGATCACGAGGCTGTCGCGATGCGCGACCTGTACACCGAGCGCGGCCGGCAGGCCGTAGCCCATGGTGCCCAATCCTCCCGACGTCATCCAGCGATGCGGCTCCTCGAAACCGAAGAACTGCGCGGCCCACATCTGGTGCTGGCCGACCTCGGTCGTGATGTAGGTGTCGTGGCCGCGCGTCGCCTCGAACAGCTTCTGGATGGCGTATTGCGGCAGGATGACGTCGTTGCTCTTCTTGTAGGCGAGCGAATTGCGCGCCCGCCAGGTAGCGATCTCCTGCCACCAGGTCTTGATGTCAGGCTTCTTCGCTTCGGCCTTGAACACCTGCAACAGGTCGCCCAGCACGTTGCCGACATCGCCGATGATCGGTACGTCGACACGGATGTTCTTGTTGATCGAGGATGGATCGATGTCGATGTGGATCTTCTTCGAGCCCGGCGAGAACGCGTCGGTGCGGCCGGTGATGCGGTCGTCGAAGCGCGCGCCGACACACAGCATGACGTCGCAACCATGCATCGTCATGTTGGCCTCGTAGGTGCCGTGCATGCCGAGCATGCCGAGCCAGTTCTTGCCCGACGCCGGATAGGCGCCCAGCCCCATCAGCGTCGAGGTGATCGGGAATCCGGTGACCTCGACCAGCTCGCGCAGGAGCTTCGACGCCTCGGGCCCGGAATTGATGACGCCGCCGCCGGAATAGATCACCGGCCGCTTGGCGGAAGCCAAGAGCGCTACCGCTTTACGGATCTGCGTCGGGTCGCCCTTCACGCGCGGCGTGTAGGAAACGTGCACATCGTCCTTGCGCGGCGGATGAT
The DNA here is from genome assembly GCF_001693515.2 of Bradyrhizobium paxllaeri. Classification (NCBI taxonomy): domain Bacteria; kingdom Pseudomonadati; phylum Pseudomonadota; class Alphaproteobacteria; order Hyphomicrobiales; family Nitrobacteraceae; genus Bradyrhizobium; species Bradyrhizobium paxllaeri. The sequence goes on from NZ_CP042968.1 coordinate 6,428,815, forward strand.
AGGTACCGGTTGCGAACTGCACGTCCTTGGGGACATCGACCACGACCGGGCCAGGACGGCCTGAACTCGCGACATAGAAGGCTTCGTGCAGCACTTTTGCGAGATCGTTGACGTCGCGCACCAGCCAGTTGTGCTTGGTGCAGGGACGGGTGATGCCGACGGTGTCGCATTCCTGGAACGCGTCGTTGCCGATCAAGTGAGTAGGAACTTGCCCGGTGATGCAGACCAGCGGGATCGAATCCATCAGCGCGTCCGTCAGCGGCGTCACCATGTTGGTGGCGCCGGGGCCCGACGTCACCAGCACGACGCCCGGCTTGCCGGTCGAGCGCGCATAGCCTTCGGCGGCGTGGCCGGCGCCCTGCTCGTGCCGCACCAGGATGTGTTCGACCTCGCTCTGCTGGAAAATCTCGTCATAGATCGGAAGCACGGCGCCGCCGGGATAGCCGAAAATGTGCTGGACGCCATGATCGATGAGCGCGCGCACGATCATCGCGGCGCCGGTCATCTGATTGGGGTCGTTGCTCTGGTCGGTCATGGTCTGCTCCGGATGCGCTGTTGGCGCGGCTTCTTTCGGTTGTCTGTCCTGGGAAATAAAAAGGGGCCCGAGAGGCCCCATGCACACCGCCTGAATTTGGGTGGCCGCTAGCCACCCCCGGCGGTGCGCCTGGGTACGACGACGATAAGGAGTTTGGTAATAATATTACGCATTTTGCGGCTCGGACTTCCCAAAGGTTGCGCGGGTTATACCGTCCGGCTCCTGGAAGTCAAGGGATGGACGCTTTCGGCGCGATTTAGGCAGTGTAACCGTGTTCCGGCCATTCGGCGAGGGGGAATTTTGCGCGTGCAGCCATGCGGCGGGGCGTTACTCCGACGTCATTCCGGAATGGTCCGAAGGACCAGACCCGGAATCTCGAGATTCTCAGGTGCGCAAGTGCGCACCATAGTTCGCTTCGCGCCCCGGAATGACGGTGCCGACCCACCCCCTCGCCGCTTCCGGCGTTACCCATTCAAACTCCGGCAGTTGGTGCCGGAACCAGGTGAATTGCCGTTTTGCGTAGTGACGGGTATCGGCGCGGCCGATTTCAGCGGCCTCTTCGCGCGTGATCTCGCCGCCGAGGTAGCGGATCAAGGCCGGCACGCCATGGGCCTTCATCGCCGGCAGCAAGGGATCGAGTTTTCGCGCAGCGAGCGCGGCGACTTCTTCCAGCGCACCAGTGTCCAGCATCGCGCCGAACCGCGCATCAATCCGCGCATAAAGCTGGTCGCGTTCGGGCGCGAGGAAAAGTGCCATGAATTCGCCCGGCGGCAGCAGCGGCGGCAGACCTTCGCGATGCCAGTCGGGCAGCGCGCGGCCGGTCGCCTCGATCACCTCCAGCGCGCGGGCAATCCGGGTGCGGTCACGCGGCTTCAGGCGTTCGGCTGACACAGGATCGCGCAGTGCCAACTCTGCATGCAGCGCCTCGACGCCATCGCGCTCCAGCCGGGCGCGCACGGCTTCGCGCACTTCCGGGGGGATCGCCGGCACCGCGGAGAGGCCGCGCGTCAGCGCCTTGAAGTAGAGGCCGGAGCCGCCAATGAAGATCGGCAGACGTCTTTCCGCGCGCGCTTCCGCCAGTACCTTTTCGGCATCCGCCACCCAGGCGCCCGCCGAGAAATTGACCGCGGCATCGACATGGCCATAGAGCCGGTGCGGAACGCGCGCCTCCTCCTCCGTCGGCCGGGCCGTGATGATGCGGAGATCGCGATAGACCTGCATGGAATCGGTGTTGATGACGACGCCGCCGGCCTTTTGCGCCAATTCGAGCGCCAGGGCCGACTTGCCGCTGGCGGTCGGCCCTGCGATAAGCACGGCCTTGCTCAAACTAAGCTGATGCGCCTGCATGTCCCTCGTCGCCACCCTCATCTGCAACCCGGCCAATCCGGCGCTCGACAGTACCATTGTCGACGGCGCGCTGGCGGTTCTCCCCTCGCCGGGAACGGCGCAATGGCTGTTCAACGAGGTCGCAGTCGACATTCCCTTCGACAGCAAGGTCAATAGCCCGGACGACATCAAGGCGATCGAAACCCGCCTGCAACAGGCGCGCGGCGACCTGCCGATCGACATTGTCGTGCAGCCTGCCGCGACAAGGCGCAAGAAGCTTTTTCTGGCAGACATGGATTCCACCATGATCGGCCAAGAATGCATCGATGAGCTGGCCGACTTCGCCGGGCTGAAAGCCCACGTCGCCGCCATCACCGAACGCGCCATGCGCGGCGAGATCGAGTTCGAGCCGGCGCTGCGCGAGCGCGTCGCGCTGTTGAAGGACATGCCGGTCGGCGTGGTCGACGAGGTGCTGGCCAAGCGCATCACGCCGACGCCGGGAGGCCGCGAGCTGGTCATGACCATGCGCGCCAACGGCGCTTACACCTGCCTGATCTCGGGCGGCTTCACGCTGTTCACCACTGCGGTGGCGGCAAAAATCGGCTTCCAGGAAAACCGCGCCAACGAGCTGAAAGTGCGCGACGGCAAATTCACCGGCGAAATCACTGAACCGATTCTCGGCCGCGCCACCAAGCTCGCGACGTTGATCGAGCTGCGCGAATCCTTCGACCTCGACGAGATCGACACGCTGGTGACCGGCGACGGCGCCAACGACCTCGGCATGATCCAGGCGGCGGGACTCGGCGTCGCCTATCACGCCAAGCCGGCGGTTGCGGCTGCCGCCGCCGCGCGGATCGACTACGGCGATCTCACTGCGTTGCTCTATGCGCAGGGCTATCGGCGCGAGGAGTTCGCGGACTAATTGAAAACGGTTCGTTGCTCACGCCAGCAACGTGAACCTATTGCGACGATGAGCAACCTTAAGTAGCTTGCACAAAAGAGCATCTTAAGAGGTCGCAATGAGCCAACCTAGGACGGTTGATCGTGGCGTTTCACTTATCAAATTCGTACTAGGACTCTTAAGGGCTCACCCGGACGGCATGCGTCCGCGCGATATCTACGCGGAGATCGAATCAAAGCTCCCGCTGGATGATTTCGACAAGGAGATAATGAAGGGATCGGGGCTGCCGCGGTGGCGCGCCGCGCTGCACTTCCTTTCCGTCGCGGCAACCAAGGCCGGATTGCTCGTCAAGTCGGACGGACGATGGCGCGTCACGGATGAGGGCCAGAAGTTCGTGACCCTGCCTGACTACGAACTCAAGCGCCTGATGCGATCCCGTTACCGGGAAGCGCTGGAGCCATCAGAAGAGCAAGATCGACGCCGGAATTGCCAACGCCGTCGATGAAACGCCGCCACCCGATACGTCGGTCCTGTTCGAGGATGCCAAGGAAAAGGCGCGCGATGAAATCGACACCTATCTCGACACCCTTTCGGGCTACGAGTTTCAGAACCTGGTCGCCGCGCTGCTGGAAGGGATGGGGTACGCCACCAGCACCGTTTCAAAACCGGGCTCGGATGGCGGGACGGATATCCTGGCCTATATCGATCCGCTGGGCGCGCAGACGCCGCATATCCGGGTCCAGGTGAAACACCGCGACCAGACGGCGTCGCGGGAAGATGTCGCAGCGCTTCGCGGCATCATCCGGGGTAACCGCGAAATCGGCTTGTTCGTTTCTTCCGGCGGCTTCTCACGTGAGGCGCGCCGTGAAGCCGGCAACGGCGCTGTCCACATCGAGCTGGTCGACCTCGACCGCTTTCTCGAACTCTGGCTGCAGCACTACAGCAAGATACCCGAAGTGAAGCGGTCGAAGCTGCGCCTCGAGCCGATCCACTTTCTGGCCGTGGTCTCGCTGACGTGACCGTCGTCCCTGCGAACGCAGGGACCCATACGCCGCGGCCTAACCGTGACGCGATGGGGCCAGTTACCTTTGCTTCAATCGGCGCGGTGGTTATGGGTCCCTGCGTTCGCAGGGACGACATGGTCGGGCGGAGCAGCCACCACGCTCACACAGCGTTACTGCACGCTGAGCGCCACGAAGCGCAATTCGCCCTCGCCGTTCGAGACCAGCAGCAGCACCGACTTCTTGCCGTCCTTCTTGAGCTGGTCGACGCGCTTCTTGATGTCGGCGGCATTGGTGACCGCCTCCTGCGCCACCTCGACGATGACGTCGCCGGCGGAGAGCCGCTTTTCGGCGGCATCGGAGGAGCCGTCGACACCGGTCACGATGACGCCCTTCACGCTCTCCTTGATCTTGTACTTCGTGCGCAGGTCCTTGCTCAGCGTGGCAAGATCGAGCCCGAGCGCCTTTTGCGTCACCGGCTTCTCGACGGGGTCTTCCTTGGTCTTGGCGGCGGCCTGCTGCACCTTTTCAGTATCCTCGAGGCGGCCGAGCGTGACCTTGCGGGTCTCCTCGTTACCCTTGCGGATGATGACGACGTCGACTTCCTTGCCGACCGCCGTGTCGGCGACGACGCGGGAAAGATCCTTCGGATCCTTGACGTCCCTGCCGTCGAACTTGACGACGACGTCGCCGGGCTCGATGCCGGCGGGCTTCGCCGGTCCCTTGTCATCGACGCCGGCCACCAGTGCGCCGCGAGCGGGCTTGATATTGAGGCTTTCGGCGATCTCGTCGGTGACCTGCTGAATGCGCACGCCGAGCCAGCCACGGCGCAATTCGCCGAACTGCTGCAGCTGATCGACCACGCGGGACACCGTCTTCGACGGCACCGCGAAACCGAGACCGATTGAACCGCCGGTCGGCGAGATGATCAGCGTGTTGACGCCGACGACTTCGCCTTCGAGGTTGAACAGTGGACCGCCGGAATTGCCGCGGTTGATGGAGGCGTCGGTCTGGATGTAGCTGTCATACGGTCCCTGGCTGATGTCGCGGTTGCGCGCCGACACGATGCCGGCCGTGACCGAGCCGCCGAGGCTGAAGGGGTTACCGATCGCGATCACCCATTCGCCGAGCCGCAGCTTGTCGGAATCGCCGAACTTCACCGCAACGATCGGCTTCACCGGCTTGAACTTCAGGACCGCGATGTCGGTCTTCTTGTCGACGCCGACCAGCTCCGCCTTGATCTTGGTGCCGTCGTTCATGATCACATTGATCTCGTCGGCATCCGCGATGACGTGATTGTTGGTGACGACGACGCCTGCGGCATCGATGATGAAGCCGGAGCCGAGCGAATTGGTCTTGCGCGGCGGCTGCATTTCGCCTCGCTCGCCGCCCTTGGGCGATCCGCCACGCCGGTTCTTGAAGAAATCGTCAAAGAACTCCTCGAACGGCGAGCCCGGCGGCAATTGCGGCATGGCCTCGCGGCCGCCCCCCTTGGCCTCCACGCTTTGCGAGGTCGAGATATTGACGACGGAGTCGATCACCTTTTCGGCGATGTCAGCGATGCCATCAGGCCCGCGCGCGCTGGCCGGCGCCGACGCCAGCATGCTGGCGGCGCTGAACGAGATCGCAATCCCCAGCAGGCGCAGGCGGCTCGTCAAAGCGGGTCTGACACCGGTCATATCGGGTTATCTCCAAAAGGGGTCGATTTGGGTCCACACTGCGCCCGAACGGGTCCGAGGCGCAAGCATCTGCACCTGATATTCCGGCGAAAAACCGGCGCCAGACGGCTCACGATTGCGTTGGTGCCGGAGCTGTTTTTCGGCCGTTGATTACCGTCATTCCGGGGCGCATCGAAGATGCGAACCCGGAATCTCGAGATTCCACAATGTGCAATTGCACATTGGGGTTCACGCTTCGCGTGCCCCGGAATGACGGCGGCTGGAACTACCGCCGCACGAACCAGATCAGCAGCAGACCGACAACCGCCGAAACTATGCCGACGATCCGCAGGATGTTGTCCGGCGTTGCCAGCGCGCTCTTCATCGCCCGACGCATCCATGCCGGGCTCGCAGCGAACATCAGGCCTTCGAGCACAAAGAGGATGCCCACACCGATGAGGAAGTCGGCGAACGCTATGGACCTCATCGGATGGCATCCCCCCGCTATTCAAGCGCCTTTTGCTTTTATGCCGGCGAAGCGGCCCCTCCGCTTCGCCGTTGACCGGATATATCCCCGGCCCGAGATTTACTGCTTCGGTGCCGCGGCCGCCGGCGGGTGGCCGGACGGATTGGCAAAGAAGCGGAAGAACTCGGAATCCGGCCGTAGCAGGAAACGGGTGTCGTTGGAGCGGAGCCCGGTCTCGTAAGCCGACATCGAACGATAGAAGGCGAAGAAATCCGGATCCCGACCATAGGCCTCGGCGAACAGCCGGTTGCGCTCGGCGTCACCCGCACCGCGCGTCTGCTCGGCGGTCGAATTGGCCTCCGCAACGATAACGGTCGCCTCGCGATCGGCCTTCGAGCGGATCTCCTGCGCCTTCTGGCCGCCCTGGGCGCGGAACTCCTGGGCCTCGCGCTCACGCTCGGTCTGCATACGCTTGTAGACCGCTTGGCTGTTCTGTTCCGGCAGGTCGGCGCGTCGGATACGCACGTCGACCACCTGAATGCCGTACTGGTCGGCCTCCCTGTCGAGTTGCTCGCGGATGCGCGTCATCAAGCCGTCGCGTTCGTCGCGCACCACATTGATGAAGCTGACCTCGCCAAGCACGCGGCGCAGCGCCGCGTTCAACAGCGTGGTGAGCTGGACGTTGGCGGCCTGGATCGAGCCGATGCTCTGATAGAAGCGCAGCGGGTTCTTGATCCGGTAGCGGGCGAAGGCGTCGACCACGAGCCGTTTCTGGTCGGAAGCGATGACTTCCTGCGACGGATTTTCCAGATCGAGAATGCGCTTGTCGATGTTGATGACAGTATCGATGAACGGCGCCTTGAAGTTCAGGCCCGGCTCGGACACGACGGCCACGGGCCGGCCGAGCCGGACCACGAGCGCCTGCTGGGTCTGCTGCACCGTGAAGATCGAGCTGTAACCCACGATCACGAGGGCGAACAGCAGGATCAGGCTGACAATACCTGCAACCGGAGACCTCATCGCGTGCCTCCGCTCTGCTGCTGACCGGCGGTCGGCGCCGGACGGCGCGGCGTCAATTCGCTGAGCGGCAGATACGGCACGAGGCCTTGGCCTTGCCCGTTGTTGCCGCCGTCATAGACCAGCTTCTCGGACCCGCCGAGAATCCGCTCCATCGTCTCCAGGTAAATTCGCTGCCGCGTCACGTCCTTGGCCTTGTTGTATTCTTCGTACACCTTCGTGAAGCGCGCGCTCTGGCCCTTGGCCTCGGCGATCGCCTGTTCCCTGTAGCCTTCGGCGACCTGCAGAATCTGCGCAGCGCGGCCGCGCGCGTCGGGCACGACGCGGTTGGCATAGGTCTGCGCCTCGTTCTGCAGGCGCTCGAAGTCGGCGCGCGCAGCCTGCACATCGCGGAACGCGTCGATCACCTGCGCGGGCGGGTCGACCTTCTGCATCTGCACCTGCGTGATCTGAACGCCGGAGCCGTAGCTATCCAGCGTCTTCTGCATCAGCTCATGGACGGCCTGCTCGGTCGTGTTGCGCGCGCCGGTGAGGATCGGCTGGATCTGCGAACGCCCGATCACCTCGCGCATCGCGCTTTCGGCCACGGCCTTCACCGTGCCTTCCGGATTCTGGATGTTGAAGAGGAAATCGCCAACGCCGTTGGGCTTGATCCGCCACAGCACGGTGAAATCGACGTCGACGATGTTTTCGTCGCCGGTCAGCATCAGGCTTTCTTCCGGCACGTCCCGCATGGTGCGGCCGCGCCGCGCCGGGTCGTCGATCAGCGACATGCCGACAGAGAGGGTGGACACGCGCAGCGCCTTCGGCAGCAGCACGGTTTCGATCGGATAGGGCAGATGATAGTTCAGACCGGGCTCCACGGTGCGCACATGCTTGCCGAAGCGCAGCACCACGCCGAGCTCTTCCGACTGCACGCGGAAGAAGCCCGACAATCCCCAGATCACCAGCGCGCCGGCCAGCACCAGCGCGATGCCCATACTGCTGAAATGCCCACCCGGCAGCAGCTGCTGCAGCCTGTCCTGGCCGCGCCGCAGAAGGTCCTCCAGATCAGGCGGCCTCGGCCCGACCGACTGCGGTCCACCGCCCCACGGTCCTTTGGGACCCTGACCCCAGGGGCCCCCGCCTTGATTCTTCCACGGCATATAAACTCTCCTCTGCGGGGGGACCCGCGTCCGCCTGTTGGGGGATGCCTCAGCCTCGCATATCTGCCCGGCTTTATAGGGGACCGCCCGGGCCCTTACAACGCAAGCTTCCTGCTCGAAGCAGCTATGCCTGACGCCATAATTGTCAATGCAAACATTGGTTAGCGAGGTTAACGCTGATGGCGCCGGCGAAATGTCACATAGGAGAAATCGGCACTGTCGTCCGGACCGGCCGGATTTCGCACGCGCGCCACCTCTTCCCATGCGGTTGGATCAAGCGCCGGGAAACGCGTGTCGCCCTCGGGACGGGCGTGCACCTCGGTAATCTCCAGGCGATCGGCGCTGTCCATCCATTGCGCGTAGATTTCCGCACCGCCAATCACGGCGATCTCAGTGGCGAAACGTCGCAGCGCATCGCCGGTGGCGATCGCCTTAGCGTCGGCGAAGGAATGGGTAACCACGACGCCGTCGGCACGGAAGCCGCTGTCACGGGTGACGACGATATTGGTCCGTCCGGGTAGCGGCCGTCCGATCGAGACGAAAGTCTTGCGTCCCATCACCACAGGCTTTCCCGTCGTCAGCGCCTTGAAGTGCGCCATGTCGGATTTCAGCCGCCACGGAATGGCGCCGGCTGCGCCGATCACGCCGTTCTCCGCGACCGCTACGACGAAAACAATTTCCATCATCGCGTCCCCTGCGCCAGCGCCGCAAGCGCCGGACCGCCGACCCGGCAAATCGTCCACTCGTCCATCAGCTCCGCGCCGAGCGATTTGTAGAACGCGATCGACGGCGTGTTCCAGTCGAGCACCGACCATTGCAGACGCGACCAGCCATTCGCCACGCATTCCCTTGCGAGATGCACAAGGAGTGCCTTGCCGATTCCCTTGCCGCGCAGCGCCGGACGGACGAACAGATCTTCCAGATAGATTCCGGAGCGGCCGCTGAAGGTCGAGAAATTGACGAACCAGACCGCGAAGCCGGCAGGCATCCCGTCCCATTCGGCGATTTCGCAGAACAGGCGCGGATTGGCGCCGAACAGGGCCGTGTCAATGTCGGCTTCGGTCGCCTCCACTTCGTGCAGCAGCTTTTCGTATTCGGCGAGTTCGCGAACGAAGGACAGGACAAGTCCCGCTTCGCCCGGGCGCGCACGGCGGATCGTGAGAGACATCAGATGCTCACACCGCGACTCATACCGCGACTTCGGCCTTGATATGCGGGTGCGGGTCGTAGCCTTCGAGCGCGAAATCCTCGTAACGGAAGGCGAAAATGTCCTTCACATCAGGATTGATCTTCATGGCAGGCAATTGCCGCGTCGGCCGCGTCAATTGCAACCGCGCCTGTTCGAGATGGTTGGAGTAGAGATGCGCATCGCCGAGCGAATGCACGAAATCGCCGGGCTTCAATCCCGTCACCTGCGCGACCATCATGGTCAGCAACGAATAGGACGCGATGTTGAAGGGCACGCCGAGGAACACGTCGGCCGAGCGCTGATAGAGCTGACAGGAAAGCTTGCCGTTGGCGACGTAGAACTGGAACAGACAGTGACAGGGCGGCAGCGCCATCTTGTCGACGTCGGCCGGATTCCAGGCGCTCACGATCAGGCGCCGCGAATCCGGGTTACGTTTGATCATGTCGATGACGTTCGAGATCTGGTCGATGCTGCGGCCGTCCGGCGCCGGCCATGAGCGCCATTGCGATCCATAGACCGGACCGAGATCGCCGTTGGCGTCGGCCCATTCATCCCAGATCGAAACGCCGTTGTCTTTTAGGTACTTGATGTTGGTGTCGCCGGCCAGGAACCAGAGCAATTCGTGCACGATCGCCTTCAGCGGCAGCCGCTTGGTGGTCAGCATCGGAAAGCCGGACGAAAGGTTGAACCGCATCTGGTGACCGAAGATCGACAGCGTGCCGGTACCGGTGCGGTCGTGCTTCTCCGCGCCGTCGCTGAGAATACGTTCGAGCAGGTCGTGATACTGGTTCATGGCTGGTGCTTCAGGCCTTTATCGGGACGGCGAATTTAGCGGCCGGGACATCCGATCGACACGCCGATTCGGCGTCAAACACCGATTATACCCGGAAAAATGATCATCTCCCGGACAAACGACAAGGGGCGGAACCAGCGTCCCGCCCCCTTGCCCATAGCCTTGATTGTATGGATCAATTGACCGCCTTGAGCACCGGCGTCCACTTGGCGATTTCGTTCTTCACGAGTGTTCCCAGCGCCGCCGGGGTGCGATCCGCGGCCGGCGGGATGACGCTGCCGAGTTCGAGCAGGCGCTTGCGCACGGTTTCGTCGTCCAGCGCCTTGAGCACCGCAGCGTTCAATTTGGCGACGACATCGGGTGGCGTTCCCTTCGGCGCGAAGATCGCGTTCCACGCCTGGGCCTGGAACGCCGGCAGGCCGGCCTCGGCGGTAGTGGGAACGTTGGGCAGCGATGGATTGCGCTCGGGCGTTGCCACCGCATAGGCCTTGATGGTGCCGCCATTGATCTGCGGCACGGCGTTGACGATCTGGTCGCACATGTAATCGACCTGCCCGGCCACCAGCGCGTTCATCGCCGGACCAGTGCCGTTGAAGGGCACGCCGATCGGCTTCACGCCAAGCACCGAGTGCAGCAATTCGCACGATACGTTCGATACCGAGCCGACGCCTGCATGTGCGGCGTTGATCTTGGACTCATTCGCTTTGACGTAGGCGATGAATTCCTTGAGATCCTTCGGCGGCAGGTCCTTGCGCGCCAGGATCAGGATCGGCGTGCCGGCGAGCAATCCGACCGGTTCGAAGTCCTTTTCCGGGTGATAGGCGAGCTTGGGATAAAGCGGCACGGAGGCCGCATGTGTGCCCATATGCCCGGTAATCAGCGTATAGCCATCATTGGCGGCCCGCGCCGCGCGCGTCGTGGCGGTGGTGCCGCCAGCGCCGACCACGTTTTCGATGATGATGGTCTGACCGAGCGTCTGCGCCATGTGGCCGGTGACGATGCGCGCGATGACGTCAGTCGGCCCGCCCGCCGCGAACGGCACGATCATGGTGATGTTACGCGTCGGATAGGCCTGCGCCAGCGCCTGCGACGAGGACAAGCCCAGTCCGGCAAGCACTGCCAGAAAACCGCTCGCCAGCGAGCGACCGTACCAATTCATTCTGATCTCCCGAAATCCGTTACAAATGCCGAACCCGCCGGGTCGGCATTTTCCATGGCATAGAAAATTAGCCCGAAGTCGACCAGACTTCGGGCTGCGGCGCACCGACGCAGGTCAGTTCTCCGACTCGACGAAAACCTCGTCGCGCTTCTTGCGGAGCGCTGGCAGTACCGTAAGGACCAGCAACGCTGCGGCAATTGCCATCAACACCGCCGACAGCGGCCGCGTCAGGAAGACTGACCAGTCGCCGCGCGAGATCAACAGCGCCCGCCGCAGGTTCTCTTCCATCAGCGGCCCAAGCACCATGCCGAGCAGCAAAGGCGCCGGCTCGAAATCGTGCTTGATCAGCCAATAGCCGACCAGGCCGAAGGCGCCGGCGATCATGACATCCGTTGGCGCATTGTTCACGGAGTAGATGCCGATGCAGCAGAAGATGACGATGGACGGGAACATCAGGCGATACGGCACGCGCAGGAGCCGCACCCATATCCCGACCATCGGCAGGTTGATGATGAGGAGCATGAGATTGCCGACCCACATCGAGGCAATCATGCCCCACACGAGATCCGGCTGCTTCTGCATCACCTGCGGACCCGGCACGATGCCGTGAATCGTCATCGCGCCGACCATCAGCGCCATGACGGCGTTGGGCGGGATGCCGAGCGTGAGCAACGGGATGAAGGAGGTCTGGGCGGCCGCATTGTTGGCGCTCTCGGGCGCTGCGACGCCGCGGATTTCGCCATGACCGAACCTCGAGGGATTCTTCGCGACCTTCTTCTCAAGCGTGTATGCCGCGAACGATGCGATCGTAGCGCCACCGCCTGGCAGGATGCCGAGAATCGATCCGAGCACGGTGCCGCGCAAGATCGCAGGGGTCGACTCCTTGAGATCCTTCCCCGTCGGCATCAGTCCCGAGACCTTCTCCTGAACCAGCTTGCGATCGGTTTCGCCGCCGGCATCGAGATTGCGAATGATCTCCGCAAACCCGAACAGTCCCATCGCCAGCGTGGCAAAACCGAGACCGTCAGCCAGTTCGGGAATGTTGAAGGCCATGCGGGACGCGCCCGTCTCGATGTCGGACCCGACCATGGACAGCAGCAGGCCCATCACGATCATCGCGATCGCCTTCAGCACCGAGCCTTTCGCGAGCACAACCGCGAAGATCAGGCCGAGCACCATCAGCGAGAAGTATTCGGCAGGACCGAACGCCAGCGCCACCCTGGTGAGCGGCGCGCCCAGGAGCGCAATCAGCACGGTCGCGACACAGCCGGCGAAGAACGATCCGATCGCGGCGATCGCGAGCGCCGGACCGGCGCGGCCTTTTTTCGCCATCTGGAAGCCGTCGAGCGCGGTGACCACAGAACCGGCCTCGCCTGGAATGTTCACCAGGATCGACGTGGTCGAACCGCCATATTGTGCGCCGTAGTAGATGCCGGCCAGCATGATCAGCGCGCCTACCGGGGGCAGACCAAAGGTGATCGGCAGCAGCATGGCGACGGTGGCGATGGTGCCGATGCCCGGCAGCACGCCGACCAGCGTGCCGACCAGCGCGCCGATCAGACACAGGAGAATGTTGACCGGGATCGGAATGGATGCGCCGCCAAGAAAAGCGGGGCTCCACTGCACGAACTGGAAAACGACGCCGAAACCGAGTCCAAGATTTGTGAAGATATCTCCCATCACGCCCTCACCGGATCATGAAAGTCGGCAGGAGCTGCAAAGGCAGGCCGAGCGCATACGGAAACAACAGGCTGCAAAACGTCGTCAGGCAGACGGCAACGATCACCGTTTCCACCCACTTCGTCTCCGGTGTCCCGCATGCCGCGATGAGGAAGCTGGCCATGGCGGCAAAGATCATCCCCATGGACCGGATCGTGAAAGCAAACGTCAAAATCGCGACGGTTACGAAGAAAGGTCCCCGCCAATGGTATTTCGCAAGATGAGGACCTTCGGTGACAACGCCAACGATGGCGATCAGGGCGCCCAGTCCCAGCAGCAAGAACGCGAACATCCGCGGCGCAGTACCGGCACCGAACGAAAAGCCGCGCATGCCCTGCAGGTCGCTCGATGCCCAGAGGGCAAACGCGGCAATCGCCATCAGGGCAATCCCGCCGACGAATTCCTGCGGATTCCGAACCCATTTCGGCATGATGGATTTAACCGGCGCTTGGCCCGGCGTAGCGTTCATCGATACTCCTCCCCCAAAAGGCGGATACGCCCGCTTGTTTGGATAACTTGAAAGCTTGTCCCGGAAACTTGCTAGCGACTTTCGTCGGACAACGCCAGCAAAACCAAAAACGGTTTTGGGCCGAACGGCAAATGACGCCTCAAGACCATAATCAAGCCCGCCGACGGGCCACCGACCGCAACCATTGCGATTGCATCGCCGCAGTACCCCCGGACGACGGGCCATTAGGCTGCACGACCCGCGCTGGCCGGGCTAGCACGGATGCGGGCCCCGGAGGTCCACGACGCCCATTACATTTCGGCAATGATCGAATCCGTGGCGAAACCGCAACTGGACGACATCAAACCGAAAGTCCAGGGCCTCGTTCCGGTCCCGTTCAGCGTCCTCGGCCCTGTTTTTCTTCCGACTTGCACCCTATATTGGGCGTGCCGGTTCGCCGGCTATGGAAATAAATGACCGTCGCAATAAACCATTCGGACCCGGGGGCAGTACCCGGCGCCTCCACCGAAGCCCACCCCGAAAGGGTTGGGTTCCGGCGGGGGCGAAACAGGATCGACGAGGGCGTAAAGGGCGCGTTTTTTCTCGGTATGGTTCCGCCGATATCGGGCCATGCAATAGTTGCAAACGACAACTATGCTCCGGTTGCTCAGGCTGCGTAACGCAGTTTGAAAGACCAATCTAAAGTCCTAGCGGGTTAAGCTCCGCTAGGCGGGGTCCGGAGGCACCTGGCAACAGAAGCCTCCACTTAATTTCTTTCATTTTCGGCCGACGGAGCCGTTGCTGCAAATTCGATCCGTCGCGCCTGCTGACCTGCGGCTCCCGCCGGGGTAGCATGGGGCAAAGGGGCGAGTCGGGGGACCGGCGGCCACAGACGTAACAGGACGACCATGGCAACCGATCATATCCGTTATGACGTGCTGGCGCGCGACGCGCTGCGCGGAGTATTGCGCCGCGTGCTGTCCGACGCCGCCGAACACGGCCTGCCCGGCGAGCATCATTTCTTCATCACCTTCCTGTCCACCGCCGACGGCGTGAAGCTCTCGCCGCGGCTTTTGGCGCAATATCCGGAAGAGATGACGATCATCCTGCAGCATCAGTTCTGGGATCTGGTGGTGATGGAGGATCGTTTCGAGGTCGGCCTGTCGTTCGGCGGCATTCCCGAGCGGCTGGTGGTGCCGTTCGCCGCGATCAAGAGCTTCCTCGATCCGTCGGTGCAGTTCGGCCTGCAATTCGAGCCGTCGGAAACCATCGCCGAGGCGCCGCCCGCGGCGAAGCTGCCGGCGGTTCCGGCAGCGTCCGCCCTGCCCGTCGCCGCGCCGGAGCCCGAGCCCGCCGCGGAAAGCAAGGACGAGCCAGCCAAGACGAGCGAAGGCGCGGAAGTGGTTCGGCTGGATCGTTTTCGCAAGAAATAATCTAAGCGCGGGAAGCTCCGCCTCGCTGTAGTGTACACGTTCCGCCATTTCACGGCGCAACGGACATTACACATGGCTCGATCAGAAACATCTCGAAACAATTCCACCCGCAGCGAGACCGACAGCTTCGGTCCGATCGACGTTGACGCCGATCGGTACTGGGGCGCGCAGACGGAGCGCTCGCGGCAGAATTTCAAGATCGGCCAGGATCGCATGCCGCTGGCGATCGTCCATGCGCTCGGCCTCGTCAAACTCGCCGCCGCCCAGACCAACCTGGAGCTCGGACTGATCGATGCGCGCAAAGCCAACGCCATCATCCGCGCCGCGCGCGAGGTAATCGACGGCAAGCTCGACGATCACTTTCCGCTGGTCGTCTGGCAGACCGGCTCCGGCACCCAGACCAACATGAACCTCAACGAGGTGATCGCCAACCGCGCCAACGAGTTGCTCGGCGGCAAGCTCGGCGCCAAGGAGCCGGTTCATCCCAACGACCACGTCAACATGAGCCAGTCGTCGAACGATTCATTTCCGACGGCGATGCATATCGCCGCCGCCGAACGCATCATCGCCGACCTGATTCCGGCGCTCGACGAACTGCATCGCGAATTGCGCAAGAAGGAGAAGGCGTTCGCCAAGATCGTCAAGATCGGGCGGACCCATACCCAGGACGCAACGCCGCTGACGCTGGGGCAGGAATTCTCGGGCTACGCCGCGCAGGTCGAGAGCGGGATCGCGCGGCTGCGGACGGCGGTGAAGGAACTGTTCCCGCTGGCGCAAGGCGGCACCGCGGTTGGAACCGGCCTCAATTCGAAGCCGAAATTTGCCAAACTGTTCGCAAGCCAGGTCGCGAAAATCACCAAGCTGCCCTTCACCAGCGCGCCCAACAAGTTCGAGGCGCTGGCTTCCAACGACGCCTATGTCAGCGTGCACGGCGCAATCAATTCGGTGGCGACCGGCCTGTTCAAGATCGCCAACGACATTCGCCTCTTGGGATCGGGCCCGCGTTCCGGTCTCGGCGAATTAATCCTGCCGGAAAACGAACCGGGCTCATCGATCATGCCCGGCAAGGTGAACCCGACGCAGTGCGAGGCGATGACCATGGTGTGCTGCCAAGTGTTCGGCAACCAGACGGCCATCACCGTCGCCGGCAGCCAGGGGCATTTCGAATTGAATGTTTACAAGCCGGTGCTGGCATATTGTATGATACATTCCATTCAACTGCTGTCGGACGCGGCGCGCTCGTTCACCGAGCATTGCGTCGTCGACATCCGCGCCGACGAAAAGCGAATCCGCGAGTTGATGGAGCGATCGCTGATGCTGGTCACCGCGCTGGCGCCGAAGATCGGATACGACAACGCGGCGAAGGTCGCCAAATCAGCTCACGCACGTGGAACGACGTTGAAGGAAGAGGCTGTGCGTCTCGGCTTTGTGGACGCCGCAGAATTCGAACGCCTGGTGCAGCCGGACAAAATGACACACCCGGGCTGATGGCCGCATCGCCCCCCGGGAAACTACGGATGAGAGCTAGAAATTATGGATCATATCGGAAGAATGAGGTTGATCATCTATCGCGATTGCGTTGATGCATGGTAGGAGCAGGAATTATTCGGTTTTTCGCAGAGCGAAATTTATTTTTTGATGCTATCAATGAGCGCTACACGGGGATTCCGGATGACCATTCAATTTGCTTGCGTGCTACGCGACTTTTTTCTGCCCCATGAATCATCATGCCTTCGAGTCGCCGGATGATGGAGACGAGCATGGGAGACGTGATCAATCTGAAGCGATTCAAGAAGCGTAACGAACGGGAACAATCGGCAAAGCAGGCCGATGCCAACCGCGCGCGGTTTGGCCGGACCAAAGCCGAACGCACGCTCGACGAACGTCGCAAGGATCGCGCTGCCGATCTTCTGGACCAACACAAGCTCGATGACGGAGAGGCGTCATGAAGTCACCCGTCGTCAAGCGCTCGATCGTCGTCGCCGGCCACAAGACCAGCGTCAGCCTCGAAGAGGCTTTCTGGAACGGCATGAAGGAAATCTCGGGCCTGCGGAACATGACGCTGTCCGAACTGGTCGGCGAGATCGACGGCAACCGCCAGCAAGGCAATCTGTCCTCGGCGATCCGCCTCTTCGTGCTCGACTACTTCCGCACCCGCGCCATGCCGGCCGCCGCGCCGCCGGACGCACCGCGGCCGCAGGCTTAGACCTCGATCAGGCGAGCGCGTTACACGGCGCGCCCGCCCGCTTCATCGCAGGGCTCAATAAACGAGTCCGGTGCCGGGCGGCTTTTCGAGCGCCGCGGCCAGCGACCGATACTCCTCGCAGCCGGTGCCGCAGATCGCCGCGATCCGCGTCAGATGATACGACGCCTGGTCGCGATTGCCCTGCTCGATCTGCCACAGGCCATAATACTGCCAGGTCAGCACGTGCTTCGGGTCCGCCTTCAACGCGCGCTCGTACCAAGTCTGCGACAGACTGTAGTCGCCGAGCTTGCGATAGGAATAGCCGATCAGGTTGGCAACGTTGGCGTTGTCGTCGCGGCCGAGCGCCTTCAGCTGCGCGATGGCGTCGGCGTAGTCCTGTCGTTCGTAGATCGTTGCATGCGCGGCGCGATACCCCTGCCTGAACGCGGCATCGTCGGCGCTCGACTGTTTGTTGGTCTTCTTCTTGGCTTTCGAGCTCGACTTCGGACCCGCCCCCGTGTTGGGCGGCGGCGGGGCGGCCGAGGGCGGGTCGCCACCGCCGCCTGCGGCAAAGGCCGGAACGGATGGCGGCGAAGCGATCAGAACCATTGAAAACATGGCCAGCGTTGCAAGCTTGATGGCCGACTTCATCATGCGAACCTCCGATTTTCCTTACGTCAGTGAAACCATGGTCCAGCCGCAGGTACTGACCCCGCCGCACGCGAAGTATTCCCGCCACTCGCCTGGAAAGCGTTGCGCCTTGCGGCAGGCTGGAGGAATGCGTATCTAGTTGATGGGCGTCACAGTTCCCCCGCAAGGGCAGTTGGCGGAACATCGAATACGATCTGAAGACGCCCTATCGGGAATCCCTGGAGAGAGAAATGGACATCGCAAAGCTGACCCCGCCTCGCGACCTCCGTCCATTTTCGGAAGCTCTCCATGCCTGCCCTCCTTGTTCTGGATTCCATATCCCTCATCACGCCTGACGGACGCCCGCTGTTCGATGGACTGACGCTCGCGATCGGCCGCGAGCGAACCGGCCTTGTCGGCCGCAACGGCAGCGGCAAGTCCACCTTGCTGCGCCTGATCGCGGGCGACATCGAACCCGCCGGCGGATCGCTGCAGCGCATCGGCTCGATCGGCATGCTGGCGCAACTGACCGATGAACGGCTGACGGTCGACGAGGCTCTCGGCGTCACGGGCGGTCTTGCCCGGTTGCAGCGGCTCGACCACGGCGAAGGATCGCTCGATGACGCCGCGCAGGCGGACTGGACGCTGGAAACGCGGATACAGGCGGCGCTGACCGAAGCCGGATTGCCGTCACTGCCGCTGGACCGCCCGATCGTCTCCCTGAGCGGCGGCGAGCGGACGCGGGTCGCGCTGGCGCGCCTCCTGATCGAGGCGCCGGACCTGTTGCTGCTGGACGAGCCCACCAACAACCTCGATGCCGACGGCAGGCAGGCCGTGGCGCAGTTGCTCGAGCGCTGGCAGGGCGGCGTCCTCGTCGCCAGCCACGACCGCGCACTGTTCGAACGCGTCGACCGCATCGTCGAACTGACGCCGGTCGGCATCACGATATTCGGCGGCGCATGGCCGGCCTTTGCCGAAGCGCGTGACGCCGCCCGCGCCCGCGCCGCCGACGATCTCGAACGCGCCTCGGATGCCCTGCGCAATACCGAGCGCGCGGTGCAGAAGGCGCGGGAAAAGAAAGCGCGCCGCGACAAGGCCGGCCGCGCCTGGCGCGCCAAGGGCATCGAGGACAAGATGTTCATGGACCGCGAGAAGGAGCGCGCCGAGAACAGCGCCGCGCGCGACAGCCACCTCGCCGGCCGCCTGCTCGGCGAGCGCACCGAGGCGCTGGAGACGGCGAAGGCGCAGGTCGAGATCCTGACGCCGCTGTCGATCGATCTGCCGCGCACCGATCTGCCTGGCGGCCGCGAACTCGTTGCGTTCAGGGACGTCGTGATGACCTTCGGCGAACGCCGCCTGTTCGGACCGCTGTCGTTCGACATACGCGGACCTG
This sequence comes from Bradyrhizobium paxllaeri, assembly GCF_001693515.2. Lineage (NCBI taxonomy): Bacteria > Pseudomonadati > Pseudomonadota > Alphaproteobacteria > Hyphomicrobiales > Nitrobacteraceae > Bradyrhizobium > Bradyrhizobium paxllaeri. The sequence goes on from NZ_CP042968.1 coordinate 6,447,813, forward strand.
AGCGGATCGCCGTGCGCGGCGCCAACGGTTCCGGCAAGACCACCTTGTTCCGCCTGCTAATCGGCGAGCTGAAACCTGCGAGCGGCGACGTCGCTCGCCGCACCGAGCGTATTGCCGTGCTCGACCAGCACATCGGCCTGCTCGATCCCGCAATGAGCATTCTCGATAATCTGCGACGCCTCAATCCGGAGCTCTCGGCCAACGCAGCGCACGCGGCGCTGGCGCGCTTCGCATTCCGTAACAAGGCAGCGCTGCAGATCGCATCGACGCTCAGCGGCGGCGAGCGGCTGCGCGCAGGTCTCGCCTGCGTGTTCGCGCGCCCGCAGCCGCCATTTCTGCTGCTGCTCGACGAGCCGACCAACCATCTCGATCTCGCTTCGATCGAGGAGCTGGAGGGCGCGCTGAAAGGATTCGACGGCGCGCTGATCGTGGTCAGCCACGACGAGGCATTCTTGCGGGCGATCGGGATCGAAAGGGAAATCGTGCCCGGCTAGGCCTGCGCACCGAGAATCGATGGAGGAATCAAGCGATAAATGCGCGATGAACGTTTTACGTGACCAATGCCACTAAGCTCATGATGAGCACCTGAGCCCGGCTCTTAGAGGCTCTCATAAAGGCTCTCGGAGAGATGGGAATCCGGCGATGAATCGTCTAACGAAAAACATCTTGCATATCGGCGGCGGCCTGGCCGTCGTGACAATCGTCGCGGCCACGATGCTCAATCAGCGCCTGGATCTCCTTCATCATTGTGACAGTGGTTTTTCAAAGTTCATCAGCTGCACCTACCAACGGTCATCGAAAAGCATCGGCCAAGGGACCCCGATATTCACCACTCCGTCGAGTTCGCCTCCGACGTTCCAGCCAAGCTACGTCGACGTCACGTCATGGGCCGTTGCCCATTGTCCGCAGAATTACATCGCCAGGCGCCTGTTCTGCGCCGCCTCGGTCACGGCACCCGTAGAGGCCGCGAGCGACGATCCCGACACCGGGCTGCCGGTGCCCAAGCCCTGGGTCCTCAGGACGGCGAAGAACTCACGGTTCATCGTGTCGGTTCACGTCGAGACGCCGCTCGATCTCGCGGCTGCGCTCGGCTTCTATCGCGGCGCGCTGAGCAAGCGCGGCTGGACGGAGAATGGCGACGCGCTCGTCGAGCCGGACCGGGCCGTGATCGCGTTCACGACATCAGATGGACCGGCGCTGCTCCGCCTTGTCTATCAGGACCACAGGACGATCGCGGACCTGTCGCGGCATAAGTCCGCCGCCGCGAATGCCGGCATCCTGCCGCGGCCGGGGCAGGTAAGGCTGCGGCTCGGCAACGCCACCGATGAAGAGACCGTCATCACCATCAACGAGCAGACCATCAAGTTGGCGGCTCGCGCCGGACGCGACTTGACGGACGATCCTGAAACCGGACGCAAATCGCCCGATAGCCCGGAGATCGATCTGCCGCCGGGCAAATACAAGGTCGCCCTCAAGGTCGCGAACGGCGCGGCGCAGAGCCGGGAGTTCGAGGTCGCTGCCGACGAGACCTGGGGCCTGCTGGTCGGTCCGGCCGGCGCCCCGCTCCCCGTGCACGTTTATTGACGCGCGGAGGTTCGGGTTGGGCCATTAGCTGAAGTTGCAGGCTGTTCGAGCAAGCAGTTTACCGCCGCTTAGGCGTTAAAGCTGACGGATGGCGTTCTTCGCTCAGTGTTCCTTCGTTCTATCGAACGCCAATAGCCATAGACGAAATAAAAGCCTCGACCTGCCGCAACATACGCGGCCAAACATCGATCGGCTTCTCGGTGTCGAGAACGCCAAGCTTTACGAGTGATCCGTCGCGGAGCCGGCCCCAGATCATACATTGGTTGCTTGGTTGCTCGGTCCCAGCGGGACCACAAACTGCATTAATCATGGAGCCGAAAAAGATGGGCTCGATCGAAGTGATCTCAAACCTTGGCCCTTGAACGATTTTTCGAAACAAGCCGTCCGGCGTTGTTTGGCCACCTTCTGCAACAGGAACGTTTGCGCGAAGCGAACTATTGATAGCCAGGGGAAAAATACCGACGAGTTCAGCGCGGTCGGCATCCTCGCGAGCCCAAGCAATGAGGCTTTTCATTGGAAAGGAAATGCTGTCAACTACTACCGGTGGGCTCTGCGGAGATTGGCAATATTGCTTGGTTCGGAAATTATTCTGAAAATAGTCCCGCGTAGGTAAAGCCCGTTCAGGCGAGTAATGCGGCTGAAGCGCAGCCGGAATACGATACTCGATCCCGTTTACCTGTAATCTGACTGCATCAGCAACTATGCAAGTAGCTTCGCCAGATCCGAATGCAAGAATGTAACTTAAGGCGAGAGTCGCAGCCAAAAACAGCGTAAGGAGGAAAGCGAACGTAGTACGACGCATGTCCATCCTCTGATTGTATCTGGGCGCACTAGCCGTCGTCTTTTGGTTGCGGAGTTACATCGCGTCAACTGCCGGCATTGCCGCATGCTCAATTTTCAATGAACAAGTGAACGTCCGCAACGGGTCATTTTCGACCGGGTCTGCGCGCGCTGCCTATCATTGATGCCTGCTTTGCCTCAAAAGCGAACCGCTGCCTATTGCAGCGTGCCAACAAGTCCGTGGCCCTAATTCGAGCGTGGCGGCGGATTGGCGACCTGCGGCGTCAGCGCCAGTGGCGGACGCGGCGGCCTCGCCTTGGCGGCGCCCGGCGCGGGCTTGACGTCGATCGGCGGCGGCAGCGGCGCAACCTGCGGCGCGCCAGCAACGGGCGCAGGCGGCGCATTGACGACGGGCGAGCGCTGCGGCGTCGCCTTCTTCGCCGGAGGCCGCCGCTCGCGGCCCTTTGGCGCCGGGGTCACCGGCGCGCTCGGCGGCGTCGCTTCCTGGATCGGTGAAAAACCCTCCGCAGGCAGCACGATCGGCGGCGGCGCCGGCGGCGGCGGCTCGCCGCGTTCGATGGCATCGAGCCTTCGCGTCTCGTGATCGATCGCGCGCACCGCCAGCCACGACGACAAGGGTGCGACGTCGACGCTGCGGTTCAGCGCGTCGGGCGTGCCGACTGCAAGCAATTGAATCTCCGGCTTCCCGGTCGTCATCGTCAGCGAAAGCGCGGTGCGGATATCGGCCTGATCGGCGGCAATATCGTATCCGCCGGAGACGATCGCCCGCACGCCATTGCCGTCCAGCGTGGTGGCGCCGACACGAAGCCGGCCGTCCCGGATGGTGAACGGGATCTGCGCCGACGGCACCGCGAGCGCGCCGGCCGGCAACGCGCCCTCGACGATCTGCTTCAAGCGGACGTCGTCCTTGGCCTGCCCGCTGTCATTGGCGCGGACCGCCGCTTCGAACGCGCGCGGATCGAGACCGGCAATCCTGGCCGCCTCCAGCGTCAGCGTTCCGCTGCCCGACAGCGCGCCCGCCAGCGCCGAGGCGCTGCGGCCCTGGCTCGACAGTGTCATCTGCAGCGACGCGCGGCCGCCGGGCATCGCGAGATTACGGTAGCGCAGCGCTGTGCCGTCCACGCCGGAGAGCTGGACGCTCGCATTCACCGTAATTCCGTTGTCGCCCGGCCTTGCATCGACACTCGCGGCAACATCGCCGCCGCCGATCCTGGCCTTGATGTCATCGATGGTCAGCGCCCGGCCGTCGCTCTTGACCACGCCGCTCACCGGCTGCAATTCGCTTCCGCCCGGAAGCAGGCCGCGCAGCGCCTGAAACGCGATCCTGCCGCGCCAGCCCTTCGCGAGCCCGGTGCCGAGCGGCTCGCCGGGATCGTGTCCGGCGGCACCGAGCGCCAGGGCAAAGGCCGGCGCCAGCGCGAGCTGCTCGGCGCCGACTTCACCCTCGATCTCCTTTTCCTCGCCGAGCGTCACCGCCACGCGGCCGCGCAGGCGCGAACCGCCGATGCTGCTGTCGAGGTCGTCGAAGGTCAGCCTGTTGCCGGCGAGCTGCACGCGCGAAGACAGGCCGATGTTCTGCGCCAGCGTATCCGCCGGCTTGAGGTCGAGCAGCGGAGCGAAATCGGCGCGGCCTACCTTCAAGGCGAGGTCGGCCCTCGCCTCCTGTTCCCATGGTTCGGCCGAGCCTTCCGCTTCGGCATCGAGGCCCGCCGCCGAGATCTTTGCCTTGAGCCGCAGCGGCGCGCCCCAGGCGCCCGTCGCGGTGCCCTCGAACTGCGCCGGGCCGTCACCCGCCATGACGGTGCGATCGAGGCCGAGCAAGGCCAGCAAGGCCCGGCCCTGCTGGGACGACAATTTCGACTCGATCCCGACTTCGCTGTTTCGGAGTGCGGCGAGATCGATGCCCTGGATCGCCGCAATGGCCGGCTTGGCGGTGATCGTGATAACGCCCTTGAGTGCCTTCGATTCGAGATCAGCTGTGGCGCGTGCCTGGACGCGATCGGGCTGCCCGGCATTCACCGTGAGGTCGAGCGCCAGCTTCAGGCGCGCCGGGCCCGGGATGGTCCCCATCGCGTTGAGCCGCGCGGCCAGCGCCGGTGAAAACGGGACGATCAGGCTGGTCAACCGACCGAGCGTGGGGGCGTTCGAATTGAGCACGAACCATCCACTCGCGTTGACGCGATCGAAATTGCCGGCGCCGTCCAATACCACATTCTCAAACTCGCCGATCTTCAACTGCTCGAGCGATAGCTTCGCCGGCGAGTAGGCCAGCCTGGCGAGCAGCGGACTCAGCACCTGCCCGGCGGAGGTGGCGCGGCCGATGTCGAGCGAAAGCCTTCCTTCATCCGGCCACTCGCCTTGCGGTCCCGCCAGCGACCGCACAAAGGCGGTGGCGGCATCGAGATCGAGACGCTCCGCCTTCAATTCCGCATCGACCCGGGAGCCGCGATCCACCTGCCGGTGCGAGACCGCCACCCGCCCCTCTACCGTGCCGCCCTCGATGTCGGCCTTCATGGCGTCGATGGCAAAACCCTGGGGCGCCGCGGTGAGATCGCCGCGCAGGCGAAGCGGCTTCTGGCTGCGAAAGGCACCGTCGCTGCGGCCCTGCAGCCAGGTCAACAGCGCCTCGGGATCGGAGGAATCGATATTGAGCGTGGCCTTGAACTGGTCCGGCGCAGCGCTCTTCATGCCGGCGTCGCTTAGCGAGACCCGGGTCGCGCCGGGCGCACGGAACTCCAGCCTGTGGACGCGCCAGAACCCGGCGTCGCTTTCGAGCTCGGCCGCGATGTCCTGCAACGGGCGCCCGCCGAGCATGACCTGCTCGGAAGCGAGTTCGATTTGTGCCGGGATCGGCAATTGCGGAACGACTGACGTAAGAGCCCGCAGCCCCGGCAACGCGCGGACCGGCTCGGCGGCATTTTCCTTTGCATTTTCCCTGGTAACGAACCTGTCGGCATCGAGCTGACGCGCCGACAGCGCCGCGCGCAACAGCGGCGCCGCGCCGAAACGAACGTCGCCGCTGCCCGCGAGCTTCAGCGCGCGCTCCTCGGTGCCATAGGTGACCTCGACCTGTTCCAGCCTTGCCGCCGAATAGTCTGACTTGACCTTCGCAGCGATGCGCCACGGCGGATCGTTGCCCTTGCCCTTCTGGCCGGGAGGAGCGACCAGCGTGATCGCGCCTTCGAACCGCGGCGCGCGGGAATCGAAGTTCAGAACGCCGTCGAGATCGATGGCGAGCGGACGCTGGCCCGGATCGATGTTGAGATGAACGCGGGTGCCGTTGCCGTCGGGACCCTGCCCCGACGAGACCCGGAACGGATAGCGGATGCCTGATAGCATGAAATTGCCGTCGCCGCGGATCGAGCCGGCCAGCGAACGGACGTCGCCGCTGAAGGCGATGTCGTTCAGTTCGAGCGTGGAACGGCTCGCTGCATCATGCAGGGCGATGCGGCCGGTGAGATTGAGCCGGTCGATCGCCAGCGAACCCAGATTGACGGTCCCGGTCGTTGCCGGCCAGTCGATCCGTCCCCTGGCATCGAGCCCGAGATCGAGCGACAGGCCGTTGATGGTCAATTCGGTGGCGCGCACCTCGCCGCGCATCAGCGATCCCAGGCTGAACTCCACGTCGAGCTTGTCGGCACGAACCTTGCCGAGATCGTTGGCGCCGCCGACGGCGACCGTGTGCAGTTGCAGCGACGGCGCCGGCAGCAGGCGCGCGTCCAGCTTGCCGCCGACACGGACCGGCGCGCCGATGATTCGCGTCGCCTCAGCCTCGAATTGCGACCGGAACTGGCTCCAGTCGATGAAATACGGCCCGACGAGTGCGGCGATCAGCGCAATGATGAAGGCAATTGCCAGGCCGAGCAGCGTCGTCTGCACGGTGTCTCCTCTTGAACCGCCCCGGCGCAGGCCGCGTCACGCTGGACCCGGCGCCGGAGCAGCCCGGAATATAGAGACAAGTATCGCCAAGTCCCAGCCCATCGCGGCCGGCCCCCTGACCAATCGGAGCCGCGCGACCAAACGCCGTTTCGGGGGCATTACCAGCTTGCCGGCAGGCGCTTCAGGCCGCGCAGCACGAAGGTCGGCCGCCACTCCGCATTGACAGCGTCATCCAGCCGCAGGTCCGGCAGCCGGCGCAGCAGGGTCGAAATCGCGATCTCGGCCTCGATCCGCGCCAACTGGGCCCCGAGGCAGAAGTGGATGCCGCCGCCAAAGGACAGCGGCCGCACATTGGGCCGGGTGATGTCCAGCCGCTCCGGATGGTCTGGATAGACCGCCGGGTCGTGGTTGGCGGAGCCGAGGAGGCACAGCACGCTCTCACCCTTCGGGATACGCCTGCCGCCGAGATCGTCGATGTCTTCCAGCGCCACCCGGCCGGTCAGCTGAACCGACGAATCGTAGCGCAGGAATTCCTCGATGGCGTTGGTGATGAGTTCGGGCCGGGCCTTGAGCAGCGCGAGCTGGTCGGGGTTGCGATAGAGCGCCAGCAGGCCGTTGCCGATCAGGTTGACGGTGGTCTCGTGGCCGGCGCCGAACAAGAGAATGATGTTGGCGGTCAGTTCCTCGTTGGTGAGCTTGCTGCCGTCTTCCTCGGCCTGCACCAGTTGCGTCGTCAGGTCGTCGCCCGGGTTCTTGCGCCTGAGCTCGAACAATTGCTGGAAATACATCGCCGCCATCACGTTGCCGGCGTTGCCCTGCTTGATCTCCTCGGGCGAGAGCGGCACCGGATCGAGCAGCCGTCCGCCATCGCGCGAACCGTTATAAAACGCTTCGCGATGCTCTTCGGGAATCCCAAGCATGTCGCAAATGATGGTGACCGGCAGGCGGAATGCAAAATCCTCGATCAGGTCCATCTTGCCCTGCGGGATGATGCGGTCGAGCGTCTCGTCGACGACCTGCTGAATGCGCGGGCGCATGTCCTCGACCCGGCGTGCGGTGAAGGCCTTCACCACCAGCCCGCGCAGCCGGGTATGATCCGGCGGATCCTGCTGCAGCATCCAGTGGCTCATGCTGCGGAACACCGGCTCGTCCATGATCTTCGGACCGTAGCGGCGAATGGTGCGCTCGACGTAGTCCTTGCCGAACCGCTTGTCGCGCATGACGAGACTGACCTCGGCGTGACGGCTTGCCACATACGCCCCGAACGACGTCAGATGCACCGGGTCGGTGGTGCGCATCCGCTCGTAATGCGGATAGGGATCGCGGATGAATTCCGGGGCCAGCGGATTGAACAACGGAGCGCTGCTGGCTGTCTGAACATGCTCGTTCATGGTGACCTCATGCTGGCTATGCGCCATTCAGCGCGTTTCCCCCGGGGCCGATCGATCGAAACTCGATACATTGTTGTATTGAGTTGCATTCTCGCCTAAACTGAGCAGATGTCAAGAGTGCGAACCAGACCGACCAGGGACGATACCCGCGACAAGCTGTTCGAGGCGGCGGCGCGCGTGTTCGAGGAACAGGGCATCGGCGGCGCCAGCATCGAGACGATCGCGGCGGCGGCCGGCTTCACGCGCGGGGCGTTCTATTCGAACTTCAAGAGCAAGGATGAACTGATCATCGCCATGCTCGAGGATCACGTCGAGCAATCGATCGGGCGCATCCGCGATTTGCTCGAGCGGCACAGAAACCTTCCGGATTTCCTCGATGCGCTGAAGAGCATGAACCGCAGCGCGCAGGATCCGCTCGGCCGCTCTCCCCTGCTCCACATGGAAATGATCCTGTTCGTGGCGCGCGCCGAAAAGCGCCGTCCCGAACTTGCCAAACGGCTGCGCGCGCGGCGGAAGCTTGTCACCGACATCATCGAGACCACGGCGAGGAACAGCGGCAGAAAGACGATTCTCGACCCGACATGGGCCGGCGCGCTGGTGCTGGCACTGGAGGATGGTTTTCGTCTGCACCGCCTGATCGATCCCGAGACGACGGCGCCCGACAGCTTTTTCCGCGCGATAGGCGACCTGCAGCGGGCGATGGGCATTTCGGCGGCGTGAGTGAAACGTCCTCCCCGCGCGCGCCCCGCGGATGCTCGCGAACGATACATCGGATATTCGACACATTCCGCGCGCCAACCTGTGCATCGTTTCGCTGCACGCGGAGGGATGCGCCTGAAATACCTGATTTTGATTTCGCTCTGCTTTGCCACCACGCTCGACGCCAGGGCGGAGGAAGTCATTTCGCTCGCGCTGCCCGTCAAGTGCCAGCCGGGCCTGACCTGCTTCTTCCAGAGCTATGTCGATCACGACGCTTCCGACAAGGCCCGCGACTATCGCTGCGGCGGACGCAGCTATGATGGCCACGATGGCACCGACATCAGGATCCGAAACCTCGAAATACAAAAACAGGGAATAGAGGTGCTCGCCGCAGCGCCCGGCCGCGTCATCGGCACGCGAAACGACATGGACGACGTTTCGGTCAAAACCGTGGGCAAGGCTGCCATTGCCGGGAAGGAATGCGGCAACGGCGCGGTCATCGAGCATGAAGGCGGCTGGCGCACGCAATATTGCCACATGGCCAAGGGCAGCGTACGGGTCAAGGTCGGCGATCAACTCGTGACCGGGCAGCCGATCGGCCTAGTCGGACTATCCGGCGATACCGAATTCTTCCATCTGCATTTCACGGTGCGGCATCGTGGCAAGGTCGTGGACCCCTTTGCCTATGGCGCGACGGAGAATTCCTGCGGCAGCGGCCGGTCGATCTGGGCTGCTTCGCTCGGCGAACAGATGCAGTACCGCTCCCGCGAAATCATCGATTACGGCTTTGCCGCCATCGCTCCGACCATGGAACTGGTCGAATCAGGAGAAATCGGCAAGCATTCCGTCACATCAGCTTCGGACGCGCTCGTCGCTTATGTGAGAGCCATCGGCTTGCAAGCCGGCGACCAGCAATTCCTCGCGGTGCAGGGCCCGGGCGGCGTATCATTCGCGGCCAACAACCTTCCCGCGCTCGATCGCGACAAGGCGCAGTTCCTGATTCTCACCGGCAAGAAGCGCACCGAGGCAGCGTGGCCCGCCGGCCGCTACATCGCGACATACCGCGTGACCAGAGACGGCGCGGAAGTGCTGCGAAAGACCTTCGACATCGAAGCGCGTCCGCGGTGAGTCCTCATCCTGCTAGCCTGCGCCGCGCTTGATTGGCACCTTGTGCATTTGTCCCGCGACCGCCCTCACCTTGCCCGGCGATGCCCGCCAGATCGCGATCCCCGACAGGATGCTGATGGCAATGCCGATCGCAAAGGCGAGCGTGTAGCTGCCTGAGAGATCGTAGAGCAGCCCGGTCGCCCATGGGCCTGCGGCGCCGCCGGCCAGCGCCGCCAGCATGATGGTGCCGAAGATGCTGCCGTATTGCTTGCCCTGAAAGATTTCCAGCACCACCGCGCCCATGATCGAGGTCAGGCCATAGCCGAGCGCGCCCTGGGTGAAGATCATGAGATAGACCAGCGGCAGCACCGGCGCGAATTTCAACGCGATCAGCGCCGCGAAACAGATCGCAAAGCCGGCGCAGCTGATGGCCCAGATCCATTCGCGCCCGATCCGGTCGGAGAGATGCCCGAGCCAGATCTGGCCGGGAATCCCGAGCAGGCTGACGACGCCGAGCGCCCACACCGCCACGTTCGCGCTGAAGCCGATGTCGAGCAGATATTTGGTCTGGTGCACCTGCACCGCGTACCAGATGTACAGACCCGAGAAGTAACCGATCGAGATCCACCAGAAACGCGCGGTGCGCAGCGCGCGGCGCAGTGTCCAGTCGGTGCCGGCCCAGACGGGATCGACGACGTTTGAAACCGGTGCGGCCGATGTCGCCGACGGCGCGGCGTCGCCGTCCGGCAATAGCCCGATATCCTCGGGGCGCTTGCGCAGGAAGAGATTGATCGGCGCGAGCACAGCGAACACCAGGATGCCCATCGCAGTGCAGGCGGTGCGCCAGCCGGTCTGCTCGATCATGTGCTGCACCCACGGCAGCAAGGTCACCGAGCCGATGCCGACGCCGGCAAAGGCGAGCCCCATGGCGAGCCCGCGGCGGCGAAGGAACCAGTTCGGCAGAAACAGCGATTGCCCGGAATAGCCGAGGCACACGCTGCCCGCGCCGACCATCACGCCGATGGTGAGATAGAGATGCCAGGGCTGCGTCGTCAGCGGCGCCAGCAGCAGCCCGCCGCCCATCAGCGCGACGCCAAGCTCCATCACCCCGCGCGGCCCGACGCGATCCATCATCCGCCCGATCAGCGGACTGACGCCGGCAGAAACCACGAAGCCGAACGAAAACGCGCCGGCGGTGACGCCGCGGTCCCAGCCGAACTCGCCGATGATCGGCGGATAGAACAGCGAGAACGCCGTCCGCGCATTGACACCGATCGCCATGGTGACGAACGTCACCACAACGATCAGCCAGCCGTAGAAGAAGGGAAGACGCATCACCGCGTTACCGTTTTGAACCGCGCTGTTGCGGATTGTCCTGACAACGTCACGCTGGCATCCGCGATTTCGGAGGTCAAGGACGGCGCTTCCAATGATCGGCATTGATCGCGCCGATCGGAATTTCACCCGCGATAATCTTCTCCACCTGCCGCACCGTTTCCAGCGACTGATATTCGATCGCCGGCGGCGTCAGGCCGCCGATGTGCGGCGTGGCGATAACGTTCGGCAGCTTTGCCAATTCCGGCGACGGCATCTGGTCGAGCGCGCGGCCGACATCCATCGCAGCGCCGGCGATGCGGTTGTCGCGGAGCGCGGCCGATAACGCCGCCTCGTCAACGAGATTGCCGCGCGACAGGTTGATGAAGAAGGCGTGCCGCTGCATGCGCGCCAGCGCTGCCTGCCCGATCAGGTTTTCGGTTTGCTCGTTGGCGACCGCGAGACAGACGACATAGTCGGCGCGCGTCAGCAGATCGTCGAGCGGCACATGCTGGATGGCGGCGTCGCTGACGGTCGCGAAGGGATCGGCGACCAGGACCTCCATGCCCAGCACCCTGGCGATGTCGGCGAGGTAACGGCCGATGCTGCCGTAGCCGATGATGCCGAGGCGGCTGCCTGCCAGTTGCCGGCCCATGATGATTTCAGGCTTGCGTGCGGCATGATAGTCGGCAGTGGCGCGCGAAACGCCGCGCGACAGATCGACCATGAAGCCCAGCGCGAGCTCGGCAACCGACTGGACGAAGCCGGGCCCGGCCCGCGTGACCAGCACGCCGGCGGCGGAAGCGGCGTCGACATCGATGTTGCGGATATCGACGGCGCAGCGAACGAAGGCGCGCAGCTTCGGCAGTTTTGGAAATATCTCGCTCGGCCCCGCGGTGAGGCGGTCGGCGACGATGATATCGACGTCATCAGCCGCCCCGATCAGGCCGGCGGCGTCGAGCGCATCGTTTGCCTCATGCAGCTTAATCTGCGCGATGGCCTGCAGCCCGGCAAGGCTGCGCTCGCCGTAATACTGCGCGCGGGACTGCGGCGTATGCGTCAGCAGGACTTTCAACGTTGGCAACTTCCCTGTCGATCGCCGCGGCATGCGGATCACGACCGGCACATCTATGGCCAAGCCCTGCGCCCTGCGCAAGGTGGTGGCCGCGCCGGCTACTTGCTTCGCGCGACCGTCGTACCGTCCCAATCCGCGCCGGCGGGATTTTCGAGTTGCTGCCGGCAGCGCTCGATCATCAGGGATGACGCGGCATCGTCCTTGCGGACCTCGAGCACCTTTTCAAAGCCATTGATCGCGGCTGTGAAGTCGCCCGCGCGCCAGGCAGCGAGGCCGGCTTCATAGGAAGTTACCCAGTCGAGCTCGCCATCGAACTCACCGGCCATGCCAAGCAATTCATAGATCTGCAGTCCCCCCGCGCGGCCATAGACCGCGAGCCGGTCGAGCTCGCGGACCACGATGCGGTCGCCGGCGAGCCTTCGCGTTTCGGGGCCGATGATGATGGTGGAACCATACGCCTTGTTGGTGCTTTCCAGGCGGCTTGCAATATTCACGGCGTCGCCGATCACGGTGTAGTTCAGCCGCACTTCCGATCCGATATTGCCGACCAGCATGTCGCCGGAATTGATGCCGATGCGGATCCTTGCACGCTGGCCGTGGTCATCGACGAGGTCAGCCTCTTCCACCGCACGCCGGCACGCCAGCGCGGCACGGCAACAGTCGACGGCATGATCGGGATTGAGCGACGGCGCGCCCCAGAACGCCATCACGGCGTCGCCGATAAACTTGTCGATGGTGCCGTTCTGATTTTGAATCTGCGCCGACACGCAGTCGAAATAGCGCGACAATAGCGGAATGATGCGGTCGCCGAGGCGTTCCGACATGCCGGTGAATCCGGCGAGATCGATGAACATCACGCTCATCGGCCGCACCGCGCCGCCGAGCCGCGCGCCGTTGCCGTCGCTGATCAGGCGCTTGACGAGGTCGGCGGGAATGTATTTGCGGAACGCGGCCAGCCCCTGCGCCATGTCGCCGATCGCGCCGGAAAGATTGCCGATCTCGGTCAATCGCGACGGATGCCGCTGCACCTTGTCGAGATCGAAACGCTCGACATGCCTGATCTCGTTGACCACCTTGATCAGGGGCGCGGCGATCAGGCGCTGGGCAAGCCAGGCCGACACCAGCCCGGCGAAGATGATCAGCACCGCAAGGCCAATCAGCAGGTTCCGGATGGTCATCTGCACCGGTCCGAGAAATTCCGATTCCGGCACCACCGTCACCAGCGACCAGCCGGGAAACGAAATCGGCGTGATCACCGCCTGATAGGCCTTGCCGTCCCGCTTCACCGTCGTATTGAACGGCTGCCCTTCGCCGGGCTCATAGGCACTGCCGGCGTTCCTGATTGCCTCGACCGCGACCGGAAACAGCGGATGATCGGTCTTCAGTTCCACCAGTTCGCTGGCATCGGGATCGGGCGAGGCCACCACCTTGCCGTCCCGCTCGAGAATGAAGGCGCCGGCGGATTTGCCGACCGTGAGCTGCGACAGGAAATTCGAAACACGTGTGAGCTCGATGATGATGGCGGCAACGCCGGCCGGCTTCTTGTCGATCTCGACCGGCGCCGAGAAAGCCGCCGCCAGCCGGTCGCCGCGCGGATGCACCGTCAGCGTCGACCAGTGTTCGTCGTTGGTCTCCCTGACGACCCGAAACCATTGCTGCTCCGTCACGGAATAGTCGGTATCCTCGAACCAGCTTGCCTTGAGCTTGAGATCGTCGCCGACGAATTCGTAGCGATTGATGCGCAAATTGCGGTCGGGCGTGATCTCGAGCATTTCGATGACGTTGTTGCCGAGCTTGTGGCCGGCAAAGAACGAGCCGTCCGGCCACCCGAACGCCACCCAGGAGATGGTCGGCTGCGACAGCAATTGCGACCGGAATACGACTTCGCGTTTCCGGGCATCGCGCGGGTCGAACACCTTTTCGGCCAGCAGCGTCCGCACCGCCATCATGGAGGAGCGCGCCTCCGACGTGACCGATTGCAATTCGTCGCCGACCGCGGAGACGATCTGGTCGTTGATGGTGTTGGCGAGCGTCTGGCTGACCTGATGGGCGGTACGCCACCACAGCAGATGCACGCCGACGGCGCTGACGGCGATGGACGTCAGCACGAGGGCGGAAATGGCGGTGCGGATGCCGAGGCGCATGCGGGGTCCCGTAGACGGTCTGATTACCGCAATACGGAATCATAGCAACGTCTGTTTCGCGACCGAGGCCATTTCGGCCTTCGGACACGGCTCTGTGACCGCAGTTGAGCCGTAATGAAGACGAAACTTATCGATTGCCTGTTCCGTACATGCCAAGACGGCGCTATGCCTTGCGGCAATTCTCGAAGGTTTTGCAATGCACGATGTTTCCATCCCGGCGGCCCTGATTGCCGGTCTTGTCAGCTTCCTGTCCCCCTGCGTGCTGCCTTTGGTGCCGCCCTATCTGATCTATCTGACCGGCGCGACCATCGAGCAGGTCGCCAATGCCGAGACGACGCAGGCCTCCAAGCGCGCGGTGATGGCCGCGGCGCTGATGTTCGTGCTCGGCTTTTCCACCGTGTTCGTGGCGCTCGGCGCCAGCGCCTCCCTGATCGGCGGGCTGATCCGGGCATGGTCGGCCGAACTCTCGATCCTCGCCGGCATCGTGATCATCATCATGGGCCTGCATTTCCTCGGCCTGACCCGGATCGGGCTGTTGATGCGCGAGGGACGGATGGAAATGCCGAAACCGGTCGGCCTGTGGGGCGCCTATGCCATGGGGCTGGCCTTCGCGTTCGGCTGGACGCCCTGCATCGGCCCCATTCTGGCGGCGATCCTGTCGATCGCGGCGGCTGAGGCCACCGTCACCAAGGGCGCCGGCCTGCTGGCGGTCTATTCCGCCGGGCTCGGAATCCCGTTCCTGCTGGCGGCCTTCATGATCGAGCAGTTCTCCTCGCTGTTTGCGCGGATGAAGCGGCATCTCGGCAAGGTCGAGCAGGCCATGGGCGTCCTGATGGTGATTACCGGCATCGGCTTCCTGACCGGCGCCGTCTCCAGCGTCAGCATCTGGCTATTGGAGACTTTCCCGGCGCTGCAAAATTTCGGCTGAGGCCCGTAACAAGCGGGCGGGTACTTGCGAAATTCCTGTCATGGCGAGATTGCCGCCTTCGCAGTCGCAGCCTTTCCGCGCGAAGAGGCAACAGGCCGGCCTCACGCCGCCCGAATTTAAAGAGGGGTTCGCATGCATTTCATCGTCAATCTTCTCATTCTGTTGCCCGCGCAGATCGCGTCCTACTTCCCATGGGCCGGCCCGCTGATCATGCGGCTGATCGTCGGTTACACCTTCATGCTGGCCGGCTGGGGCAAGCTCAACAACCTGGCGCAGGTGACCGAGAATTTTGCCGGCTGGGGCATTCCGTTTCCCACGATACTCACCCCCTTTGTTTCGGGCGTCGAATTTTTCGGCGGCGCGATGCTGATCCTTGGTCTGTTCACGCGCATTCCGGCCGCGATGCTGGCGGTGGTCATGGTCGTCGCCATCAAGTCGGCGAAATGGGGCGACGTCGATTCACTGGAGACGCTGCTCGGCTTCGAGGAAGCGACCTACTTCGCCGCCTTCATGTGGCTCGCCATTGCAGGCCCCGGCGCCGCCTCGCTGGACCGGCTGCTGGTGAATGCCAGCGGTCACCGCGACGCGTCGAAGACGCTCACAATGCCGTGACATCGGCGAAACCCTGAGCCCGGATCTTGCCGCCTGCGTAGCTCGAAAAACGCCAGCGCTTCGGGAGCCGCCATGAAATTCGTCCGCATTGCCGCCTTCGTCCTCGCCGCCTTTGCCGCGTCCCCCTCGCCCGCCGCAGACGGGCCGAAATGGAGCGAATGGAACGATGATCTTTTCGCCCGCGCGCAGGCCGAACAGCGCTTCGTCATTCTCGATCTCGAGGCGGTGTGGTGCCACTGGTGCCACGTCATGGAGAAGACGACCTACGCGGATACCAGGGTCAGGGAATTGCTGGCGGAAAAATATCTGCCGGTGCGGGTCGACCAGGACGCCAATCCCGATCTGTCGAGCCGCTATGGCGACTGGGGCTGGCCGGCGACCATCGTGTTCGGCCCCGACGGCGCCGAGATCGCCAAGATCAGGGGCTATATCGAGCCGGAACGCATGCAGGCGCTGCTCAAGGCGATCATCGATGACCCCTCGCCCGGACCGTCGGTCGGCGAAGCCTTTGAGGTGAAGCCGTCGACATCCGCCTTCCTCGACAAGGAACAGCGCGCCGCGCTGACAAAGAATGTCGACGAATCCTACGAGGAAAAACTCGGCGGCTGGGGCGAGAACCAGAAATACATCGATGCCGACAGCATGGACCTGGCGATCACCCGCGCCGAGGCCGGCGACGCGATTGCGGCCAAGCGTGCCCGGCAGACGCTGGATGCCGCGATTGCACTGATCGATCCGGTCTGGGGCGGCGTGTATCAATATTCCGAAGGCGGCTCCTGGACCCGCGCGCATTTCGAAAAGATCATGTCGTTTCAGGCGCAGTATCTCAGGCAATACAGCCAGGCCTACGCGCTGTGGAAGGACCCGAAATATCTCGCTGCCGCGCGCAACATCGAACGCTATCTCGCGCAATTCCTGACCAGCCCCGAAGGTGCGTTCTATGTCAGTCAGGATGCGGATCTCGATCACGATACCGACGGGCACAAATACTACGCGCTGTCGGATGGCGAGCGCCGCAAGCTCGGCATGCCGCGCATCGACAAGAATCTCTACGCGCGCGAGAACGGCTGGGCGATCTCGGGGCTTTCGGCCTATTACAATGTCAGCAACGATGCCAAGGCGCTTGATATCGCCGAGCGCGCCGCAAAATGGGTGATCGACAACCGCGCGCTACCCGGCGGCGGCTTCCGTCATGGCGAGAAGGATCGCGGCGGGCCATTCATCGGCGACATGCTGGCGATGGGCCAGGCCTTCCTTGATCTCTATGCTTCCACGGGAAATCGCGACTGGCTCGCTGCCGCCGCGAAAGCCGGCGATTTCGTCGCGACCTTCCGCGATGAGGCCGGCGGCTTCGTGACCTCAAAGACCGCGGAAGGCAAGACCGGCGTGCTTGCGAAGCCTGCCAAGCTGATCGAAGATCAGGTGCAGGTCGCCAGATTCATGAACCTGCTCAACCGTTACTTCGGCAATGAGGCCTATCGCGAGCAGGCCGCGCACGCGATGCGCTATCTCGCCAGCGCTGCAAGCACGATGATGCGTCCCCTGCCCGGCGTTCTACTGGCCGACGAAGAACTCGCGGTAGAGCCGACCCATATGACGATCGTCGGGCACAAGGACGACGCCCGCGCAAAAAGCCTGCATGCCCTCGCCCGTGCGCTGCCGGCCCGCTACAAGCGCCTGGAGTGGCTCGATCTGCGCGAAGGCAAATTGCCCAACCCCGACGTCGAATATCCCGATCTCGGCGAACCTGCCGCGTTCGCCTGCAGCAACCGGATCTGCTCGTTTCCATCCTTCAATGCCGAGGAGTTGCGGGCCACGGTCGCGCAGATGGCCAAGCTGAAGCCCGCACGCGGATAACTCGATCGAATGCGTTGTGCAGCGCAACTGAGGGACTTACGGAATGCCCAACCGCAAAAAATGAAAATTTTCTTTTGAAACTCTGTAACCAAATCGCCTGATGCCCCGTAGCTGGTTTTCGGATGAGCACTCGGTCACGAAGACGTGGCCTTCCGGCAAGCCTCCGCGGCCCGATTGCAATCCGTCACATCGCTTGCGTTGTGAGGGTCCGTGATCGGGCGATCAGCGGATGCTTGCGGCGTGTTGTCTTCAAACAAGGATCGAGGAGATCGTCATGAAGTTGAATTCCAAATCCGGTGCGACGCTCGCCGCTGCCGCCGCCACGCTGTTCCTCGCCGGCTCGGTGGTGTCGACAGTGTCGACGCCTGCCAACGCGGCCCAGGGCAAGTGCGTGGCCGGCAATGCCTGCAAGGGCCAGAGCGCCTGCAAGGGCGGCGCGAACGCCTGCAAGGGCCAGAACGCCTGCAAGGGCACCGGCTTCTCGATGACATCAGAGAAGGCGTGCGCCGCCATGGGCGCCAAGTTCGTCAAGAGTTGATCGGCGGATTCATCTGCGCCGGGGGCTCGGCATCGCCGGGCCCTCGTTGTTTCGGCCTTTCGGCTAAAATAAAGTCGGCCTCGCCCGTAACTAAATCCAGACCCGCTGCGTAACTCTCTCCGGGTGCCGCTTGTCGGCTGGATTTATCGCTGCTTGCGGGCGGTGCACCCTCACACTTCTTTTGGAGGATACCAATGAAGATGACTCCCAAATCCGGCGCCGTGCTCGCCGCCGCCGCTGCCACCCTGTTCCTGGCCGGCACCACCGTGTCGACCACGACCTACGCTGCCGGCGAGGGCAAGTGCGTCGGCGCCAATGCCTGCAAGGGCCAGAGCGCCTGCAAGGGCGGCGCGAACGCCTGCAAGGGCCAGAACGCCTGCAAGGGTCAAGGCTTCTCGGCCATGACCAAGGAAAAATGCGACGCCGCCAAGGGCAAGTTCATGCCGTCCTAGGGCGTGACCCCGTCGAGGCCCGGTGTAGGCCGGGCCTCGGTTCCATGCTAGGTTGAAGTGCAGTGAGTACCGCCGCCCCGTTTGACGGCGCCGTTCGAACGGAGACGAGATGAACGTCGCAAGCAGATTGCCCGACACCGCTGCGGCCGCGCTTGCCGACCGTCCGGCGACATCGGCCAAGCTGCCCTTCCTCGGCTTCGGCCTCGGCCTGCGCCACCAGCATTACGACGAAATTCTGAAGGGCAATCCGCCGATCGACTGGTTCGAGGTCATCAGCGAAAACTACATGCTGCCCGGCGGCCAGCCGCTGCGCACGCTGGACCGGATCTGCGAACGCTATCCCGTAGTCATGCACGGCGTGTCGATGTCGATCGCCTCCACCGCACCGCCAAACTTCGAATATCTGCAGGCCCTGAAGGATCTCGCCCGACGCGTCGAACCGAAATGGGTCTCGGACCATTTGTGCTGGACCGGCGTGCACGGCAAGAACCTGCATGACCTCCTGCCGATCCCCTACACCAGGGAAGCGCTCGATCATGTCGTGAGCCGGGTACAACTGGTGCAGGATTTCCTTGGCCGCGCCATCGTTCTCGAGAACGTCTCGACCTACGTCCAGTTCAATAATTCCGAAATGACCGAATGGGAATTCCTGTCTGAGTTGTCGCGCCGCTCCGGATGCTGGCTGCTGTTCGACGTCAACAACGTCTATGTCAGCGCCTTCAACCATGGCTACGATCCCATGACCTTCCTCAACGGCATTCCGGCGGATCGCGTGGTGCAGTTTCACATGGCCGGCCACAGCCACATGGGCACCCATATCATCGACACCCACGATCATCCGGTATGCGAGGATGTCTGGGATCTCTATGCCGCGGCGCTGAAGCGCTTCGGCCGGGTCTCGACCATGATCGAGCGCGACGACAACATTCCGCCGCTCGATGAACTTGTGCGCGAGGTTGTCAGGACCCGCGAGATGGCCGCGCAAATACTGCCGACAGGCACGCAGGCGGCATGAGCAACTTCGCCCGACAGCAAGCCGTATTCCAGCGCGGTATCCTCGACGGCGACGACACGGTGCTGGCCGAAATTCTCGACAGCCCGCGGGAAAAGCGCGAGGCGCTGTTCGGGGTCTATCGCTATGCCTATGGCTCGCGGCTGGTCGAGGCCATGCGCAATGACCACGAGCTGCTGCATCTTTATCTCGGCGACGAAATGTTCGACGAGATGGGCTACGCCTATGTCAAGGCACGCCCATCCGAGAACCCGAACCTGCGCTGGTTCTCGCAAGGCCTGCCGGCGTTCTTGAAATCGACTGCACCCTACACCGAACATCCCGAGTTGTCCGATCTCGCCGCGCTGGAAAAGGCCCTCAACGACGCCTTCGACGCCGCGGAAGGGAAAGTGGTTGAGTTGACCGACATGGCGGGATTCGCGCCCGAGGCATGGTCGGGCCTTAAATTCCAGCCGCATCCGAGTGCATTCAGGCTCGACCTCGCGACCAACGCGTCTGCGATCTGGCTCGCGCTCAAGAACGGCGAAACACCGCCGGACGCAACCACGACTGAGCAACCTGCCCATCTCCTGATCTGGCGCCAGGACGTCACGCCGATGTTCCGCGAGCTTTCGACAGAAGAGGCGATGATGTGGGATGAGGCCGCAAACGGCATTCCATTCGGCGTGCTCTGCGAAATGCTTGCGACCTATGACGATCCCGACAGCGCGGCGGGCCGCGGCGCGGGCTATCTGCACGGCTGGATCACGGCGGGACTATTGACGGACGTTTCCGTCGGCTCATGAAGGGGAGCGCTCGGCGAATGGGAAGTGACACCGATCGCCATTTCATCGAGCGCATGCACTGGGACGACGTCGCACGGCGCATCGGTGATGGCGCGGTGGCGATATTGCCGATCGGCGCTGCCGCCAAGCAGCACGGCTTCCACCTCCCCCTCAATACCGACCGCATTCAGGCCGAATGGCTCGCAGCCAGGATGGCGGAAAAGATCGACGCGCTGATCTGGCCGACGCTGACCTATGGCCACTATCCCGCCTTCACCGAATATGCCGGCAGCAGCAGCCTGTCGATTTCGACCTTCGAGGCCTTCGTGCGCGAGATCGCGGGGCAGATTCTCGGCAGCGGCTGCCCAAAGCTGCTCGTGCTCAATACCGGGATCAGCACCCTGGCGCCGGTCGACCGTGCTTTGGCGCGCCTCGATGGCGAGCGGATCAGGCATTTGTGGATTCACGAGGGTCCGCGCTATCCCCGCGTGGCGAGGCAATTGGCCGAACAGGGCCATGGCAGCCATGCCGATGAGTTGGAAACGTCGCTGATGCTAGCGATGGCGCCGCATCTCGTCGATATGGCGCGCGCCGAAGCCAGCCCCGCCTTGATCCGGGAGACGCCGGGCGCATTGACCCCGTCGGATCCGAATTCGCCGAACTACAGCCGCTCCGGCTGCTATGGCGATCCAACACGGGCGACAGCGGCCAAGGGCGAAGCCTTGCTCGCCGCCATGCTCGACGATCTCCACGAGCAGGCCGCCACGTTTATCGCGCAAGGCACACCTGAGCAACGACGACCGGTATCGCAAAGCGTGCTCCGATGAAGACCGCCGGCGCTCTTCGCTGGACCATTGCCGCCGCCGTCATCGCCGCGATGCTGGCAGGCACCGTTTCGTTCCGCGCCGCCGCGCAATCGGAATATATGCGCGGTGACCGCATGCCCTATGACGCGTTCGACCGACTGCCCCGGACCAATCTCGAGATCGGCGGCGGCACCATTCATGTCGCATTCGCGCCGGGCGACATCGCACTGCCGAGGGAAAAACTGCTCGACTGGATCAGGATGTCGGCTCGGGCCGTCACGACCTATTACGGGCGCTTTCCCGTCAGTTCGCTGCGGTTGCTGCTCGTACCGGTCGACGGCGGGCGCATTCGCGGCGGCACGACCTGGGGCTATCGCGGCGCCGCCATTCGCATTCCGTTCGGCCGCGATTCCACCGAGGAAGTCTTGCGGCGCGACTGGGTGATGGTGCACGAGATGGTGCATACCGCCCTGCCCGACATGCCCGACCGCTACGCGTGGCTGTCGGAGGGTCTCGCCGTCTATGTCGAGCCGGTCGCGCGGGTGCAGGCCGGAGACCTCTCGGCGCAGGAAATCTGGCAGGCGATGATGCGCGACATGCCGAAGGGCCTGCCGCAGGCCGGCGATCAGGGACTCGACAATACCGGCACCTGGGGACGGAAATATTGGGGCGGCGCGATGTTCTGCCTGATCGCCGATATCGAGATCCGCAAAGCCACGAACAATCGCCTCGGCCTGCAGGACGCGATGCGCGGCGTACTCGCCGCCGGCGGTAATCACGAACAGGACTGGCCGATCGAACGCATTCTTGCAACCGCCGACAAGGCCGTCGGCGTCGATGTGCTGACGCGCCTTCACCGCGAAATGGGGCCGAAGCCGGTGACGCCGGACCTTGCCGCGCTATGGCGCGACCTCGGATTGAAGCAGCAGGGCGAAAGCCTCGAATTCGACGACACCGCGCCGCTGGCGGCGATCCGCAGGGCAATCACCGCACCGCACGCCTGATAAAGGGCTCGCAGAAACACGATCCGATAGTCCGGCAGCCAATCGCTGCCGGATCATCTTGAGCGAAGCGTTAAAAGCGATAGCTGGCGCCCACGCGCACGAGGTGCATCTCGTTGCGGAATTCAGTCCGCGTGCGGTCCTTGCCGGACAGCGAGACGCTGCCGTAATCGGCGTAGAGATATTCGCCGCGTCCGACAAAATGCTTGGTGAAGGCATATTCGAAGCCGCCGCCCAAGATCAGCCCCGCCTTGACCTGTTCGTCCCAGATCATCTCCTGCACGGTGTCGCAACCCTTCTGCACCGTATAGCGATAGCCATTGCCGATGCTGGCCACGCCGACACCGACGGCGCCGTACGCCAGCAGCCGGTCGAACGCGTAGCCGGCGCGCAGGCGCGCCGCACCGAACGCGCCGAAGCTGGACAGCAAGACGCTATCGCCAAAGATCAGTTCGTCCCGCGACGAAGAGGACTTGCCCCACTCGAACTCGCCGCCGATCACGAAACGGTTGGCGAACTGGTAGTTGTAGCCGCCGTAGACGCCGACCGCGAAGCCGCTCGCCTGCCCCTCCGCATGACGGCACGCCCCGTTTCGACAGTAGTCGGCCGCCCAGGCCGCATACCCGCCGCCGCCGTAGATACCCGCATAAAACCCGGTCCAGTTATAGGAGGGCGAAGGCAGGTCCGGAACACGAAGATCGGCAGCCTTAGCCCCCGGACCTGCCAGCAAGAAGCCGCAAGCGGCAACAATCCCCCAGGAAACAAAACGCATCAACGCACCTCATCACGCACGCACACGCAACACATGTTGCGGAACCAAGCTGAAGAGGGAACTTCAGGCGTGATGATGTTTAAGTCGGGCGGCGCCGTGTTGAAACGAGGCTATGTTTGGAACGAAATTGGGATCGCCGCCACAATGTACAACTGTTGCGCGAAGAACACCATCGTAAGCTCTCGCCCGCCACCTGCGGTTTCACCGCGGAGGTGGCGGAGCGCGGCTCATCTACCCCACCGGCACGATCTTGCCGGGGTTGAAAATGTTCTGCGGATCGAGCGCCTGCTTCAGCGCGCGCATGGCGTCGATCGCCTCGGGGCCGAGCTCGGCCTTGAGGTATTTCTGCTTGCCCTGGCCGATACCGTGCTCGCCGGTGCAGGTGCCGCCCATCGCCTGCGCCCGCTCGACCAGGCGGTGCATGAAGTCCTCGCCGCGCGCCATTTCTTCCTTGTTGTCGACGTCGCAGACCAGCGAGCAGTGGAAATTGCCGTCGCCGACATGGCCGACGATCGGAGACAAGAGACCGAGCCGCTTCAGATCGTCCTCGGTCTCGGTGACGCAATCGGCCAGCCTTGAGATCGGCACGCAGACGTCGGTCGCCACCACACCGGCGCCCGGACGCAACGCCTTGACGGACCAATAGGCGTCATGCCGGGCCTGCCACAGCTTGGTGCGGTCCTCCGGCTTGGTGGTCCAGGTGAAATCGCCGCCGCCGCACTCCCTGGCGATCTCGCCAAAGTTCTTCGACTGCTCGGCGACCTCGATCTCGCTGCCGTGGAATTCCAGCAGCAACAGTGGCGTCTCCGGCAGGGTCAGCTTGGAATAGGCGTTGCAGGCGCGCACCTGCTCGGCGTTGAGCAGTTCGATCCGCGCCAGCGGAATGCCGGTCTGGATCGCCAGGATCGTGGCCTGGCAGGCGCCGCCCACGGTCTCGAACGAACAGGCGGCAGCCGCGATCGTCTCGGGGATACCGCGCAACTTGATGGTGAGCTCCGAGATGATGCCGAGCGTGCCCTCGGCGCCGACGAACAGATGCGTCAGATCGTAACCGGCCGAGGATTTTTTCGCCCGCGTGCCGGTCGTGATGATCTCGCCGTCGCCGCGCACCACTTTCAGCGCCAGCACGTTGTCGCGCATGGTGCCGTAGCGCACCGCATTGGTTCCGGAGGCCCGGGTCGAAGTCATGCCGCCGAGCGAAGCGTCGGCGCCGGGATCGATCGGGAAGAACAGGCCCTGGTCGCGCAGATGCTCGTTCAGCGCCTTGCGGGTGACGCCAGGCTGGATCACGCAGTCCAGATCCTCGGCATGGACTTCGAGAATCCGGTTCATGTCGCGCAGATCGATGCAGACGCCGCCGGCCGGCGCGTTGACCTGGCCCTCCAGCGAGGTGCCGGTTCCGAACGCGATCACGGGAACGCCATGCTTGGCGCAGATCCGCACCACGTCCTGGATGTCCCGGGTTTCCTCCGCCATCACCACCGCGTCGGGCGGCTGCGTCGGCAGCCATGTGGTGGTGTGGGCGTGCTGCTCGCGCACCGCCTGCGAGGTGATCAGCCGGTTGCCGAACCGCGCCGCCAGCGCCTCCACCGCGCTTGCCAGCGCCTGCGGCTCCGGCCGCTTCACACTACCCGATATCGTCATCGCCACGTCAAATTCCTCCCGGATTTGAGCGGACCGTGGCAAAGGATATAAGGGGGGTCAAGAGCGCGAAAACAACCACGGGATCAATGATGACGACCGCCGCTGCCGCCGGGGAAACCCTGAAGAATATGCCGCTACCGCCGGTCCCGTTCCTGTCCTCGGTGATGCAGATCGAGCCGCAATGGATCGATTACAACGGCCACCTCAACATGGCCTATTACAACGTGATGATGGACCGCGCGATCGACGAAATGTGGCTGCAGCTCGGGATCGGGCCGGCCTACATGAAGGAACGCCACTGCTCCACCTTCACGGCCGAAGCCCATGTGCGTTACATCAGGGAAATTCACCTCGGCGACCCCGTTCAGATTTCAGTTTATCTGTTGGGTACCGACGAGAAGCGGCTGCACACGTTCGAGGAATTGCGCCACGCGACGGAAGGCTGGCTCTCGGCAACGTCGGAAAACATGACGCTGCATATGGACATGAAGGCGCGAAAAGTCGCGCCCTTCCCGCCCGACATTCGCGCGCGCATCGACGCGGTCGTGGCGTCGCATGCCGCCGTGGCGCGGCCCGAGGGTACCGGCCGCAAGGTCGCGATGCCGCAGAAATAGCTGAGCACCTAGGCCGGTAGCCCGGCCTCCTGCAACGCGCCGACCACCAGCTCGCACTGGCTTGGCGGCAGCGGCGGCATGCCGCGCTGGACTTCGCTTACCGTGAGATCGGGATAATGCTGCCGTAGCGCGCCGAGGCTGCGGCTGGCCTGCGGTGCCTGCCCGGCGAGCACATAGGCCGGACACAGCGTGCGATGCACCCAGCTTGCGGTGGGATGTTCGGCCAGCGCGCGCTCCTGCCACTGAGCGCCTTCGGCGTATTGGCCGGCGATGAACAGCGCGCAGCCGATACCCACCATGCTGTTGAAGGCCAGCGGATCGTGGGGCGCGAGATCGAGCGCGATCTTGAAGCGTTCGATCGCGGCCTGCGGATCGCCCTTGTAGACGTCGATCCATCCGCCGCGGCTCCACGCCCAGGCTGAGCCGCCGTCCATCGCCAGCGCCTTGCGCGTGACGAGATCGGCGGTATCGAATTCCTTGAGCAGCGACAGCGCGTTGCCGAGGATCGCCAGCGCGGTGGCATCTCCGCCAAGCCCCCTC
This sequence comes from Bradyrhizobium paxllaeri, assembly GCF_001693515.2. Lineage (NCBI taxonomy): Bacteria > Pseudomonadati > Pseudomonadota > Alphaproteobacteria > Hyphomicrobiales > Nitrobacteraceae > Bradyrhizobium > Bradyrhizobium paxllaeri. The sequence goes on from NZ_CP042968.1 coordinate 6,473,347, forward strand.
GCCCGCTGGGCCAGTTCGAGGCTGCGGGCGCGCTCCTGCTGCGGCGCATGGGTGAAGTGATAGACCACGCGCTGGACATGCGCCCACGCCGCCAGCGCGGTGGCCAGCGGATGGTTCGGCTCCTGATCCATCGCGCGCTCCAGCAATTCCAGCGCCCGGGCATTGCCAATGGCATCGAGCGAGAGAACACCCGGCATCGCCCGCAGCGCCAGATCCTGCGCGCCAAGACCCGTGATCGGCTTTCGCAGCGCGCGATCGATCTCCGCCAGGCGCAGACATGGCTGCAGCGCCGCAGCAATCCTGATAGCGAGATGTTCTGTCGTTGACGTATCGTCATGCAGGACACCGTCGGCGCGATGCGCCCAGAGCTGGCCGCCGGTTTCGGTGTCGATCAGCCGGATGGTCAGGTGCGTCTGTGCGCCCGATCCCCTGATCGCACCGCCGAGATGATAGCGCGCCGCCATCGACCGCGTTGCGACCGAAATGCCGGCGCGGGTCAATGCGGTGACGAGATCGTCGGCGATGTCAGCCGCGACAGCCAGATTTTCCGCCGCCGCTTCGATCGGTCCAAAGGTGACCACCGGCCGGTCCCGCGCCGGCACATACAGCGAGGGCGTCGCGCCGAGCGCGTCGGTGAGAATTTCCTGCCGCTTCAGTGTCTGCGACGGCGTCTCGCCGTAGCGGCGGCGATAGGCGATCGAGAACCGTCCGAAATGCGGAAAGCCGCAGCGTAGCGACACGTCCATGATCTTGACATCAGGCCTCCCCTGCAACAGCTCGCGCCGGGCGCATTCGAGCCCGATCTCGCGCAGCACAGCGCGCGGGGTCTTGCCGACAAAGGCGAGGAATTGCCGCTGCAAGGTCCTGCCGGATGTGCCGGCGATGGCGGCAAGCTCCGTCAGCCGCCAAGCGTGGCCGATATTGGCGCGCATCGCGTCCAGCGCACGCCTGACGCCGCGCGGCAGCGGCGACGTCACCGTCGAAACGTCCTGGCTGGTAATCATCCGCAGCTCCGAAGCGCCCTGGTGGTGAGTCCTGGGAACAGCGGAAAGGTTCACGTTCGGGATAGCCGTGTCGCGAACTGGATAGCCGTCGGGCTGGCAGGGGGACTAAGCCGACAGCACGCAGAAATCGGAAAATTCACCGTCCCAAGAGGAGAAATGACATGGCAAGCATCGCCGCCGTCCAAGCTCAGCAACCCGGCCAGATCGACCTTTCCGCCCTGAAAACCAAGCAGCACGGCGCCTGGTCGTCCGGCGATTACGCCGTCGTCGGTACCACGCTGCAGATCGTGGGCGAGGAACTGTGCGAGACGCTTGATCTCCGCGCCGGCCAGAAGGTGCTCGACGTCGCCGCCGGCAACGGCAATGTCACGCTCGCCGCGGCCCGCCGCTGGTGCGACGTGATGTCCACGGACTACGTGCCGAGCCTGCTCGAGCGCGGCCGCGCCCGCGCCGCCGCGGAAGGCCTGTCGGTCCAGTTCAAGGAGGCGGATGCGGAAGCTTTAAGTTTTGGCGATGCGACGTTCGACGTCGTCGTCTCGACCTTCGGCGTCATGTTCACGCCGGACCAGGAGCGCGCCGCATCCGAGCTACTGCGAGTGTGCAAAAGCGGCGGCAAGATCGGGCTCGCCAACTGGACGCCGGATGGATTTATCGGGCAGTTGTTCAAGACGCTCGGCAAGTACCTGCCGCCGCCGGCCGGTGCGAAATCGCCGGCGCTGTGGGGCACGCAGGCGCGTATCACCGAGATGTTCGGCACGTCGGCAGCCTCCATCAAGGCCGAGAAGCGGCACTTCACGTTCCGCTACCGCTCGCCGCTGCATTTTCTCGACGTGTTCAGGAATTACTACGGTCCGACGCTGAAAGCCTTTGCCGCGCTTGATGAAACCAACCAGCGCCGCCTCGCCGATGATATCCTGACGCTGATCGGCTCGATGAACCGCGCAGAGGACGGCACCATGGTGCTGCCGAGTGAGTATCTGGAGATCGTCATCGTCAAGCGCTGACGGATTCGATCGCGGCGGCCCGAAAGAAGGCCGCCGCGATTCCTGCGTTCGCAAGGAGTTTAAGATGATTTTCGAGACCCTTGGCCCGATCGATTACCACGAAAGCGGAACTGGCTCGACGATGGTGCTGGTACCGGGATCGTGCAGCACCGGCGCCGCGTGGCGGCCGGTGATGGCGCAGTGGCAGAACGAATTCCGCTGCGTGACGACCAGCCTGCTGGGGTATGGCGGCACCGCCGAACGCCGCACCGAAGGCCATGCGGATATCGCGCAGGAGAGCGAAATCATCGAGAGTGTGATCCGCCGCGCCGGCGGTCCGGTGCATCTCGTTGGACATTCGTTTGGCGGATTGGCTGCGCTTGCGGTGGCACTGCGGCAGCGCGTACCCCTGCTCAGCCTGACCATTGCCGAAGCGCCCGCCATGGAAATCCTGCGGGCGGCCGGCGAGATGCAGAACTATGAAGCTTTCCGAAACATGTCCGACGCTTATTCCGCTGCGTTCAAGCGCGGCGAAACCAATGCGATCGCGCGGATGATCGACTTCTATGGTGGCAATGGGACGTTCGCCGCATGGCCGCAGCGCGTCCGCGACTATGCGATTGAGACGACACGAGCGAATTTGCTGGATTGGGAATCGGCCTATGGCTTCCACCTGACGGCCGCCTTATTGGCAAGCATCGACGTGCCTACGCTGGTCGTTTGGGGAGAAGCCAGCCGTCCGGCCGTCGGCCGGGCGAATGATCTGCTTGGCCGCGGCATCCCGGGCGCCATCCGCGCCACGATTGCCGGCGCGGCTCACTTCATGATCGCGACGCATCCGAAGCCATTTGCTGACCTAGTCTCCCGCCACGTCGGGGAGTCCAGTCTCGAACTGGCCGCTGCCGCGCGCTAGTTCGCGCGCGGCAGCGTGGTTTTCGAGTTGCGCCTGCTAGACGTTACTACGTCCGCGGACCAATCCGACCACGGCCGAGATCAGGAACAGGATCACGGCGATGAAGAAGATGGCCTTGGCGATTTCGACGGAGACGCCGGCGATGCCGCCGAAGCCCAGAACACCCGCGATCAACGCGATGACCAGAAACGTTACGACCCAGCTCAGCATGATACGACCTCGATTGGCTGTTGCTCCCTCGACGGCGGCGAGTGACGCGTCGCGCATCGACTGTTGAAACAATCCGCCCCGGAAACGATGGTTCCGGCCGCAAAAAACCCCGAAATTTGACGATTTTTGCGGAACAAAATCGCCAACGAAGCACAAAATCGGGCGCGCAAAAGCGCCGGGATAAAACCTGTCAAAGCGGCCGGACAGGCCCTATATGACCCTCAATCCTTGCTATGAAGGCTCCCCTTTACCGCCTCACGGTGCCATCGTGGGGCCGAGACGATTCGACCATGACCGAGCCGAGCAAACTGCCGCATCGCGGCGTCCCCGAGCACCAGCCCGCGGCTGGCGGCATCGCCGCGCGTGCGCGGGCCGCGGCCGGTCCGCAATATCTCAACGGGCTCAATCCGGAACAGCGCGAAGCTGTCGAAACGCTCGATGGGCCGGTCCTGGTGCTGGCCGGCGCCGGCACCGGCAAGACCCGCGTGCTGACCACGCGCATCGCCCACATCCTGAGTCAGGGCCGCGCGCGGCCGCATGAAATCCTCTCCGTGACCTTCACCAACAAGGCCGCGCGCGAGATGAAGCTGCGGCTTGGCCAGATGCTCGGCCAGGCCGTCGAGGGCATGCCGTGGCTCGGCACCTTCCACTCGATCGGCGGACGCATCCAGCGCTTCCACGCCGAACTGGTGCAGCTCAAATCCAACTTCACCGTGCTTGATGTTGATGATCAAGTCCGCCTACTCAAGCAGTTGCTGCAGGCCGAGAACATCGACGACAAGCGCTGGCCCGCGCGCATGCTGGCCGGGCTGATCGACGGCTGGAAGAACCGCGGCCTGACGCCTTCGCAGGTGCCGGCAGGCGAAGCCGCGATGTTCGCCAACGGCAAGGGCGGCAAGCTCTACGCCACCTATCAGGAGCGGCTGAAGATTCTCAACGCCGCCGATTTCGGCGATCTCCTGCTGGAGAACATCCGGCTGTTCCGCGAAAACCCTGATGTGCTCAGGCAGTATCAGAGCCGCTTCAAATTCATTCTGGTCGACGAATATCAGGATACGAACGTTGCGCAATATCTGTGGCTGCGGCTGCTGTCGCAGGCGCCGGCGCGGCCGGGCGTGCCGCTGTCGGCGATCATTCCGGGACGTATCGATCCTCCCGTCATTCCGGGGCACGCCGAAGGCGTGAACTCCGATGTGCAATCGCACATCGAAGAATCTGGAGATAAAGAGGACTCACCTCCAGATTCCGGGTCTGCGCTTTCAGCGCATCCCGGAATGACGGGGGCTCCGGCTGCCGCTTCCGCCTCCCCACCCAAAAACATCTGCTGCGTCGGCGACGACGACCAGTCGATCTATGGCTGGCGCGGCGCGGAGGTCGACAACATCCTGCGCTTCGAGCACGATTTTCCGGGCGCAAAGGTCATCCGCCTCGAACGCAATTACCGCTCCACCGGCCATATCCTCGCCGCCGCCTCCCATCTGATCGCGCATAATGAAGGCCGGCTCGGCAAGACGCTGCGCACCGAGGATGTCGACGGCGAGAAGGTCACCGTCACCGGCTCCTGGGATTCGGAAGAGGAAGCCCGCGCCATCGGCGAGGAGATCGAGGAGCTGCAGCGCGCCGGCGACAATCTCAACGAGGTCGCGATCCTGGTGCGCGCCTCGTTCCAGATGCGCGAGTTCGAAGACCGCTTTGTCACCCTCGGCCTGCCCTATCGCGTGATCGGCGGTCCCCGGTTCTATGAGCGCGCCGAAATCCGCGACGCGCTGGCTTACCTGCGCGTGATCAATTCGCCCGCCGACGACCTCGCCTTCGAGCGCATCGTCAATGTCCCGAAGCGCGGGCTTGGCGACGCCACCGTGCAGTTGCTGCACGATCATGCGCGCAAGCGGCGCATGCCGCTGTTCGAAGCCGCGCGCGCCGTGGTCGAGACCGATGAATTGAAGCCGAAGGCGCGCGGGAGCTTGCGCGAGCTCATTCTGCAGTTCGACCGCTGGCGCGCCCAGCGCGAGGTGACCGCGCATACGGAGCTCGCGGAAATCGTGCTCGACGAGAGCGGCTATACCGAGATGTGGCAGAAGGACCGCTCGGCCGACGCCGCCGGCCGTCTGGACAATCTGAAAGAACTCGTGCGCTCGATGGAGGAGTTCGAGAACCTGCAGGGATTCCTCGAACACATCTCGCTGGTGATGGACCGCGACGGCGGCGCCGAGGAAGAAGCGGTGTCGCTGATGACGCTGCATTCGGCCAAGGGGCTTGAATTCGACAATGTGTTCCTGCCCGGCTGGGAAGAAGGTCTGTTTCCGAGCCAGCGCACGCTCGACGAACAGGGCCGCGCCGGTCTCGAAGAGGAACGCCGCCTCGCCCATGTCGGCCTGACCCGCGCGCGCCGCCGCGCCAAGCTCTATTTCGCCACCAACCGCCGCATCCACGGCACCTGGTCGACCACGATCCCCTCGCGCTTCCTCGACGAACTGCCGTCGGCCAACGTCGAGATCACGGAGTCCAAAGGCGGCTCCGGCTGGGGCGGCAGCGGCGGCTATGGCCCCTCGCGCTTCGACAATGTCGAATCCTTCGGCTCCAGCTACACCACGCCGGGCTGGCAGCGCGCGCAGGCCAACCGCAACCGCAGCCAGGGCGGCCGCGGCGGTCAGGCCCGAGGCGGTTTCGAGGAAAGCCAGTCATCATTTTCAGGTTCGCGCGGCGATGCCTCAGGTTCGCGCAGCGATACCTTCTCAGGCGGCTTCTCACGCAACAAGCGCGGCCCGATGGTGATCGAGGGCGAACTGGTCGCGAAATCCACCGGCACCGTCTCCGAATTTTCGCTCGACGACCGCGTCTTTCACGAGAAATTCGGCTACGGCCACGTGGTGAAGATCGACGGCAACAAGCTGACGATCGCGTTCGATAAGGCCGGCGAGAAGAAGGTGCTCGATAATTTCGTGAAGCGGGCGTAAGGGCTGCTCGTAAAGACCCTTGCGACCTAAGCCCCATTGGGGTACACTGGCCGAATGGCGAAGCGTCCCGTTTCGGTGATCGAATTTGCAGGATATCGCCGCCGTGCCAGCGAACTCTTGACTGCCGGACAGCGCGACGCCGTCATTGATTTGGTTGCTTACGAGCCGACATGCGGCGACATCATTCCGGGTTTAGGTGGATTGAGAAAAGTCCGTATTGGCCGTGACGGCATCGGTAAACGGGGCGGCACGCGCGTCGTCTATTATTTTTACAATGAGGATTTTCCAATTCTGCTGCTGGCGCCTTATGCGAAGAATGAAAAAGACGATCTGACGGTTGCTGAAAAGCGAGAATTTGCGACCTCTATGAGGGAGATCGTGAGACAATGGAAAAAAGATGACGCGCAAGAGCAGCCGGCTTGCCGACGACATTCGCGCGAGTCTGCGCGAGGCCCGCGATCATGCTTCGGGAAAGACGACAAAGGCCATTGTGCATCGTGTCAGTCCAAAGGAAACCGAGGCGCGCGAGGCGCGGCTGATGCTTGGTCTGTCACAGGACGAATTCGCAGCCCTAATTGGAACCGGTGTCGGAACTGTACGCAAGTGGGAGCTTGGTACACGCCGCCCTTCCGGCGCAGCCCGCACGCTTATCAGCGTCATCAAGAAAGAGCCCAAAGCTGTTCGGCGCGCCCTTGCGAAGACGAATGAGGTGGCTTGACGAACGCCAATGATCGGATCATCCCACGGCGTTACGCAGGCCTGATCAGTTGACTGCAAATTAGCTCCGCAGCGATTGCAGAGTTGGTTCCGCGTTCCTATCTCTCAATACTCCCCTCTCCTGCCAGGAACCGGCCGAAGTGCCGCTCTGGCTGCCCCCGCATTTTCCGAAACTGACCGCCATGCTCGCTTCGCCCCCCATCATATCCGTCTCCAATCTGTCAAAAACCTACGGCTCCGGCTTCAAGGCGCTGAACGGCATCAATCTCGATATCAGGCGCGGCGAGATCTTCGCGCTGCTTGGGCCGAACGGCGCCGGCAAGACCACGCTGATCAGCATCATCTGCGGCATCGCCAATCTGAGCGAAGGCCGCGTCAGTGTCGGCGGGCATGACATCAACAAGGATTATCGCGCCGCGCGATCGCTGATTGGCCTCGTGCCGCAGGAACTGCACACCGACTCCTTTGAAACCGTGTGGGCGACTGTGAGCTTCAGCCGCGGCCTGTTCGGCAAGCCGAAGAACCCGGCGCACATCGAAAAGGTGCTGAAAGACCTGTCGCTGTGGGACAAGAAGGATTCCAAGATCATCACGCTGTCCGGCGGCATGAAGCGCCGCGTGATGATCGCAAAGGCGCTGTCGCACGAGCCGCAGGTCCTGTTCCTGGACGAGCCGACCGCAGGCGTCGACGTCGAATTGCGCAAGGGCATGTGGGACGTGGTGCGCGGCTTGCAGGCCTCCGGCGTCACCATCATCCTGACGACGCACTACATCCAGGAAGCCGAGGAGATGGCTGACCGCATCGGCGTCATCAACAAGGGCGAGATCATCCTGGTCGAGGACAAGGCCGGGCTGATGCAGAAGCTCGGCAAGAAACATTTGAAGCTCTATCTGCAGGGCAAGGTCGATGCGATCCCTGCCTCGCTCGCCGCCTACAACCTCGAACTGTCGGATGACGGCCGCGCCGTGATCTACAACTACGACACCAAGGGCGAACGCACCGGGATTACCAGCCTTTTGAGCGACCTCCGCGACGCCGGCATCCGCATCTCCGATCTCGACACCACCCAGTCTTCGCTCGAAGACATCTTCGTCAGCCTGGTGAGGGCGCCATGAATTTCCGGGCGATCCAAGCAATCTATCTGTTCGAAATGGCGCGCACCTGGCGCACGCTGCTGCAGAGCATCGTCTCGCCGGTGGTTTCCACCTCGCTCTATTTCGTGGTGTTCGGCGCCGCGATCGGCTCGCGCATTACCGAGGTCGATGGCGTCAGCTACGGCACCTTCATCGTGCCCGGGCTGGTGATGCTGTCGGTCTTGACGCAGAGCATCGCCAACGCCTCGTTCGGAATCTACTTTCCGAAATTTGTCGGCACAATCTATGAAATATTGTCGGCGCCGGTGTCCTATGTCGAGATCGTGATCGGTTATGTCGGCGCGGCCGCGACCAAATCCATCATTCTCGGCCTGATCATTCTGGCGACCGCGGCGCTGTTTGTACCACTGCACATCCTGCATCCCTGGTGGATGCTGACCTTCCTGGTGCTGACGGCGGTGACCTTCAGCCTGTTCGGCTTCATCATCGGCATCTGGGCCGACGGTTTTGAAAAGCTGCAGATGATCCCGATGCTGATCGTGACGCCGCTGACCTTCCTCGGCGGCAGTTTCTACTCGGTGAACATGCTGCCCTCGGGCTGGCGCACGATCACGCTGCTCAATCCGGTGGTCTATCTGATCTCCGGCTTCCGCTGGAGCTTTTACGAAATCGCCGACGTCAGCGTGACCCTCAGTCTGGGCATGACGATCGGCTTCCTCGCCATCTGCATGACGCTGGTGTGGTGGATCTTCCGGACTGGATACCGGCTGAGGAATTGAGGACGTAGCCCACCCGCTCGCGAAAATGTCAGCACTTCGTGCCCCATTGCGCCGTCCTGCCGCCTTGCTTGCGCCGCCGGAGGCGTTAACGATTGTACCGCGGGCCACTGGAACCAGTGCCGGTTTCCGGGCATATTCAATGCTTGGAGGGACGGAGAGCCGGCGTTTTTAGTACAGGGGCCCGGAGGCCAAAGGTAAAATGCGTTCCTTCCTCATTGCCGTCACCGCCCTGACGCTGTTTGCCTCGGGCGCCGTCCAGGCCAAGGTCGCTATCACCGTCGATAAGGACAACCAGCAGATGACCGTCGCCGTCGACGGCGTCGAGCGGTACCGCTGGCCGGTGTCGTCAGGTCTTCCTTCGTATGAGACGCCGAACGGCAGCTTTCGCGCCTTCCGCATGGAGGAGGATCACTACTCCAAGGAATTCGACGAAGCGCCGATGCCGCACTCGATCTTCTTCACCAAGATCGGCCACGCCATCCACGGCACCGATTCCGTCAACCGCCTCGGCTCGCCCGCCTCGCATGGCTGCGTGCGACTTTCGCGCGAGAACGCCGCAAGACTCTTTGCGCTGGTCAAGGAGCAAGGCGTGCTCAACACCACGGTGACGCTGTCGGGGTCGTCCCAGGTGGCGCTGGCGCGCAATCCGCGGCCGCGCGGCAATACGGCGGTCGCCCGCCGCGCGCCGCTGCCGCAATATGAACAGCAATACGACTCCGCCGCCGGCGATCCCGTCGTGATCACGCCGCAGCAGCAGCGGGTGGCCCCGCAGGCGCGGGCCGACGATGGCTATATCTATCCCGCCGATGGTTCTTCGACCGAAGCGCGCTATCCCGCGCCGCCGAGCCGCCGTGTCTACGACACCCAAGCTTATCAGCAGCAGCAGCCGCAGTATTACGACAACCGCGGCTATGCGCCGGCGCCGCAGGGCTACTACTATCAACCGCGGCAACAGTACTATCAGCCGCGCGGGCTGTTCAGTTATCAGAACTAGCCGGATCAACTCGCAATCGTCAGACGATTCGCGGCCGCGATCCTAACCGTCCGCCGCGCTCGCCAGTTCGCGGCTGCGTTGCGCCGTCAACCGCGACTGCTGCCAGGCGTCGTGCGCCATCATGCCGGCGGCCATCGCGACGACGAAGACGATAATCCCGGGCGACAGTGTCGCGAGGCTTTCCAAAGCCGGGCCCGGGCATAGTCCGACAAGGCCCCAACCTACCCCGAACATCGCGGCGCCCGTCACCAGCGGCAGATCGATCCCCGATTTGCCCGGCCGAAAATATTGCCCGCCAAACCACGGCCGCGCACTGCGATCAGCGAGCATGAATCCCGGCACGGACACGGCAAGCGCCGCAACCATCACCACGAGCAGGCTCGGATCCCACGCGCCAAAGATATCAAGGAAACCGAGCACCTTGGTTGGCTGCACCATGCCCGATATCAGGAGACCCGCACCGAATACGAGGCCGCACAACAGGGGAGCAATGATCCACATGGTTCAGCCTCCCAACACATGACGTGTGACGGCGACGGTGACGATCGCCACCACCATGAAGATGGCCGTGGCGGCAACCGAGCGCGGCGACAGCCGCGCTACGCCGCAGATGCCGTGACCGGACGTGCAGCCGCCGCCGAGCCGCGTACCGAAGCCGACCAAAAGCCCCGCCGCGACAATGACAGCCCAGTTGGCCGGCAGCGCGGGCGTTGCCATGCCGTGGCCGATCCATCCGGCGATGACAGGCGCGAGCATAAGTCCGGCGAGAAAAGCGATGCGCCAGCCCTTGTCTTCGCCGCGCAAGTTCAACAGACCGCTGAAGATGCCGCTGATGCCGGCGATCCGCCCGGTCGATAACATCAGCAACACCGCGGAAAGTCCGATCAGCGCGCCGCCGATTGCGGCCGATACCGGAGTGAAATTGGCCATCGTCGCTCCATCGGTTCAGGGCACGCCCTGATCATAGGCGCGCCCCGCCCGGCTGCAAGGCGGCTATTCCTCGCCCTTTCGGAGCCGCCGCCACACCGCACCCAGCACGTTGGAATAATCGTCGGTCCAGACCCGCTGGTCGTCCTCGGCTTCGGTCAGCGCCCATTGGTCCGACGACGCCAGCTTGCCGACATCGACTTCTTCCCGCGCCGAAACCACGACCGAGGTCGAGAAGATGTATTCGCTGTCGCGGTTGGTATCCTCGCTATAGACCCAGCTTTTCAGATCGTTGGCATCGGCGATGCCGACGACGACGCTCGACAATTCCAGATGCCGGTTGGAGACGTGCATCACCACCGCGCCCTGCGGCGCCAGCTTGGACTTGTAGATCTCCATCGCCTCTTCGGTCGCCAGATGGATCGGGATCGCATCCGACGAATAGGCGTCGACGATGATCAGATCGTAGACACCGTTCGGCTCGCGCGCGAAGGTCAGCCGCGCATCGCCGATCACGGGCTCGAGATTCGGCTCGCAGACCTGGATGTAGGTGAAATATTTCGGGTCGCGCGCGGTATCGACCATGGTCTGGTCGATCTCGAAGAACTTCCATTCCTCGCCGGGCTCGGACGCGCAGACCAGCGTGCCGGAGCCGAGCCCGATCACCGCCACCCGCAGCGGCGCGCCCTTGCGCTCGCGGATCGCGGTGATCGCCTGACCGATGCCGCCGTCCTTGTGGTAATAGGTGATCGGCTCCGGCTGGCCGGTGACCGGCGTGCCGTCGTCGTTCTTGAATTTCTCGGCGCCGTGAATCGTGGTGCCGTGCATCAGCACGTGATACTGGCCGTTCGGCGTCACCACGATCTTGTGGACGCCGAAGAAGCTGCGCACAGTTTCCACCCGCCCCTCGTCGGAGGGGTAGGCGCGCAGCAGCACCAGCGCCACCACGACGGTTGCGAAGATCTTCCAGCGGTCGGCATTCAGTCCAAGCGCCAACAGCGCCGAGAGCACGCCAACCGCGCCGATCACCCAGACCCTGTTGGTGTCGAGCCAATTGAACACGTTCCCGGTGGAATAGGTCGGTGCGATCAATGCCACCGCCAGCACCGCGAGGAACGGCCAGTACCATCGGCTCCAGCGCGGCAGGCGCTCGTTGCCGGCTGGGCGACACAGCGCCGCAAGCGCGAGCAGGATCGGATACTCGGCGACCCAAGAGAAGGTAAACGGCGCGATCAGGCCGGCAAAGAGCCCGCCGACCATGCCGCCGAACGACAGCGCGACATAGAAGCCGGTGAGATATTTCGCAGCCGGGCGCGTGCGCGCCAGTTCGCCATGGCAAGCCATCGCAATGACGAAGAAGCAGAGCTGATGCCCGCCGAGCGTCAGCAGCAGATTCTGCTCGCCGCCGACCGCGAGCAGCACCACGGTGCCGGCGATCGCCAGCGGCTGCGCCAGCAGCATCCACTTGTGCGGCAACAGCGGCCGCGACTGGAACACCAGCACCCAGGTCAAGAGATAGAGCGATAGCGGCAGCACCCACAGTAGCGGCGCAGCGGCGACGTCGGTGGAAATATGCGCGGTCACCGCGATCAACAGGCCCGACGGTACGGCAGCGAGGAAGATCCAGCGGGCGCGCAGAATCCATGACGGCGCCGGTGCGTCGCTGTCGTCGGCCGGCATATTCAGTTCCGCCGCCTTAGCCGGCGAGCGCAGCAGCAACACGCCGCAGGTTGCGATCAGCAGGATCAAGAGGCCATAGCCGCCGGACCAGATCAGGTTCTGCGTGCGCAGCGTGAACATCGGCTCCAGCAGCACCGGATAGGACAACAGCGCCAGAAAACTGCCGATATTCGACGAAGCATAGAGAAAGTAAGGATCCGGACCGTTGGGGTGCCCGGTGCGGACGAACCAGGCCTGCAGCAGCGGATTGTTGGCGGCGAGCGCAAAGAACGGCAACCCGATCGAGACGGCGAACAGGCCGAGCAGCCAGACCGCATAGCCTGATGTCGGCGGATCGCCCCACCCGCTCGCGATCGACAGCGGCAGCGTCAGCATCGCAACGGCGAGCAGCACCAGATGAACCACCACCGGCATCGTGCGGTTGCGGAGTTGCATCAGGAAATGCGCATAGGCATAGCCGCCGAGCAGCAGCGACTGGAAGAACACCATCGCCACCGACCACACCGCCGGCGAGCCGCCGAGCCGCGGCAGCACCATCTTGGTGAACAGGGGCTGCACCGAAAACAGCAGCAGCGCGCTGACGAAGATCGCGGCGGTATAGACGACCAGCACCAGCCGGTTTCGCGAGGCAGACGGCTCAAAAGTCATGAAAGCTCCGGCTTGAACCCGGCAGGAGCCGGCGGGATTCCGGCGGATTTATGCCAGAGAGGCGGATTGGAACATATGGCGACATGACGGGCAATGCGGGATAAGGAGGGTCGTTCCGGGACGATGCGAAGCATCGACCCCAGAATGACGAATCGCTCTAATCAAACCTTCTTGAAGCGGACATGAACGAAACCGAAATCGTCATTATCGGTGCAGGGCATAACGGCCTCACCTGCGCGGCCTATCTGGCGATGGCTGGCCTGCGCGTGAAAGTTGTCGAGCGCCGCAAGGTTGTCGGCGGCGCCGCGGTGACGGAAGAATTCCATCCCGGTTTCCGTAATTCGGTGGCCGCCTATACGGTCAGCCTGCTTAACCCGCAGATCATCGCCGACCTGAAACTTGCCGAACACGGCCTGCGCATCGTCGAGCGCCGCGTGCAGAACTTCCTGCCCGCGCCCGACGGCAGCTATCTGCTCACCGGCGAAGGCCGCACGCAGGCCTCGGTCGAGAGACTCAGCAAGCACGATGCGGCGCGTATCGATGCCTTCTCGCGCGAACTGGAGGCCATCGCCGACGTGTTGCGGCAATTCGTGCTGCGCGCGCCGCCGAACCTCGTCGAGGGGTTCGGCATCAGCGCGGTCCGCGAAGCCTTCAATGCGATGGGCACCGCCGGCATCCTGCGCAAACTCACGCTCGAACAGCAGCGCAGCCTGCTCGATCTGTTTACGCGCTCGGCCGGCGAAATGCTGGACGAGCGTTTCGAGAACGACCTGGTGAAGGCGCTATTCGGATTCGACGCCATCGTCGGCAACTACGCCAGCCCCTACGCCGCCGGCTCGGCTTACGTGATGCTGCACCACGCGTTCGGCGAGGTGAACGGCAAGAAGGGCGTGTGGGGCCACGCGATCGGCGGCATGGGCGCGATCACGCAGGCGATGGCGCGCGCGGCGCGCGGGGCCGGCGCGGAGATCGAAACCGAGGCCGGCGTGCGCGAAGTGATCGTCGAGAGTGGCCGCGCCGCGGGCGTCATCCTCGACAATGGCGAGACCATTCGCGCGAAATATGTCGTCTCCGGCGTCAATCCGAAATTGCTGTATACCCGACTGGTGCCAGCAGGCGCGCTGGCGCCGGAATTCCTCGAGCGCATCGGGCACTGGCGCAACGCATCAGGCACGTTCCGGATGAATGTCGCGCTCAATGCCCTGCCCTCGTTCAGCGCCCTGCCCGGCGCCGGCGATCATCTCACCGCCGGCATCATCCTCGCGCCGAGCCTCGGCTACATGGATCGCGCCTGGCTCGACGCGCGCAGCCATGGCTGGAGCCGCGAGCCTGTCGTGGAAGTGCTGATCCCCTCGACGCTCGACTCGTCGCTCGCGCCTGATGGACAGCATGTCGCGAGCCTGTTCTGCCAACATGTCGCGCCGGAACTGCCGGACGGGAAATCATGGGACGATCATCGCGAGGAAGTCGCCGACCTCATGATCGCTACCGTGGATAAATTCGCACCGGGTTTCGCAGCCAGCGTCATCGGCCGCCAGGTGCTGTCACCGCTGGATCTGGAACGGCAGTTTGGCCTGCTCGGCGGCGACATCTTTCACGGGGCGCTCACGCTCAACCAATTGTTCTCGGCGCGGCCGATGCTGGGCCATGCCGATTATCGCGGGCCGCTGAAGGGGCTCTACCATTGCGGCTCGGGCGCGCATCCCGGCGGCGGCGTCACCGGCGCTCCCGGCCACAACGCCGCGAAGGTGATCCTGGGCGATCACCGCGGGCTGTTCGGATAGCTGACAAACGCGCGGCGTGGTGAACGAAATCTTAACCCACGACGGCGGCTTGTCTTCCGCCCGCAAACTGAAGCGCGCGGATGTGGAACAAGCTGTGGACGACCGGTGGGAAACTGACGGGAAAACCTGTGGATCGGTTGTCGAAAACCCGCCCTGGCGGCGGTGGAAGGCCTCGGTATGGCTACAGGGATAACTGGATCAGCAAGGCCCTGCTCGACTGTGGACAAGCGGTGGAAATGACCGGCAGCGCCGGCCCCAAAAATAACGGGACCAGGCGCTCGACCGCGCCCGGTCCCGAAACGCCCCCGAAACTGGCAATTACTTCAGCGAGGAGCTGATGGTATCGAAGTTCGTGCTCAGCTTGGTGCCGAGACCGTTCACGGCGGTGATGATCGCAATCGCGATACCAGCTGCGATCAGGCCATACTCGATGGCCGTGGCGCCCGACTCGTCCTTGAGGAATGACTTAATGATCGACATTGGTTGGTTCCGACCCTGGGTTGATGTTTGTGGAACCGGGGTTCCCCCTGCAGTTCCTGCCCGGGAACCTACGGAGATGAATCTAAGGCTGCTCTAACGTCGGACCCGCAACTTTTCCGAGTATTGCAGCGTGATATTTGCTCAAATTTGAACGAAACACTCCGCCCCAATCACGCCCCTCTTCATTTTCCTAGGTTCTTCAATGACTTACTTATCCGCTACACACCGCGTCAATTTTGCCGTCGGTGAGGAGCACGCAGCCAAGGATGTCGTCGATGTCCTGACCGAAGTTTTTTTTGAAGGCCAGGCTGCGATTGCCGCGTTCGAACGGCCGGATGGGCGATGGGACGTCACGGTGCATTTTGCGGAAGCACCCGACCAGGCGCTGACGCGCGAACTCGTGGCCACTGCCGCCGGCGCTGACATCGCCGCGGGCATCGTCTTCGATACGGTCGAGGCCAAGGACTGGGTCAAGGCCAGCCTCGAAGATCTCGTTCCCGTCCCCGCCGGGCGATTCGTCGTCCACGGCCAGCATGACCGCGAGCGGGTCGCACCCAACAAGCTCGGCATCGAGATCGAGGCGGCGCTGGCGTTCGGCACCGGCCACCACGGCACCACGCGCGGCTGCCTGCTGCTGCTCGATCATGTCCTGAAAGCCTGGCGCCCGCGCCGCGTGCTCGATCTCGGCACCGGCACTGGCGTGCTGGCGATCGCGGCAGCCAAGGCGCTGCATGAAAAGATCCTGGCCAGCGATATCGACCCGCCCTCGGTGCAGGTCGCGCGCGACAATGCGCGGCTGAACGTAGCGGGACATTTGGTGCGGGCGGTCCGCGCCACCGGCTTCTCAGCGCCGCAGTTTGCACAGGCCGCGCCGTTCGATCTGGTGCTGGCGAACATTCTCGCCAATCCGTTGCGGCAACTGGCGGGGCCGATGGCGCGGCATCTGGCACCGTCGGCTTTGGTCATCCTCTCGGGGCTGCTGACGCCTCAAGCGCCTGCCGTCGTCGCCGCCTATCGCGCCCGCGGACTGGTGCCGGTCCGCCACCTGCGCATCGAAGGCTGGAGCAGCCTGCTGCTGCGGAAGGTGAACTGAAATTCTATTCGGACGGTCTGTTCCGATTGCGGGCGATGACGCCCTTCTCTTCCTGCAACGACCGCTTGACGCGCTTCTCCGCGAACCGGTCGAGGATCTGAACGATGACGCCGCGCTGTTTCTTGTTGGCGACCGGCGGGACCGGACTGCGATCGACCGGCGGTGGCGTAATCTTCTCAAACATGAAAGCAGGCATGGTGTATCCCCTCTTCGTTGAGTTGAAACACTCCTTGAGCCTCCCGGTATCTTGAGCCGAACGGCTTGGGGCGCAAAACCATTCGTCCGACTAACGCGGACGGATATAATGAAGCACGGAATATGCCAAATTGTGGCCAACTCCGCCCGATTGCGCACCCCTCGGCCCAACCCTAAAGTGACCCGGCGATGTTCGAAGCCCATTTCCAGACATTCGAAGAACCCGAAGGCGGTGTAGCGCTTGCCGCGCGGCTCGGCAGCTTTCGCGAGGAACTGGCACGGCGGAAGCTGACCGGATTCGTGATTCCGCGGGCCGATCAGCAGCAAAACGAGTATGTCGCGGCTTCCGAAGAGCGACTGGCCTGGCTCACCGGCTTCACCGGTTCGGCCGGCCTGGCGATCGTCCTGACGCGCGAGGCCGCCGTTTTCGTCGATGGCCGCTACACGCTGCAGGCCGCCAAGCAGGTCGACCGCAAGGCCTGGCATATCGAGCCGCTGGCCGATCCGCCGCCGGAACACTGGCTGTCCCGGCACCTTGCGGCCGGCGATCGCCTCGGTTTTGACCCGTGGCTGCACACTTCGGCGGCAGCCGAGCGGCTGGCCGCCGCCTGCGCCAAGGCGGGCGCGGAACTGATCGCGGTCGAGAGCAACCCGCTGGACCAGATCTGGACCGAGCGCCCGGCCCCGCCGCGCGGCCCCGTCGCCATTCATGGCGTGCAGTTTTCCGGCGAGATCGAGGCCGAAAAACTCAAGCGCATCCGACTTGAGATCAACAAGCTCGGCGTCGATGCGCTGGTGCTGTCCGATAGCCACGCGGTGGCCTGGACCTTCAACATCCGCGGCGCCGACGTCTCGCACACGCCGCTGCCCCTGTCCTACGCGCTGGTGCCAAAGGACGGCCGCCCCACCGTGTTCATCGATCACCGCAAGCTTTCCAACCTGACGCGCGACCATCTCGAACAGTCCGCTGATGTCAGCGAACCCGACGCGATGGTGCCTATGCTGACCGAACTCGCGCGCGGCGGCACCGCAATCGCGCTCGACAGCGCCACCGCAGCCGACGCGTTGAGCCGCCTGATCGCGGCCGCCGGGGGCAAACCGGTGCGCGGCAGCGATCCGGTGAGCCTGTTGAAGGCGGTGAAGAACATCACCGAGATCGAGGGCACGCGGACCGCGCACCAGCGCGACGCGGTGGCACTGACACGCTTCCTCGCCTGGATCGACCGCGAGGCGCCCTCGGGCGCGCTGACCGAGATCGACACCGTCGAGGCGCTGGAAACGTTCCGCCGCCAAACCTGTGCGCTGAAGGATGTGTCGTTTCCGACCATCGCCGGTACCGGGCCGAACGGCGCCATCGTGCATTACCGCGTCACCCGCAAGAGCAACCGGCGCATCGTGCCCGGCGACCTCCTGCTGATCGATTCCGGCGCGCAGTATGAAGACGGCACCACGGACGTCACCCGCACCATTGCGATCGGCAAGCCCGCCGACGAAATGCGTGATCGCTTCACCCGCGTACTGCGCGGCCACATCGCAATTGCGCGCGCGGTGTTTCCCGACGGCACCACTGGCGCGCAGCTCGACAGCTTTGCGCGGCAATTTCTGTGGCAGGCCGGCCTCGATTTCGAGCACGGCACCGGCCACGGCGTCGGCAGCTATCTCTCGGTGCATGAAGGCCCGGCGCGCATCTCGAAACTCGGCACCACGCCGCTGAAGCGCGGCATGATCCTCTCCAACGAGCCCGGCTATTACAAGACCGACGCCTATGGCATCCGGATCGAGAACCTCGAACTCGTCGTCGGCACCGACGTCCCCGGCGCCGAGAAGCCGGTGAACGCCTTCGAGACGCTGACGCTGGCGCCAATCGACCGCCGCCTGATCGACGTCAACATGCTGAGCGCGACGGAACTGAAGTGGCTCAACGACTACCACGAGCGCGTCAACCGCGCGGTGCGCCCCCATCTCGACGACAACGCCACCAAGCTGTGGCTGGATGAAGCGACGGCGGCGTTGCTGCCACTTTGAGCAGCGGTTGCCTGGCTCACAACCGTCGTCCCCCGCGAAGGCGGGGGACCCAGTACGCCGCGGCCTATCGATTAAATCGCTAACGTCTCGGAATACTGGATCACCCGCCTTCGCGGGTGACGACAGCGGAATTTGTTCGCGCGATGCATCCCCCGCCCGCCTCCCGAAATCGGCATGGCCGCATGCCGAAACGTCCCTATTCCCGCTGAGCCATCTGGGTAAAAGTCAGCTCAACCAAAACAGGATCTGAGCTGAATGCACGGCGTCGTGGGCAAGCCGCCCGGCGCGGCGGCGAATGCCGTTGCGACCTCGAAAATCATGCTGCTGATGCTGGTCGCGATGACCGGCGTCGCGCCGATCTCGCTGTACATGCTGGTGCCGGCGCTGCCCGTGCTGGCGACCACGTTCGGCGGCGACATCTCCGTCGCGCAGATGACGGTGTCGCTCTACATGGTCGGCATCGCCTGCTCGCAGCTCATCATGGGGCCGCTGTCGGACAAGTTCGGCCGCCGTCCGGTGCTGCTCGCGGGCCTCGCCCTGATGGTGGTAGCCAGCATCGGCTGCTCGCTGGCGCAGACGCTGCCGCAACTGATCGCCGCGCGCTTCCTGCAGGCGCTGGGCGGCGCCACTGGCATGGTGGTGAGCCGCGCCATCATCCGCGACCTTTACAGCCGCGACCGCATCAGCTCCATGATCAGCCTCGTCATCGCCGTCATGATGATGGCGCAGATGCTGAGCGCACTGGTCGGCGGCCTGCTCGAGACCGCGTTCGGCTGGCGCGCCATCTTCTATTTCATCACGGTGGCGTCGCTCAGCGTCGCGGTGCTGATCGCCCTCGCACTACCCGAGACGCGCCGCGTCCGCAGCCAGAGCAGCAGTTTTCGCGGCGACATCGGCAGCCTCATTCGCAACCGCGCCTTCATCGGCTATGTGCTGTGCCAGGTGCTGGCATCGCAGATTATTTTCGTGTTCGCCGGCGGCGGACCCTACATCGTGGTGACGCAGATGGGCCGCACCACCGCCGAATACGGCGCCTGGTTTGCGGCGACAGGATTCGCCTATCTGATCGGCAATGTGTTCTGCGTCCGCTTCGCGCCGCGTCAGTCGCTGGAGCGGCTGATCTGGTTCGGGCTGGCGCTGCAGTTCGCCGGCGCCCTCTTGAACCTCGTCTTCAGCATCACCGGCACCAATCAGGCGCCGGTCTGGCTGTTCGGCACCCAGATGATCGTGATGGTCGCCAACGCCTTCGTGATGAACAACGCCGCCGGCGCCATCAGCGTCCGCCCCGAAGCCGCCGGCACCGCCTCCGGCGCGATGGGCTTTCTGCAGCAGGGCATCGGCGCGCTGGTCTCGCAATTCGGCGCCTATCTCGGCGGCCACTCCACCACCACGCTGCCGCTGACGGCGGCGGTCTTCGCGCTCTCGATCGCGTGCGCGTCGGCGATGTTCTTCCTGGTGCCGCGGCGAACGGTTGTGGTCAGCGAGGAATTGATCGAGAAGGCGGAGGAAGAAGACAAGGGGATGTTGTAGGGGCACGAAATTGCCGGCATCGTCATTGCGAGCGCAGCGAAGCAATCCATAGCGCCGCATGGAGATAGATGGATTGCTTCCGCCTTCGCTCTTCGAGCTACGGCGGACAAGTCGTCGCTTGGCTCCTCGCAATGACGAACTTGTAGCCCGAATGACGTAATTGCCAGCCGGATAAATCAATCCATTACTTTCTTACGCCGCAATGGACTGGCATGCTCGCAGTGATGGCTGGGGGCAGTCTGCCCACGACGAGCCTGCATCATGCCTGATTTTCTCAAGATTATTGCGCTGGGCGCCCTGCTTGCACTCTCATCCAGGCCGGCCATGGCAATTGACCAGAACACGGTTACGCCAGTGGTCTTCGATTGCTGGCAGCCCGAGCGCATTTTCAAGCAATGCGCGGCAACGGGCCCCGACGGGCGGCCGCGCTTGAAGCGGGCCTATTTGGCTCGACTTCGATATGACCGTGATGGGCTGGCTTCCGTCATGTTGTTCAATGGGACCGACACACGAAAATACCAATGGTACTACGTTCGACGTGGCGCCATCCCGGTGCCGGTTGAAGCAATGGACAGCGGCCCGGACAATTTCGAGGATGGTCTCGCGCGGGCGCGGGTCGGCAGCAAGATTGGATACATCGACCGCAAGCTCAATCTCGTGATCCCGGCGACGTATGACGGAGCCTATCCATTCAGGGATGGCGTTGCTGTTGTCTGCACGGCTTGCACTTATGTCCCTGACACCACTGCCACTGAGGGTGCGCGTGAGCGTGGCGGGTACGCGGGCGGGCAATGGGGACGCATCGACCGCAGGGGACGTGCGGTCTCGCCCTTCCGGTCGTACGAGGAATATCTGCTCGATTTCAAGTGACGACCGAACTCGCAGATCTCCCGCGTCATTGCGAGCGGAGCGAAGCAATCTATTTATCCGCTTGCGGCACGATGGATTGCTTCGTCGCTTCGCTCCTCGCAATGACGGCGAGAGAACCTTCTCACTCCCCGATGAGCTTCAGCCACTCATCCTCGGTCAGCACCTGCAC
The DNA here is from genome assembly GCF_001693515.2 of Bradyrhizobium paxllaeri. NCBI lineage: Bacteria > Pseudomonadati > Pseudomonadota > Alphaproteobacteria > Hyphomicrobiales > Nitrobacteraceae > Bradyrhizobium > Bradyrhizobium paxllaeri. The sequence continues at coordinate 6,494,399 of NZ_CP042968.1, forward strand.
GCCGTGCTTCTTCGCCTCAGCGAGCTTAGACCCCGCGCCGGGTCCCGCGACCACATAGTCCGTCCTCTTCGACACCGAGCCCGCAGCCTTGGCGCCCAGCCGCTCGGCGGTGGCCTTGGCTTCATCGCGCGTCATCTTTTCCAGCGATCCCGTGAACACCACGGTCTTGCCGGCGACGGCCGAATTGCTCTTCGGCTTTTCGGCGTCGATGATCTCTTCGAGCTCCTTGGTCAGGCGCTCGACGATGCCGCGGTTGTGGCTCTCGCCGAAATAGGCGGCGACGCTCTTGATCACGGTGTCGCCGATCTGGTCCAGCGCGTCCATCTCCGCGATGGTCTCCTCGTCGCCCTTCGCGACCATGAGGCAGGCGTCGTGGAACGCCTTCCAGGAGCCGTAGCCTCGCGCCAGCGCCAGCGCCGTGGTCTCGCCGACATGACGCATGCCGAGCGCATAGATGAAGCGCTCCAGCGCAATGCGGCGGCGGTTCTCGACCGCGGCAAACAGATTGCGCACCGAGGTCTCGCCGTAACCCTCGATCTCTTCGAGCTTGAGCTTGGCGTTGCGCTTGGGCAGCGTGAAGATATCGGCCGGCTCCGTCACCCATCCATGGTCGAAGAAGTACTGAAGCTGCTTCTCGCCGAGCCCGTCGATATCGAAGGCGCGGCGCGACACGAACAGCTTGAGATGCTCGATCTTCTGGAACGGACAGGCAAACTCGCCGGTGCAGCGGGCGCGCGAGCCTTCCTCGCCGGCCGCCGTCTCCTCGCGCACGACGTCGGTATGCAACGGGCACGGGCATTTCTTCGGGAAGTGAAATTCCTTTGCGCCCTTCGGCCGCTTGTCGATCACGACGTCGACCACCTGCGGGATCACGTCACCGGCGCGCTGGATCACGACGGTGTCGCCGATCCTGATATCGCGGCCCTCGCGCAACACTTCGCCCTTGTTACCGATGCCCTTGATGTAGTCCTCATTGTGCAGCGTGACATTCTGCACGATGACGCCGCCGACTCCGACCGGCTCCAGCTTGCCGACCGGCGTGAACGAGCCGGTGCGGCCGACCTGGATCTCGATGTCGCGCAGCACCGTCATGGCGCGCTCGGCCGGGAATTTGTGCGCGACGCCCCAGCGCGGTGTGCGTGAGACGAAGCCGAGCCGCTCCTGCCAGTCGATGCGGTCGACCTTGTAAACGACGCCGTCAATATCGTAGTCGAGCTCGGCGCGCTGCTCCTCGATCTTGCGATGGAAGGCGATGAGCTGATCGACCGAGTGACACAGCTTGGTCAGCGGATTGGTCTTGAAGCCGCAGCGCTCGAACCAGTGGATCATGCCGGTCTGCGTATTCTCCGGCATCGCGCTCATCTCGCCCCAGGCATAGGCAAAGAAGCCGAGCGGCCGCGAGGCTGTGATGCCCGGGTCCTTCTGACGCAGCGAACCGGCCGCGGAATTGCGCGGGTTTGCAAAAATGGTATCGCCTGCGGCCTTCTGGCGTTCGTTGAGCGCGAGGAACGCCTTCTTGGTCATGTAGACTTCGCCGCGCACCTCACAGATGTCAGGGACGTTACGGCCCTTCAGCTTCTGCGGGACATCTTCCAGCGTGCGGATGTTCGCCGTGACATCCTCGCCCTCCGCGCCGTCGCCGCGCGTCGCAGCGGTGACGAGTTCGCCGTTCTCGTAGCGCAGCGACATCGACAGCCCGTCGATCTTCGGCTCGGCGGAAAAATCGATCTTGTCGTCGCTGAGCTTGAGAAAGCGCTCAATACGGCCGACGAAGTCGATCACGTCCTGCTCGGCAAAGGCGTTGTCGAGCGACAACATCGGCAAAGAGTGACGGACTTTTTTGAAACGCCCTGATGGTGCGGCGCCGACTTTTTGCGATGGCGAATCCGAACTGACGAATTCGGGGAAACGCTTCTCGATCGCATTGAAGCGCTGGCGCAACGCATCGTATTCGGCGTCGGTCACGCTCGGCGCATCGTCCTGGTAGTAGCGCTTGTCGTGCCCCTCGAGCTCCAGCGTCAGCCGCGTGTGCTCGACCTTGGCCTGCGCCTTGGTGAGCTTTTCGACGTCGGGGAGCGCCTTTGCTTTTGCTGCTTTGGCCATGACGCTGCAACTACGCCGTCGCCGCGCGCAACAGCCGCTCCGCGGCTGCCCTCGCCTCCGCGGTGATCTCCGCGCCGGCCAGCATGCGGGCGATTTCCTCGCGGCGGTGGTCGGCGGCGAGTGCGTTGACGCGGGTGGCGACGCGCTTGCCCTTGTCGAGTGCGTCCTTGGAAATGAGCAGATGCTGGCTGGCCCTTGCGGCGACCTGCGGCGCGTGCGTCACCGCCATCACCTGGACCTGGCCGGCGAGCCGCGCCAGCCGCGAGCCGATCGCGTCAGCGACCGCGCCGCCGACGCCCGTATCGATTTCGTCGAACACCAGCGTCGGCGCCGAACCGCGGTCGGCCAGCACCACTTTCAACGCCAACAGGAAGCGCGACAGTTCGCCGCCGGAGGCGACCTTCATCAGCGGCCCCGGCTTCGTCCCCGGATTGGTCTGCACCCAGAACTCGACACGGTCGATACCCTGCGGCCCCGGTGCCTTCGCGTCCGCTTCGACCTGCGTCGTGAACTTCGCGCGCTCAAGTTTCAGCGGCGCCAGTTCGGCATTGACGGCCTTGTTGAGTTTCTCGGCGGATTTTATCCGCGCCGCGGACAATTTTTCGGCTGCCGCGCCGTAGCGCTGGTCGGCCTCGGCAGCAGCCGCTTCCAGCTTCTTCAGCCGATCCGCGCCGGCATCGATCAGCGCAACATCGGAGACGAATTTCGCGGCCAGTGCCGCCAGCCCGTCGACCGGCGTGGAGTATTTGCGCGAGGCGGCGCGCAGCGCAAACAGGCGCTCCTCGATGCGCTCGAGTTCGGCAGGATCGAAATCGGCTGCGACGAGCGCGGCGCTCAGATGCTGGTCGGCCTCTTCCAGCGCGTTGATCGCGATGTCGATCGCCCTCACCGCCGGCTCGACCAGCGCCGGCGAATTGGCGGCGCGGCGTTCGAGGCGGCGCACCGCGGCGGCCAGTGCCGGCACCGGCGAGTTGTTGCCGCCGACGGCCTCCTGTGCCTCGCGCAGGTCGCTGGCGATCTTCTCGCCCTGCATCATGATGGTGCGGCGCTCGGCGAGCGTCGTCTCTTCGCCGTCCTTCGGTTTCAGCGTTTTGAGCTCGTCGGCAGCGTGGCGCAGATAATCCGCCTCGCGCGCGGCGCGCTCCATGCTGGCGCGATGCTCACCCAGCGCCTGATTCGCGGTACGCCGCGCCTCCCACAACGTTTCCAGCGCCGCGACCTCCTTCTCCAGCCCGGCAAAGGCGTCGAGCAACTGCCGGTGCGTCGAGGCATCGACCAGCGCGCGCTCGTCATGCTGGCCGTGAATCTCGACCAGGACAGCGCCGACGGCTTTCAAGGTCTGCACGCTGATCGACTGGTCGTTGATGAAGGCGCGGGTGCGACCGTCGGCAAGCTGCACGCGGCGGAGAATCATCTCGCCGGTATCGTCGAGGCCGTTCTCGGAAAGGATTTTTGTCGCCGGATGGCCCTTGGGAACGTCGAAGGTAGCGGTCACCTGGCCCTGTTCCGCGCCGTGACGGACCAGGCCCGAATCACCGCGGCCGCCGAGCGCCAGCGCGAAGGCATCGAGCAGGATGGATTTACCCGCACCGGTCTCGCCGGTCAGCACCGCAAGGCCACGGGAGAATTCGATATCGAGCCGTTCGATCAGGACGATGTCACGGATCGACAGACGCGCGAGCATGCGAAATTATTTCCTAGCCGAGACCCATCTTCTTGAAGGCCCTGGAAATATAGGAACCCTTGTTCTCGCTCGGCTCGAGACCGCCCGACTTTACAAGATTATAGGCGTCCTTGTACCAGCGGCTGTCAGGAAAATTGTGCCCAAGTACGGCGGCTGCCGTCTGCGCTTCGCCGACGATGCCGATCGACATATAGGACTCGGTCAGGCGCGCCAGCGCTTCCTCGACATGCCGCGTGGTCTGGTAGCGGGTGACCACGGTCTTGAAGCGGTTGATGGCGGCGGTGTAGTCCTTCTTTTCCAAATAGTAGCGACCGACGTCCATTTCCTTGCCGGCGAGCTGGTCGCGCGCGCCTTCGAGCTTGGCCTTGGCGGAGTTGGCATACTCCGAGGTCGGATATTTGCGAATCACCTCTTCCAGCGCTGCGATCGCCTTTTCGGTGCGGCCCTGGTCGCGGGAGATGTCCGGGATCTGGTCGTAATGCGAGGCTGCGATCAGGTATTGCGCGTAGGCCGCATCCGCGCTGCCGGGATGCAGCGTGACGTAACGGGTCGCGGCGCCGATGCAGCTATCGTAGTCGCCCTGATTGTAGAAGGAGTAGGCCGACATCAGCAGCGATTTGCGCGCCCAGTCCGAATAAGGATGCTGGCGGTCGACTTCCTCGAATTTCTTCGACGCCGCCTTGTTATCCTTGCGCTGGTTCATCAGGTACAAGCCCTCATTGTAGAGCTTGTCCGCGGGCTCCTCGTTGAAGGTGTCGTCCTTCTGGGTGAACTTGTCCCACAGCGCGCCGGTGCCGCAGCCGCTCAGGGGAATCGCGAGCACGATCAGGCCCGCTGCCAGCCGCAGCGACCGTCCGGCGCGAGCGAGGCTCGAAAGCCTGGATGATTTGTTGGGTTCAAGCGTCATACGCTGTGCCGACATGGAATCTGTGACCTGACGCCCTGTGATGCGACTGATGATTGAGCCCGCCCGTCCCTGAACCGCCGTCATGGACGTCATATACCCGTGCCCAATGCGTTTGGTCCCCAACTACGTTTGGTGCCCAATTCTCAAGGCCCCGTGGCGCACTGTCGTACAAACCGCGGGTCTCTGTAGCCGAAAAATGGTCCTCGACCAACCGAATACGCAGCCAATTCGCCCGGATTAAGGCGGCTGGCCGGCCTCGTTACCACTGTGGTTATTACGGAAAATGCGCCTCTGCGGCGCAAAACGGCTCAGAAACTCAAAGGATTTTGCGAAAACGGACGTTCAGGACATTTCGCAAGCGAAAGTCAGGAAACGTCCGGGCCGTAGGCCGGGGCGATCATGCCGCCTACCATGCCCCCGCCTGCCTCGACATGGCTGCGGGGACGGCGTGCCGGCTCGGCTTCTACCACCCGCCAGGCACTGCGATCGGCCAGCATGGCCGTCAGCACGGCGTGGTTCAGCTTGTGGCCGCCGCGCACCGAACGGTAGGCGCCGAGCAGCGGTAGACCGGCCAGGGTCAGATCGCCGATCGCATCCAGCACCTTGTGACGGGCGCATTCGTCGCTGAAGCGGAAGCCCTCGGGGTTGAGCAGACGGGTGTCGTCGAACACCACCGTATTCTCAAAGGAAGCACCGAGCGCAAAGCCGGCGCTCCAGAGCCGCGCCTGGTCGTTCATGCAGCCAAAGGTCCGGGCGCGGGAAATCTCGCGGCGGAAGCTTTCGGGGCTGAGATCGATGGAATAGTTCTGGCGGCCGATCACCGGATTGGCGAAGTCGATCTCGACCTCGACGCGGAACCCGTTCGCATGCGGACGCAGTTCGCCGAAGCTGTCGCCGATCGCGACCTGCACCGGCTTCAGCACCTGAATGAAGCGGCGGGAGGCCGACTGGGTGACGATGCCGGCCTGATCGATGGCGGCAACGAAGGCAGCCGCGCTGCCGTCCATGATCGGAACTTCGGGGCCGTCGACTTCGATGATGGCATTGTCGACGCCCATGCCGCGCAGGGCAGCGAGAACATGCTCGGCGGTGGAAACCAGCGGCCCTTCGCGGTCGCCGAGGACGGTGGCCAAATCAGTGGCGGTAACGGATTCCGCGATCGCGGGAACTTCGCGGTCGGCCTCATCGAGGCCGGTACGGACAAAAATAAAACCCGCATCCACAGGAGCAGGTCCAAGCGTCAAGCTGACAGGTAAACCGGAATGGACGCCAACGCCCGTTACGGTGGCCTGCGACCGAAGCGTGGTTTGGCGGCTGAATTTCATCGATAACTGCCCACTACCCGACTTAACCCAAAGCTCGGAACCGCACTTGCGCGGCGATTCGCGTTTTAGGCATCCCCAAGTCACGGCAGACCATAGTCACTGCCCTAAACCCCGCAACTCACGCTTCTTTACGGATTGTTACCCTATCTCTGCCGCATTCACGCCAAGGGTTAACCAAATTCCGGCGCCGCCACCACCGGTTCCAACTGTGGCATTTGAGCACTTAAAGTACAATTAATGATTTAAAATCAGTTGGTTGGCGAAACACCTGTCACCCCAAGGAGAAAGGCCCCGGCGGGGTCAGCCGGGGCCTTTCGGGTCGCCTCAATTGTTACAAAGCTCAGTTGGCCTGCCGTCGCAGGAAGGCGGGGATATCAAGATGGTCGTCTCCCTGTGGCGCCGGGGCAACAGGTGCGGGGCGGCCATGGGCGTCCAAACCCTGCGGCGCCGGGCGCTTTGCGTACTCCGACACCGGGTCGTGATTCGCCATCTGCTGGGCAACGGTCCGCTGCGGCTTGCGCTCGGGGAGCGGCGGCAGCGGCGCCATCGCAGGTCCTGAGGCACGCGCCGCGATCGGCGGCTCGTTCTCCTCGTCGCGGCGGCCGAGGCCGACATTGGCCAGCCGCTGCAGCAGCGACAGCTTGGATTTCTGCGGATGCTCTTCCTCGGCTTCGCCGCGGGCCTGTCGAATCTCGGCCTGTGCCGGCATCGGCAGATCCTCGAACTTCGGCATCCGCGGCGTGCGGAGCGGCGGACGTTCGGCCGCCTGCGGGATGAAGGTTTCGGGCGCAGCCGGCGGCTCGGGCTGGGCGGCTTCCTTGTGATCCGGGAACAGCGTCGGCTTCTGCGCGATCGGGCGGACCGTGACGTCGCCATAGGAGGCCGGCTGGATCGGTGCGGCCTGCGCCGGCTCCGTGCCGACCGCCGCGGCGATCGCGGCGAGCGCCGCGCGCTCGACGTTACCGCGGGGTGCCGGCGCAGCGGCCGGTGCGGGAGCAATCATCTGCGGCGCAGCCGTCGGCTCGAGCTTCTGGGCGCGCTCGGCCAGACGCGCATTGTCGGCGCGCAGGCGAGCGGTCAGTTCGGCCAGCCGGTTGTCCGGCGAAGCCGGGCTGGTCGCGGCCGGGGCAGCAGCCGCAGCGGCGGCCGGGGTGCCAGCGTTGCGCGCGATCTGCGACTGGTCGATGCCGGTCGCGACCACGGACACGCGGATAATGCCGTCGAGCGATTCGTCGAAGGTAGCGCCGACGATGATGTTGGCGTCCTGGTCGACTTCCTCACGAATCCGGGTAGCGGCTTCGTCGACCTCGAACAGGGTCAGGTCCTTGCCGCCGGTGATCGAGATCAAGAGGCCGCGCGCACCCTTCATCGAGGAATCGTCGATCAGCGGGTTGGCGATCGCAGCCTCGGCTGCGGTCAGCGCACGCTTCTCGCCGGTTGCCTCGCCGGTGCCCATCATCGCCTTGCCCATCTCACGCATCACGGCGCGGACGTCGGCGAAGTCGAGGTTGATCAGGCCTTCCTTGACCATCAAATCGGTGATGCAGGCGACGCCCGAATAGAGCACCTGGTCGGCCATCGCGAAGGCATCGGCGAAGGTGGTCTTTTCGTTGGCGACCCGGAACAGGTTCTGGTTCGGGATGATCAGCAGCGTGTCGACCACCTTGTGCAGCTCGGCAATGCCTGCTTCGGCGGTGCGCATGCGGCGCTGGCCTTCGAAGTGGAACGGCTTGGTGACGACGCCGACGGTGAGGATGCCCATGTCGCGTGCGGTCTTGGCGATCACCGGAGCTGCGCCAGTGCCGGTGCCGCCGCCCATGCCGGCGGTGACGAACACCATGTTGGCGCCCGTGAGATGGTCGCGCAGCTCGTCGATGACCTCCTGCGCCGCCGCCGCGCCGACATCAGGCTGGGACCCCGCGCCGAGGCCCTGCGTCACCTGGGTGCCCATCTGCACGATACGCTGCGCCTTCGACATGGTCAGCGCCTGCGCGTCGGTGTTGGCGACGACGAAATCGACCCCCTGCAACCCGGCGGTGATCATGTTATTGACGGCATTGCCGCCTGCTCCACCGACGCCGAAGACGGTAATCCGCGGTTTCAGCTCGCTGATGTCAGGGGGTGTCAGATTGAGTGCCATGGTTGCCTCTCTTACGACGCGCGCTTTGGTTCGCCCGGGCCGGCGGCCGCGGGATTTGGTGAAAATCGTTTGGTTACAGGTCCGGTCATCAGAAGCCCTCGCGAAGCCATCGTCCGACCTTTCCGAAATAGCCGTCAGTCCCTGTTTTGAGCTGCCGCGTATGCCGCGGTTCGACGTGTTCCAGATGAGCGTATTGCGGATAGACCAGGAGACCTGCGGGCACCGCGAACGAGGCGCTCTTGGCCTCGTTGGGCAGCCGGCCGAAACCGAGCGGACGGCCGATCCGGACCGGCCGGTTGAGAATGCGGGTGGCGAGTTCCACGGTGCCGGTGAGCTGGGAGGCGCCGCCGCTCAACACGACCCGCGCCCTCGGCTCTGCCGCAAAGGGGGAATCCGCGAGCCGGTCCCGGACCATTTCAAAAATCTCCTCGGCGCGATGCCGGACGATGTTGGCAATCGTGGCGCGCGAAACGATCTGCGGCGTATCGTGTTCCTCGCCCGCAGTCGGTACAGACATCAGCTCGCGCGCGTCGGACCCGCCGGTCAGCACGGTGCCATATAACGTCTTGATTCGCTCGGCATCCGCAATGCATGCGCCGACGCCGCGTGCAAGATCCATCGTGACGTGCTGGCCGCCGAGTGCAAAACCGCTGGCATGCACGAAACGGCCGCCGGAATACGTCGCGATCGTGGTCGAACCCGCGCCCATTTCGACCACGGCGGCGCCGAGATCGGCTTCGTCGTCGGTCAATACGGAAAGCCCTGCGACATAAGGACTCGCCGCCATGGCCTCGACGTTGAGATGGCAGCGCTCGACCACCAGCATCAGATTGCGGGCAACCGTGGCATCCACCGTCACCACCTGCATGTCGACGCCGAACTGCCGGGCCACCATGCCGCGGGGGTCGCGGATGCCCTTGACGCCGTCGAGCGCGTAGCCAACCGGGAGCGCGTGCAGCACCGTGCGCCCCTCGCCGGTGGCATGGCGCATGCCGGTGGACGTCACGCGGGTTACGTCGTCGGCCGTGACCGCGCCGCCCCTGATATCGGCGGCAGCTTCCACGAGCTGGCCCTGCAGCCGGCCGCCGGAAACCGACAGCAAGACTGACTCGACGCGGACCTTGGCCATCCGCTCGGCCAGCGCCACCGTCTGCCGCACCGCCTGCTCGCATTCGGCGAGATCGACCACCGCGCCGGCCTTGACGCCGCGCGACTGGATCTGGCTGTAGCCGATCAATTCCACCGCATGGCTGCGGCCGCGCAGCGCCTCGCTCGGCGGCGACGGTTTCAGCCGCGCGATCATGCAGGCGATCTTGCTGGTGCCGATATCGAGCGAAGCCACCAGCGCCGTGCGCTTGTGGTCGACGGGCCGCGTCTTCGGGGTCTGGTTGCGATCGAGGCCGGTCATGCTGAATCACCCGGCTTCTTCTTGGTCTTCTTGTCCTTGAACAGCTCTTCGCGGGCCTTCGCCGCGTCTTCCGACAATTGCACCGTGAGCCTGTCCGGCAGGCGCATGTCGACGGCGACGATGTCGCGCGAGAACAGCCGGTCTTCCTTGTCGAGCTTGCTGAGCATGGCCAGCGCATTGCCGACGTCGTTTTCCGGCAGGCGGATGTCGAGGCCATCCTTCAGCCGCAAATTCCAGCGCCGCTCGCCGACGAGGATCGCAGCCTTGGTGACGCTGCGGACCTGCGGATAGCGGTCGAGCAGCGCGAGGAAATCGCGGGCCTTGAGGTCGGCGCCCTTGCCTACCACCAGCGGCAGCGTCACGAAGCGGCGCGACACATAGGGCTCCAGCACCGCCCCGTCCTCGGAGATCACGGCCAGCCGGCCGCCCTGCTGCCACAGCGCGAACGCCGTGCGCTCGACGAGGTCGATCTGCAACTGGCCGGGATAGAGCTTCAGGATGGTCGCATCCGCGATCCACGGATTGGCCTTGAGCTTGTCGCGCAGGGTGGCGGCGTCGAGGAACAGCAGCGACGAGCGGCCATTGACGCCCCCGATCGCGAGCACCTCGTCCTGGCTCAATTGCCTGCGGCCATTGATGACGACTTCGGTAATGCGGAATCCGGCCGAGTTGGCCAGCGCGTTGCGGGTGTCGCTGAGCGCGGCCGTGAATGCGTCGAGGTGACCGCCCTTGACGATGCCAAGGCCGGCGCTGCCGAGCAGCATCAGGACGGTCAAGGCGACGCCGAGGCGATTCGGCAGATAGCGCTCGACCAGACGGACCAGGCGATTCGACGGCTCGCGATCGATCACGGGTTTGGCCGGGGTACGGGCACGGGCGCGACGGCCCAGCCACTCGCGCAGCAGCACGGCCGCTCCAATAGCGGCTGCTTTCAGGTCAGCCTGGGGCCTCACCGATCTCACCGACCGCGTGAGGCGTCCTGCACCATCCATTGCACGAGCCTGTCCAAGTGTTGTTCCCGCAAGCGCTTTTTGCGGGCCTTCGCGAGTATTGGCCCAGATGACGTCTCGGCCGTGCCGGACTTAAGTGCTGACCTGACGTCGGAACAGCGCACACCCCGGCAGCCAAGCGCCACATGCGCCGCCAGCGTTAACCTTCGGACTTACTGGTAAACAAAGTGTAAAAACGCGGGGGTGCGGGTGCGTTTTGATGCGTCTTTTGAGTAGTTTGCCGGCCAACTGTTAGGATTTTGAAACAATTTTAGGGGTCGGGCCCCCGGTTCCCCGTTAACTCCCGGCCGGGCCGGTCAAGCCCGGCCGCGGCTGCGCCGTTCGGCCAAGGCGATCTGATCGCGCAGGAAATCCGGAAATTCTATCCCCTGGACCTTCAGCGCCTTCGGGTAGAGCGAGGCCGCGGTCAGGCCCGGCAAGGTGTTGGTTTCCAGATAAACCAGCCCCTTTTCCGAGACGATGAAGTCGGTCCGGGAATAGCCGGTGCACGACAGCGCCTTGTGCGCGCGAAGTGCCTGATCCTGCAGCTGGGCGGTGATTTCAGGCGAGAAGCGCCCCGGGCAGATCTCCTGAGTCGATTTCAGCAGATATTTCGCCGTGTAATCGAACGCGCCCTCCCCTGGAACGATCTCGATCGGCGGCAGCGACATGATTGTCCCGTCCGATTGCTCCAGCACGCCGCAGGTTGCTTCCACGCCCGCGATGTACGCCTCGATCAGATATTCTTCAGTCTTGGCAGCGTTGCGGACCGCGACGAGGTCCTGCTTCGCGTTGACGAAGATCAGGCCATAGCTCGAACCGTCGCGCGCCGGCTTTGCGATCAGCCTGCCGTACTCGGCAAACGCCGCGTCAAGGTTTTCCAGTTCTATGCCAGCCGGCGTTGCGACACCGGCAATCGCCGCAAATCGTTTCGCCGCGGTCTTGTCGAAGGCGAGGTTTGAAGACGCCGAACCGGAGCCGGTGAAGGGAATGCCGCGCAGTTCGCACATCGCCTGCAGTTCGCCGTTCTCGGCCCGGCCGCCGTGCAGCCCGAGCACCAGCACGCGATCTTCGGCCTTCGCCTTGTCCAGCGCCGCCTCGAGCGCCATACCGCGATTGCCCGGATTGAACTCATCCTCGAAGGGACGCGAATGCCCGAGCAGCGCCTTCGAGCCGACGTCGTGGACGGTGTCCGCCACGTGCCAGAACCAGAGATCGGCTTCCGGCAAGGCGCGGTGCAGCGCCTGCGCGCTCGCCACCGAAACCAGTCGCTCTTTATTGGTGCCGCCGAAGAGAATGGTCGTCCGCATCAGCCTCTACCTATCCGTCATTCCGGGGCGATGCGAAGCATCGAACCCGGAATCTCTTCCCCATACTACTTCGAGATTCCGGGTCTGCTCCTTCGGAGCATCCCGGAATGACGATCAGACCGGAATCCCGATCCGCTTGATTTCCCAGTGTAGCTCTATGCCAGAATTCGCTTTAACCCGCTCGCGCACGGTTTCGCCCAAGGTTTCAATATCATGGCCGGTGGCGTTGCCGGTGTTGATGAGGAAATTGCAGTGCATTTCCGAGACCTGCGCGCCGCCGACGCGCAGGCCCCGGCAGCCGGCGGCGTCGATCAGTTTCCAGGCGCTGTTGCCGGGCGGATTCTTGAAGGTGGAGCCACCGGTCTTTTCGCGAATCGGCTGAGCGGTTTCGCGGTGATTCTGCACCTCGTTCATCCGCGCGCGAATGGTCTCAGTGTCGGTGATCTTCCCGCGGAAACGCGCGGAGGTAAAAATGATCGACGGGTCGACGCCGCTGTTGCGATAGACGAACTTCATGTCGGCATTGGAGAAGACATGCCTGGTGCCGTCGCGGCCGATGCCGATGGCGTCGAGCAGGACATCCTTGGTCTCGCCGCCATTGGCGCCGGCATTCATCCGCAGCGCGCCGCCGATGGTGCCGGGAATGCCGAAGAAAAATTCCATGCCGCCGATGTTGGCGCTTGCCGCGGTTTCCGCCACGCGCTTGTCGAGCGCGGCCGTGCCGGCGCTGACGATGCCGCCCTCCGCTCGGGTCTCGCCGAAGGCCCGCGGCGACAGGCGGATCACCACGCCTTCCATGCCGCCGTCGCGCACGATCAGGTTGGACCCGACGCCGACGACATAGACCGGCAACTCCTTCGGAAGCAGCCTTAAGAAGTAGGCAAGATCGTCTTCATCCGCCGGCGTAAACAGCACCTGCGCCGGCCCGCCGACGCGAAACCAGGTCAACTCGGCGAGCGACTGGTTCGCCAGGAGCCGCCCGCGCAATTGCGGCATCGCGGCTTTCAGATCGGAGGTGATGTCGGGAAATGTCACTGTCACCCCAACGCCTTCAATTCGCCGGGCAGCGCGTAGGCCCATTGCGTGATGTTGCCGGCGCCGAGACACACGACGAGGTCGCCGGAGCCTGCGAGGCCGTGAACGATTTTTGCCAGTTCCGCCGAACCCGGCAGCGGGATCACCTCGCGATGGCCGTGGGCGCGCAAGCCGGTGACAAAATGGTCGCGGTCGATGCCTTCGATCGGCGCCTCGCCGGCCGGATAGACCTCGGCGACAATGACCGCATCGGCATCGTTGAAGCAGGTGCAGAATTCCTCGAACAGCGATTGCAGCCGGGTGTAGCGATGCGGCTGCACCACGGCGACGACCTTGCCTTTGGTGGATTCACGTGCCGCTTTAAGAACCGCCGCGATCTCGACGGGGTGATGGCCGTAATCGTCGATCACGGTGACGCCGTTCCACTCGCCGGTCCGGGTGAAGCGCCGCTTGACGCCACCGAAGCCCGCGATGGCCTTGCGGATCGCGTCGTCGGACATGCCGAGTTCATGCGCCACCGCAATCGCCGCCGTCGCGTTCGAGGCGTTGTGGCGTCCCGGCATCGGCAGCATGAGATCCGCGATCTCATGCGTGGCGTCGGTCTTGCGGTTGCGGAACACCACCTTGAATGTCGAGCCGCCGCCGTTCGGCGTCAGATCGACCAGCCGCACGTCGGCCTGCGGGTTTTCGCCATAGGTGATGATGCGGCGGTCCTCGATCTTGCCGACGAGGCTCTGCACCACGGGGTGATCGGTGCACATCACGGCAAAGCCGTAGAATGGCACGTTCTCGACGAAATTGCGGAACGCGTCCTGGATCGCCTCGAACGTCTTGAAGTGATCGAGATGCTCAGGGTCGATATTGGTGACGATCACGACATCGGACGGCAGTTTCAGGAACGTGCCGTCGCTCTCATCGGCCTCGACCACCATCCAGTCGCCGGCGCCCAACCGCGCGTTGGAGCCGTAGGCGTTGATGATGCCGCCGTTGATGACGGTCGGATCGAGACCGCCGGCATCGAGCAGGGTCGCAACCATCGTGGTCGTCGTGGTCTTGCCATGGGTACCGGCGATGGCGACGCAGCTTTTCAGCCGCATCAGTTCGGCCAGCATTTCGGCGCGGCGCACCACCGGAATGCGCTGGGCGCGCGCTGCCATCAATTCCGGATTGTTGCGCTTGATCGCGGTCGAGACCACGACGACGTCGGCGCCGTCGACATTCTCGGCCTTGTGGCCAACCGAGACCTTGACGCCCTTCTCCCGCAGCCGCGCGACATTGCCGCTTTCGGAGGCGTCCGAGCCCTGCACGGTGTAGCCGAGATTGACCAGCACCTCGGCGATGCCGCTCATGCCGATGCCTCCGATCCCGACGAAGTGAATGGGTCCGATCTCGCGCGGCAGTCTCATGAATATGTCTCGTATTGTTCCCGTCATGCCCGGGCTTGTCCCGGGCATCCACGTCTTCGCCTCACCGACTTATGAAAGACGTGGATGGCCGGGACAAGCCCGGCCATGACGACGGAACGTCTAAAAATCGTTCCGGCCTAGATTCCGGCGGTTTTCATTACCAGATCGGCCAGCCGTTCGGCGGCGTCGAGCCGGCCGACCTGGCGGGCAGCGTTGGCCATCGCGGTCAGCCGGGCGGGCTCGGCGGCAAAGGCGGAGATTTCGGCCGCGAGCCGGTCGGGCGTGAACTCGGCCTGCGGGATCCGCACGGCACCCTCCACATTGGCCAGCACGCCGGCATTGGCGAACTGATCCTGGTCGATCGCGCCGGGCAGCGGCACCAGGATCGAGGGCCGGCCGATCGCGGCGAGTTCCGCCACGGTGCCGGCGCCGGAACGCGAGACCACGAGATGGCTGGACGCCAGCCGCGCCGGCAAATCAGAAAAGAACGGCGCGAGTTCGGCCTTGATCTTGAGCCGGTCATAGATCGCGCGCACCCGCGCCATGTCTTCCTCGCGCACCTGCTGGGTCAGGACGATGCGGCTCCACAGCACCGGCTCGAGCCGTTCGATCGCTGGTGGCACGATGTCACTCATGACCCGCGCGCCTTGGCTGCCACCGACCACCAGCAAGCGCAGCGGCCCGTTCGGCTCGGGCGATGCGAACGGCTCCGCGGCCGCGGCAAGAATCGCAGGGCGCATCGGCGTGCCGACGGTCGTGGCTTTGCCCGCGAGCGAGGGATCGCGGTCGAGCACGCCCGGTAGCGAGGTCGCGATCGCGTTGACGCGGCCGGCGAGAAAGCGGTTGGCGCGGCCGAGCACGGCATTAGCGTCGTGAATGATGGCGGGCACGCCGAGCAGCCGCGCCGCGATCAGGGGCGGCAGCGTCGGATAGCCGCCGAAGCCGACCACGGCCGCGGGCTTCAGCCGCCGCACGAGGTTGATTGCGACGCCCGTTCCATAGCCGAGCGTCATCACGGTTCGCGCCAGCGACAATGGATTGCGGCCACGCACGGTCTCGCTCGGCACCACGTCGATATTGTCGCGCGTGAACAGGCCGCTGTAGCGCAGCGCGCGGGCATCGGTGGCAAGCCGCACGCGCAAGCCCCGCTTGATGAGTTCGACGCCGAGTGCTTCGGCCGGAAACAGATGGCCGCCGGTGCCGCCGGCGGCCAGCAGAATGAGAGGCGCGTTGTCCATGGCTTCAAATAGCCGACGCGGCGGCGCTAGTCACGCCCTCAAGCGTATCCGCGCGCCACGCCGGCGGCGTTCATCGATTCCACCTCGGTGCGCGGGCGCTGCCGCGTCAGCGCCAGCATCATGCCGACGCCATAGGCCAGCGAGATGATCGAGGAGCCGCCATAGGAGATGAAGGGCAGCGTCATGCCCTTGGCCGGGATCAACTGCAGGTTCACCGCCATGTTGATCGCCGCCTGCACGCCGAACAGGATCGCAAGGCCCGACGCCGCAAAACGCGCGAACATGTCCTCGCTGGCATAGGCGCGCGTCAGCGTGCGAAGCACGACGAAGGCGAACAGCCCGACCAGCGCCAGGCAGAGTATGATGCCGAATTCTTCGGCGGCCACCGCGAACACGAAATCGGTGTGGCTGTCCGGCAGGCTGCGTTTTGCAATACCCTCGCCCGGCCCGAGCCCGAACCAGCCCCCGTTCCAGAACGCTTCCATCGCCATGTCGACCTGGAAGGTGTCGCCGGAGGCCGGATTCATGAAGCGCTTGATGCGGCCGGCGACGTGCGGAACCAACAGATAGGCGCTGAACAAGCCGGCGGCGGCGGCGCCGGCAAGGCCGGCCACCCAGATCATCCGCATCCCTGCGATGAAGAACAGCGCGCCCCACACCATCAGGACCAGCATGGTCTGGCCGAAATCCGGCTCCATGACCAGAAGCGCCACCAGCATCAGGAGCAGCGCCATCGCCATCGAGGTCGCCGGCATTTCCGGCCGCCTGGTCGATTCCGCAAACAGCCACGCCGCCATCACGACAAAGGCGGGCTTGGCGGATTCGGATGCCTGGATGTTGACGCCGAGCAGCGTGATCCAGCGCCGCGATCCCTTCACCTCCGCGCCGAAGGCAAGCGTCGCCACGATCAGGATGATGCTCGCCACGAAGACCAGCAGCGCGAGACGGCGGATCTGCTTCGGCGACAGGAACGACACCCCGATCAGCACCATCAGGGACGGCAGCAGAAACAGCATGTGCCGGCTGAAGAAATGGAAGGGATCGAGCCCGATCCGCGTTGCCACCGGCGGGCTCGCCGCCAGCGACAGGATCACGCCGCCCAGCATCAGCGCCATGATCGCGCCGAGCAGCAGCTTATCCACGGTCCACCACCAGTCCGAAAACGGGGTGCGTTGGTCACGGTGGAGCATGGGGGTCCCCAAATGGCAGAGGTAACGCCCATTGGTGGCGCAGGATGGTTTATGGGGGGTTAATGAAGTGGGTAACTTTTTAGATAGGGGCGCACCCCGCTACAGGTCGTCATCCCCGCGAAGACGGATCCAGTACGCCGCGACTTCTCGGTCAATCGTCGGCGTCTCTGGAATACTGGATCACCCGCTTTCGCGGTTGACGACAATTCGTAGGATAACGATATCCTTCAATTGCGTTTGCTGAAAGATGATGGGGTTCACTGCGCTCTACCGATCCCTACGGTCGAACTATTTTATCTTCGTCTCGGCCGCCATCAGCTCTCGCCCATCCGTGGTCGCGATCGTCAGCCGCACCTCGCCGCTACCGCCGGCAGGAATCGTCGCGGAAATGCGGTTTCCGTTCTTCGGATCAGCTTTTACGGCGGCGTCGAACAATATCGTGTCGCCGCGAGTCAACGTCACGTGCAACGGGGTGGCCGGCTCGATGCTGAAGAACTGGAGATTCACATCGGAGCCTGCGGCCGAGAGATTGATCAGGATTTTCTCGTTCGCGTGTGTCACGTTGCTCATGCCGACGGTCGGGCTGTAGGTTTCGGGGATAGACACTTCGCCCCGCGCCGGAAGCATGGCGCGGTGGAAGAACTGGTCCGATACGCCCGCCCACAATTCAACGTAAGGCCGCGCTTCGCTCGGCTCCTTGCGCGCGTCCGTCTCGTTCGTGAACGAGGGATATCCCCACGTCCACATCTTCAGGCCGCGCGTGACCGTGTTGTCGGCAATGCGGATGATCCCCTCTTCGTTGTCGTGGTTGATCACGCCCCAGAAATTGCCGCCCTGCATATCGGGCGCCGCGTAGGCGATGCCCATCGTCGGCCAGTTCCTGAAGTAGCGCAACTTTTGGAAACGGCTCATGCCCGGCCCCAGACTCTCGTCGCCGTCGGACAGATTCTTCGACCAGGCGGGTGTGCTGTAGGCCTTTATCGGTGCAATGATCTCGGCGCCGCCGGTCGTCTTGGGGTTGCTCGGGTCCGATCCCGGCGCGAGCGTCGTGCACGTCCAGTACTCGTAATCGACCGTGCTGGCTTGCGGGTTTTTCAGAACCACGCGCGTGTCCAGCGCGGCACGATCGGCTTTCAGCGTGACGTAGTAAGTCGCTTCGATACCTGTCGTCCCCTTGAGAAACTGCGCCGGTGCCGCGGAATACGCGAAGTCCCTAAGCGACATCGACACCGTCACTTCGCTGGCGCTCTCCTTCACGACCCTGAAATTCCACGGCTTCAGCCACGTCCTGCCGTGCTCGGGATCCGGGAATGTGGGAAAGATGCCGCCATAGACCATCAGCCAGTCGTAATAGAAGATTCCGGCCTTCATCCCGTAAGGCACACCCACTTCCGTTCGATAGAGCTGTTCGTGGCCGGTCGGTTTGTAGATGATGGAAATAATGCGCCCGCCAAACTCGGGGACGAGCGTTGCCTTCAGATAGCGATTCTCCAGCACGCGGGTCTTGAACGTGCGATCAACGATGGTGTTCTTGTCGAGCGACCCGTCGACGAATCCGTTCTCTGCATCGACCGCGTACTGGACGGTGCTCCACGTAATCGTCGACTCGCTGAGAGACACACTGTCCGGCGAATCCGCATGCACGTCGGCATGAAATGCACAGACCGCCAAAAGGACTGCAACCACGAAGCCGATAGGGCGATGCGAGGTAACGTGAATTGCCATTTATGGCACCTTCGAGCGGGCCGGAGCAGCAATTCTAGCGCGTCGGATGGGTGGAGCGAAGCGATACCCAATCAATTGTGTATGCAAAATTGATGGGTTTCGCGACGCTCTACCCATCCTACGATCACACCACAGGCAGCGCCGTCCGCGCTTTCTGCAACGCTTCGATCAGTTGGTCGAGTTCTTGTTTTCCAAAGAACACTTCAATATCGCCACTTCTACGGAGAGACAGCGCCAATCCAGCGAAATCTCCTACCGTGCGGACGATCATTACGGCTTCATCTCCACTGTCGCGATCCGTAAAACTGATCGGAGCGATCTGCATCGCTGGCATCCTTTCCGTCCATCGATGACAGTCACAAATCGATTGTACTCACACCACCGGCTTTACGCCGGGCATCGCCGTCACGAGATCCCTGAACTTCGCGCCGCGAATCTCAAAGTTACGGTACTGGTCGAACGAGGCGCAGGCCGGAGACAGCAGCACCACCGGATCGACAATCCCCGATGCCTCTGCGTCGCGCGCGGCGCTCGCCACCGCGACATCGAGCGTTTCCGAAATCTCGTGCGGCACGCGCTCGCCCAGCGTGCCGGCAAATTCCTGCGCGGCCTCGCCGATCAGATAGGCCTTCCGGATACGCGGAAAATATTCGGTCAGCCCCGTGATGCCGCCTTGCTTCGGCATGCCGCCGGCGATCCAGAAGATGTCGGCAAAGGACGACAGCGCATGCGCGGCGGCATCGGCATTGGTGCCCTTGGAGTCGTTGACGAACAGCACGTTGCCGCGGCGGCCGACTTGCTCCATGCGGTGGGCGAGGCCGGGAAAGCTGCGCAGGCCGTTCTGTAGCGTATCGGTCGAAATGCCCATCGCGAGCGCACAGGCCGCAGCGCAGGCCGCGTTCTGCGCGTTGTGCAGGCCGCGGAGCGAGCCGATTCCGCCCAGCCGCGCCACCTCGCGGCGGGCGCCACCGGAGGCCTGCACGATGGTTTCACGCTCGACATAGACGCCGTCGGGCAGCGGGTTCTTCACGGAGATTCGCACCACGCGCTTGCCGGCCTGGTCGAGGCGATCGGCAATGTTGCGGCACCAGCCGTCATCGACGCCGACAATGGACGTGCCATGCGGCTGCACGCCGGCGACGAGCCGCGCCTTCACGGCGGCGTAGTGTTCAAGCGTGCCGTGGCGATCGATGTGGTCTTCGCTGACGTTCAGGAGAATGCCGACGGACGGATCGAGTGAGGGCGCGAGGTCGATCTGGTAGGACGACATCTCTACCACATGCACCCGCCCCATCCGCGGCGGCTCCAGCGACAGGATAGCGGTGCCGATATTGCCGCCCATCTGGGCATCGTAGCCGGCGACCTTCATCAGGTGCGCGATCAGCGCGGTCGTGGTCGACTTGCCGTTGGTGCCGGTGATGGCGACGAAGGGCGCATCCGGCGCGTGGCGACGGCGCTCGCGGCAGAACAGTTCGATGTCGCCGATCACCTCACAGCCGGCCTGCCGAGCCATCAGCACCGACCAATGCGGCGCCGGATGCGTCAGCGGCGCGCCGGGGGTGAGGATCAGTGCCGAGAAATTTGCCCACGACACCGTGCGAAGATCGGCCGTGGTGAAACCGGCCTGTGCCGCCTTGGCGACGTTGTCGGCGCTATCATCGCCGGCGATCACTTCGGCGCCGCCGGCCTTCAGCGCATGGCAGCTCGCGAGGCCGGAACCACCGAGACCGAACACGGCGACTGTCTTGCCTGCAAAGGAGGTGATGGGAATCATGATGCCTCCACGGTCATTCCGGAAATCGCGCAGCGATTATCTGGAATCTCGAGATTCTCAGGGGCGCAACGGCGCCCCAGAGTTCGATGCTGGCGCATCGCCCCGGAATGACGGCCGTAGAGATGCATGATTGTCACCGCAGCTTCAGCGTGGAGAGGCCGGCGAGCGCCAGCATCACCGAAATGATCCAGAACCGGATCACGATCTGCGGCTCGGTCCAGCCCTTCTGCTCGAAATGATGGTGCAGCGGCGCCATCCGGAACACGCGTTTTCCAGTCAGCTTGAACGAGGCCACCTGCACGATCACCGAGACGGCTTCCAATACGAACAGGCCGCCGATTACGGCCAGCACGATCTCGTGCTTCACCGCCACCGCGGTCGCACCCAGCATGCCGCCGAGCGCGAGCGAGCCGGTGTCGCCCATGAAGATCGAGGCCGGCGGCGCGTTGAACCAGAGAAAGCCGAGGCCGGCGCCAAGCACCGCGCCGCACAACACCGCGAGTTCACCGGTGCCGGCGACGTATCGGATCTGCAGATAATCCGAGAAAACCGCGTTGCCGGTCAGGTACGAGATCATGCCGAAACTGGCGGCCGCGATCATGACCGGCACGATGGCAAGGCCGTCGAGGCCATCGGTCAGGTTCACCGCATTGCCGGCGCCGACGATGACGAAGGCGCCGAAGATCACGAAGAACCAGCCGAAATTGATCACCACGTCCTTCAGGAACGGAATCGCGAGCGACGTCGATGTCACATCGCGGCCGAGCCGCACCAGCGCGTAACACGCGACAAGCGCAATCACCGCTTCGATCAAGAGCCGCAGCTTGCCGGCGAATCCGCTATGGCTCTGTTTCGTCACCTTCAGATAGTCGTCATAGAAACCGACAAAGCCGAAGCCGAGCGTCACCGCCAGCACGATCCAGACATAGGGGTTGAGCGGGTTGGCCCACAGCAGCGTCGAGACCACGAGGCCCGAGAGGATCATCAGCCCGCCCATCGTCGGCGTGCCCTTCTTGGAAATCAGGTGGGATGCCGGGCCGTCGGTGCGGATCGGCTGGCCCTTGCCTTGCCGGAGCCGCAAATGATCGATGATCCAGGGGCCGAACAGGAACACGAACAGTGCCCCCGTCACCATCGCCCCGCCGGTGCGGAAGGTGATGTAGCGAAATACGTTCAGCGCGCCGCGGAAGATGCCAAAACCGGGAACGGTGTTGGAAAGTTCGATCAGCCAGTAAAACATTCAAAAGGCCCTATCACGCGGCTTGGTTGCGCCGTCTTTGGCGGGAAGCGCTTTGGCAACGCCTTGATAATCGTTTTCATCCTCAAACCAAGCAAATCTTGGTCATGCCTGGGGTATTGACGAATCACGTCTCGCAGCAGAAAGGCGGGCCGCCTGATACGGCCAGTCTACGCCTTTGCCTGCAAGGCGGCCAGCAGGCGGGGCACAAACTTGTTCACCCAGAACATCTTTTTGCTGCCCTTGACCACCACCACGTCCCCCTCCCGCAGCAATGCGGCGATTTGTTGAGGATCGAGCGTCGCCGGGTCTTCATGCCAGCCCAGCGCCCGCTCCGCCGGAACGAGATCGTATAGATGGCGCATCAAGGGGCCGACGCAGTAGACGCCGTCGATATCAGGCAGGTCCGCCGCGAGTTTTACGTGATAGGCGGGCGCGTCAGCGCCCAATTCCAGCATGTCGCCGAGAATGGCGATGCGCCGGCCCGATTTCACCGGCCGCGCCTTCAGGCTGCCGAGCGCGGCCACCATGCTGGCCGGATTGCCGTTGAAACTGTCGTCGATCACGGTGACGCCGGAGGCCGCCTGCTCCACGCCGCGGCCGGTCATGATGCCAACATGGCCGAGCTCTTTCGCCAGCGCCGCCGGATCGAGCCCGGCGGCATGGATCGACGCCAGCGCGGCCAGCGCGTTCTGCAAGCGATGCGGCGCGCCCGGCGTCAGGCTGAACTCGATCTTCTTGCCATTCACCTGAACGGCGACGTTCCAGCTCTCGCCCTCGGGCGTGTGCTTCAGTTCCCGTACCTCGGAGGCTTCACCGAAGCGGACGACCTTGCCGTTCCATTCCGGCGCCGCTACGTCGTCAGGCAACACCAGCACGCCGTCCCTGGACAGGCCTTGCGCGATGCTCACCTTCTCGCGCCGGATCGCTTCCAGGCTGCCGAGCTTTTCCAGATGTACCGGCTGCACGTTCACGACCAGCGCGACCGTCGGTTTCGTCAATTCGCTCAGCCGCGCGATCTCGCCGGTCTGGTTCATGCCCATCTCGACGACCCAGACGCTCGCACCCGGGCTGGCATTGCACAGCGTCAGCGGCACGCCCCAGAAATTGTTGAAGCTGCTCGGGCTGGCATAGGCGGCAGGGTACGCAGCAAGGAACTCCTTGGTGCTGGTCTTGCCGGCGCTGCCGGTCAGACCTATCACCGGGCCGTCGAAGCGCGCCCGCGCGGCACGCGCGAGCGCCCAAAGCCCATCAATCAACGTATCCTTCACGACCAGTTGAGGAACGCTCACGCCGGTGATTCGATGCGGAACGATCATTGCCACCGCGCCGGCCGCCTCCGCCTTGTCGGCGAACTCC
This sequence comes from Bradyrhizobium paxllaeri, assembly GCF_001693515.2. Taxonomy (NCBI): domain Bacteria; kingdom Pseudomonadati; phylum Pseudomonadota; class Alphaproteobacteria; order Hyphomicrobiales; family Nitrobacteraceae; genus Bradyrhizobium; species Bradyrhizobium paxllaeri. The sequence goes on from NZ_CP042968.1 coordinate 6,517,229, forward strand.
CAGCCGTCGCGCGCGCTGGCGAAGCTGGAGATGAAGCCGCCACTTGGCGTGCCGCTCAACGCCACGAACAGGCATCCCGGTTTCACCAGCCGGCTGTCCTGCGTGACGAAATCGATCGGTGTGCCCGGGAATTCGCCTGACAGCCCCAGCGCGCGCGCTACTTCGGTAACCGTCCACAATGGCGTAGCGCTCATACCACCCTCGCTGCGAGCGCGGCCGCCACCGCCTCATGATCACTGAACGGCAAGACCTTGTCGCCGACGATCTGGCCGGTCTCATGGCCCTTGCCGGCGATCAACAGCGCATCGCCGGGCTGCAGCGCCGCGATCCCAGCCCTGATCGCCTCGGTGCGATCGCCGATATCGGTTGCGCCCTTCGCCGCCGCCAGGATGGCGGCGCGGATCGCGGCCGGATTTTCGCTGCGCGGATTGTCGTCGGTGACGATGACCTGATCGGCATTCTCGGCCGCGATCGCGCCCATGATCGGGCGTTTCCCCGCGTCGCGGTCGCCGCCCGCGCCGAAGATGACAATCAGCTTGCGTTTCGCATAAGGCCGCAGCGCCTGCAGCGACTTCGCCAGCGCGTCCGGCTTGTGCGCGTAATCGACGAAAATCGGCGCGCCGTTGTGTTCGCCGACCCACTCGAGCCGCCCCTTGGCGCCTTCGAGATGTTCGAGCGTTGCGAACACCGCGGCCGGATCGCTGCCGGTGCCGATCGCAAGCCCCGCAGCCACCAGCGCGTTCTCGATCTGGAATTCGCCGACCAGCGGCAGCTTGATCGTGTAGTTGCGCCCGCGATGCTCCAGCGCGAGGTTCTGCGCAAAGCCTTCGACGCTGACACCGACAAGGCGGATACCTTCGCCGTCACTACCGGCGTTGCCGCCGACGGCGATGATGCGCAAGCCCCGCGCCTGCGCCGCCCCGATCACTTGCGGCGAGCAATCATGATCGGCCGAAATCACGGCTGCGCCATCGGGCGCGATCAGGTCGCGGAACAGCCGCAGCTTGGCGGCAAGGTAATGCGCCTCATCCGGATGGTAATCCATATGGTCGCGCGACAGGTTGGTGAAGCCGCCGGCGGCGACGCGCACGCCGTCGAGCCGGAACTGGTCGAGCCCGTGCGAGGATGCCTCGAAGGCCAGATGCGTGACGCCGTCGCCGGTGATCTCGTCGAGCTGCCTGTGCAGCGCGATCGGGTCCGGCGTCGTCAGCGAGCCATAGACCGTGCGCTTTGGCGAAACCAGACCGATGGTGCCGATACTGGCGGAAGCGTGCCCGAGCCGTTCCCAGATCTGGCGCGTGAAGGCGGCCACCGAAGTCTTGCCGCTGGTGCCGGTCACCGCCGCTGTTATCGCGGGCTGCCGCGGATAGAACTTTGCCGCCGCCAGCGCCAGCGCACGGCGCGGATTTGGCGTGACGACGAACGGCACACGGAGGCCCCGCGGCGCGTGATCACCGGCTACCGCAACTGCGCCAGCCCCAATTGCCGCATCGACGAAGCGCGCGCCGTCGGTCTTGCTGCCAGCAAGCGCAAAGAACAGATCGCCCGGCTTCACCGCGCGGCTGTCGACCGCCAGGCCTTTTACATCGACAGCTTCCGCCTGCGGCTCGATCGCCGCGTCGTCGCTGAAGAGGTCGCGAAGTTTCATCTTGTTCCAGTCCGGCCCGGCGCAGCACTGCGCCAGGATAATGATCCGAATCGGATCATTATCCCTCTCTATTTTGGGAGCATGATCTTGTCGGAAAACCGGTTTCCACTTTTCCGGATCATGCTCCTGATACGCCTTACTGGGTTGTCCTCGATGCCGCAAGAATAAGGCGGTCGGACGGCGGCAGGTCGAACCGCGGCTCGACGCCCAAGAGCGGCCCGATGCGGGCAATCACCTTGCCGCCGGTCGGCACCGCGTTCCAGCCCGAGGTGATGAAGCCATGGGTTTCCGGCAGCGCCTTCGGCTCGTCCAGCATGACCAGGAGCTGATACTGCGGATTGTCGGCCGGGATGATCGCCGTGAAGGAGTTGAGCACCTGCTTCTTGGAATAGCGGCCGTTGACCACTTTTTCCGAGGTGCCGGTCTTGCCGCCGATATAATAGCCCTTCACGTCGGCCTTCTTGGCGGTTCCGATCTCGGCGTTCAGCCGCATCAGATAGCGCATCTTGTCGGAGGTTTCGGTTCGCAACACCTTCTTGGCGATCGCCCTCGCCTCCTCTTCCGACCGCTTGAGGAAGGTCGGGGGAATCAACAGACCGCCATTGATGCAGGCATTGATGCCCATCACCGCCTGCAGCGGCGCCACCGCGATGCCGTGGCCGAAGGAAGCCGTTATGGTGTTGAGCTCGCTCCAGCGCTTCGGCACGATCGGCGAAGCGCTTTCCGGCAATTCGGTGCGCAGACGATCCATCTGGCCGAGCTTCTTCAGGAACGCCTTGTGCGCTTCCACGCCCTGCGCCAGCGCGATCTTGGCCGCGCCGACGTTGGAGGAGAAGGTGAACACTTCCGTCAGCGTAATGTTGCGGCCGACCGGATGGGTGTCGTGAATGGTGAACTTGCCGAACTTCAGTGCTCCACGCCCGTCATAGAGCGTGTTGAGGTTGGCCTTGCCGGAATCCAGTGCCATCGCCAGCGTCAGCGCCTTGAAGGTCGAGCCCATTTCAAACACGCCCGTGGTCAGGCGGTTGATGCGCTCGGGATCGTGCGCCTCCTTCGGATTATTCGGATCGAAATCCGGCAGCGACACCAGGGCGACGATCTCGCCGGTCCTGACGTTGGAGACGAGGCCGGAGGCCGCCTTGGCCTTGTACTTTTCCTTCGCCTTCAACAATTCGTCGCGCAGCGCGTGCTCGACACGCAGGTCGATCGATAGTTCCACCGGCTTCTGCAGACGATCGGTGGCGAAGCCGGCGCGGTGCAGGTCGGCCAGACCATTATTGTCCAGCCACTTCTCCATACCGGCGATGCCCTGATTGTCGATGTTGACGAGGCCGATCAGGTGCGCGACCGCCGCGCCGGTGGGATAAACGCGCTTGTTCTCGCGCAGGAAGCCGATGCCGGGAATGCCGAGCTTGTGGATGTCGCGCTGCTGCTTCGGCGAGATCTCGCGCTTCAGCCAGACAAACCCCTTGCGCGACGACAGGCGCGTGCGCGCCTCCGCGGTGTCGAGATCCGGCAGCGCGGCGGTCAACAGTTCGATCGCCTCGTCCTTGTCGATGATGCGCCTGGGTTCGCCGAACAGGCTCGGCGCCTTGACGTCGGTTGCCAGCACCTCGCCGTTGCGGTCGACGATATCGGGCCGCGCGGTCGCAATCGCGTCCTGCGAGCCGGCCCGGCGCGCGCCGTGGCTGTCGGCGCCGACGGCGAACATGACAAGACGTCCGGCCAGCACTGCGTAGACAGCCGCGAACAGCAGGATTGCAAGGCCGACGCGCGCCCGCGCCTTGGCAGCGCGGTCGACATTGCGCCCGTAAAGCAGGCTGCGGATCAGCCGCTGACGCCACGGTTCCGCAGGCTTTCTCGTCGTATGGGTCAGCGCCCGGCCGGTCATTGCTGATCTCCCGCTGCCGGGACGGACCCGGTGGTGGGCGGCGCCTCGGCGGCAGCCTCGATGGTGTTGATCATCGCGCCGATCGGATCGGGCGCGCCCGGCCGCGCAAAGGCCGGCGGCCGTTCCGGCAGATTCTTCAACTGGTCATATTGCGTAGCGACCAGCGGCTTCAGCCCGAGGTGGCGCTCGGCCAGTCCCTGCAGCCGCAGCGGCGCATCGAGCTTGGCCCATTCCGCGCGCAGCGCCGCGATGGCGTCGCGCTGCTCGCGAATTTCCGCGTTCAGCCGCAGCACGCGCTCGACGCGCGAGGTCGATTCCATCTTGATCCGGTAGACATAGGCGGCCGCGAACACCAGTACGCCGATAACGAGGAAGTGAATGATCCGCATCGGTCAGCCTCCCCTCATCACGTCGGCTAGAACAGGCCATGCGGGCAAGCGATCCGCCGCATGTGCGGGCGCCGTGGTGCGTTCGGCCGCGCGCAGCTTTGCGGAACGCGCGCGCGGATTGGCAGCCACTTCGGCGTCCGTTGGCGTGACCGGGCGCTTGGTCAGGATCTGGAAACTTGGCGCGGCCTGCGCCACTTCCGGCAAGTGGCGCGACCCGCCGCCGGTCTTGCCGCGCGCGTTGAAGAAATCCTTGACGATGCGGTCTTCCAGCGAATGGAACGACACCACCACCAGCCGACCGCCGGGCTTCAGCACGCGTTCGGCCGCGGAAAGCGCCAGATGCAGTTCGTCGAGCTCGGTGTTGACGAAGATCCGCAAGCCCTGGAACGTGCGCGTCGCCGGATGAATCTCGTTCGGCTTGGAGCGCACCACTCGGCCCACGATATCGGCCAGCGCCTGCGTCGTGGTGATCGGCGCCTCTTTTCGCGCGGCTACGATGGCGCGCGCAACTGCGCGCGAGTGACGCTCTTCGCCGAAGATATAGATGATGCTGGCGAGATCGGCCTCGGAAGCTTTTGCCACGACATCCGCCGCGGTCGGGCCGTCGTGTCCCATCCGCATGTCGAGCGGGCCGCCGAGCCGAAACGAAAAACCGCGCTCGGCCTGATCGAGCTGCATCGAGGAAACGCCGACGTCCATCACGACGCCGTCCACCGCGGCGGCGCCCTGCGCCGCACAGACTTCCGCAAGGTTGGAGAAGCGGTCCTCGACCAGGGTCAGCCGCCCTTCGGCCTCTTCCACCAGATCGAAGCCGCCGGTAATCGCTGACCGGTCGCGGTCGATGCCGATGACCTGTGTTCCCGCCACAGCGAGGATGGCGCGGCTGTAGCCGCCGGCGCCGAAGGTGGCGTCGAGATAGACGCAACCATCCCTGGGATTGAGCATCTCGACCGCCTCGCGGCCGAGCACCGAGATATGGCGTGGCGCAGCCGAAATCATGCGCCGTCCCCTGGCGTTTTCCAGCCTGCGATATGAAAACTGGACGCGAACCGGCCCATTGCGCCTCGAATCTCTGCGCTTCGCCGGGCTTTTCAGACCAAAAGGCCGCGCCCCCGCGCGACTGCCGCTTCTCGCCCGGCCTCGTGCCCGCTCATTTCCAGACGGAATTTGCTGGCTTGCCATGGGCATTCGAGCGTGAAAACGGGGCCTCGGCCGTCCCCAACCCGGTTCGGCTCTTCACCACTTAGTAACGGCACTTAGCGTTAAGAAAGCGTTGATGATCCCCGACGGGTTTTGCAGGCCTTTGAGACAGTGAAAAATGGTGGTGCGCCTCGCACACAGCTGGTCAAAATGCGGTGTGGAACCCGGCCGGCAATTGCGCCGCGTCTAACGTAAATGAACAGTAAATGATATTGCCGTTTGAACACGATATTGCCGCTCTGTCGCCCCGTTTGGGTTTAAAAAATGACTACTGGTTCGTTCGCATCTGCTGGTATTGATTCGAGGCGTCAACGCGCCCTTCCCGTGCCCAGGGCCAACGCCGACATGAAGACCTTTACCCCCGATTCCTCGATCGCTTCCGACGTCATCCCCTCGCCGAACCATGGCGACCGCAACAACGGCCGCGTCGCCGACATGATCCTGCTGCACTACACCGGCATGCCGGATGTAGAAGGCGCGATCGCCCAGCTCTGCACCCCCGGCACCGACGTGTCGGCCCATTACATCGTGCTCGAGGACGGCCGCATCGTGCAGTCCGTGCCGGAAGCCAAGCGCGCCTGGCACGCCGGCGTCTCCTCCTGGGCCGGTGAGGACGACATCAATTCCTGCTCGATCGGGGTCGAGATCATCAACCGCGGGCATGACTGGGGCTATCCGGATTTCCCGTCACGCCAGATCGCCGCCGTGATCGCGCTATGCCGTGGCATCATGCTCCGCCGCAAGATCGCCGCGCATCGCGTCCTCGCGCATTCCGACGTAGCACCGGCGCGCAAGAAGGACCCTGGCGAAAAATTCCCGTGGCACTTGCTGGCGAATTCCGGCGTCGGCCATTGGGTGCAGCCGGCGCCGATCGTGCGCGGCGAAACGCTCAAGCTCGGCTTGATCAGCGACGACGTCGCCAACATGCAGGCGGCGCTTGCCAAATACGGCTACGCTGTCCCGATCCACGGCAAGTTCGACGGCCCGACCATGGAAGTGGTCACCGCCTTCCAGCGCCACTTCCGCCCCGCACGCGTCGACGGCATCGCCGACCATTCGACCATGAGCACGCTGCACGCGCTGCTGGCAAGCCTGCCGGCGGATGCGACGACGGTGGCCGCGAAGTAGTAGTAGTTCGCGGGTCCTCTCAGCCGTCATTGCGAGCGAAGCGAAGCAATCTATCCGTTATGCTGTAACATGGATTGCTTCGCTGCGCTCGCAATGACGGCTGAACTAGTTGCGATCCATCTCCGCGATCCTTCGCGCATATAGCCGCCGCAACGGCTCAAGCTGCGTCGCCGCCGTCGCTTCCAGATACGCCGCGCGCGCGGCATCGCGACAGCCGAGCCTTCGCAGCAGATCGGCGCGCACCGCCGGCAGCAGCTCATACCCCTTAAGCCCGCCGCGCGCTTCCAACGTATCGACCAGGTCGAGCGCGCGCGCCGGTCCGTCGACCATCGACACGACAGCGGCGTGGTTGAGTTCGATCACTGGCGATGGGCTGATCCGCAGCAGCACTTCATAGAGACCGGCGATCTGTGGCCAGTCGGTATCTTCATAACTGGTCGCACGCGCATGCAGCGCGGCAATCGCCGCCTGCACCGCGTAAGGCTGCGGCCGCCCCGGGATCCGCAACGCGTCCTCCACCAGCACCAAGCCCTCGGCGATCTGTCGCTGGTCCCACAGGCTGCGGTCCTGCTCTTCCAGCAACACGATGTCGCCACCCGCGGTCTGGCGGCCGGCGCGGCGGGCATCGTGCAACAGCATCAGGGCCAATAGTCCCTTGATCTCGCCACGCGCGGGCATCAGCGCATCGAGCAACCGCGCGAGCCGGATCGCCTCGCGCGCCAGATTCGGCCGCATCAGTTCCTCGCCGGAAGTTGCGGCGTAGCCTTCGGTGAAAACGAGATAGATCACCGCGAGCACGCCGCGCAGGCGCGGCTCCAGCGCTTCGCGTTCCGGGACCTCATAGGGAATGCCGGCGAGACGGATCTTCTGCTTGGCGCGCAGCAGGCGCTGCGCCATCGCCTCTTCGCTTGCGAGAAACGCGCGCGCGATCTCGGCCGTGGTGAGGCCGCACACCGTCTTGAGCGTCAACGCGACCTGCACTTCGGCGGCAAAGGACGGATGGCAGCAGGTAAAGATCAGCCGCAGCACGTCGTCGTCGAACCCGCCATCGGAAGGCGCGCATGGCAGGGGCGCATTCAGCAACAACTCATGCATCAATTCCTGCTGCTTGTCGCGAAACGCGATGTTGCGCCTGACACGATCGACCGCCTTGTTGCGGCCGACGTTGACCAGCCACGCACGCGGATTGGATGGCAGGCCGGCGGCGGGCCAGCGTTCCAGCGCCGCAGCAAACGCATCCTGCAAGGCATCCTCGGCCAGATCGAAATCGCCGACGAGGCGGATGAGCGTAGACAGCGCCCGCCCCGCCTCGTCGCGGAATATTTTTTCGATCTCGCGTGGTGTCATGCGATGGCTATGCTTTGTTCGTCATTCCGGGGCGATGCGCAGCATCGAACCCGGAATCTCGAGATTCCGGGTTCGCTTCGCGCCCCGGAATGACGGCTTCGCCGTCAATCGTACACCATGATCGGCCTGACCTCGATCGAACCAACCTTGGCGGTGGGAATTCTGGCGGCAATGCCCAGCGCCTCATCGAGATCCTTGGCCTCGACAAGATAATAGCCACCGAGTTGCTCGCGCGTCTCCGCAAACGGACCGTCCGTGGTCAACATCTTGCCGTCGCGAACCCGCACGGTGGTTGCCGTCGCCGTCATTTGCAGGGCGTCGCCAGCCTTGAAGTTGCCGCTCTGGATGATGGATTGGGTGAATGCGCGGTATTCCGCCGTCATCTTCTGGAGTTGGGAAGCATCCATCTTTGCCTGCTCGGCTTCGTTTCGATAGATCAACAACAGATACTGCATTTTTGAAACTCCTTCTGACCGGCTGGATCGCCGACACCCAGTCGAATGGGCTTCCCGCAAAACGACATCGTCACCGAAATTTATTTTTGGACGGCCGGCGGGGCGCCCTCCGGGGAGAACTTCATATCGGAAACATGAACAATGGCAGCAGGTATTCAGGACTTCTTGCCGGCATCCGCAAGCCTGCGCTTCAATTCCCTGATTTCTTCAAACCGTTTCGTCACGTCGCGCATGACCGCCACGGCGCCCGCCACCTCCTGCGCGTCGTCTCGCAGTATCACAATCGTGAACTCGACCGAGATCCGTCCGCCGTCCTTGGTCAGCGCGGGCACCGACAGCAGGTCGCCGTGGCCGTAGCGGCTCGTTCCCGTCGCCATCGTGTGGCGAAAACCTTCCCAATGACGCGCGCGCAGATTTTCGGGAATGATCAGATCGAGCAACTGGCCGGTCGCCTCTTCGGCCGAGAAACCGAATATCCGCGCCGCACCCGGATTCCAGAACGTGATACGCCCCTCGCGATCGGTGGCGACGATCGCGTCGGAGGCGCTGTGCAGCAGCGCGTCAGCAAGGCTGGCCGGAATGTTCATCGCGTATCAACTCACCATCAGCAAACAGGATCAAACGCCGCGCGGCCGCTGATGTCAAAATCGCCCTTGGAACCCGATTAACCATCGCTTTCCCTTGACGAAGGCTATCGAAGTCCCCATTCGTACGGCGTCAGTCGGCCGGACGGCCGCTCCCGCTATGGTCGAAAGGCTGCGGGGGAGGAAAGTCCGGGCTCCATCGACATGCGGTGCCGGATAACGTCCGGCGGGGGCAACCCCAGGGAAAGTGCCACAGAGAACGAACCGCTACCCCACCCGAAAGGGAGGGGCAGCAAGGGTGAAAAGGTGCGGTAAGAGCGCACCGCGTATCCGGCAACGGAAACGGCATGGCAAACCACACCGGGAGCAAAACCGAATAGGGACGGCAACGCGGTAAGTTCGCCGCAAGGCGATAACACCGCAGGGCGATGTCAGGCCCGCCGTCCGGGTAGGTTGCTCGAGGCCATGTGCAAGCATGGTCCCAGAGGAATGGCCGTCACGTACCGTTCGAGAGAATGGTGCCCTACAGAACCCGGCTTACAGGCTGGCTGATATCTGATGAATGAGGGGCTCGGCGAAACACGCCGGGCCCCTCGCCATTTTTGGTTCAGGACCCGTAGCCCGCCCCTCAATCGCGCCCCGCCTCGCCGATCGCCTGCGCCAACCGCGCCGGGTTGCTGAAGAACATCTCGTGGCTGCCGTCGCATTCGACCAGGCGGAACAGCCCGAGCTGCTCCGACAATCGCGGATGCCAGGGCATGCCGTGCGGCAAGGCGATGTCCTGCCGGCAATTGACGTAGGACTTGCCGACCGGCAGTTCCGCCAGCGGACGCTTCAGCGCGATCTTGTCGGTGAACGTCTTGTACGGATGCAGGTTGAGCTTGGCGTAGGCGGACTTCGCCAGTTCGAGATCGGCGTCGTTGATGAAGGCATCGCGCCAGATTTCGAACGGTAGCATCACCGCGCCGTTGTTGGCGGCGGCCACCGCATCGAACAGGCCGACATAATGCGGCGGCACCATGTCGTTGAGGCATTCGCCGTCCAGGGGCACGAACGCGTTGACATAGACGAGGCGCTTGATCCGATCCGTCAGGCGGTCGGCGACGCCCGAGATCACCATCCCGCCATAGGAATGACCGACCAGCCTGATGTCGCGCAGATTGTTCGTCTCGATGTAGGCGACGATCGACGCGATTGCCTGCTCCAGCCCGGTCGCGCTGCGATCGTCATCCCTGTTGTTGCCGGCAACCGTCGGGCAATGCACGACGTGGCCGCTCTTTCGCAAGTGCCCGGCCACCGCTTCCATTTCAGCGCCGGTGTGCCACGCGCCATGAACCAGTACGTAGGTGTCTGCCATTCCCGTCTCCTCCTGATTTTCGAAAACAGACATTGATAGGGACGACTTTTCCCGGATGGCCGGATTCGGCCACCGCCATCGCCGGATTACGCCACTCAGCGCTGCCGGCGGAATGCCCCCGGGGTCATGCCGAAAGACCGGCGGCATTGCCGGATGAAGTGGGACGGATCTGATAGTCCGACCCGCAACCCGATGCCACCGACGCTGATGCGGTCGAACCGCGGCTCGCTCAGCATTCGGCGGGCGGCCGCCATACGGCAATCGTTGAGCAGCCCGCTGAACGTCAGGCCTGCATTGTTGAGGCAGCGGTGCAGGGTCCGCTCCGAGACATGCAGATGCTCGGCAACGGTTGCGGCCGTCAGTCCCGGCTCGGCATAGCGCAGCCGGATGGCGCGGCCGATCTGCTCGAGAAGGTCTTTGGATTCGCGCCGCTCGGATTGCGTCGCCGGAATCTCGCTGCCGAACCCGAGCGCCAGCAGCGCGCCGAGTTGATCGGTCAAGACCTGCGCCGGCAGCGGCCGCTCGATCGCCAGTTGCGGCGTCAACTGGCAGGCAAATGCGCTAAGCGCCGCGCCCCAGCCGGCGCGCCCGGCGATGCGCTGACCGATCCGTCGCTCCGGATCAGTGATCCAGGATTCGACCCACGCGATCGGCAGCTCCAGCGACAGCGTGTTCGAGGTCACCGGAAAATTGAACTCGTAGCAGCGCCGGGAATCCAGCAGCACAAGGTCGCCCGGCCGCAGGCGCGAGGCGTGGCCGTTCTGCATGACGGTCCAGTCATTGTCGGTCTTGCACAAAAGGTAATAGAAATTCGACGTGCTGCGCGCGAGGCTGGCTTTCCGGCGGTAGACGTGCTGCGCCGAGCCCTCGACGCGATTGATGCCGATCGTATCGAGTTGCCCGCGCGCGAGGGAGCAATCGAAGCTGGATCGAACCTGTGTCGTGATGTCCATTTCGAGGAAGGCTTCACAGACGGCGCCGATCCAGTAGTCGAGGCGCCGCTCCGGCTCGACCAGGCCGGTCGACCACCTCTCGATGACTGCCGTCGTTCTGGCCGCCATGGCCCTGCCCTCCGCAGTTGCCTACCTTGTTGAGGGGATGGCGGAGAGTCAATCCGTCCGTCGTCATGGCCGGGCTTGTCCCGGGCCATCCACGTCTTTTCGGCTTGTCGAAGCAAAGACGTGGATGCCCGGCGCAAGGCCGGGCATGACGAGCTTCCATGAGAGCCCGGATCTCTTGGGCTTCACCTTGAGTCAGACTTTCAACTACCCCGCAATCTTCTGCAGCAACATCGTCAGCGCTTCCGGCGCGGTGACATTCGGTGAATGGCTGGCGTCGATCTCGTAATAGCTCCAGGCCGCATCCGCCTTCGTCATCTTTGCGAACGGCCCGAAGGTATCGGCCGGCGTGATGCGGGTGGCGTAGATATAGCTGCGCGGCAGCGTCAGCGGCCCGCCCTGAAGCGTGAGCTTTGTTTCAAAGCATTTGATCGGCATATCGACGCGGCGCGCGGAGAGCCATTCGACGTCGGCGGGCGCGGTGTCCGGCGGCGTCGGGTTCGGCGGCACGCGCCAGCCGTCGCCGCTCTTTGCGAGTTCCTGCATCCGCGCCCGCGCCGCCTCGTTCAGGTCGAGCAGCGACTGCCCGCCCTCGGGCACGAAGGCGTCGATGTAGATGAGCTGCTTGACCTTGTCGCGGGCGCGGTCGGCGACGCCGGTCGCGACCATACCGCCATAGCTGTGGCCGATCAGCACGATGTCGCGCAGGTCTTCATACCTGATGACAGCAAGCATGTCCTCGATATGAGAATCGAGATCGATCGCCGGGTGCGCCAGATGCGCCCGCTCGCCGAGGCCGGTATAGCTCGGCGTGATCAGGCGATGCCCGGCGGCCTGCATCAGCGGGTGCATCTTCTTCCACGCCCAGCCCGCGGACCATGCGCCGTGACAGACAAGGAAGGTTTTGGGAGAAGTTGCGTTCATCGGGCTGTTTCCATCAGGCTATTGTTGAAGGCTTCAATTGCATAGTACCTGTCGGTCGCCTCGTGTAAACGTGGGCGAAAATTTCAACGTCGTCATTCCGGGATGGTCCGAAGGACCAGACCCGGAATCTCGAGATTCCGGGGGTTCGCTTCGCGCCCCGGAATGACGGGGGGAGAAGAACGGGGGAAGAGAAGAGTGGACGTAACCACCTACGCGATCCTGTTGGCCGGCGCGCTCGCCGGCGGTTTCGTCTCCGGTCTGTCGGGCTTCGGCACCGCACTGATGGCACTGGGGATCTGGCTCTATATCGTGCCGCCGGCCATTGCCGTGCCGCTGGTCCTGATCTGTTCGGTCAGTTCGCAGATCTCGACACTGCCGTCGATGTGGAAGGTGATCGACTTCAAGCTGGCCCTGCCCTTTGTCGCCGGCGGTCTCATCGGCATGCCGATCGGGGCGCTGCTGGTCGCGCGCGCCGATCCGCAAGTCTTCAAGCTGAGCGTCGGCGTGATGCTGCTGGTGTTTCCCGCGGCACTCTATTTCATCCGCAAGCCGATGGCGTTCCGCTTTGGCGGTCGCATCGCCGATGTCTGCGTCGGATTTGCCGGCGGCATTCTCGGTGGCCTTGCCGGCCTGTCGGGCCCGCTGCCAACCCTGTGGGCCAGTATCCGCGGCTGGACCAAGGACCAGCGCCGTGGCGTTTTCCAGATCTTCAATGGCAGCGTGCTCGGCGCGGCGCTGATCCTGCAGATCGCCAGCGGTTTCGTGAAGCTGGATGTGCTCTGGCTGGCGATGCTGGCGTTGCCCGGCACGCTGATCGGCGCCCAACTCGGCATGCGAACCTACCACGCGCTGAACGACCGCAACTTCTACGATGTCGTGCTGGCGCTGCTGTTCATGTCCGGCGTCGTATTGGTGTGGAGCAGCATTGCTCCGAGATGAAGGGCGCATAGCCGCCATGTGCTCCGAGTAGATTGCTGTACGCTCACCTGCAAAGCGGCTAACCAGTCGCATCATGAGCTCCCCTGCTTCGCGCGAGCGTCTCGGCCTGGTGCTGGGCTTCATCGGCATGGCGATCTTCGGCGGCACGCTGCCGGCGACGCGGATTGCCGTTGCGGAAATTGATCCGATTGCACTGACCTCGCTGCGCACCGCAATCGCCGGCCTGTGCTCGCTGGTGCTCCTCCTGGTGTTGCGCCGCCCGCTGCCGGCCCGCGCGCTGTGGGGGCAACTGGTCATTGCGATGCTCTGCGTCGCCGTCCTGTTTCCGCTTCTGATGTCGATGGGAATGCAGCGGGTCGACGCCTCGCATGGCGGCGTGGTGCTCGGCGTGTTGCCGATCGCCACCGCGCTGGTCGCCGTCGCCATCACCCATGAGCGGCCGCGGCCGCTGTTCTGGATCGCTTCCGTGGCCGGCGCGGCACTGGTCATCGCGTTTGCGCTGCGGCAAGGCGGCGGCGCCCTCGTCGCGGGTGATCTGTTCCTGTTCGCTTCCGTCGCGGTTGCTGCGGTGGGCTACGCGTTTTCCGGCCGGCTCACCGCCCAGATGCCGGGCTGGGAGGTCATAAGCTGGATTCTGGTCATCGCGCTGCCGCTGTCGATCCCCTCTGCCATACTGACCATGCCTGTCGATGTCAGCCACATCGCGCTGAAGCCGTGGCTCGGCTTGCTCTATGTCGCGCTGTTCTCGCAATGGATCGGCTTCTTCGCGTGGAACGCCGGCCTTGCGATGGGCGGCATCGCGCGGGTGTCGCAGATCCAGTTGCTGCAGCCCTTCGTCACCTTTGCGCTGGCGGCATTCTTCAACGACGAGACCATCACGCTGCAGATCCTGCTGTTCGCCGCCGCCGTGGTGGTGACGGTCGCGATCTCGACGCGCACGCGCGCCAGGCCCGCGCCCGCAGCGCCGCAGCGGGGCCGCGAACCGCCTCAGCTCGCGGCGTCCTGATCCCTGAGCACCGGATGATCGGCCATCAACTCGGCCCGAGTCCTTTCCGAACGGATGGCCCGAAGCAGCACGTGCGCGGTCTTCAGATGCTCGACCTTGACGCATAGTCCGATGATCTGGCGAAGCGAGGCGTCACGCATGGCATCATCGGAGATCTTCATGGCGACTTCGAGCACGCATTTGATTGCTGCTTCATATCGTGCGGCGTCGACAGCCTTCTCGGCATAGCGGCCACTGGCTGCCGCCATCTTCTCGGCGATGGCATCGGCGGCAGCGCAGATGTCGCGGATCCTGTGGGCCGCATCGATATCGCCGAGCGGCTCGTCGCCGGCAATTTCCCAGACATCCGGATGCGGATCTTTTCGAAACCAGCTCATCGCGAGCCCTCTCGATGCCGAAATATATTCCGGCATCGAGAGGGTCCGCAACAATATGCCCTCTTATTCAGCCGCCGTGATGCGGCCGAACTCGGTGGCCTGCAGCTCGAACAGGCCGCGATAGATGCCGCCGGGGCGCGTCGTCAGCACGGCATGGGTGCCCTGCTCGACGATCTCGCCGCGGTCGAACACCAGGATGCGGTCGAGGCTGCGCACCGTTGACAGGCGGTGCGCGATCACGATCGAGGTGCGGCCCTTCATCAGCCGCTCCATCGCCTGCTGGATCAAGCCTTCCGATTCCGAATCCAGGCTCGAGGTCGCCTCGTCCAGGATCAGGACCGGTGCATCCGCCAGGAACGCGCGCGCCAGCGCCACGCGCTGCCGCTCGCCGCCCGACAGCTTGACGCCGCGTTCGCCGACCAGCGTGCCATACCCCTTCGGCAGCCGCAGGATGAACTCATGCGCATTGGCGAGCCGTGCCGCCTGCTCGATCGCTGCCATGCTGGCGCCCGGCCGGCCATAGGCGATGTTTTCCGCCAGCGTGCGGTGAAACAGGATCGGCTCCTGCTGCACGATCGCGATCTGGCTGCGCAGCGAATGCTGCGTGGCCAGTGCAATATCCTGGCCGTCGATCAGGATCTTGCCGCCACTGACGTCGTAGAGCCGCTGCACCAGCTTGACGAAGGTGGTCTTGCCGGAGCCGGAACGGCCGACCAGGCCGACCCGCTCGCCGGCGCGGATCTCGACCGACAGGCCGTCATACAGCGGCGCGCGATGGCCGCCGTAGTGGAACGTCACGTCGTCGAACACGATGCGTCCGCTCTGGATATCGATCGGCTTGGCATCCGGCGCATCGGCAATGCCGATCGGCTCGTCATGGATCGCAACCAGCTCCTCCATGTCGTTGACCGAACGCTGCAGATTGTTGATGTGCATGCCGACGTCACGCAGATAGGCGTGGATGATGTAGTAGCTGGTCAGCACATAGGTGACGTCGCCTGGCGTGGCGCGGCCGGCGATCCACAACAGGATCGCCCCGCCGATCACGGAGGCACGGAAGCACAGCAGCACCGCGAGCTGCGCCGTCGAGGTGTAGTTATAGCGGTACCATGTCCTGCGCACGCGCGTGCGCCACCGGCTGATGACGCCGGCCAGCCGCGCGTCCTCGCGCGCTTCCGCACCGAAGGACTTTACCACCGCATTGCAGGTCAAGGCGTCCGCCAGCGTGCCGCCGACCTTGGTGTCCCATGCATTGGAGACGCGCGCGGCCGGCGCGATGTAGTTCACCGAGAACGCCATCGTCATCGAGACATAGATCACGGTGCCGACCGCAATCACCGCGCCCAGCACCGGCCAGTGCAGCCCGAGCAGGATCATCGAGCCAACCAGCACCAGCAGCGACGGCAGCAGCGCCATCAAAAGCGTGTCGTTCAGCAGATCGAGCGCCCACATGCCGCGCGTGATCTTGCGCACGGTCGAGCCGGCAAATGAGTTGGCGTGCCAGTCGGTCGAGAAGCGCTGCACGCGCGCGAACGCGTCGCGCGACACGTCCGACATCGTCTTCAGCGTGAACGGCACGATTGCCTGCAGGCCGGTCAGGCGCAGGATCATCGACATCAGGCCCAGCGCGACGATGCCGCCGAAGGCGACAAAGGCAGCATGCCGCGCCGCCGGGTCCGAAGTACCCAAGGTCAGCGCATCGACCAGGCGGCCGGAGAAGATCGGCATGAACAGGTCCGCCGCGGTTGCGCCGAGCAGGCCGCCCGAGACCATTGCGGCGCGGCCGGGCTGCTGCAGCCAGTGGCGGAACACGAACGGGATCACCACGCGTATCGCGGCGGGACGCTTGTCTTGATGAACGGTCATGGCGTCATCCGGCTGCGTGCAAGGCACACGCCGGCTCCATCTGAAATGACGGCGCGCCAGCCAGAGGCGACACGCATGCGTCGTTGAAAACTGTCGTTAAGTCGTTGGGAAGCTTGGAAAGATCGGGCGTCAGTCCCGATCAGCGCCGGCGGAGATCGCGCTCAGCAACGCGACCGAAAAACCAGCACGAGCATCGGACGCGAGGGTGCGATCTGCGAGTACATCGAAATCATGCAAATCTCCCCGGTTCGAGCGACAATGCGCTGCTTATAAATGCATCACGGGTGATTTGCAACATGACAAGCGCGTGATCGCGCGTGGTTGCATCTTCGCTCAATGCGCGTCGCCGCCGATCACCGTGGCGGAGGGCCGCTTGAGTGTGAGGACGAGCACGCTCAAGCCGAAATAGAACACGGTCAGCATGAAGAAGGCGTCGCCATAGCCCATCACCACGGCCTGGCGGTGCACGATCTGCGACAATTGCTTCAGCGCCATCAGCGCGGCATCGCCCATCCCCTGCAGGCGCTGTGTGAACGTGTTGAGCGTCTCGACCGCGGCGGCGTTGCCCCAGGTGACGCGGTCGTGCAGGCGGGCAATGTGCAGGTCGGTGCGTTGGTTCAGCACCTGGTTGATGACGGCGAGCCCCACCGCGCCGCCGAGGTTGCGCGTCAGGTTGAACAGGCCGGAGGCGTTCTTCACCCGCTCCGGCGCCAGCGTGCCGAGCGCGATCGTATTGGTCGGCACCATCGCCAGCATGATGCCGACACCGCGCAAAATCTGCGGCAGCAGCAATTCGTAGAAATCATATTCCTTGGTGATCCCCGTCATCTGATAGGAGCCGAGCGCGAACAGCACGAGGCCGATCGCGATCAGATAGCGCATGTCGTATTTCGCCATCAGCCGCCCGACGATCGGCGCGGTGACGAACATGGCGACGCCGGAGACGAACATGGTCTCGCCGATCATCAGCGGGCTGTAGCCGCGCACTTCGGCGAGATAGCGCGGATACATGTAGGTGAGGCCGTAAAGCCCGATGCCGACGCAGAACGAGATCAGGCAGCCGACGCCGAAATTGCGATCGGTGAAGGTCCTGATGTCGACGATCGGCTCGCGCGCCGTCAGCACGCGCCAGAAAAAGGCGATGGCCGAGACCACGCAGATCGCCGCGCACACCGCGACGGACGTATCTTCCAGCCATTGCGACTGCGGCCCCTCCTCCAGCACATATTCGAGCGTGCCGAGGAAGCCCGCCATGAACAGCAAGCCCCACCAGTCGAAGTGGTCGAGCAGTGCAAAATTGGGCCGGTCGAAATCACACAGCATCCACACGCCGATGGTGATGCCGATGCCGGGAACGATGTTGATGAAGAACAGCCAATGCCACGACATCATGTCGGTAATTATTCCACCGACCGTCGGGCCGATGGTCGGCGCCAGCGTGGCGACCAGCCCGATGATCGGGCCGACGATGTGAAACTTGGAACGCGGAAACACCGTGTAGGCGGATGCGAACACGGTGGGGATCATGCCCGCGCCCAAAAATCCCTGGATCGCGCGCCACAGGATCATCTGCTCGATCGTCGACGCAAGACCGCAGAAAAAGCTTGCGACAGTGAAACCGGAAGCGGAAATCGCAAACAACAGACGCGTGCCGAAGGCGCGCGACAAGAAGCCGGAGAGCGGGATCGCGATCACCTCGGCGATCAAATAGGAGGTCTGCACCCACGAGACTTCGCTGGAACTGGCGGAAAGGCCGGCCTGGATCTGTTGCAGCGACGCCGAGACGATCTGGATGTCCAGGATCGACATGAACATCCCGAACACCATGATGAGAAACGCAAACAGCCGCCGCGGCGGGATGCGCTCGTCGGCGGCTGCGTTCATCATCGAAGGCGATGCGGTGCTGGCGTCAGCCATGGTCAACTCGGAAACACGCCGGGCGCTTCACCCGGGGCCTTTAGAATTACTTCGGTTGAACCGTCCCGGGCGCGTCGAGGTCCGCCTCGCTGTCGGCATCGGCCGCGCCCTCGCGGGTATCGACGGTGGTGTAGACCGACATGCCGGCGCGCAGCAGGTTCTGTTTCGCGACTTCCTTCGGCACGCGAATGCGAACCGGCAACCGCTGCACGATCTTGGTGAAATTGCCGGTGGCATTGTCCGGCGGCAGCAGCGTGAACACCGAGCCCGCCGCCGGCGAAATGCTGTCGACAACGCCGGCGAACTTGCGGTGCCCATAGGCGTCGACCGAGATCTTCACCGGTTGGCCCGGACGGATGCGCTTGAGCTGGGTTTCCTTGTAGTTGGCGTCGATGAAGACGTCGTTGAGCGGCACGATATTGGCGAGCCGCTGTCCGGCCTGGATGAAGTCGCCGGCATTGACGAGGCGATTGGAGAAAGTGCCGTCGACCGGCGCGCGCACCGCGGTGAAGGCGAGATCGCGCTCGGCCTTGGCAAGCTGGGTCTGCAATTCCGCAAGCTGCGCGCGGGCCTCGGCCTGCTGCGCCTTCGTCACCTCGACGTTGTCGCGCGCGGCCTCATGGGCCGCCTGCGCCGACCGCACTGCAGCCGCACCCTGGTCGCGACTGGCCTCGGAGACTTCGAAGGCCGCACGCGATGCAAAACCCTTGGTGCTCAGCGTCTGCTGGCGGTCGAAGTCGAGACCGGCGCGCTTCATCGCGGCTTCCGCGGAAGCGAGCTGCGCCTTGGTCTGCTCGACGGCGCTTTCGAGCGCGGTGACCTGACGGCCGATGCGGTCGATGGCGGCCTCTTGGGTCGCGATCCTGCTGCGCGCAGCTTCCACCGCGATGCGATAGTCGCCGTCATCGATCCTGAAAATCACGTCCCCGGCGCGAACCAGCGAATTGTCGCGCGACAGGATCGCCGCGACATGACCCGATACCCGGGCGCCGAGCGTGGTGTTGTTGGCACGAACATAGGCATCGTCGGTCGAGATATAGAAGCGGCCGACGAGAACGTAGTAGACGCCGTAACCGGCGGCCGCGAGCGCGAGCATGCCGAGCACGCCCATCATGACGAATTTGCGCCTGGCCGGTTTTGCTGCTGGTGCCGCGGCGGTGCCGGCAGGCGATACAACGGGCTGTTCGGCTGCCGGCGCACCGGGCGCCTCCGCAGAGCGGCGCCTTGCCTCTTCCGCAGCAAAGGCGCGCAGCTGGGCCGCAACGTCGGCGTCGTCCTCCGCTGTTTCAGGTCCGGTGCGAACAACGCGCGCGGCCTGATCTCTCGCACCGGCCATCACCGGCCTCCCCATACTCATGACGCGGCGCCGGCGAGTTCTCGCGACGGCCATCGAGACAAAATGTAGCATTGACCGAACGGTTCGGTCAACATAACTAATCGATATTGTAGACCATAAAGCGAAGACACCGGCCGGCCTGCATCACGGGTTGAATTCTTTCGCGAGAAGATAAACCAATGGTTGCATCCACATCAAACCCCATTCACCCCTTGGGCGAGGAGGACAGCGCCAAGCGCCGCCAGATTTTGGACGGTGCGCGAAAGGTGTTCATGGATTTGGGCTTTGATGGCGCCAGCATGAACGAGATCGCCCGCGCCGCGGGCGTCTCCAAGGGCACGCTTTACGTCTACTTTGCCGACAAGAGCCGGCTGTTCGAAGCCATCGTCGAGGACGAAGCGCTCGAAAAAGGCAAAATCGCCTACAACCTCGACCCCAGGCGCGATGTCGAAACCACCCTGCGGGAATTCGGCCAGACCTATATCGGTTCGATATGCCGCCCGGGCGGCGGATCGTCGATCCGCACGGTGATGGCGATCGCCGAGCGGATGCCGGATGTCGGGCGCCAGTTCTATGCGAACGTGCTGGCGAAGACGATCAACCGTCTCGCCGAGTATCTGCAGGCGCATGTCCGGCCGAACGATCTGGCGATCGACGACTGCCAGCTTGCGGCGGCGCAGTTCCTGCAGATGTGCCAGGCGACGCTGTTTCTGCCGTTCGTGTTCCAGGCCGAGCCTGCGCCATCGGCGGAGCGCATCGCGCGCGTCGTCGACAGCGCGACGCGGATGTTCCTGCAGATGTATCGGACGAAGCGGGCGTAAGACCGCCCGCCCCTTCCCGCTCACTCAGAACCGGTACGTCGCGCTGCCCAGCACGGTGCGGCCGATGCCGAAGAA
Organism: Bradyrhizobium paxllaeri; assembly: GCF_001693515.2. Lineage (NCBI taxonomy): Bacteria > Pseudomonadati > Pseudomonadota > Alphaproteobacteria > Hyphomicrobiales > Nitrobacteraceae > Bradyrhizobium > Bradyrhizobium paxllaeri. The sequence continues at coordinate 6,537,547 of NZ_CP042968.1, forward strand.
GCAGTCGCCGCGCGCGAGGCAGGTCGTGACATGGCGCTTGTCGGCAAGGTTGCTGGCGTTGACCTGAAAGCGCCACGGCCCGGTTTCGTAACGGATCATCGCGTCGAACAGCGTGTAGTCGGGTGTGCGGATTTTGTCCTCGCCGTCCCAGGACTCGCCGATATAGCGCACGCCGCCGCCAACGGTGACGCCGTTCAGCCCGAGCGCGGTGAGACGGTACTTCGCCCATAGCGAGGCCTGATGATCGGGAACGGTCTCGACGCGCTTGCCGATATTGTCGCCGCTCTCCACCCGGGCATCGAGGTAGGAATACGCGCCGATCAGATCGAGATCCGGCGTCACGCGGCTGATCACCTCGAGTTCGGCGCCGCGAATCCGCACCTGCCCGGTCTGGACGTAGAACTGAGAGCCGCCCGGATCGTTCGCCAGCCGGTTCTTCTCGGTGGTGTCGAAGACCGCGCCGTTGATCGCCGTGCCCGCAAACGGATTGTACTTGAAGCCCAACTCCACCATTTCGCCCTGCTGCGACTTGCAGATGCCATCGAGGCAGACACCGGAACCGAAGACAGGCGTGAACGATGTTGCGTAGGAGACGTAAGGCGTCAGGCCGAACGGCAGTTCATACATCAGCCCGGCGCGGCCGGTGGTTGCCTTGGTATTTTCCACTGGCGATCCCACGACGTCATTGGTGACGTAGTCCTGGCGCAGGCCGAGAACCGCGATCCATGGCCCCAGCCGCATCTGGTCTTGAACATAGAGGCCGAGCTGGGTTTGCCGCAGATCCGGTTCGGGTGAAAGCGCCGGCGCCGTCACCCCGGTGTAAACCGGCGCGTAAAGATCGAATGGCCTGGGGTCGCTTTCGAAGGCCGATTTCGCGCGTTCCCGGAGCTCGCGGTAATCGATGCCGAACAACAGCTTGTGCGCAACCGGCCCCGTCAGCACCTTGAGTTCGGCATTGCTGTCGGAGGTCACGCTATCTTTGGTTGTCTCGCGACTCCAGATGCTGCGCGCCACGGAGCGTCTGCTTGAATCGACAAACGGGGCATCCGGATAAACTGCCGGATCGATATTCAAATCCGGATACATCGTCCGGTAGATGCCTTCGACATGGGTATAGCGCATGTTCTGGCGAATTTTCAGCGCATCGCCAAAGCTGTGTTCGAACAGGCTGGAGATCGCACCGGTCTCGGTCTGGTATTTGTCGAAGCCCGGCTCACCGGCGAACCGCCGCACTGGAATAAGGCCGTTGGGTCCGGGGTACAGCGTGCCCTCGTGCGGCAGGAACGCGGTGGAGGAGCCCGTGTTGTCTTTTTGATAGGTGCCGAGCACGGTCCAGTTGGTGTTGTTGGTCGGCCGCCAGGTCAGCGACGGCGCCAGCACGACGCGGTCGTCCGGAACGTAATCGGTCTGCGTGCCGCTACCGCGGAACACGCCGATGAAGCGATACAGCCACTCGCCGTTCTTGGTCAGCTTGCCGGTACTGTCGAGTTGCACCTGCTTGCGGTTGAAGCTACCAAATTGCACGCCGATCTCATTGATGCTTTCCGCCTGCGGCCGCTTCGAGATCAGGTTCAATAGGCCGGCCGTCGACGTGTCGCCGTAGAGCACCGAGGCGGGGCCAACGCAGCGGATGTGATGAATGAGCGAGACGTGACCTTTGCGCGAGTGCGCTGAGCATAGTTGTTGTCGCCGTCACCTGTTGAAGCAACGCGCGAGTCGCCGCCCATCGTGCCATGGCGCAGCAGCGGCCCGCAGGAAACCGGTCAACGCTCCAGGAATCATGTCACCCCGCGTCCGGCTTTTTTTTATCAATCCAGTCTGGCGGCCCAGGAACCAAAGTTCAGATCGACAGTTATCTCGGCCCTCGGGAGGGCAGGGATATGTCTGCAAAGAGCGTAATTTTCTGGCTGACGGGCGTTCCGCTATCGATCATTCTCTTGCTCGCACTCTTCCTGCATCCCGGCTGACGCGTTCGTTTGCAACCGCGTCGCATGCCGGGGCTTCCCGCACGGCGCCATATGCCCGTTAACGGGCAAACAGCCCTCACCTCGCCGCAAATCGCGTCAGCGCGTCGCGGTCGATCTCTATACCGAGCCCGGGACCATCCGGCACGGCAACGAGGCCGCCCGAATGTTCGATCGGCCGGGTGAGGATCGCCTGGCGAATCGGATGCTCGGTGCGGTCGAACTCCAGGATCGGCTCGAGCGGCGCCAGCGAGCGCGGCGTGTGCGACGGCAGGACCGCAAGGAGCTGCAGCGATGCGGCGATCGCAATCCCCGTCCCCCAGACGTGCGGGTTGTATCTGACGCCGAACGCCTCGGCCATGTCGGCGATCTTCTTGCATTCGGAAAGTCCGCCCGCCGCGCAGGTATCGGGCTGGATGATGTCCATCGCGCGTGACACCAGCACATCGCGAAAGCCGAACCGCGTGAACTCGCACTCGCCGCCCGCGACCGGAATCGAGATCGCGGCCTTCACCTCGCGGTATCCCGCGAGGTCCTCCGGCAGCACCGGCTCCTCGAACCATCCGATGTCGTAGCGCTCGATCATCCGGCCGAGACGAATCGCTGCCGTCGCATCATAGGCATGGTTGGCATCGACCATCAGCGCGACGTCGGGTCCGATCGCATCGCGCACGGCGCGCGTCACCGCGGCATCTTCTTCGATGCCGAAACCAACTTTCAGCTTCACCACCTTGAAGCCCTCTGCCACGTAGCCTGCGGCCTCATCCGGCAGATGGCGCAGCGGATCGCCGGACTTGCGCCGGTAGAGTCCGGTCGCATAGGCCTGCACCTCGTTCCGGCTCGCACCGCCGAGCAATTGATGGACGGGAGCGTCGAAAAATTTTCCCTTGATATCCCAGAGCGCGATATCGATGCCGCTCAGCGCCTCGATGACGACGCCCTTCTGGCCGTGATCGCGCAGCGCGGAATAGACTTTCCGCCAGAGGAAATCGATCCGCAGCGGGTCCTCGTCAACCAGCAGAGGCGCCACGCTTTCGACCGCGGCCGCGGTGATCCGCGCCGGCCCGTAGCATTCACCCCAGCCAGTGAGGCCGTCCTCGGTCTCGACTTCGACCACCATGGCGGCGCGTGCGTCGTACCAGGCGCGCGAGTAGGCAAAGGGCTGCGAGAGGGCTGCTTCGAGGACGTGGGCCCGAACGCTCCTGATTTTCATGACCTGGCTCTCCCCGCGGGACTTCGGATGCTGCCCGCTTGGACGCAACGATAGGCGGCCCGGCCGAAGACGAAAACCCCCGGTTACGCAACGGTCTCGCTTTCACATATGCGCCGGCGGGATCGCGACAGCGCCATCAGCTGGCGCTTGTCGCCTCGCCGCTCAGGGTGCAGACTTCTGCGTCCCTGATGCCGGTGCAGGAAACGAAGTGACCCGTCTCGCTTTCATGCTTGCGCTGCTTTTCACCGCCCAGTGGGAGGAAGCGGAGATCGTTGACGTCAAGGACCGTGGCCCGGTCGATCTCGCGCCGTTCACCTGTCAGGACGTCACCCGCAGCAGCGTCATCAGCCGGGTATGCTACGACACTGAGAGCCGGCGCATGCTGGTCCAGCGCTACGCGGCCTACCAGCAATATTGCGATGTGCCAAAGGACATGATCGATGCGCTGCTGAACGCGCCCTCGATGGGTCGGTACTTCAACGCCAACATCACGGCAGCCGGCCATGACGGCAACGTACCTTACGGCTGCCGGACACCCAAAGCGCCGTCATATCAGTGACATCGCATCCTCGCGCCGGCGTGATTTGACATTTCGTCTTCTTTTGTCAAAATCGTCAAATGAGCCCGCGTACCCGCATTCTCGACGCCGCGATGCTGGTGTTTCGCCGGCACGGTTTCCGTCGCTCGTCGATCGAGCAGGCAGCCGAAGCCGCCGGCCTGACGCGGCAGGCGCTCTACCATCATTTCAAATCCAAGGAAGCGCTGTTCCGCGCCGTGATCGAACGGCTGCATGAGGAGGCGTTTGCCGCCGAGATCGCAGCGACAAGTGCGGCGGAAAAAGCCGGCGGCAGCCTCGCCGATATTCTCGTCGCCTCCGTCACCGCCAAGCTCGGACAACTCGCCGCCTCGCTCGACGGCTCGCCCCATGTCGAGGAGCTGTTCTCCGAACATCTCGTGCAGGCCCGCGACCTCTATCAGAAATACACCGCCCTCTATGCAGAACAGCTTGCCGCGACGATTGCGCGCGTCTGCCGCAAGCAGGGGCTCACCCTCAGCCCCGGCATGACGCCGCGCGATCTGGCGCGCTGTGTCGAGATGGCGGTCAATGGCACCAAAGCCGCCTATCCGGCGCTGCAGCCGGCCGGCGCCCTCCTGAAGGATCTGGAAATCATGCTGCGCACGCTGATCGCCGGCGCCCTCAGCCCGGCAAAACCGCGCGCGGTTCAATCGAAGCCAGCCAAGAAATCCGCCCGCAAACCTGGAGATCGCAGATGAGCACCATGACGATCAACGGCAAGCTCGCTCCCCTCCCCGACGATCCCGATGCACTGCTGGTCGACGTCGTGCGCGACGCGCTCGACCTCACCGGCACCAAGCTCGTCTGCGGGGCCGGCGTCTGCGGCGCCTGCACGGTGCTGGTCGATGGCGCGCCCGCCGTGAGCTGCCTGATGCCGGCTCGATCAGCCGCGAACACAAACGTGACGACGGTCGAAGGCATCGGCGCGGCAAAACTGCATCCGGTGCAGAAGGCTTTTATGGCGCACGACGCCCTGCAATGCGGCTTCTGCACGCCGGGTTTCATCGTCGAAGCAGTGGCCTTTCATGATTCCTGGCGCGCTGCCAAGGGCACGGCGGTGCCCTCGCGCGAGGAAATCGGCGCGGCGCTGTCGGGCCATCTCTGCCGCTGCGGCGCCTATGACGGCATCTTCCGTGCAGTGGCGGATGCCTGCGCCGGCCGCTTCGACGGCAGCGACATCCTGCCGCCGCGCATGGAGGCGCGCGACAAGGTGACGGGATCGGCGAAGTACACCGTCGACATCCATCATGACGGCCAGCTCGAAGGCGTGATCCTGCGCTCGCCGTTCGCGCATGCGCGGATCGGCGAACTCGATCTCGCTGCCGCGCGCGCCATGCCGGGCGTGGGCGCCGTGATCCCGCTGCTCGGCGACGACCGCATCGTCCGCTATGTCGGCGACCCCATCGCCGCCGTCGCCGCCAGGGATCGCAGAACCGCGCTCGCGGCCATCGCTGCGATCAAGGTCGTCAGCGAGCGCCTGCCATCTGCGGTCGGGCTCGATGAAGCGCGCAAGGCCAATGCGCCCGTCGTGTTCGAAAAATCCGCGCGCAAAAAGGCCGGCAACGTCTCCGAAGGCGGCGGTGCGCCGGCGGCGTGGAAAGGCAACATCCGCGGGCCGTCTGCGGCCTTCTCCAAGAAGCCGAAGAAGGTGCGGAACTGGGTCGACGGCGCGCGCGCCGCAAAAAATCCGCTGCTGGTGGAGGGCACCTTCCGCACCGGCACGCAACAGCATGCCTGCCTCGAGCCGCATGCGGCGGTGGCGCGCTTCGACGGCGACCAGCTCACCGTGCATGCGTCGACGCAGGCGGTATTTCACGTGATGGAGATGATCGCCAAACGCTACAAGCTCGGCCACGACAAGGTGCGCGTGATTGCCGACCATGTCGGCGGCGGCTTTGGGTCGAAGGCTGCGCTCGGCGTGGAAACGACCACCGCGATCGAACTGGCGCGCGAAGCGAAGGCGCCGGTGCGCGTCGCCTATGACCGGCACGAGGAGCTCTCGGTCACCGGCTATCGGCCGGCGACCGAGATGAAGATTGCGCTGCTGCCGTCCGAGCAAGGCGAACTGAAAGCGCTGTCGCTGACCGCCTACGCCGATACGGGAGCCGCGACCAATTCGACCATCGCCGCGCTGGCGCGCCTGATCTATCCGGCGGAAGCAAAGGAACTCGCCGATTTCGACGTCATCAGCAATTTGCCGGCAGGCGCGCCCTTCCGCGGCCCCGGCGGGCCGCCGATGGCGTTTGCGCTGGAACAGGCGATCGACGAAGCGGCGCAGCGCGTGAAGCTCGATCCGATCGCGCTGCGCAAGCGCTGGGATCCCGATCCCAATCGCCAGCGACTCTATGATTGGGCCTCGAGCCTTGACGTCTGGCGCAACCGCAAACCGATCGCCGCGCAGAGCGGCCGCTATCGCCGCGGCGTCGGCGTCGCCACCGGTTATTGGCTTTATCTGTGGCAGCCCGGCTCAAAGGTCGAGGTAGCGGTGAAGGGCGGACGCCTCGTCGCCAGCACCGCGACGCAGGATATCGGCACCGGCACCCGTACCGTGATCGCCAATACGCTGGCGCGCGAATTCGGGCTGGAGCCGCATGAGGTCGAGGTCCGGATCGGCGATTCAAGATTGCCGGAAGGGCCGGGCTCCGGCGGCAGCCGCGTCACGGCGTCGGTGATCCCGCCGATGCTGCTCGCCATCGGGCAGTTGAAGACCGCGATCCAGCAAAGCACAAAGCGACAGCCCGTCCCCGGTTCCAACGCGCCCTGGCGCGAAATGCTCGCGGCCTCACCCGATCTCTCCGCCTCCGGCGTTCGGCCGGAAGACTCCAGGCAGATGGCGCCGGGAATTGAGTCGCCGCTCAAGCAGGTCGGCTTGCTGGGCTGGATCTTCGGCTGGATGATGCGGCGCTTCTCTAACCTTGCGATCGGCGCCGGCGTGCCGAGTTCGGTGCAGGTCATCGAGGTCGAAGTCGACACCTGGCTCGGCCATGTCCGCGTCCTCAACGTTCACACCGGCATTGCGGTCGGCAGAATCGCAGCGCCCGCGCTGGCGCACAGCCAGGCGGCCGGCGCGATCATTCAGGGCGTCGGCTACGCGCTCTATGAGGCGCGCGAAGTCGATTCCCGCACCGGCGACGTGCTCAGCGGCGGCATGGAGGACTATCGCATTCCCGGAATCGCGGACACGCCCATGATCGACGTGCATTTCGACCAGGGCGGATTCGATCATGTGCTCGGCGGCAGCGTCGGTATCGGCGAAGTCGCGACCGTACCGACCTCGCCCGCCGTCGCCAACGCGATTTGCAACGCCACCGGCGTTCGGCTGACCGAGCTGCCGCTCCGTCCCGACCGTCTGGTCGCCGCACTCAGAGGGAGGGCCGCCGCATGACACCGACAGCCATGACCACCACAGCAGGCGAATTCCGCGCCGCCGGCACTGACCTATCCGAACGGCGCCGCAGCGGCGTCTCGACCGGACCCTTGATCGACATATCGGCAGCGCCCGACACGATCGGAATGCATTGGGACGCCGACGGCAGGGCGCGCCTCGGTGCTTTCACCACCATTGCCGCGATCGCTTCCGACGTGCGCCTCGCCGCGGCCTATCCAGGCATAGCGGCTTCCGCGCAAGGCCTGGCGACGCCGCAGATCCGTCACCTCGCCACCCTCGGCGGCAACCTCGCGCAACGTTCGCGCTGCTGGTACTTTCGAAATCCGCACATCGCCTGCCTCAAGAAAGGCGGTTCGGATTGTCCGGCGCGATCGGGCAATCATCTCTACCACGTCGCATTCGACCTCGGCCCCTGCGTAGCGCCGCATCCCTCGACCATGGCGGCAGCGCTGCTGGCCTATGAGGCAACAGTGACGACGAACCAGAGAAGTTCGCTGACGATCGGCGACCTCCTCGGCGATGGCTCCAACGGCGCCGCCGACAACGCACTGCATCCGGGCGAGATGATCAGGAGCATCGAGCTCCCCTCCCCGCTGCAGGGCGAACGCGCGCTCTACAAGCGCGCGATCAGCCGCACCCATGCCGAATGGCCGCTGGTCGAGATCTGCGCCCGCGCAGTGGTGAAGGACGGCACGTTCCAGTTCATTCGCCTCGCCGTCGGAGGCGTCGCCCCGGTGCCACTGCGGCTGCATGCGGTGGAAGCGGCCTTGCAGGACAGGAAAGCCACTGCGGCTGCGCTCGCCAATGCCGCCGAGCAAGCGACAGCAGGCGCAAAGCCGCTGCCGATGACCGGCTACAAGCTCGATCTGCTGAAGGGCGTCGTACACGATTTGCTGGAGCGGTTGGTGCCATGAGAAGCGCAGGGCGGAATAGCACTACTGAGTCAAGCGGTCGCAGTCCTTGAGGCCGTGAATCAAGTATTTGATGGGATTCGATCTTTGGCACGCGGGAGGGCCGGATGGATCTTGATCAAAGCGAAGCACGGTTCGCGTCTTACATTGCGGGACTTGGAAGCGTGATCGGTCACGCGGAGCGGACGCGGCCGCTGCGCGACTATTGTACGGGACTGATGTTGCCCGGTGACCGCAAGAGCGTTGAGCCGATGGCAGCGCGGACGGCTCCGGCGAGGACAGCGGCACAGCACCAGTCGCTGCTGCACTTTGTCGCCAACGCCGATTGGTCGGACGAGACCGTGCTGGCCAAGGTACGCGAGATGGTGCTGCCGGCGATCGAGAAGAGTGGACCGATCGAGGCGTGGATCATCGACGACACCTCGTTCCCTAAGCAGGGCAAGCATTCGGTCGGCGTGCACCACCAATATTGCGGTCAGCTCGGCAAGCAGGCCAACTGCCAGGTGGCGGTGTCGCTGTCGATCGCCAATCATGCCGCCAGCCTGCCGGTGGCCTATCGCTTGTACTTGCCGGAAGCCTGGTCAAAGGATCGTGCACGGCGGAAGAAGGCAGGCGTTCCCAAGCAACTCAAGTTCAGGACCAAGCTACAGATCGCGTTGGAGCAAATCGGCTGGGCCTGCGAAAGCGGCCTGCCACGCGGCGTTGCGTTGATGGATGCAGCATATGGCAGGGACGCGCGGCTGCGTGCAGGCATGACGGAACTTGGCGTGCCTTACGTGGTCGGCATCGTGCCGACCATCCTGATGTGGGCCCCTGGCAGCGCCCCACGGCGGATGGACAAGCCGATGAACAACACCGGCCGTCGTGACGAGCCCGCACTGATCTCGGCCCAAAAAGTGGCGCTCGGTCTACCGAAGCGGGCGTGGCGCACGGTGACGTGGCGCGAAGGCTCGGCCGAGCAATTGTCCTCGCGCTTCGCGCGTGTACCTGTCCGCGTCAGCTACAACAAGCTGATCCCCGAGACGCTATCACCTGAGTGGCTGTTGATCGAATGGCCGGAGGGCGAGGCAGAGCCGACCAAATACTGGCTCTCCACGCTGCCGGAGGACGTCAGCTTCACGCAACTCGTCGATCTGGCCAGGCTGCGCTGGCGCATCGAGCGCGACTACCAGGAACTCAAGCAGGAGGTCGGGCTCGGCCACTACGAAGGGCGCGGCTGGCGTGGCTTCCACCATCACGCAACGCTGTGCATCGCAGCCTACGGCTTCCTTCTCGCCGAGCAGGCGATGATTCCCCCCTCAGGACCTCGTTCCACCGCGCCAGTCGAAGTCCCTCCGTTACCCGACAATTATCGACCCAGAGGCTCCGCCCGCGCGGCCTGAACGCCATGTCCCGAACTCGATCGCAACTATGCGCGTGCGATTGACCCGCGCACTTATAAAAAACTTGCTGAGATGTCCGTGCTGTGGCGGCCACGCAGCATCGATAAGTCGCGGACGCCTATGACGCAGTAAGACTAATCCGCCCTACAAGCTGGAACCACGGAGATGGAGGCCGGAACCAACGGGGCGGTCTCCATGTTAAAGACCAGCTTTTGCCCCCGGGCGGATTTCCGCCGTTGCGGTCAAGGCCAACCCGCGCGGTGCCCTCCCCATTGACTTACATCAATGTGATTTCCGGACACCCTGTAGGAGCCTGCGGCAATTGGAGGCATCAACAACAGGAGCACAGCCATGGCCACGGAGTTCTTGGAAACCAAGCCTCGCGACTTTAGTCCCACGTCGGTTTCCGGGCTTACGAAAGAGGCGCGCGACGGTGTTAACGCGGCCTTGAAGTCTTTGTCGGACTGGCGCAACGAGCTTGCCGACACCAACACAAAGAACGGCAAACGTGTCCTCGAACAGATGGCTGCGGCTGCCTCGGCACTCGGATGGCCAGAACAGGTGGTTGATGCCGCTCGCACACAGTTGCTAAGCATCGCCGAAATTCAAATCAAGACGATGGATCAACTGATGGACGCCTGGGAGGAGCAGATCAAACTGCCCAATCCCATGTCCGCTTCACCATCGGCGATGTTGTCAAAGCTAAATTCCTTGCCGGGCCTTGGCTCAACCCAGGCACCCGCGAATCCCATCCAGGTGTGGATGCAATTCGCGGAACAGTGGCAACGAACATGGACTGACGCGATTGGTGCATGGGGCAAGCGCCATTGAGTCAGTTTGTAGGATGGGTGGCGCACAGCGATCTCCGTCAACGCCCGAGCGATAGGTGTCGTCTTCGCTCCACCCGTCCTACGAATCCGACCGAACGCTAATGATCCTCGAACTCGTCTTCCTCGTTGACCTTGCTGCTGCGGCCCCCGAACCAGCGCGACACCGATTTTTTGAGCGAGCCCGTCGAATAGGGATCGCGTGACGCGTAGGGGTTACGCTGGGCGCGCGCGGCGACCTGTTCGCCCGATACCGCGGCCGGCTGACAGATGGTGCGGCGGGACGCGCGGCGCATCAGGTCGACGTGGATGTGATCCTCATGGTGGGAGTTGGAGCCCGGCGCCAGCACGGTGTTGAACTGCTGGCAGGCGGTCGCCTGCACGTCGCGCAGAAACCCCTGCTCTTCCGGCATGCCGCGCCAGCCGCCCTTGACCGTGATGCGGCGGCCGTCGGCGAGCGTGAAGGCCGCGATGTCGAGCGCGTTGCCGAACGCGTGCTCGGAAATATGCGCATGCGGATTGCCGTTCATGCCGCGGCAGGAATAGGCGGAGATCTGCTTGATCTCGACGACGCGCACGCCGAACCAGCGCATCGACGCCGGCTGCACGGAATCGGAGAGCCAGCGGTCGAGCGCCGAGACAATCGGGCACGCCAGCGTCGCCGTCGGCTTCATCGAGACCTGCCCGAAGGCGCTGACCGGATTGCCCTGCGCGGCCGGTGATGGCGGATAGGATGGCTGCGTATACGGCGCAGACGAAGGCGCGGTGTAGCGGCCCTGCGGCGGATAGGAAGGCGCCGCATAGCCGCCGCGCGATGACGGCGCGCCTTCCGGCGGCAGATCGATGTCATCCTGCTGCGAGGCAACGCCCGGCGCGGAGAGCGAGATCGGCCCGTTCGACGGCGCAGCATAGCTCGGCTGCCGCGGTGCCGGTTCCGGATAGCTGCCCGAATAATTTCCCGAATAGTTCTGCTGGGGCGGCGCTGCCGCCGGCGCACGGTTGATCGGCCAGCGCGGCTGATTGCCGATATTGCCGGGAGGCCGCAGGCTTTCGTCGGCAAAGCCGAACGAGGTGATGTTTTCGCCGAGCGCCGCCACTTTCAGCGGGTATTCCGCACCGCACACGCCGGGACCGGAAATCGGGTCGATCCGGACGACTTCCGCGCTCTCCTTGACCGCGCCGGACTTCAGACAAGCGACTTCAGCCTCGGTACGCCACGGTTCGCGCTCGGCGGACTGAAAAAATCCGCGGCCACAACCCGCTAGCGAGACGAGGACGAAGGAGCCGACGAGATACAAACGAACTCCGCGCGTCATCGCGCGCACGTTCAACTAATTTATTTAAAGACTCTTCAACATGTTGTTTTTACGAATTTTTTACCATGTTTACCGGGGCGCTCGGCTGTGGAGAGCCATGGATGGACAGCAGCACTGACTTTTTTAGGCCGGGAACGCTTTGCTAACCTTAGGTGTTATGTGCGGGCACGACGTGAACCCAGGGAGCTTTCCCAATGGATTTCGTAAGTCCTCTCGTTAGCAGACTTGGCGTTGTAACAGCGTATGTCGCATTCGCCTTCGTCGCCGCGATTGTGCTTGGCGTGTTCTAGAAACTACCCGTCCAGACAAATGGACCCGAACGCCCGGTGACGCTGTCACCGGGCGTTTTCGTTCACACCGCTTTTCGAGGGAAGCAGGCCCTCGGACTTGATCCGATGGGTGGCGCGCGAAGAACCTTATGAACGCGGCTTGGCGGACACCAACACCAGACTATCGGCGCGGCGCATGACGCGGCTCCAATTGTTGCCGGTGCAGTAGAAGCGGAGCAGCGCGCAGGCTTCGACGCGAAGCGTGTTGGTCCCCTTCATCGACATCGTGCCGTAGTAGGTCTCGCGGCTGTCCTGGCTGTAGACGCTGCCGGTCCATTGCCGCTCGGTCTTCGGTTTCATGTTGACCAGGATCGCCTCGCCTTTCTCGGACGATGCACTGAGCACATAGCCACACAGCGCATTGCCGCATTTTGCGATCCGCACCGTTCCCTTGCTTTCGGTCTGCCAGTCGCCGATCGGCGAATCCGATGGCTCCTCCTCCGGCTGATGCGTGATGCGTTCAACTTGCGGGGCCGGCTGCGCGGCCTCGACCGGCTTCGCAGCCGGCGGAAGCGGCGGCAGGGGAATCGAAGTCTGTTCAACTGGCGGTGGAGATGGCGGCGCTTCAACGACCTCAGCCGTCGATGCCGCCGTGGTGTAGACGGCCGGCGGTGGTGCCGTGACGATGGTCTTGGCCGGCGGCGTGATCGGTGGCGGCGCAGGTGGCAAAACCGTCTGCGGTACAGGCGGCAGCGGCTTGGCCGGCACCACGCCCACATCGCGATCGTCGCCATAGCGGTCGCGCCTGTGACGCCAGTTGCGGCTTCGGGAAATCGAGGTCGAGGCGCACGACGCCGAGCGGCAATGCCTGGAGGATTCGATGTACACCCGGTGACCGCCGATGCTGAATGAAATCGACCGGCCGGCATGGGCCGAAGAACTGAGCAGCATCAGCACGGCGAGAAAACAAAACCATTTCATCGAAGCCTCCCGCAGGTGATCGCGGAAAACTAGCCGCGGGGAACTTCAACGGGATGTGATTTGAATCACCGAGCCGGCCCTGCCGCTTTCTGATGTCACGTGATGTGCATCACAGAACATCTCCTCGCCCCCGCGTAGGGTCTGCGCACGTTCAACGCAAAACGCTCACAAGGCCGCTCAGGGAGGCCCTCATGAAGAAGCTCTATATCCTCACCGCATTGTTGATGGCCACCACCTCGGCACAGGCCGGCGGAATCACCCTGCAGATCAACGGCGAGCGCGTTCGTGTCGAAGCGCCGCGCAACTGCAACGGCCTTTCCTGCATCAAGATCACCTCGCCCGGCTACACCGGCACGCTCGGCAATATCGACCTCAAGGGCATGGGCTCGAAGCGCAAGGACGACGATGACGTCGTCGCGACCGCGCCGGCAAAGCCGGCAGCTCCGGCCCCGGTCCAGGCGACTGCGCCGCAGCCCGCGGCCCCCGTTGCTGCGCCGGCGCCGGCGCAAACGACCGTCGCGGCCGCACCACCGACGCGGACCGAAGTCGTACCACCCGCTCCGCCTCCGCCCGCCGCACCGGTCGCTGCCGCACCCGCGCCGCAGCCAGCTCCCGTTGCCGCTGCGTCCGATCCGAACTCGCCGCTCGGCGTCTGGTCGACGGAAGAGAACAAGGGCAACGTGCGCATCGAAGAATGCGGCGCCAATCTGTGCGGCTATTCCGTCAACACCGGCGAGCGGATCCTGATCAACATGAAGCCGCAGGGCGGCAAGTGGGCCGGCCGGATTCACGATCCCAACAGCGGACGCAACTACGACTCGACGATCGCGCTGAAGGGCACCAATACGCTCAAGGTTCAGGGCTGCGCCTTCGGCGGCATGTTCTGCGGCGGCCAGACCTGGAAGCGCGTGAGCTGACGATTTCTTCCCAAGACTTCTTCTCGCTAAGACTTCTTCTCCCTGAGACTCCTTCTCCCTGAGACTTGGACCCCGTGAGATTTCACGGGGTCTCTTTTTTGCGCTGTCGCGGATAGTTGAGCGTTCGTTAAGACCTTGCACGACGAAGCAAATCTCCTCCGCGACGAAACACTTTTTCCCTTGCGACGAAAAAATCCCGAAACCGGGGCCGCGTAGTTGTCCTCGCCAACGAGGCGCCACTTCGGCGCGCAACTCGGTAGCGCGATCCGCGCTGGCACCATCCACAAGGGGGACATTCGATGGCTTTCACCGGTTCGACCATGCGCAATTGCACGATGCTGATCGCAACAACGCTTGCGCTTGGCCTGCTGACCACGACCGCCCACGCCTACACGCAAGAGCAGGAGCAAATGTGCACCGGCGATGCGATGCGGTTGTGCTCGTCGGAAATCCCCGATGTCGAGCGCGTCACCGCCTGCATGGTGCAGAAGCGTGCGCAGCTCAGCAACGGCTGCAAGGCTGTCTTCCGTTACGTGCCGCCGGCCACCGCGACGCCCGTGAACTGCGCGCCGACGGCGAAGCCCTCCAAGCCGCTGAACCTGACTCCGGTCAAGCGCGGCTGAGCCATTTTCCTACATAATGCCACAGCGCCACGCCCGGACACCCCGGGTGTGGCGCTGATCGTTTGTGGCCGACAACAAGCGGCCATGTTCATCCCGCATTCAGCCTGGCCGCGCTGAAATCGCGCTCCCGCCGCCTGCCTTCTCCCCGCCCACGGAAATATCCCGATGCCGCGCCATCTATGCTTCGCGCTTGTGCTGCTGGCCGGCAGCACGATGATCGGCGCGACGGACGTTTTCGCGACGACTTCCGAGCCGATGCAGCTGGCGCAGGCGCAGACCGATCCTTCGCAGTCCGCCACGCCGGCGACACCGGCGCCCGATGCGTCCGCGCCGGCCGCGGACGCGCAGGCGCCGGAGGAGCCGATCGGCAACGTCGCCACCGTGACCGGCAGCGCCAGCGTGATCCGCAACGACACCACCACGCCGCTCAAGGTCAAGGACGACATCTACCTCAACGATATCGTGCAGACCGGCGCCAATGCGGCGCTTGGCATCACCTTCATCGACAACACCACCTTCAATCTCAGGGCCAACACCAAGATCACCATCGACAATTACGTCTATGAGGACGGCGGCAAGAGCAACGCCGCGATCTTCGACGTCGCCAAGGGCACCGCGGCCTTCGTCGCCGCGTCGGTGGCAAAAACCGGCGACATGAAGATCACGACGCCGACCGCCACCCTCGGCATTCGCGGCACCACCGGCCTTGTCGAGGTGCCGGAAGGCGCCGCCGCCAACAGTCCGAACAATGTCGCGGTCAAGCTTTATCCCGACGCCGACGGGCGGGTCGGCCGGATCGAGGTCAATGACCGCGCCGGCTCGCGGCTCGGCTTTCTGACGCAGGGCGCCAGCGGCTTCACCATCCGCCCCGGCGCCGGCGGCGCGCGCTTCGCGGCGGTGCCGCTGGTGATTCCGCAAGCAGCTGTCCTGCGCGACCAGGGCTTTGTGCGTCAGCTTCATTCGACGCAAAATCTCGGCCGGCAGGTCGTGTTCCAGCAGCGCGAATTCCGCCGCGCCAATCCCGGCTTCCTCAATCCGAACCGCCCGATCCGGCAGTTGCAACCCGGCCAGCAGCGACAGAACGGTCTGCCTGGACAGGTCAGGCCCGGGCAGCAGCAGCCCGGTCAGTTGAACCGGCCGGGGCAGCAACAACCCGGTCAGCGGCAGAACGGCCTGCCCGGACAACCCGGTCAGCCGCCGCTGCCGGCGGTGCCGAACCGCCAGGGTCAGAACCCGGGGCAGCAGCAGGGACAGCAGCCGCCCGGCCAACTCAATCGCCCCGGTCAGCCGCAACAACCGGGGCAACTGAACCGGCCCGGTCAGCAGCAACAGCCGGGCGTGCCGAGCCGTCAGGGACAGCAGCAACCGGGCTCGCCGAGACAGCCCTCCCTGCCGCCACGCGCGGGCCAGCAACAGCCGGCTTCGCCCAATCAACCCGGCGTGCCGCCACGCGTCGGACAGCCGCAACAACCCTATGCGCAGCCCGGCGTACTGCAGGGACGGCCGCTGCCGAACCGTTTCGGCGCTCCCGGTCTGCAGCGGCCGCCCGGCGTGCAAGCCCCGCCCGCCCTGCAGCGGCCGGGATTGCCTGCAGCGCCGCGGCGCCCTGCACCCGCGCAGCAACGCGGCAAGCCGCCGAAGGAATTGCGCTAGAAGTTTCTCAGCGCTGCCCGGGACACGGATTAGCGAAATAGTCGAAGCAGGTTTCGAAGAAAGCCAACGGGCGCGGCTTTCTCTCGCACGATGGGCTGTACCGCCATCGGCAACGCCGCGCCTGCCACGCCGTTCGCCGCCGCCAGCGCGATCGGCCCCACCTGTTCCAGAAACGCGCGCTCATAGCCGCGCGACAGCCGTTTAATGGCTTCTTCCAGCGACAGCCAGTCCACCGCCTTCACGTCGCGCATCAATTGGCGCGCCGGCGTCTCGCCCGCGGCCATGCGCCAGTAATGCACCACCTTGGCGCCGCCCCGGGACTCGTAGGCCAGCGTCCCCAGAAATTCGTGCACGGCAACGTCGTACCCGGTTTCTTCCATCACCTCGCGTTCGGCGGCGGCGCGCGGCGTCTCGCCGTCGTCGAGCTTGCCTTTCGGCAGGACCCATTCATTGCGCTTGCGCAGGCGCACCACCGCGACCAGCGGCGGCTCCGCCTGCCGCAGCACAATGCCTCCCGCCGCCAGAACAGGCGTTCGCGCCATCTTTCTTCCCGCATCGGATTTCAGATCTTGCGACCATATAGAGATGCGATCAAGGTTTGCGCAACAGCGCTTCGCCGGCGCGGATGCGCGCTCCCTCCGCGACACCGTCGGCGAATTCGAAACTCTCCGGCGCCAGCACGATGATGGTCGAGCCGTGCTCGAACCAGCCGAGTTCGTCGCCTTTCTTGACCCGCGCAAAGCAGGCGAAGTCCACCGGTCCCCTGCTCTGCGCGTTGAGCGTGACATCGAGGAAATGCAGGCGGATGCTGGCGACCAGAATGGCGGCGACCGGCACCAGCGTCAGCGCCTCGCCGGTCGAAAGCCGCGTGCGCAGTACCGCGCGCTCGTTCTTGCAGAACAGGCGCTCCACGCGCTTCAGCGCGATCGGATTGACGTTCCAGACATCGCCGTGGATGAACGTCACCCTCTTGATCGTGGCGTCATAGGGCGCGTGGAAGCGATGATACATGCTCGACGTCAGCCGCAGCGTGAGGAAGCGGCCGTTGCGGTGCTGATCCACCAGCGCAGGATCGCCGAGCAGGTCGAGCAGCGAATAAGGCGCGCCCTTGATCTGGAACAGCTCGGTGTCGGCGATCCGGCCGTGCGCGCCGATGATGCCGTCGGATGGACTGGCCACCACGCTCGGGTCCGGATCCACCGGTCGCAGCCCGGGACGAAGCTCGCGGGTAAAGCAATCATGCAGGCTTCTGAATTCGGTCTTCCTGGCTTCCGACAGATCGAGGTCGGAAAACAGCCGCCAGCACGCAATCGAGGCATCGCGCACCAGCGGATTCTCGATCTTGCTGAACCAGCCCATGAAGCGCGTCAGCGCCGCCCGCGGAATACGGTTGGTCAATAGAAAATTGAGATCTTCCTGCTGCGTCAGGGACGCGATCAGGCCCCGGATTGTCATCAATCTGTTAGAGGCATTGGCTAGCGCTGGTGGCATGGACACATCCCTTCCGATTCTTTCCCTGTCCGCCGCTGCGGCCGTAAGCGCCGCGGCAGTCTTCCCCAAATTGCAGGCCCGGCTGGCGCTATCGCGCGCCAAGCACCGCTCGCTATCAGGACATTCAAAAATGTCCAAAATGGTCGCGCGGCTGGTGCCGCATTACGAGTTCGATATCGGCGATTTCTTCGCCTCCGACGGCGCGCCCGCCGACATCGCGATGCAGCGCCAGGACGCCTTCTTCCGGCTCGCCAGCCTCTTCGAGGAGCGCTACGCCAGGGGCCGCCGGATGACATCCGAAGCGGCCGAACACATCTCCGACTTGCAGTTCACGGAAAGCTACCGCGTGCCGTTTCAGTACAGCCGGCTGGTGCGCGAAAATCTCGGCACCGGCGCGTTCATGGAATCCTCCGCCGGCGTCACCGTGACCGACGTCGACGGCAATGCCTTCTACGACCTGACCGGCTCCTACGGCGTCAATATCTTCGGCAACGACTTCTACAAGGAATGCATCACAGAAGCCGAAAAGCGCGCCCATGCGCTCGGACCCGTGCTCGGTCCCTATCACCCCGTCATCACCGACAACGTCCGCCGTCTCTGCGAGATTTCCGGCCTCGACGAAGTCTCGTTCCACATGTCCGGCACCGAAGCGGTCATGCAGGCGGTGCGGCTGGCGCGCTACCACACCCGGCGCACACATCTGGTTCGTTTCGCCGGCGCCTATCACGGCTGGTGGGGCGACGTGCAGCCCGGCGTCGGCAATCCTGTTTCGCCGCACGAGACCTACACGCTGGCCGAGATGTCGGAGCGGACGCTGCATGTGCTGCAGACGCGCCGCGACATCGCTTGCGTGCTGGTCAATCCGCTGCAGGCGCTCCACCCGAATGCCAACGCCCCCGGCGATTCCGCGCTGGTCGATAGCTCGCGCAAGGGCGCGTTCGATCGCGCGGCTTACACCGAGTGGCTGAAGAAATTGCGCGAGGTCTGCACCGAGCGCGGCATCGTTCTGATCTTCGACGAAGTCTTCGTCGGCTTCCGCCTCGCCGCCGGCGGTGCCCAGGAATATTTCGGCGTTCGCGCCGACATGGTGACCTACGGCAAGAGCCTCGCCGGCGGACTTCCGGTGGGCGTGGTCTGCGGCCGCAAGGACTTGATGCGCCGCTTCCGCGACGATCGCCCCGCCGACGTCTGCTTCGCCCGCGGCACCTTCAATTCGCACCCCTACGTGATGACGGCGATGGACGAATTCCTGAGCCGCCTCGCCAGCCCGAACTTCAACGCGGTCTATCAGGGACTCGACGAAACCTGGAACGGCCGCGCCAAGGCGTTGAATGAGCGGTTGGCCGAGCAGGAGCTCCCGGTCCGCGTCAGCAATCTCTCCTCGATCTGGACGGTGCAATACACCGAGCCGTCCCGCTACAACTGGATGCTTCAATATTATCTGCGCGCCGAGGGGCTGGCCTTGAGCTGGGTCGGCACCGGCCGGCTGATCTTCAGCCTCAACTACACCGATGCGGATTTCACCGAGGTGGCCGACCGCTTTGTCGCGGCGGCCGACAAGATGAAGCGCGATGGCTGGTGGTGGCATGAGGCTTCGCTGACCAACAAGGATATCAAGCGGCGGATTCTGCGGGAGATGCTGCGGAAGCGGCTGGGGCGCTAACGGCGTTCTTTTATTTACGGTCATAGCCCGGCTGGTTCTCCGTCATTGCGAGGAGCGAAGCGACGAAGCAATCCATCTATCCCCGCATGGAGAAGGTGGATTGCTTCGCTTCGCTCGCAATGACGGCTGAGAGTTCACCGCTCTCCATCGTCGTGGCCGGGACACCCTCAAGACGTGGATGCCCGGGACAAGCCCGGGCATGACGTTCGTTACACGCATCAAAGCGAAAGCTCACGCGTGCTTGACGTGCTTCTCCAGGCCCGGATCGATCAGTTCGCCCTTCATCAGCGCCAGCGGCGCCTTGTAGTACAGCTTGAGATCGCTGAAGGGGTCGGTGAGGATCTTGGTCATCCAGACCAGGCCGGTCTCGACGTCGCGGATGAAGAACAGGTGCACGGTGCGGAACAGCAAACCGCCGATGCCGACGGCCAGCCACACTTTGGCCACCTGCCGCATGAAGTCGGCGTTCGAGGTCCAGGGCTGGACCAGGCCAAACAGCGTCGGGCTGAAATACAGCACCAGCGGCGAGAGCGCCCAGATCGTCATCAGCACCACCTTGCGCTGCAGGTTGTAGCCGACCTTGATCTCTTCCTTGTGCTCATGGGTCGCCTGGTTGACGTGGTCGTAGCCCTTGGGCTCGAAGAAGAAGTGACCGGCCTGGCGCGTCGTCATCGACACCAGCCAGCCGACCAGCGCCGACACCACGGGGTCGAAGAACAGCATGACATAAGCGAACAGGAAGCTCGCGGCGCTGACGAAGTGCAGCGACTGGTTGATGCGGCTGTGGTGATAGTAGCGATGGTCATCCCAGCGCTGGGTTCGCAGTTCCTGCAGGAAATTCTTGATCATGTTCTCCCCCAAATTCCGATGGGATCGGGTCTATCGAGATTCGATGTCCGGCATGTGACATCATGAAGTTGACATGTGACGCCGCAGAGCGACGCGATGACGCAAGCAGCAAGGCTCGCGTCAGGCCGCCGCGGCGACGTCGATTTTGCGGAAACGCACCAGCGAGAAATGCCCGAGCGGCGGCACCAAACGGCGCTCCGCCAATTCCATGCCGCGCGCGCCGGCCAGCCATTGCGCGTAGCGCGACCAGGCGAACTCGGCGGTGCGGAAACCGAGCGGACGCACCACCGGCTGCAGCCGCTGCTCGATGAAGCGGCGCATGCCGGCATCGGCGCTGACCCGGGTGAGGATGATGAGTTCGCCGCCCGGCCGCAGCACGCGAGCGAATTCGTCGAGCGCCTTTTCGGGATTAGGCACCGCGGTGACGACATATTGCGCCATTACCACGTCGAAGGAATCGTCCGGGAATTCGAGGTTTTCGGCGTCCATCACCGCAAGGCCCTCGACATTCTTCAGGCCGAGTTCGTCGACGCGCTTCTTCGCCTTCTCCAGCATCAACTCGGAAATGTCGGTGCCGAAGATACGCAGATGCGGCGCGTATAGCGGCAACGAAATGCCGGTGCCGACGCCGACCTCGAGCACCCGGCCGCCGATCTTGTTGGTCGCCGCGATCGCCGCCTTGCGGCCCTTTGAGAACACGCCGCCGAACACCAGATCGTAAACCGGCGCCCAGCGGTCATAGGCCTGCTCGACCGTTTCGCGGTCGAAATCGAGCGGCCTCGTGCCGTCAAGCTTGATGATGTCTGCCATGATTGTCCTGCCTTCTCGTCTTACGCATATGACTGGTTTGATGGTCGAACGTTCGCAAGCCTAGCCCTGCACGGCGCTGGTCGTGGGCGCCCGGCGCGCCGGCCGCAGCGCGCGGCTCGGCTGCAGCGCGGTCAGATTGCCGAGGAACTGCCGCGCGCTGTTTTCCCAGGAACGCGCCAGCGCAAAATTCCGGCAGGCCTCGCGCGACATCGTCAGCGCGCGCAGGCACGCGCTGCGCAGATCAGTGTCGATGGCGCCGATCGGATGATCGGCAATGACATCCTTCGGGCCGGTAACGGGGAATGCAGCAACCGGCGTGCCGCACGCCAAGGCCTCGAGCTGCACGACGCCAAAGGTATCGGTGAGGCTCGGAAACACGAAGACGTCGGCGGCAGCGAGATGCGCGGTCAGGTCCGCGCCCTTCTTCTCGCCGAGGAAGATCGCGTCGGGGAATTGCCTTGCGAGCTGCGCCTTCTGCGGCCCGTCGCCGACGACCACCTTCGATCCCGGCAGGTCGAGCGACAGGAACGCCTCGAGATTCTTTTCCACCGCGACGCGGCCCATGGTCATGAAGATCGGCCGCGGCAGGTCGAGCACAGCCGGGCTGTGCGGATTGAACAGCTCGGTGTCGACGCCGCGCGTCCAGAAGCCGAGCTTGCGGAAACCCCGCGCGGAAAGCTCCTGCCGCAACGAATCCGTTGCGACCATGGTCGTGGAGGCCGCCGCATGAAACCGCTGCAACACCGTATATCCGACGGCGACCGGAAGCCCGATGCGGACGGCGATATATTCCGGAAAGCGCGTCGTGTAGGACGTGGTAAACGCGAGCTTGCGGCGGCGGCAATACGCGCGCACCATCCAGCCGATCGGCCCTTCAGTCGCGATGTGAATCGCGTCCGGCGCGGCCTCCTCGATGCGGCGCGCGATCTCGCGCCGGTTCGGCAGCGCGATGCGCAACCCCGGATAGGTCGGCAGCGCCATCGAACGAAACCCGTCCGGCGTGAGGAAGCTGATGTCGGCATCGAGCGCTCTGGCGCTGCGCGCCAGCGACGTCAACGTGCGGACGACGCCGTTCACCTGTGGATGCCACGCATCCGTCGCAATCAAGATCTTCATGGCTCGAATCCGAGATTAACGATTCTCGAATTCGACGTTGGGACATGGATATTTCAGGCGTATGACGTCATCGTTCTGTAAGGTTGTTTTTTAAACCCATCTCCACGGATTTCAGGTAACGTGACAGAATGATGTCAGACCCGAACGACAATTCGGCACGATCCCGCCGCCGGCGAAAGCAGAAGAGCTACGCGCTTCTGATCCTTGCTGCGGGCATGCTCGCATTCGGCGTCGCCGCCGGCACGCTGTATTACGTGCTGCGGCCGACCACGCTGCGGATTGCGGTGGGCCCCGCCGGCAGCGAGGACCAGAAGCTGGTCCAACTCATGGCGCAGACCTTTGCGCGTGAAGGCAGCTCGGTACGTCTGGCGCCGATCACGACGGAAGGGACGCAGGAGAGCATCGCGTTGTTCACCGCCGGTAAGGCCGACCTCGCGGTGGCGCGCGGCGACCTGAACCTGCCGGAGAACGCCGAGTCGGTTGCCATCCTGCGCAAGAATGTCGTCGTGCTGTGGGCGCCTTCCGGCCTGCCCGCCAAGGGCTCCAGGAAGCAGCCGACACCGAAGGTCAAGAGTCTCGAGGACCTCGCCGGTCACCGCGTCGGCGTGATCGGACGTACGCAGGCCAATGTCACGCTGTTGCGCGTGATCCTGAAAGAGTCCGGCATCAATCCGGACAAGGTCACGATCAGCCAGTTCGCCACCAGCCAGATCAACGAAATGGCGAAAGATCAGTCGATCGATGCCTTCATGGCCGTCGGCCCGCTCAAGAGCAAGATCACGGTCGACGCGATCGCGGCAACGGCTGCAGCCCGCGGCGAGCCGAAATTCCTGCCGATCGACGTTTCCGACGCCATCGCCAAGAAAAACCCGGTCTATGAATCCGAGGAAATTCCAGCGAGCATCTTCGGCTCTTCGCCGCAGCGGCCGGAAGACAAGGTCGATACGGTCGCCATCAACCATCTGATCATCGCGCCGAAATCGCTGTCTGACACGGCGGTTGCTGCCTTCGCCCGCCAGCTCTTCACCAACCGCCAGCAGCTCGCGCGCGAACTGCCGACCGCCTCGCAGATCGAGAAGCCGGATACCGACAAGGACGCCGCGCTACCGGCCCATGCGGGCGCCGCCGCCTATATCGACGGCAACGAGCGAACGTTCCTCGAAAAATACACCGACTACATCTGGTTCGCCGTCCTGATCCTCTCAGGCCTGGGCTCGGTCGGCGCATGGTTCAAGCATTACTGGAACAAGGACGAGCGCGAGCAATACATCGCGCATCGCGATCATCTGCTGGAGCTGATTGCCAAGGTGAGAAAAGCCGAGACGCCGGAAGAGCTCGCGGATATGCAAAATGCGGCCGACGGCATGTTGCGCGAAACGCTGGATTGCTATGACGACGGCACCGTCGAGGAAAGCGACCTGTCGGTGATCGCTCTTGCGCTCGAACAGTTCCATCATGCCGTCACCGACCGCCGCGTGGTGCTCGGCGCGGGCTCGGCCGACATGCCGCGCATGCGCGCCGGCTAGAACTGCATCCTTATTCGCCGTTACCGCATTTGATCGTAGGCGTCCGCGACGACTCCAACGGAGCCTGACCGAAAACGTTTCCTATTTAAGCTCGACCTGCCCGACCAGATCTGCGCCTGGCATGCATCAATCTGTGTAGTCGCTGATCATGGTGCCGTAGTGCCAAAAAGCCAGCACCAGGCCAACCCCGCATAGAAGCCAAAACACCATTTCCCAATTGATCGGCACTCTTCGCATTGATTCGGTCTCGCGGAAAATTCAGCGTCGTTACGGTTGCGTGCCGACGTGAATCGGCCTTTGACATAAATCAATCATCCCGCGGCCATGCCGGTACTGGCCTGTCTATTCCTCACGCGTGCGGACGACCGTTGCGGCCGACGCGACGTCGCCACCGACGTGCCGCGAATGCGCGCCAGCCAGACCGCGAGCGTCGCGCTCATGCGCATTGCACCGAGAGCAATATGCACCGAGAGCAATGTTGATGTTGCGCCCTGCATCGGCGCAGTGCCATGTTGCGCGCGATCACGACGCTTCGCACAACATTGCCATCGGATATCCATGCCTTTCCGCTTCACGGGAGAGAGTGAGCAACTGCGCTTGCGGCGAGCGGCTGCGACAGCGTCGACGCGGGTGCACCCGTGATCGTATCCGCCGTATCAGACATGCCTGCACCTCTCACGCTCGCGATCGCACTCTCCGGCGTCTTCCTGATCGCCTTCATGAAGGGTGCATTCGGCGGCGGCTTCGCTATCGTCGGCATCCCCTTGCTTTCGCTGGCGATGGATCCGATCGCGGCCGGCGCGCTGCTGGCGCCGCTGTTCGTGGTGATGGATATCACGGCGCTGCGCTATTGGCGGCCGAACACCTGGTCGCGCGCCGACCTTGCGATGCTGCTGCCGGCGCTGGTTGCAGGCATCGGGCTCGGTTACTTCGCGCTGCGCGATCTCGACCGCCACGCCATCGAGGTCGTCATGGGCCTGGTGACGCTGGTGTTCGCCGCGATCTGGTTTCTCGGCGGCGGCGAAATCAGGCCGTGCCCGCGTTCGACACCGAAGGCCATACTCGCCGGCCTCTCCTCCGGCGTGACCACGATGGTCGCCCATTCGGGCGGACCGCCGCTGGCGATGTACCTGCTGCCGCTCGGCATGTCGAAGGCGCTCTATGCCGGCACCACCAGCCTGTTCTTCACGGTCGGCAATCTGCTGAAGGCCGGCCCGTGGCTTGTGCTCGCCACGCCCTCGAAGAGCCTGTGGATGCTGATGGCGCTCTGTGCGCCGGCCGTGCCCGCGGGCGTGTGGGCCGGATGGCGGCTACATAAGCGCCTCGACCAGCGCGCGCTCTACCGCGCCTGCTATGCCATTCTGGTCGTCACCGCGGCCAAGCTGTTGTGGGACGGGCTGGCCGGATACGTCCGGCCCTAGAACTGCCCCTCACCCTGATTGACGTCAGCGCCAATGGCGACGGTGATAACGATGGCCCCCGTAGTGACGATATCCCGATCGTTGCCAGCCATAGGCGGTGTAGGGATTGCCCCGCCCATAATTCTGGCAATTTGCGTTCGGATAGAACTGGGCGCACTTGCCTGGATTGGTAATAACGTGCTGCGCCGATGCCGGATTGGCAGGAGCGAACAGGAGCAGCATGGCAACGGCACCAAGCAAAATCATTGTTCTCATCATGGCGGTCTCGCTTGTCTCTGGACTGCTATTCCAACAGCGCAGGGCTTCAAGGGTTCCTTTCGAACCCATTGAAGCTAGGACCAGGCGCATGCCTGGCACGCCCCGCCGGCAACGAAACCTTAACGAAACAATTCCCTAACGCGACGAAACCATTTTGGCGATTTCGTGCAAATGTCCTGAAACGGTTCATCGGTACAGGTTTCCCCAACGACGCGCCGAGAAACGGCGCAGCAAATTTTAAAACAGGGGCGACCAATGTTTAATTCATTCAGGCTGAACACCCGCTTTGCTACCGCCGCCTTGGGCGCGCTGGCGATTGGCGCGACCGCATTTTCCGCACCCGCCACTGCTGCTCCGTTGCCGCTGTTTCCGTTCTTCCTGCCGCAGATCGAAGCGGCCCCGCCACCGGTTGCGGCTGCGCCCCGGGAAGAGGAAGACCGTTCGGTCGAGTTGCCGGCCCGCCTGCGCCGCCAGGTCGTGAACTACTATACCCGCGAGGCGCCGGGCACGATCATCATCGATACCCCCAACACCTATCTCTATCTCGTGCTCGGCAACGGCCAGGCGATGCGCTACGGCATCGGCATCGGCCGCGACGGCTTCACTTGGTCGGGCACCCAGACGATCACCCGCAAGGCGGAGTGGCCGGCCTGGACTCCGCCCCCGGAAATGATCGCCCGCCAGCCCTATCTGCCGCGCCACATGGCCGGCGGCCCCGGCAACCCGCTCGGCGCCCGCGCGATGTATCTCGGCGGCACCATCTATCGCATCCACGGCACCAACGCGCCGGAGACGATCGGAACCCGCGTTTCCTCCGGCTGCCTCCGCCTCACCAATGAAGACGTCAAAGACCTCTATTCGCGGGTCAGCGTCGGAACCAAGGTGATCGTACTGCCGATGACGGACCGCCGCGCCGATCTCGGTCGCGCCATCCGCTAAGCGCAAATAAATTCCCATGCTGAAAGCGGCCCGGCATTGCCGGAGCCGCTTGTCGCATTCAGCACGTAATCGCTCGCCAGCCCTTTCGCAGTGCGGTTCTTCCGTATCAGCCCGACCTTACTTCGTAGACTCGAATGCTCGAAATGAATGGGTTGCCTTGCGCCAACTTCTCTGCATCGTCGAGATTTGCCGCGTTGACGATCGTGAAGCCGGTGATGGAGTCGGGGCCGAGCGGAAGGTCCTTTGTTCCGCCCTTCGAGATTTCTCGACCATGGCCGAAGCCGCCCATGTCGACCATATGCGGCTTGGCTGCCTCAAACCATTTGCCCCAGGCGGCCATGATTTCCGGGGTGGGTTTTTCAAATCCGTAATGCAGCAGCACAAACTTCTTCATACGCGACTCCTGTTCACCAGTTGAGGTAAGTGCCTTCTCTTTGCGGACTCCGCTTTCCGATTACTCCTATCAGTGCGCAGCGGGCGCGATGCGCCGACGTTCGGCCAGGTCGAACAGCAGCGGAAGCTTGCGAACCAGTGCCATGGAGCCGATGACTTTGGCGCGCTTCGCTTCGATTGCGTCTTGAAGGGAGACGCTCGTTCCAACAATCTGCAGCACCGCGTCAAACGGGGCTTCCAATGTTCCCTTGCAATCCGTGATGCCTCTCTGAATCGACGTGCCTGAGCCGCCGCCCGCGACGGTAAAGCCTGCTGATTTCTTGCCATGGGTAACCATGAGACCGACGTTGATTGCCGGCACGGGTGAACGCTTCGCAATGGCATCGAGGCCAAGCATCACCCAGTCTGGCTCGAACGTGTCGCCCGGCACCGGCGGGAACAGGAAGCGGCCGCCCCAGCGGATCAACTCCCGAATCGCGGGCTGAATTTCCCGGCCGATCTCCGTCAGCTCGTACACCTGCGCATTGATCGGCCGCGGCAAAACAGTTCGCCGCACGACGTTGCACTCGATCAGGGTGGCAAGGCGCGCTGTCAGCAAGGTGGGACTCATACCGTCAAGGTGATCCAGCAGATCGCCAAATCGCTTCGGCCCAAGAAGGAGCTCCCGGATAATCAGGAGAGTCCAACGCTCGCCGATGATTTCCGCCGCGCGGGCAAGTGCGCAGAATTGCGGATAGTGAAGATTGGTCATGCCGCCGGGATTAGTTCCTCCGCATCATCTTCGGTAAGCGAGAGCGATCAACGGACCGACAATGGCAAACTGTAGAATCGTGAACGCGGTTTCAAGCAACACATAGTCCGGCACGGAAACCATCACATTCTTGGCTGCAACGGCAAGCGTGGTGAACGACCACGACAACAGACCCGCGCCAAGACCATACAACAGCCCGTCCTTCAGGACCGACCCGCTACCTTGCACGAATACGCGCGGGAACAACCACGAGAAGGCCGCGGCCTGGATGATCATTGAACCCAGGCCAAGGGCGATCACCGGCTCGTCGCGATAGATCTGCAACGCATGATACTTCTGCTCGAACACGACGAGATGCCAGATGAAGGCGATCGGAAAGGACGGAAGAAGGTAGGCGGCAAAGCCGAGCCAGAAGCTGCGGGCGCCGGCCGGACGGGCAACGTAAGATACTGCTGACATCGGCAACTCCGATCATACTACATTTTTTATAGTAATTACTATAAAATCTGGAGTCAACAGATCGGAGGGGATGGCCGCGTGAATCAGCCAACTCGGCCAGATGATCCAATCCAGCACGCCGAGCCAAAGGAGGGGCGTCGAATTGAAGTCTCGGGAATGTCCGTCAAACGGGCAGGCCCATGGGAACCCGCTGCACTGGCGCGTCTCTCGCCTTCCCTGTAAAATGTTGTGGGGCGATTCATTGAGGGCTCGGGGGGGACGATGCGTCTGCCGATGCGTCTGAAGACGATTGCGATCGCGCTTGTGGTCGTCGTCGTCTCGTTTACCGCGAGTCTGAAGCTCATGGACGTCGTCGTGCCGCGCGCGACGAACCGCCCGCCGCCGCTTGCCGAATTGCCGCCGCTGCCGCCGGCGCCGCGTGCGTCCACCGTGATGGCGCCGATTGCGGTGACGCTCGCGGCGATCCGTGACGCCGCCGACCGCGGCGCGCCGCGCTCCTTCGCCGGCAAGGCCGACAATCCGATCTCGCAGATCCTGCAGAACGCCGATATCGGCTGGACCGCCTCGCGCGGGCCGATCAGCGCGACCGGCGCGCAAGACGCGCTGTCGCTGGCAACACCGCTGACCGGCACGCTGAACGTCACGGGATCGCTGTCGGCCAAGGCGACCGGGGCGGTCGGCGAGGCGCTTGGCGGCCTGCTCGGCGGCAACGTCGCCAAGCAGATCGGCAGCGTGAACATCAAGAACCTCAACGCCAGCGCCGAGATCAAGGGCAATGTTGTCATCACCTCGCGGCCGAAGATCGCCGCGAACTGGCGCATCGAGCCTAACCTGGCGGCGCAGGTCAATCTCGGCGACACCAGCCTCGCGGTGGCCGGCGCACGCATCAACGTGCCGGCGCAGGTGAAGCCGTTGATCGACCAGAACGTCGCCGAGCAGATCGCGCTGGTGCAGGCGCGCATGCGCAACGATCCGACCTTCGAACGGAACGCGCGGGCGCAATGGGCCAAGGCCTGCCGCTCGATCCCGCTGCAAGGCACGACGGCCGGATCGACCATGCCGACGCTGTGGCTGGAATTGCGCCCCACACGGGCAATCGCCGCGCAACCGCGCATCGATGCGGCGAACCTGACGCTGACGCTCGGCATCGAGGCCGAGACCCGCATCACGCCTGCCGAGACCAAGCCGTCCTGTCCGTTCCCCGCCAACATCGTCATCGTGCCGCCGACGCCGGGACGCGTCGCCATCGGCGTGCCCATGGACATGCCGTTTACCGAGATCAACAAGATCGTGGAGGCGCAGTTCGCCGGAAGGACGTTTCCGGAAGATGGTTCGGGCGCGGTCGACGTCACCGTCAAGCGCGCCAGCGTGGCCGCATCCGGCAACCGCCTGCTGATTTCGCTATTGGTGAACGCCAGGGAGAAAAAGAGCTTCCTCGGCCTCGCCGGCGAAGCCAACGTGCACATCTGGGGAAAACCGGTGCTCGACCAGGCCGAGCAGACGCTGCGGCTCGCCGATATCGAGCTCGCCGTCGAATCCGAAGCCGCCTTCGGGCTGCTCGGCGCCGCGGCGCGCGCGGCGATCCCGCATCTGCAGAAGACGCTGGCGGAAAAGGCCGTCGTCGACCTCAAGCCGTTCGCGAGCAATGCGCAGAAGAAGATTGCCGCCGTGATTGCCGACTTCCAGAAGAACGAGGACGGCCTGCGCGTCTCGGCCGAGATCAGCAAGCTGCGGCTTGCCGACATCGCGTTCGATTCCAAAACGCTGCGTGTGATCGCGGAAGCCGAAGGCGCGATCAACGTCTATGTGAGCGCGCTGCCGGCGCTGTGACGAAGCTGCAATCGTAGGGTGGGCAAAGCGAAGCGTGCCCACCATCTCACCTGAAGGCGGTGGTGGGCACGGCGCAAGCGCGCCTTTGCCCACCCTCATATGAGGCCTTTTGAGTCAAGCATCCCGGCGGGGCTTGGATGTGATTTTTACGTTCGGTGGAGCGGCGGCGCGCGGAGCCATGCGTAGCGCAGCGTGCCGCCGCGGTCGGTGCGCTCTGGGACTGGCTTCCGGCGATTTATGCAGTTGCTCACTGCATCACCTCATATCCGGTCGGACCGTTGTCCGTACCCACATTCCGCATGCATGCGGCGAGGAAGCCACGAGGATGAGACCCATCTACGAAACAGCCTGTTTGCTGGCCCAAGGGTGGCACGGTCATCATCCATCCCGCGCTGACCGCGGCAGATGCCGCGACGCTGACGCATTCGTTGAAGTGGTTAGATCTTTACAGCCTTGAGCGCCGCGCCCTCGGGCACGAGGCCGGTCGTGAGATAGCGCCAGAGCGCCACCATCAGCTTGCGCGCCAGGGCGACGATGGCGACGCGCTTGATGCGCTTGCCGGCATCGAGCGTGCGCTTGCGGTACTCCAGGGTCAGCTTGCTGTCCGGCTGATGCCGCAGCCACAGCCAGGCCAGTTCGATCGCGGCACAGCGGGCGCGCGGATTGCCCGCCTTGCTGATGCCCTGGTCGCGGTCGATGCCGCCGCTCCGCCACGGACTGGGCGTCAGCCCGAAATAGCTCCCGACCTCGCGGCGATTGCGGAAGTCCTTGTAGAACACCTCGCTGGTCAGCGTCGTCGCGAACGCCGGGCCGAGACATTTGAGCCGGCGCAGCAGTTCGCTGCGCCGGGTCATCTCGGCTTCCGCAGGCATTGGCTCCGCTGCGGCCGCCTCCTGCGCGAGCGCATCGAGCCGATCGCGCACCAGCATCAGCCGCGCGTGCTCGTGTCGGATCTCGCTCAGCATCCGCGGCGGCACCGCCTGGCCTTGCCAATCCCGCTGCGTTGCCAGCCAGCTCAGCCAGTCGCGCCGCCGCGGGTTCCCGACCGCCATGCCCCGCAGCCGCAGCAGTGCCTTGATCCGGTTGGTGTGAGCGGTTTGCTCCTTGATCAGCCGGTCGCGTTCGCGGCTGCCGCGGCGCGCGTCCTCCTGTTCGGCTGCAGGCACCCGGACGATCCGCACCACCCGCGGCTCGCCGCGCAGATACGCCATCAGCGTGCGCAGCATCCGCTCGCCATCGATCCGGTCGGTCTTCACCCGCCGCGCCCGCTGGTCCACCGCAATGCTGGCGGGATCAAACACGTAGTTCGTGATGCCGGCCGCCAGCAGCAGCCGGTGCAGCCAGAACCCGTCGTAGCCCGCCTCGTAGCAGCTCGCCACCGCCGGAACGCCTCCCAGCGCTCGAGCCGCCCGCTCCCGAACCCGACCCACCAACGCCAACAGCTCGGCATGATCGCCACCCTCCAGCTTGTGGTGCGATATCTTGTCCTTGTCCGGGCTGTGCAGCGCGACCCGCCAGCTCCGCTGGCTCAGTTCGATTGCAACGAAAATTGTGCCAATATGGCCGGCGGTGGGCGTGGCTACGGTGGATGCTTGCATCTGACTCTCCGAGGGGTTCGAGTGTGGAAACCCAAACCTTATCGGAAAGGCCACGCTCACCGCCTCATGGAATCTACGCATCAACTTCTATTCCTCGAACTTGAACGAGACGTTCACCTTGGCGCGATAGGCTTCGATCTCGCCTTTGGCGTCCAGTTGCAGATCGAGCTTCACGATCTCGGCTACCCTGAGATCGCGTAACGATTTTCCCGCGCGTCCGACCGCCGCCGCGGCGGCCTTCTCCCAGGATTCCTTGCTGGTGCCGATCAGCTCGATGACCTTGTAGACGCTCTCCGCCATGTCGTCCTCCCTTGCTGTCAGCAGGAGGCAGGTGCTCCTGCCGGTTGCAACCTAACATCGGGAGGCGAACGCCGATAGGATGCGCCGCACCATGCACGAAATGGGCACTGCCAAAATCAAAATGGCCGGGCGGCATCACGCGTCCGGCCATTTGAGGAAGCCTGCGGTTTGGGCCCGCAGCTTTAATCGGTCGAATACTTGAACTCCGGCATCGCCTTCAGCTGATCCTTGGTCGCGCTGAACACGGCGTGATCCGGATACCACGGATTCTTCTTGACGGCCGGCGCAGGCGCGGTCGCAGCACCCGTCGTCGTGCCCGAACCGGCCCCAGGCCGTGCGCCACCGGTGGCCGGCGCACTCGAGGTGCTGGTATAGGCAATCGGCTCATCGACGAACTTCACCTTGTCGATCGGCACCACGACGAGATGCTCACCAACGCCGAGGAATCCGCCCACGCCGATCACCACGGCTTTGATATCGCCGTTCTTGTCAGCCAGGAGATCGTTGATCGATCCGAGGCTTTCGTTGCTGTCGTTGTACACGTTCAGGCCAACCAGCTTCGAGGTCCGCCAGTTGCCCTTGAACGACGAGGTATCGGACGCCGCCGCAGGTGCGGCGGTGGTGGCCTTATCCGTCGTCGCCGACGGAGTTTGCGCAAACGCGACACTCGCCAGCAGCGCGGAGGCCGCGATGCCGGCAACGGCATATTTGGTCAACATATCGGTTCTCCTCAGTTCAGAAACCCTTCGAGGAAAACCCGGCACATTAACAAGTGTTCCATACATATTCGGCGGGAACACTCGCTTTGCGTGCGGTCAGAAGCCGCCCCAGTAAGGCGGCATGCCGTAGTAGCGATGCAGCTCTGCTTCCTTGGCGCGATCACCCCAGTCGAAATCCTTGTCCGCGCGGAATGACGGCGCGCGCTTTAGCTCTTCATCATCGATATCGAGTTCGTAGGCTTCGAACCTGGTGCTGTAGCGCAGCCGTCCCCACGGCAACGGAATCAGATTGGCTCCGATGCCGAGAAAGCCGCCAAAACTCAGGATGGCATAGGATACTTTGCCGGTGACCTTGTCGATCATCAGCCGTTCGATGTGGCCAATCGTATCCCCGTTCGGCCGTCGCACCGCGGTCCCCTCGACACGGTCGCTCGCGATTAACGGATGCGGCTTGGCCATGACGTCGCTTGTCATTGCACCCTCCACACATCGTGTGGGAACCAACGTTGCACTGTGTGAGCGGTTCCGCCGCCGAAATGAGACAACCATCCTTCCCTTTCGGAAAGGATGGTTGCAACAGGCCGACGCGGGAAGGACGTCAGCTCTGGAAGTCGATCAACAGCGCCGAGAAGGAGGCGCTGCTCGATGTCGTGCCGGTCGAGCCGTAGGACGTCGATGACGACTGCGACTCCTTCAGCAATTCCAGGAACTGCTTCAGGACGTCTTCCACCGACGTCGATGATGATGACGACGATGTATCACCGCTCGACGAGGTACCGTCAGAAGGCGGCGGACCGCCGGGCCCACCCGGAGGCGGGCCGCCTGCTCCACCAGGACCGCCTGCGCCGCCGGGACCGTTGGCGAAGGCGGCCTTGAAGATGCCCTGCAGCTCGGTGGCCTGGTCGCTGGTCAGCTTGCCCGAGGAGACCTGGCCCGCAATCAGATCGTCGATCTTGGACTTGAGTTCGTCGGGCGAGGGCCGCGTGCCGCTGGTCTGGTCGCTGGCGCGGCTCGCCTGCATGGCGGAATCGATATCGGTCAGCGCCGCCGACAACGCGTCCTGATCGGACGAACTGATGGCGCCGGATTTCACTTCGGACAACAACTCGTTCTGCAACATCTGCAGAGGCGACTGACGGGTATTGATGGAGGCCGCCGAGATCGAGGTCATGATAGCTCCAGGGATGGTCAGGTGATTCGGTTACTCGCGGGAACGCATCGGACGTTCGCGAACGTAGGATTGGCGGTCTTAACGAGGTCTTTTCAGCGCTCCCCTCGTCTGTTGCCCGGTGTTAACAGGGGCCATCCAGAAACATCCGGAAACAAAAATCCTTCGCCCACACGCCCGAATCACGGACAAAAGGTCGGCATGGCCCAGGCAATCCCCAACATCCTCGTCGTCGAGGACGACCGCGAGACGCGGACGCTGATCGCAAAATACCTGCGCAACAACGCCTGCAACGTGACGACGGCCGTCGACGGCCGCGAAATGGTTCGCGCCATGACCGACCGCCGTGTCGATCTGTTGATCCTCGACGTCATGCTGCCCGGTGAGGACGGCCTCACCCTCTGCCGCAAGGTGCGCGCGGAGTCGCAGACGCCGATCATCATGCTGACCGCGCGCGGCGAGGACGTCGATCGCATTCTCGGGCTCGAGATGGGTGCCGACGACTATCTCGCAAAACCGTTCAATCCGCGCGAATTGCTGGCGCGCATCAACGCGGTGCTGCGCCGGCAGGCGGCGGGGCGCACCGCCAGCGCCACCGAAGGCGCCACCGCGCTGTGCTTTGCCGGCTGGCGGATCGATTTCCGGATGCGGGAATTGCGCAATCCCGAAGGCGCGCGCGTCGCCATGACCAGCGCCGAATTCGACCTGTTGCGCACCTTCTGCGAGCGGCCCGGCCGCGTGCTGTCGCGCGACAGCCTGCTCGACCTCACGCAAGGGCGCAACGCCGGCTCGTTCGAACGCTCGATCGACGTGCTGGTCAGCCGCATCCGCCGCAAGATCGAGCCCGATCCGCAGGAAGCCACCATGATCAAGACGGTGCGCTCCGGCGGCTACATGTTCACCCCAAGGGTGGAAATCGCATCCGCCGCCGGCACCTGATCATGAAGCTGTTCGGCTTCCTGAGCCTTCGACGCATCAGCGGCCAGATCGCAGCGCTCGTGATCGTCTCGATCGTCGCCCTGCATGCCGTCATCACGGCGAGCTTTCTGATCAACCGGCCGGAGCCGCCGGATCCCGCACATGACCGCGGGCATGGCCAACTCGCAACCGCCGTGCAGTTACTCGGCGCGGCGCCGGCAACCGAACGGCCGCGGCTGTCGGCCGATATCGCGCGGACGTTTCCGCAGCTCGGCATCGAGATGCTGGCCACGGACACGCCGCCGGCGGCGCGCGAGCCGGAGGGCCCCGGCCTGCACGGTCTGCATCGCCGCCTCGGCAACAGCTACCGCCTGTTCGCGCTCTCGCCGGGCGGCGAGACGAAAAAGCTCGGCATTGCGCTGCCGGATGGCGCGATGATCGCCGTCAACGTGCCGGCCGACCGCCGGCCGCCCTTCATGGGCGGCCCCACGATGATGACGTTATTGTTCGCCGTCATCAGCGTTACCCTGCTAGGCTTGTGGGCGGCGCGCGCCCTGACCGCGCCGTTGTCGTCATTTGCGAAGGCTGCCGAAAGCTTCAGCCTCGACGGGACGACGGCGCCGCTGCCGGAACGCGGGCCGGAAGAAATCCGTTTCCTGGCCAAGGCGCTCAACCGGATGCGCGAGCGCATCACCGGCCTGATCGACGACCGCACCAAAATGCTCGCCGCCATCAGCCACGATCTGCGCACGCCGATCACGCGGATGCGGCTGCGCTCGGAATTCATCGAGGACGAGACCCATCGCAACCGCATGCTCGCCGATCTCGACCAGATGCGCGCGATGCTGGAATCGGTGCTGTCGTTCCTGCGCAACGACCGCAGGCTGGAGGCGATGACGCTGGTCGACATCGCAAGTTCGCTGCAGCTCGTCACCGACCAGTTCAGCGACCTCGGACGCAAGGTCGCCTATGACGGTCCCGCGCATGCGATGGCGACCGTCCGGCCGGACGACCTGCATCGCGCCGTCACCAATCTGGTGGAGAATGCGGTGCGGTTCGGCGCCGAGGCGGTGATCCGGCTTCGCATCTCACCGGATCACTTCACCATCGATGTCGAGGATGACGGCCCCGGCATTTCGGATGCGCAGAAGCAGAACATGCTGGAGCCGTTCGTGCGCGGCGACGAGGCCCGCAACATGGATGAGGCGGCGGGCTTCGGCCTTGGCCTGTCGATAACGAACGCCATTGTGCTGGCGCATGGCGGGACGCTGTCGCTGCATGACCGGCCGCCGCATGGGCTCGTGGTGCGCATGCAATTGCCGACACACCAGAACGGCGGCAGCTCCGCTGCCTAGATCAGCGCGTCAGGCTGCGAGCGCGTCGGGATCGGCTTCCTCGTAGATGGCGATCGCCTCGAAGCGATAGTCGCAGGCGCGGCAGAACCAGAGGAAGGAGGTGCGGCCCTGACTGCTCTCGACCCAATCGGGTCTCGGGATCGGCTTGCCGCACTGGGCGCAGGGATTTCCGCGAGGCAAATAGCTGCTGTCAAGTCGAGCCATGGCGCATCTCCCTAGACTTCGGACGTCGTAAATGACGTCTCGCTTTTTGAAATTTCGTTGAATGGGACAGGTCTGCTGTCGGAATGAATTGGAATTTTTGCCGCGGCGTCTTCTTTACACCTTGACTGCGACTTTTGCACGACATTCTTCGCGCGTCCGCATGACGCAGATTCGGATTCGCGTCGCGCGATGCGATGCATTGCACGCACAACGTTGGCGTCACGCGAGATACGCTCGTTGACACATGCCTCGAACACATGCCTCGGCGTGGAGAATCTCGCCGCGATGTCGTCCGCTTTTCGCCACATCTTGGCCCGCAGATGGAACTAACCGGGAAGCGTCAATCGTTCCCGCGTTCCATCCGCCGAGATCGTTTTTATGAAAAGTTTTCCGAAATTCGTCTGGCTCGCCGCCACCGCCGCACTGTTCGTTTCATCAAGTGCAAGCGCGCAGAGCCGCGCGCAATATGAAAGCATGGTCGCAACCCACGCGGCTGCCAACAACGTGCCGGAAGCGCTGGTGCACCGCGTGATCGTGCGCGAGAGCAAATATCATCCGAACCTGGTCGGGCGCGGCGGCACCATCGGGTTGATGCAGATCAAACTGCCGACCGCGCGCGGGCTCGGCTACACCGGCGACGCCGCGGGCCTGCGCGATCCCTCTACCAACCTCGCCTGGGGCATCAAATATCTCGCCGGCGCCTACCGCGCTGCGGGCGGCGATCACAACCGAGCCGTGCGTTATTATGCGAGCGGCTATTACTATGCTGCAAAGCGCCAGCGGCAGGAAAAGCCGCTGCAGATTGCGCCGGTGCTGGCGAGTGATGCACCGCCGAAAATCGTCGCTGCGCCGGTTCGAGCGGCCAGAACGCCCGCCGACGCCAACGCGCTGCAGGTTCCCGCCCAATAGTCGTCACTGGCCGGGCTTGCCGGCCTTCGACGCGTCCCGCTGTTTGCAGTGCCAAAGACAGGGATGCCCGGGTCAAGCCCGGGCATGACGAGGGGGCGCGTTGTTGACACGCAGGCCCAAGCGCCTACATTAGCCCTGTTCCGAGGGGTGCTCCGACGAGGAGCTGAGATACCGCAAGCTTGGGCAATTACCTCAAAGAGGTGAAGTCCTAAGACCGCGGTGACCCTTTGAACCTGATCCGGGTCATGCCGGCGAAGGGACAGGGATGTACCAGAAGTCAGATTCGAGGGGGGATTCCCCCGTATCCATCATCGGCGCGGGCATTGCCGGCGCATGGCAGGCGTTGCTGTTCGCCCAGGCCGGCCATGCCGTGACCCTGTACGAGCGCAGTGACGCCGATATGACCCTTTCCACCAGCCACTGGGCCGGCGGCATGCTGGCGCCCTGGTGCGAAGCCGAGACCTCCGAGCCCGTGATCGGCCGGCTCGGCATCCGCTCGCTCTACCTGTGGCGCGAGCATTTTCCCGACACCCCGTTCAACGGCTCGCTCGTCGTGGCGCATGCCCGCGACCGCGCCGATTTCGAACGCTTTGCCAAACTCACCACCGGCCATGTCAGGCTCGACGCGCAGGCGCTGAGCGAGCTCGAACCGTCGCTCGATGGCCGCTTTCGCAATGGCCTGTTCTACGCCGGTGAAGGCCATGTCGAGCCGCGCCGCGTGCTGCCCGAGTTGCACGCCCGCATCACGGCCGCCGGCGGCACCATCAAATTCGACAGCGAGACAAAAGCGGAAAATCTCGACGGCATCGTCATCGATTGCCGCGGCCTCTCCGCGCGCGACGAGCAGCTGGAGCTGCGCGGCGTCAAGGGCGAGATGATCATCGTCGAAACCAGCGAGGTCGAACTCTCGCGTCCGGTGCGGCTGATCCATCCGCGCTGGCCGCTCTATGTGATCCCGCGCGGCGACGGCAAGTTCATGCTGGGCGCGACCTCGATCGAAGCCGAGGACACCGGCGTCAGCGTCCGTTCGGCGCTGGAGCTTTTGGGCGCCGCCTATGCCGTGCACCCGGCCTTTGCCGAAGCCCGCATCGTCGAGTTCGGCTCCGGCTTGCGTCCCGCCTACCCCGACAACCTGCCGCGGATCACGGCCGGCAAGAACAAGATCGCCGTGAACGGGCTCTACCGCCACGGTTTCCTGCTGGCGCCCGCGCTCGCGGAAGCAACGCTCGCCTATGTGCAGCGCGGCGCCATCGACAATGAGGTGATGCGATGCGTGTAACCGTTAACGGGGAGCTGCGCGAGATCGCCTCGACGCGCGTCGACGCGCTGCTCAGCGAACTCGAATACGAAGGCACACATTTCGCCATCGCGCTGAATTACGACGTGCTGCCGAAAAGCCGCTGGGCCGAGACCGCGTTGAAAGCCGGCGACGAAATCGAAATCATCACGCCGCGGCAGGGAGGGTGAGATGATGATGCGTGATTGGCTTGCACGTCATTCCGGGGCGCGCGTCAGCGCGAACCCGGAATCCGGAGGATACACACTCGCACTTCACTTCGAGATTCCGGATCGGTCCGCTTCGCGGACCGTCCGGAATGACGGAGAATCCTGATGCTGAACTTCTACGGCAAGACCTTTTCCTCCCGCCTGCTGATCGGCACGGCGCTCTATCCCTCGCCCGCGATCATGCAGGACGCGATCCGCGCTTCCGGCGCCAACATCGTCACGGTGTCGCTGCGGCGCGAGGCCGCCGGCGGCAAGAGCGGGGATGCGTTCTGGTCGCTGATCCGCGAGCTCGATGTTGCGGTACTCCCGAACACCGCCGGCTGCCGCAGCGTGCGCGAGGCGGTGACCACCGCCAAACTCGCGCGCGAACTGTTCGGAACGCCCTGGATCAAGCTCGAAGTGATCGCCGACAACGACACGCTGCAGCCCGATGTGGTGGGTCTGGTCGAAGCCGCCGGCATTCTGATCAAGGACGGCTTTGAAGTGTTCCCCTACTGCACCGAAGACCTTTCGGTCGCGATGCGGCTGGTTGACGCCGGGTGCAAGGTGGTGATGCCGTGGGCCGCGCCGATCGGAAGCGCCAAAGGCATCACCAACCGCGATGCCTTGAGGTTGATGCGCGAGCGCCTGCCTGACGTGACGCTGGTGGTCGACGCCGGTCTCGGCGCGCCCTCGCATGCCGCCCACGCCCTCGAACTCGGCTACGACGCCGTGCTGCTCAACACCGCGATCGCAAAAGCCGCCGATCCGGTCGCGATGGCGAATGCGTTCCGCCTCGGGGTCGAAGCCGGCCGCGCGGCTTACGAGGCCGGCCTGATGGAAGCCCGCGACTTCGCCTCCCCCTCAACCCCTGTGATCGGGACCCCGTTCTGGCATGCCGTATCCTGACAGATTTTATCCCGTGGTCGACAGCGTCGCCTGGGTAGGCCGGCTGGCGCGGCTCGGCGTCGGCACCATCCAACTGCGCGCCAAGGACCTCAATGAGTCGGAAGCGCTGCAGATCGTCACCGACGCGCTCGGGGCCATCAAGGGCTCCGACGCCAAGCTCGTGGTCAACGATTACTGGCGCGCGGCGATCGTCGCTGGCGCCCAGCATCTGCATCTCGGCCAGGAAGATCTGGTCGACGCGGACCTCAACGAAATCCGAAAAGCGGGACTGACGCTCGGCATCTCCACCCATGACGACGAGGAACTGGCGACGGCGCTCGCCGCCAAGCCCGATTACATCGCGTTGGGTCCGATCTTCCCGACCACGCTGAAATCGATGCGCTTCGCGCCGCAGGGCATTCCAAAAATCACCGAATGGAAGAAACGCATCGGCGACATCCCGCTGGTCGCGATCGGCGGCATCAAGTTCGAACAGTCCGCCGACATCTACGCCGCCGGCGCCGACTCCATCGCCGTCGTCAGCGACGTCACCCAGAACGCCGACCCGGATGCACGGGTGCGGCAGTGGCTGGGGCAAAGCGCGGAGGCCGCGTGATGGATGTGCAAGACCTCACCACCGTCATTGCCTGCGACAAACGCGAAGCGTTTGCGCACGGGAGCGCAAGCGACGAAGCAATCCATCTCTCCGCTTGCGGCGCGATGGATTGCTTCCCTGCGCTCGCAATGACGGAAGAAATTTCCACCGGCGTCATTCCGGGGCGCGCGCAGCGCGAACCCGGAATCTCGCTCAACAACCTCGAGGTTCCGGATCGGTCCGCGTCGCGGCCCGTCCGGAACGACGCCCATAAAAAACGGAGGATTCCATGAACATTCGCTCCAACCCCGGCACCACGCTTCCCGCCGTCACCACCGGCCCGCTCGCCTCGTCGCGAAAAATCTTCGCGACCCCCGACGCCGCGCCTGACCTGCGCGTGCCCTTGCGTGAGATCATCCTCTCGGAAGCCGCGGGCGAGCCGAACCTGCCCGTCTACGACACCTCGGGCCCCTACACCGATCCCTCCGTCACCATCGACGTCAACGCCGGCCTCTCCCGCAACCGTCTCGCCTGGGTCAAGGAGCGCGGCGGTATCGAGGAGTATGAGGGCCGCGCCATCAAGCCGGAAGACAACGGCAATGTCGGTGCCTCGCACGCCGCAAAGGCCTTCACCGCGCATCACAAGCCGATCCGCGGCCTCGACGGCCACAAGATCACGCAACTTGAATTCGCCCGCGCCGGCATCATCACCAAGGAGATGATCTACGTCGCCGAGCGCGAAAACCTCGGTCGCAAGGCGCAGCTCGAGCGCGCCGAAGCCGCATTGGCTGATGGAGAAAGCTTCGGCGCCTCGGTGCCGGCCTTCATCACCCCGGAATTCGTCCGCAGCGAGATCGCGCGCGGCCGGGCGATCATTCCCTCCAACATCAACCACGCCGAACTCGAGCCGATGATCATCGGCCGCAACTTCCTCACCAAGATCAACGCCAATATCGGCAACTCCGCCGTCACCTCGTCGGTGGAAGAGGAAGTCGACAAGATGGTGTGGGCGATCCGCTGGGGCGCCGACACCGTGATGGACCTCTCGACGGGCCGCAACATCCACACCACCCGCGAATGGATCCTGCGCAACTCGCCGGTGCCGATCGGTACCGTGCCGATCTACCAGGCGCTGGAAAAGTGCGAAGGCGATCCGGTGAAACTGACCTGGGAGCTCTACAAGGACACGCTGATCGAGCAGTGCGAACAGGGCGTCGATTATTTTACGATCCACGCCGGCGTGCGCCTGCCCTACATCCACCTCACGGCCAACCGCGTCACCGGCATCGTGTCGCGCGGCGGCTCGATCATGGCGAAGTGGTGCCTCGCGCATCACAAGGAGAGCTTCCTCTACACCCATTTCGACGAGATCTGCGACCTCATGCGCAAGTATGACGTCTCGTTCTCGCTCGGCGACGGCCTGCGCCCCGGCTCGATCGCGGATGCCAACGACCGCGCGCAGTTCGCGGAGCTGGAGACGCTCGGCGAGCTGACCAAGATCGCGTGGGACAAGGGCTGCCAGGTGATGATCGAAGGTCCCGGCCACGTGCCGATGCACAAGATCAAGATCAACATGGACAAGCAGCTCAAGGAATGCGGCGAAGCCCCGTTCTACACGCTTGGGCCGCTGACGACAGACATCGCACCGGGCTACGACCACATCACGTCGGGCATTGGCGCCGCCATGATCGGCTGGTTCGGCTGCGCCATGCTCTGCTACGTCACGCCGAAGGAGCATCTCGGCCTGCCCGACCGCAACGACGTCAAGGTCGGCGTCATCACCTACAAGATCGCCGCCCACGCCTCCGATCTCGCCAAAGGCCACCCCGCCGCGCAACTGCGCGACGACGCCCTCTCGCGTGCGCGGTTCGACTTCCGCTGGACCGACCAGTTCAACCTCGGCCTCGATCCGGATACGGCCAAGAACTTCCACGACGAGACGCTGCCGAAGGAAGCCCACAAGGTCGCGCATTTCTGCTCGATGTGCGGCCCAAAATTCTGCTCGATGAAGATCACGCAGGACGTGCGGGACTATGCGGCAACGCTGAACGATCCGGAGAGTGTCGGGATGCACATAAGCGGCACCATCGAGGACGGTATGGCGGCGATGAGCCAGAAGTTCAAGGAGATGGGATCAAGCGTGTATCTGGACGCGGACAAGGTGAAGGAGAGCAACCGCGTGCTATGAGAACGGCGCACGCATCCAGACCGCAATGACCGACAGCCTGACCGGTGTCTGGGACGGCACCTTTGTTCAGCAGCAGGTAGGAATGGTCACGTTTCTGGCGACGCTCATCGAAACCGGTGGCGCGCTCACAGGAAACGTGACCGAACCCTGCACCGTGCCCGGCTGCCCGATCAGCACTCACAACGCCTCGATTGCGGGCCATCGATCCGGCAGCACCGTCTCGTTCGTCAAACGCTACGAGCCGCCCGGCCACGGCTACGCCACCGTCTCCTATGAGGGCACGGTCAATGCCGAGGCCACGGAAATCGACGGGCGCTGGAAGCTGCCGGGCACGGCGGCTTCCGGAACGTTTCTGATGGTGCGGTCGAGCAAGCCTGCGGAGGCGGTCGCAACGGAAGAGCGGGCGAAGGAGCCGGCGCGGTAACGAGCAGGCATAGCCCGGATGAGCGCAGCGACATCCGGGATAAGCCATCCCGCATATCGCTGCGCTCATGCGGGCTACGGCTCCAGGGCTGAAGCTTTCCCAAGGAAAGACCATGCTGGCCATCGACACTGTGAAAGCACACTACGACGCGCTGGCGCGGCGCGATCTCGATGCTGCGCTTGACGTCATCGGCGACGATGCGGTGTGGGAATTTTCCGGCCCCGACACTATTCCGTTCGCGGGGCGATGGCGCGGCCGCCGTGGCGCGCGGGAATTTTTCGAGCGGATACGCTCGACGATCGAGGTCAGGGAATTCAGGGTGATGCGCATGATCGCCGATGGCGACACGGTTGCGGTGTTCGGCAGCGAGCGTTTTCTGGTGAAGGCGACCGGCAAGGAATGGGCGGTCGAGTGGGTACAGGTGCACGAGGTTCGCGACGGACAGATCATCCGGTTTCGCGAATATACGGATACGGCCGCGATCGCGAAAGCCTATGCCCGATAGTTGCCGCCGATACAACGCGTGTACTCAAGCCAATTGATTACCTTGACTTGCACGCAAGCCCGGCCAAAAATGTTCGTAGAGCTGCACTTCCCGCTCAGCTCTGGGGACGAGGGGCGTTGTGAAATTTCTGAATGTCGCGTCGGCTCGATCCGCGCGTTTGCTTGCTGCCGGGCTGGCGCTCAATCTCCTTACCGCCTGCTCGACAGTTCACAATCAAACAGTTGGGGCTGCGGCAACTTTTGTCCCTGTTACGCCCAGGGCCGGCTACGCAACCGTGTACATCGGACGCCCCTTTACCTTTCACACCAGCGTATTTGCGCTTCCTATCGAGGTCGATGGCAAGCGGCTGACGTCGCTTCCTCCCGGGCAGTATGCGACCGTCGAACTGCCACCCGGCCGGCACAGCGTTGGTTCGCCAAACGAGTATTGGACACGCGTCATCTCGGGAGTGCCGCATCCCGCCGAATTCGTTGTGGAGGCAGGGAAGTCCTACTACCTGCTGCCCAAGCGCTGGGGCGAGGATGCCGGTTACAGCTACACGATGGTCGGGTCGGTCGTCGTCCCGCAGAGGACCGCGGTCGCTCACAGTACGTTTTCAGTACAGGCCGCTGCAGCGAACGACGCGCCGCCACCCGAATTCAGGCAACTCAATTCCGCCAAGGCTCAATAGCGGAGCGGCATAGCCAGGATGAGCGAAGCGACGTGCAGGAATACTCGACGCCGTGCAGCGAGGCTCTGCGAAGGATAATCCACCATTTGGCGACCGTCTCGCTGTCGAGGTGGATTACGCCTGCGATAAACACGATCTATACATGCTCTCCGTCAACCTGACGAATGATCAATCATGCGAACAACTGCCGCGCTTGCCGCGCTAGCCCTCTCCCTCACAACGCTTCTCGGTGCTCGCGACGTTCTCGCGCAAAACGGAAAAGCTGGTGCGCTAAAGCAGAGCGCATCGCCGGCCGCTGCGCTGCCGGCCAATTACCGGCAATTGATCGCCGAATATATCCGGACGCGGAATCGCTACGTGGTGCGCGACGCGAAGATTTCCAAACCCTATGAACGGTGGGGAGGTCTGCTCAGGGGCGGAACATTTACGGCGATATGCATTGCCGTATTCCGCGACAATCCGTTCGGGATCGTCGTTCGCGACAATTGGGTCGTCAGATTTGAAGATCGACAGATCAAACCGGTCGCAATGGGGATC
Source organism: Bradyrhizobium paxllaeri (assembly GCF_001693515.2). Taxonomy (NCBI): domain Bacteria; kingdom Pseudomonadati; phylum Pseudomonadota; class Alphaproteobacteria; order Hyphomicrobiales; family Nitrobacteraceae; genus Bradyrhizobium; species Bradyrhizobium paxllaeri. The sequence goes on from NZ_CP042968.1 coordinate 6,581,537, forward strand.
GAAAGTTGCTCCGATCTTTCCCCCTTCCCCGAACTCACAAAGGCGCTCGCACGTCCGCGAGCGTAGCGGCAATCGCGGTTGTCTGCCTGCTACCGGTCATATACTTCAGGGTGTATTGACTCATTGGCAAAACTTTTCCGTGCTCATTAATCTTTCATTAACCATTCGCGCCCACGCTTCCCTGCGGCTGGAGGGCTTGTGATTCCTGATGTTTCTGCTCCGCGTTTCGGAGCAAGCGTCGATCGGGAGGTGTTGATGCCCCGGGAGTATTTTGACGTTTATCTCGGCACGGACTGCGTTCCGGTGACCGAAGTTCCGTTATCGGATTCGCAAATCCGCCCACCCCATGAGATCGTGCCGATGCTGATCGGCTCGACGGTCGAGGCGATCGAGCGCGAGCTCGTGCTGCAAACGCTGGCGCGCTGCCACGGCAACCGCACCCACGCCGCGCGCCTGCTCGGGCTTTCGGTGCGCACGATGCGCAACAAGATCCGGCAGTACGCGACCGATGGGGTCGACATACCCGCGCACAATTAGAGCGCTTGCTGAGCAAAGCGACCTTGTCCCGCCGTGGCCTGGGGAGCGAAGGCGGAAGCGTGCCCACCATCATGAGCGCGGCGTGAACTGGTGGGCACGGCGCTCCGCGCCTCTGCCACCCTACGGCTACGGAGTGCGTACTGATTGCCGTTCGCGCGAGCGCATTTCGCCGGCGCGCGCGACGAGCATGGCACGAGGGCAAATCACTTCGGATTTTCCGAAATCGTGTCAAGCCCGGGAATCAAAAATATTCCGCTTTCGTTCTCACCCAAATCAGCCGCATAACTCCGCTCGTCTCACGGCAGATGAGGGGCGCTTCGCGATCGTCACGAACGTGCGGTGAGATGCGATGGACGTGAATGGCGCACACGACGTAGGCGCCTGACACGTACGGCGAAGTCGTGTGGTCCTGGCGTCGCGGTGCTGGCGTTAAGCTGGCGGGAAGTGTCCCGCCGGCGACGGAGGCAATAAAGCCGTTCTCCGGGGAGCAACTGTGTTGATGTAGCCCTGTGATCGGCTGGCCTCAAGGCTGGCGCTACGCGCCACCGCCTCCGGCGGCTGACGGCCTTGACCCCATCCGCTCACCGGTCTTTAGGCTGGGCATGCGCTCGGCGGAAGCCGAGCGGGGTCGCTCACTTTGTAGCGGTTGGCGTCCCATTTTTGGCGTCGCGCGATCATGGTGTTGAGGATGACGATGAGCTTGCGCATACAGGCGGTGAGCGCAACCTTCGGCTCCTTTCCCTTGGCGATCAGGCGGTCATAGAACGCCTTGAGCACGGGGTTGTGCTGGGTCGCAGCTCCCATGCAAGGCATGTAGAAGAGGTTGCGGGCCTTTCGGCGTCCGCCCTTGATGTGGCGGTTGCCCCGCCGTTGGCCACTATCGTCATCGTAAGGTGCTACCCCCAACAAGGCCGCGACGATATTGTCGTTCACCTGGCCCAGTTCCGGCATCGTCGCGATCAGTCCGGCGGAAGTGATCTTGCCAAGTCCCGGCACGCTCTCGATGATCTCGGCGAGCTCGGCAAAATGCGGTGTCGCTTTGACCTGGGCTGCGATCGCAGTATCGAGCTTGGCGACTTCGACGGCAATCTTCTTCAAGAGCCGCGCCTGCATTTTCTGCACGACGTCCGGCACGGAATGCTCGCCACTGTTTTTCAAGCTAGTCTGTAGATCGAGCAGTCCTTGGCGTGCATTGACGATCTTGACCAACCTCTCGCGTGCCGCGTCGTAGGCTTGGCCCGGTGCTTCGGTGAAGGTCTCGGCGAACCAGGCGATCATCTCCGCATCGATCGGATCGTTCTTGGCGAGGCGTCCGGCCGAGCGGGCGAAGCTGCGCACCCGCTTCGGGTCGACGATCCGGACTTCGATGCGGGCCTCGCGCAGCGCCTTGGCCCAGTCCTGCTCATAACCGCCGGAAGCCTCCATGGCTGCCTTGCCGCCCCTGTGTTTGCGAAGCCAGCGGATCAGGGCGCGCTGCCCCTCCGCGGTACTTGGGAACGTCTGCCATTGAGACAGCGAGCGAATGCACGCATCCACCTTGTCCTTGGCCACATCAATACCGACGACAACGACCTCATCTTGTGCCATCATCCACTCCCTTCCTTGCTCGGTTCGGGCTCGAAGCCCGTGCAACTGTTCGGGTTGAGGAAGACCACCGGATCTGTCCCTCGCTCCCCGACAGGCTCTCGGCCTTTGAGCACGAACGGGATCAGATCCAGCGACGGGCGGTTGGTCAGAACCGCCCGTTCGCACATTCTGGCAGATTTTGCGGACACAAGAGCTCGTTATAAGCCGTAAAGCCATTGCGCAGGGAAGGCCGGGATGCTCCCGCTGTACCTGTATGCTCGTGTGCGTGCTCTTCGTGTGCACCTGCACGCGAGACCGCGGGTGCGGCGCGCACCCGGTCTTCCCTGCGCCCTCTAATCTCGGAGGGCAACAAAGATGCAAACCTCGGGCAGAACATGTCGCGAGATCGTGAAGTCATACTCCGCTGTCATCACCCGCGAAGGCGGGGGACCAAGTATTCCAGAGACGCCGGTGATTGAAGCAAGGAACCGCGGCGTACTGGATCCCCGCATGCGCGGGGAGGATGACGGCGGTGCGTTGCGACGCGACCTCCCACCATAGGCGATGACTATGCTCTACGCTTAATCGGCCGGAACCATTCGTCTATTTGAAAATCAAATGGCCAAAGCCACACTTCAATTATTTTTTTGTTTACCCGTCGAGATTGAAATGACGATGACTTATTTTCGACGCACGGAACGCCAAGACAAGAGTTGAGATCGCGGAGTCGCAATAGAAGATAAAGTCCGTGGCGGGGAAAGGGAAAACGTGGGTGAACTCCTGGGCTCGTTAGCATTTTCTCTGATTGTCATCGCGCTGATCGCCGGCGGATGGGCCTGGATCTCGACGCTGTTCAGGAAAGGGATGATGGCGCTGCTCGGCTTCGATCGGATCTGCGTCCAGCAATTCGAGACAGTGCTGCTCTACCGGAACGGGCGTTTTGAAAAAGCCCTCAACCCCGGCCCGCACCGCATCCGCACCGGAAGCCGCCAGCTGGCGCGGATCGATCTGCGCCCGGAGGTGTTCCGGTTCAAGCAAGGCACCGTCTCCGCCGACCGCTTTGCCCTCAACCTCATCTATGTCGTGCGAACCCAGATCATCGACCCCCGGGTCTCGCTCGAAAGCACGCAGAACTACCGGGACGAGGTCTGCATGCGCCTGCAATCGGTGGTGAAGGCGGTATGCAACCGCAAATCCCGCCTCGAAATTCAGATGGACCACCAGACCTTCAGCAACAGCGTCCAGAAGGCAGCCAGCCAGGTGTTTCGCTCGATCGGTTGCGAGTGCCTGACCTTCGAGCTGATGCAGGTCGATGTCGCCGGGCTCGCCGTCGAGCTGGACAACAGGCGAGCGGGCGTAGCGGTGCATGCGCCTGTGGCCGTGGGTGAGAAAGGCGCGTTCGCTGCAATGTGACCGCGCCGGGTCCGGCGGCCGATCGATCGGGTATGCTACTGCCGGCCGGGCGCCCGGAGTGCCGTTGGGCCATTTCGGCACCGGACAGGAGGCGGCCCACGCTGCGCCGCTCCCGATTTCGAATGGATCATTCTACGCTGGCGCCCCGGACCGTAACGCGATGCCGTTACAGGCTTGAGGGCCCGCGCAGCTCGTCTGCGCAAGCCGAATAGCTTTCGGGATTGCGCAAATAGCCGCAATGCCCAACTGTTCCCTATCGTCATTCACCCGGACACCCCTGACATGAGCCAGACCAAACTGTTCGAGCCCCTCAAGCTTGGCCCGATTACGCTGCCCAACCGCCTTGTGATGGCGCCGCTGACCCGCAACCGCGCGGTGCCCCCCGGCATGGTGCCGAGCCCGCTCGCAGTCGACTATTACGGCCAGCGCGCCTCGGCCGGATTGCTCATCACCGAAGCCAGCCAAGTCTCGCAACAGGGCCAGGGTTATCAGGATACGCCCGGCATCTATTCGAAGGATCAGGTCGACGGCTGGCGCAAGGTCACCGACAGCGTGCATGAAAAAGGCGGCCGCATCTTCATCCAGATCTGGCATGTCGGCCGCATCTCGCACACCACGCTGCAGCCCGGTGGCGGCAAGCCGGTGGGCCCAAGCGCGATCCGCGCCAAGGGCAAGACGTTCGTCAACGGCATCTTCACTGAAATCTCCGAGCCGCGCGCGCTGGAGCTGTCGGAAATTCCCGGCATCATCGACGACTTCAAGCGCGGCACCGAGAATGCGCTGGCCGCCGGCTTCGACGGCGTCGAGATCCACGGCGCAAACGGCTATCTGCTCGACCAATTCGCCAAGGATGGCACCAACAAGCGCACCGACGCTTACGGCGGCTCAATCGAGAACCGCGCCAAACTGATGCTGGAAGTGTCGAAGGCAGTCGCCGCAATCGCCGGCCCCGAGCGCACCGGCATCCGCATCTCGCCGGTGACGCCGGCCAACGATGTTTCCGACAGCAATCCGCAGCCGCTGTTCGATCACATCGTCGATGGACTCAGCGCGCTGAAGCTCACTTATATTCATGTCATCGAAGGCGCCACCGGCGGCCCGCGCGACATCGCGCCGTTCGACTACGCAAGCTTGCGCAAGCGCTTTGGCGGATCCTATGTCGCCAATAACGGCTACGATTTCGACCTCGCGACAAAGGTGCTGGAGGCCGGCGCCGCCGATCTGATCGCGTTCGGAAAGCCGTTCATCTCGAACCCCGATCTGGTCGAGCGTCTGAAGAAGGGCGCACCGCTGAACGAGTGGGACAAGGCAACGTTCTACGGCGGCGGCGCGAAGGGCTACACGGATTATCCGACGTTGGGAGCTGCGCAAGCGGCGGAGTAAAGGGCACGAGGCTCTCTCCCCCGTCATTGCGAGGAGCGGCCCTCCCCGCGCCAACCTCACGCCGACGCGCGCGTACCCGCCTCGCTCGCCACCATCCGCTCGACAATGCGCCGCATGCGCTGGGGCGCCGCATCGATCGCAAGCCGGATCGATTTGGCGTTGGGCCGCGCCTGCGCGACCTCCTCGATACGCTCCAGAATCTCCTTGTCCTCGTTGAAGGCGATGCGGAAATCGGCATGCAGGCGCTGATCGGTCTCGGTGTCGTCGAGCGCGAAATTGCGGACATGGAGCCAGTGGTCGAGGCAGACATGCTCGTCCACCGGCGTGATGAAGTGGCAGGCAAAGATCCGCAGTCCCGCGCCGCGGTCCTCCGGCTCGACAATCGCACCCGCGTCCGCGCTGCCGAAATCGATCACCGCAATGCAGGGCGCGACATAGTCGTAATAGTGCCAGCGATCCACATTGCCGCTGAAATTGCCGTATTTGGCGAACAGCGGAATCGCCGGCGCGTCCCTGATCCAGCGCCACACCAGCACGCCGCGCTCGCCAAAGGTATGCTCGACCGGAATCTCCTCGCTCGCCGCGTTGCCCAGCGTCGACAGATGCACGAAGCTGACATGGGCGGGATCGCAGAGATTATCGGCGAGGTTGAGGTAGTTGGTGTCGATCCGCAGCGCATCGCCCTCGGCGGCGTGCCAGCCGGCCTGGCCGAACTGCGGGAGATCGTAGATCAGCGACGGATCGGCCAGCGCGGGATCGCCGGGCCAGATCCACACCAGCCCCATTTTCTCATACAGCGGATAGGACGGCACGCGCGCGTTCGGCGGAATCGTCGGCTGCCCGGGAATGCGGACGCAGCGTCCGTCGCGGCCGAATGTCATGCCGTGATAGCCGCATTCGATGGCGTCGCCCTTCAGCTTGCCCATCGAGAGCGGCGCGAACCGATGCGGGCACATGTCATCCAGCGCGACCGGCTCGCCGGCCTCGCTGCGATAGACGACAAGATCCGCGCCGAGAATGCGATGGCGCGACAAAGCGCGCGTCACGTTGCGCGACCAGGTGAGCGGATACCAGGTATTGCGGGGAGCGAGCAGATTCATGGCATGAAATCCAAATCGTCAGTTTTTCAGTTTGGCCAGCACTTCGGCATCGGCGGGCTGGTAGTCGGCGCCGTCGACATAGCGCCAGTCGGTCATCACGCCCTGCCCGTCCCGCACCGCGAGCTTGCCGATATAGACGCCCATGGTCGACTGATGGTCGATCGCACGGAAGGCGATGTTGCCGACGGGCGTCTCGGCCTTCAGTTGCTCGGTGGCCTTGATCAGATCGTCGGCCTTGGTCGAGCCGGCGCTCTCGATCGCCTTCGCCAGCATGATCGTGTTGATGTAGCCGATCAGCGCGCCGATGTTCGGCGTCTCCTTGAAGCGGCCGACATAGGCCTTGAGGAATGCGTCATGCGCCGGCGTCTTGATCTCGCCTGGGGGATAGCCGGTGACCAGCCATCCGACCGGCGCCTCGTCCTTGAGCGGCGCCAGATATTCGGGCTCGCCGGCGAGGAGGCTGACGACGGCGCGGTTGGCAAAGGCGTTGCGGGTCGTGCCCTCACGCACCAGCTTGGCGAGATCGGAACCGAAGGTCGCGTTGAACACCGCTTCTGGATTGGCCGCCGACATCGCCTGCACGATCGCGCCGGCATCGACCTTGCCGAGCGGCGGCCATTGCCCGGAGACGAACTCGACATCCGGCCGCAGCCGCGTCAACTCGCGCTTGAAGCTGGCCACCGCCGCCTGGCCGAACTCGTAGTTCGGCGCGATCGTCGCCCAGCGCCGCGCCGGGAATTTGGCGGCCTCCTTCGCCAAAATGGAGGCCTGCGTGTAGGTGCTCGGCCGCAGCCGGAACGTATAGCGGTTGCCCTTCTCCCAGATCAGCGCATCCGTCAGCGGCTGCGACGCCATGAAGAACATTTGCTTCTGCTTGGCGAAGTCGGCGACGGCGAGGCCCACATGGGAAAGGATGGTGCCGGTCAGGAGATCGACCTGCTCCGCATCGACGAGTTGGGCTGCCGCGGTGATGGCAACGTCGGGCTTGCCGGCATCATCGCGGGAAATGATCTCGAGCTTGCGGCCGAGCACGCCGCCCTTGCCGTTGATCTCGTCGCGGGCGAGTTCCCAGCCCTGGCGATAGCCGCGGGTGCCGATCGGGAGCGCCGAATAGCTGGAGATTTCGCCGATCTTGATCGGCGGCGGATCAGCCGCCAGCGCACCGCCGCCCGCTGCGACCCAAGCAAGTACGACCAGTTGCAAGACACCTGACAACCGCATGCCACCCTCCCGCCATTGGGGACCAGCCTATGTATGTAGTACTTACTTCATATCGAATACCCGGTTAGAGAGATTGTCAACGGCCAAAAATCGGCAGGGCTTGCCAAAAAGCAGGCAGGCCCCATCCTGCTGGCGGTGATTTACGAAGGTGCGCCATGGCGAACGAGACAGAAGCTTCCGGACGCGAGCCCCCTGCTCGCGCGCGAACGGCAGCCCCGCGCAAGAGGGCGGCGACGCCCCGCCGGCGCATCAGGGCGCCGGACCAGACGCGTGAGGCATTATTGCGCGCGGCGGTCGCAGAATTCGCGCGCGAAGGCTATGGCGGCGCTCGCGTCGACCGCATCAGCAAGGCGGCCAAGAGCAACGACCGCATGCTCTATTATTATTTCAAGAGCAAGGAGAAGCTGTTCCACCATGTGATCGAGCATTGCTATGCCGATCTCGTCTCACGCGAGGAGGCGCTTGATCTCGATCTCGCCCGGCCGCGCGAGGCGCTTGCCGCGCTGGTCGCGTTCAACTGGAGTTACTATTGGGAGCACCCGGAGCTGCTAAGCATTCTCGCCTCCGAGAACCTGTTCAAGGGACGCCATGTCAAGAACAACATCCGCCGCAGCTTCGCCAACACGCAGCTCGGCATGCTCAACCGGGTAATCGAGAGCGGGATCAAGCTTGGGCTGTTCAAGCCGGATTGCGACAGCTTCCACATCTACCTCTCGATCCTGTCGCTGACCTATTTCTACCGCGCCAATCTCTACACGCTGTCGAGTTACATGCAGATCGACCTTGCCGAGGATGGCCGGCGGAACGCCTGGCTGGCACATGTGCAGGCGATGATCGACGATCTGGTGCGGCGCAGGGATTGAGTGGCGTCCGTCATTGCGAGCGGAGCGAAGTAATCCATCTCACCGCTTGCTGAAGTATGGATTGCTTCGTCGCCAACGCTCCTCGCAATGACGAAGAAAAAAGGCCGGGATCGCTCCCGGCCTTCCGTTTCTCCGCTCGTCACGCCCGCGTTATGCGGGGCATCCAGTCACCGCGACCGTCAGAAGCGAAAGGCCGCGGCGTACCGGACCGTCCGAGGACGATGACGCCGGGGGATTACTTCGCCTCCGCCCGCTTGGGCGGGGTGGCCGGCCACGACTTCACCAGCGTGTCGTAGTCGACGGTTTCACCCTTCGGCTTTTCGTTCGCCAGCTTGCGCTGGGGAGCGACGTTGCCGTCCTTCGCGGACTTGGCGAACCAGAATTCGGCGGTCTCCTTCTTGTTCAGCTTCGGCCCGCACTCCTTCTGCACGCCGGACTTCTCGAGACGTTCGAGCACCGAGTCCTGGGCTGCGGCCAGCGCGTCCATCGCCTGTTGCGGCGTCTTGGCACCGGACGACGCATCGCCGATGTTCTGCCACCACAATTGCGCAAGCTTCGGATAGTCGGGCACGTTGTTGCCGGTCGGGGTCCACTGCACGCGCGCGGGCGAACGGTAGAACTCGATCAGGCCGCCGAGCTTCGGCGCGCGCTCAGTAAAGGACTTATCCCAGATGTCGGATTCACGCACGAAGGTGAGACCGACATGGCTCTTCTTCAAGCTCACCGTCTTGGAGTTGATGAACTGGAGATAGAGCCAGGCCGCCTTGCGGCGATCGGGCGGGGTCGACTTCAGCAGCGTGGCGGAGCCCGCGTCCTGGTAGCCGAGCTTCATGCCCTCTTTCCAGTACGAGCCGTGCGGCGACGGCGCCATGCGCCACTTCGGCGTGCCGTCCGCGTTCACGACTGCAATGCCCGGCTTCACCATGTCGGCGGTGAAAGCGGTGTACCAGAAGATCTGCTGGGCGATGTTGCCCTGCGCCGGCACTGGACCTGCTTCGGAGAAGGTCATGCCTTGCGCCTGCGGCGGGGCATACTTCTTCATCCAGTCGAGGTACTTGACGATCGAATAGACCGCCGCCGGGCCATTGGTGTCACCGCCGCGCTCGACCGACGAGCCGACCGGACGGCAGCCTTCCATGCGGATACCCCATTCATCGACCGGCTTGCCGTTCGGGATGCCCTTGTCGCCATTGCCGGCCATCGACAGCCACGCATCGGTGAACCGCCAGCCGAGCGAGGGATCCTTCTTGCCATAGTCCATGTGACCATAGACCTTGACGCCGTTGATCTCCTTGATGTCGTTGGTGAAGAACTCGGCGATGTCCTCATACGCCGACCAGTTCACGGGAACGCCGAGCTCGTAGCCATACTTGGCCTTGAACTTGGCCTTGTACTCCGGATTGGAGAACCAGTCGTAGCGGAACCAGTAGAGGTTCGCGAACTGCTGGTCGGGAAGCTGATAGAGCTTGCCGTCCGGGCCCGTGGTGAAGGATTTGCCGATGAAGTCGTTGACGTCGAGCTGCGGATTGGTGACGTCCTTGCCTTCGCCGGTCATGTAATCCGACAGGATCACGGTCTGGCCGTAGCGGAAGTGGGTGCCGATCAGGTCGGAATCGTTGATCCATCCGTCATAGACGTTCTTGCCGGACTGCATCTGGGTCTGCAGCTTTTCAACGACGTCGCCTTCCTGGATCAGGTCGTGCTTGACCTTGATGCCGGTGATTTCGGTGAAGGCCTTCGCCAGCGTCCGCGATTCATATTCATGCGTCGTGATCGTTTCCGAGACGACGTTGATTTCCATGCCCTTGAAAGGCGCAGCCGCCTTTTCGAACCACTGCAGCTCTTTCAACTGGTCGGCCTTCGACAGCGTCGAGGGCTGGAATTCGCTGTCGATCCACCTCTGGTTAGTGGCGTCGTCCGCACGCGCGGGTGCGGCAATGGTCACGGAAGCCGCGATCAGCGCAACCGCGCTGGTCATCGTCAGAAAGCTCTCCTTGGTCAACGGACCATTCCTTCCTCTCAAGCGTCGCATGTTGGATCCTCCGGTTGCAGCGACAAACACAAACTCAGGCCCGGGTTGATCCCGGATCTGCTCTTTCTCGCTTCCTAGACGGTGCGGAAAATCGCAACGGCCGATAGAAGCGAAATCACGGTTGCGAGCCACAGGCTCGAAATCTCAACGCCCTCCCCGATCGGCAGAGTTGCGATCGGGTCGGTGCCGATAAAGGCAATCCACAGCAAATGAATGACGGCAGCGAGCACCAGCGAAATGAACAGGCGATCGCCGCGCGTGGTCGGAATACGCAGCACGCCGACACGCTCGGCTTCGGGATAGGCGACCGCAAGCCAGGTCATGACGCCGAGCGTCAGCGCCAGCATCACGAAGAAGATCGCGGTCGGCAGCGTCCAGGCCATCCATGCGATGTGTTCCATGGCTACACCCGTCCCAGCGCGAAGCCGCGCGCGATGTAGTTGCGAACGAACCAGATCACCAGCGCGCCGGGGATGATGGTGAGCACGCCTGCGGCGGCGAGCAGGCCCCAATCCATGCCGGCGGCCGAGACCGTGCGCGTCATGATCGCCGAGATCGGCTTGGCGTTGACCGATGTCAGCGTTCGCGCCAGCAGCAATTCGACCCAGGAGAACATGAAGCAGAAGAACGCGGCGACGCCGATGCCGCTCGCGATCAAGGGCACCAGGATCTTGGCGAAGAAGCGCGGGAACGAATAGCCGTCGAGGAACGCGGTCTCGTCGATCTCGCGCGGCACGCCCGAGACGAAGCCTTCGAGAATCCACACTGCGAGCGGCACATTAAAGATGCAGTGCGCGAGCGCGACCGCCCAGGGCGTATCGAACAAATTGATCGCCGAGTAGAGGTTGAAGAACGGCAGCGCGAACACGGCTGCCGGCGCCATGCGGTTCGACAACAGCCAGAAGAACAGATGCTTGTCGCCGAGGAAGCGGTAGCGCGAGAAGGCGTAGGCCGCCGGCAACGCCACCGCGATCGAGATCACGGTATTGATCAGAACATAAGTCAGCGAGTTGATGTAGCCGGAATACCAGCTCTCGTCGGTGAAGATGCGCTTGTAGTTTTCCAGTGTCGGCTGGTGCGGCCATAGCGTCATCGTCGTGACGATCTCGGTATTGGTCTTGAAGCTCATATTGACGAGCCAGTAGATCGGCAGCAGCAGGAAGATCAGGAACACCACCATGATGATGCGGCGGCCGGGAATCGAGTTCATCACGCGGCTCCCTTTTTCTCGGGACGCTCGGTCCCGGCGTTTGTCATCACGGTGTAGAACACCCAGCACACGATCAGGATGATCAGATTGTAGACCAGCGAAAGTGCCGCGGCCTTGCCGAGGTCGAACTGCCCGAGCGCGATCTTGACCAGCTCGATCGAGACGAAGGTGGTCGAATTGCCGGGGCCGCCACCGGTCACCACGAACGGCTCGGTGTAGATCATGAAGCTGTCCATGAAGCGCAGCAGCACCGCGATCAGCAGCACGCGGTTCATCTTCGGCAGTTGGATCGCCTTGAAGACCGCCCAGCGCGAGGCGCCGTCGATCTGCGCAGCCTGATAATAGGCGTCCGGGATCGACTTCAGGCCGGCGTAGCAGAGCAGCGCGACGAGGCTGGTCCAGTGCCAGACGTCCATCACGATGACGGTGGCCCAGGCATCGAACTCGTTTGAGACGTAATTGTAGTCGATGCCGAGGCCGTTGAGCGTATAGCCGAGCAGACCGATATCGGGCCGGCCGAAAATCTGCCAGATCGTTCCGACCACGTTCCACGGAATCAGCAGCGGCAGCGCCAGAATCACGAGGCATACGGCGACGGTCCAGCCCTCGCGCGGCATCGACAGTGCCACGACGATGCCGAGCGGCACCTCGATCGCCAGGATGATGGCGGAGAACAGCAGGTTACGGCCGAGCGAAGCCAGGAAGCGCCCGCCGAGATCGGTCGAGGGATCGAGCAGCTCCTTGAACCAGCCGACGCCGTTCCAGAAGAACTGGTTGTTGCCGAACGTGTCCTGCATCGAATAGTTCACGACCGTCATCAGCGGCAGGATCGCGGAGAACGCGACCACCGCGAACACCGGCAGCACCAGGAACCAGGCTTTCTGATTGATGGTCTTGTCCATCAGGCAACCCCCTCGACCAGACGGCTGTCGGCATAGACGTGAACATGGGCGGGATCGAACACGAGCCCGACCGCGTTGTCGGACACGGAGAATCCCGGCGGCACGCGCGCGGCGAACTTGGCATCGCCGATCCGCACCCGGGCGAATCGCGCGCGGCCGAGATCGTCGATGCGCTCGATCGTGGCCGACAGCAGGCCCGATGCTGGAGCCGCGATGTTGACGAATTCCGGCCGCACGCCGATCTCGATCTTCGCACCTGCGGGCAGCACGCCGTAATTCCGGTGCAGGCCGATGACATGGCCGTCGATGCGCGCCTCGTGCCCGCTCACGACAGCCGGCACGATGTTCATGCCGGGCGAGCCGATGAAATAGCCGACGAAGGTGTGCGCGGGCTTGTCGAACAGCTCGGCCGGCGTGCCGCTCTGCACCACCCGGCCATCATGCATGACGACGACCGTGTCGGCGAAGGTCAGCGCCTCGGTCTGGTCGTGGGTGACGTAGATCATCGTGAGATCGAGCTCGCGGTGCAGCGCTTTCAGCTTCGAGCGCAACTGCCATTTCAGCTCGGGATCGATCACCGTCAGCGGCTCGTCGAACAGAACAGCCGCGACGTCGGAGCGGACAAGGCCGCGGCCGAGCGAAATCTTTTGCTTGGCGTCGGCGGTCAGGCGCGTGGCCTTGCGATCGAGATAGAACGTGAGGTCCAGGAGATCGGCGATCTGCCTCACCCGCGCCTCGACCTCGGCCTTCGGCACGCCACGGTTCTGCAGTGGGAATGCGAGATTCTGCCCGACCGTCATGGTGTCGTAGATCACCGGAAACTGGAACACCTGGGCAATGTTGCGCTTCTGGGTTGACAGAGGTGTGATGTCGGTGCCGTCGAACAGGATTTTTCCGCGCGAGGGCGTGACGATGCCGGAAATCAGGTTGAGCAGCGTGGTCTTGCCGCAGCCGGACGGGCCGAGCAGCGCATAGGCCCCGCCCTGCCGCCAAGTCATCGTCACCGGTTTCAACGCAAACGATTCCGGCGGCGCATCATTGCCGCCGTAGGAGTGCGCGAGATCAACGAGGTCAATGCGTGCCATGTCGCATCTCCCTCACGCGCTTCTATTCTTTGACGCGTTTTCTTCACGCGAACCGCCAGGCACTTCGCTTGAAAACGCTTTGCCCGGCGCGGCGACCAGACGGTCGGCAGCGTCGAACACGAAAACATTGTCGGGATCGAGCACGGCATCGAGCACATGACCGGGCTCGTATTCATGCACGCCCGGCAGCACCGCGACCCAGTTGGAGGCATCGCGGTTGAGATGCACGAAGCTTTCCGAACCGGTGATCTCGGTCACCGTGACGGTGGCGTGAAATGCGTGACGGCCGGCGATGCCGTTGGCCACCTCGAGCTGATGAGCCCGGAAGCCGACGCGATAGGGTCCGTCGGCAAGCTGCGCGTAGAGCCCGGTGGCCGGCGCCTGGACGCCGCCGGCATATTGCACCGAACCGTTCTTCTTCTCGATGCCAACGATGTTGAGCGGCGGATCGGAGAACACCTGCGCCACCCGCAGCGTATCCGGCTGACGATAGACTTTTGAGGTATCGCCGGCCTGCAGAACCTTGCCTTCCCACATGCAGACGGTATTGCCGCCGAGCAGGAGTGCCTCTGACGGTTCGGTCGTCGCATAGACGAAGATCGAGCCCGAGGCCTCGAAGATACGCGGCAGTTCGGCGCGCAATTCCTCGCGCAGCTTGTAATCGAGGTTGGCCAGCGGCTCGTCGAGCAGCACGAGGTCGGCGCCCTTGACCAGCGCGCGCGCAATCGCGGTGCGCTGCTGCTGGCCGCCGGAAAGCTGCAACGGCGTACGCTTCAGATAGGGCTCGAGCCGCAGCAGTTTCGCGGCCTGCTGGACCCGCCGGTCGATCTCCTCACGCGGCCTGCCCTGCACCCGCAGGGGCGAGGCGATGTTCTCGTAGACCGTCAGCGAGGGATAGTTGATGAACTGCTGATAGACCATCGCGACCGAACGTTGCCGCACATCCGCACCGGTGACGTCCTTGCCGTCGACCAGCACGCGGCCGGTCGCAGGCTTATCGAGGCCGGCGAGCAGCCGCATGATCGACGTCTTGCCTGACAGCGTCGGTCCAAGCAGCACGCTCAGCGTGCCGCGTTCCAGCGTCAGCGAGACGTCGCGAATGGTCGCCATGCCATCCACGGTTCGCGTGACATGTTCAAGCGTGACGCTCATGGCCGCCCTCCCACCTCACGCAAGGGGCGTTCGCCGGAGCCACTATTGGCCTTCATCCATTCGTCGAGCACAGCGATTTCATCTGATGACAGCCGCAAGCCAAGCTTGGACCTTCGCCACACCACGTCTTCGGCGCTGCAGGCCCATTCGTTCGAAATCAGATAGCGGACCTCGCTTTCGGTCAGCGTAGCGCCAAACGACTGGCCGAGGTCGGCCAATGATTTCGCATTGCCGAGCAATTTTGTCGCACGCGTGCCATAGGCATGCGCGAGCCGATTGGCATGCGCCGGTTCGAGGAACGGATATTTTCGCGTCAGCTCCGCCGTCAGCGCCGCGACCGCCGAAACGTCCATGTCGCCGCCGGGCAGCGGCGCCTTGCCGGTCCACCCATCTTTCTCTTTCGCACTGTGCAGGTAGGGCGCGAGCCGCTCCAACGCCTCTTCCGCCAGGCGCCGATAGGTCGTGATCTTGCCGCCATAGATCGATAGCAGCGGCGCGCCACCGGGCGTATCGAGTTCGAACACGTAGTCGCGGGTCGCGGCCTTGGCTTCGCTGGCACCGTCGTCATAGAGCGGACGGACGCCGGAATAAGTCCACACGACATCGGCGGGCAGTACCGGCTTTTTCAGATACTCGCTGGCCGACGCACAGAGATATTGGATCTCCTCGGGGCTGGCCTTCACCTTGGCCGGATCGCCGTCGTAGTCGCGATCGGTGGTGCCGATCAGCGTAAAGTCGTCCTGGTAGGGAATGACGAAGATGATGCGGCCGTCGGCATTCTGGAACATGTAAGCGCGATCGTGATCGTATAGCTTGCGCACCACGATGTGGGAGCCTTGCACCAGCCGCACTTTTGCGCGCGCGTTGACGCCCGAGCCTGTCGACAGCACCTGCTCGACCCACGGGCCGCCGGCATTGACCAGCGCGCGCGCCTGGATGGTGGTGCGCGTACCGCTGATCGTGTTCTCGACGGTGAGGTGCCAGATGCCGTCGATTTGCCGGATCTCGACCGCGCGCGAGCGGGTGTGGATTTCCGCGCCGCGATCGGCCGCGTCGCGCGCGGTCAGCACGACAAGACGCGCGTCATCGACGAAACAGTCGGAATATTCGAAACCGCGCTTGTAGCGGTTGGCGATCAAGGGTTTGCCCACTTCATCGTGGACGAGATCGACCGAGCGTGTCGGCGGCAGCAGATGGCGGCCGCCAATATGGTCGTACAGGAACAACCCTAGCCTGAGCAGCCAGGCAGGCCGCAAGCCGGAATGGTGCGGCAAAACGAAACGCAAGGGCCTGATAATGTGGGGAGCGATCTGCCAGAGAATTTCGCGCTCGATCAGCGCCTCACGGACCAGGCGGAACTCGTAATACTCGAGATAGCGCAAGCCGCCATGCACGAGTTTGGTCGACCAGGATGACGTCCCACTCGCCAAGTCATTCATTTCGCAAAGGAAAACGGAATTGCCTCGGCCCACCGCGTCGCGCGCGATGCCGCAGCCATTAATACCGCCTCCGATAATGGCGAGGTCGAATACCCGATCCAACAGACGCTTCCCCGGCGATCGCCTCTTCACTTCGGCGATTTTACTTTCGGATATGGAGTTAATCACAACCAAAAACGAAAGCAAGACGAAAGCGAAGTGAAAGTGGAACCAGGGGCGGCCTTGATCGGCGCGGTCAGCGTCCCCGCCTTCGCAGCGGACCGCCGCTCACGACGTAAACGCCGGCGGAAATGCTTGATATCGCCATCCAGTCGATCATCGTTGGCCATTCACCGAGAACCGGGATTGCCATGACGGCTGTCATCGCGGGCGACAGCGCTGCGAACGCGGCACCGCTTGAGGCGCCGAGGATACTGACCGCACGCCCATAGAAAACGAGTGAAACGACAGCAGTCAGAAGCCCCTGCACCAACGCTTGAAGCGCCAGGTCGCTCCATGGCGCTTTCCCAAGGCTCAAGCCCTCCACGAACACATATACAGGCATGTAAAGAAACAAGGCGCCGACGGCAGCAATGCCCGCGGCATGCAACCCATCGAGCCGCGCGCGACGCATCGCGATCGTGTAGCAGGCCTACGCCAGGGCTGAGCCGAGGAACAATGCGTGTCCGATGGTCTGCCCGGATCCGATCGCGTCGCCGGCGCCCCACGCGACACCGAGAACGCCGAGCAGGATCAGCGCAAAGCCAATCTTTTTCGCGTCGGTGAATGGCTCATGCAGGATAACCGTTGCAAGCAGCGCGACGGCTAGCGGCATCACGCCGGGAAACAGCGCTCCCGCATGCGCCGCAGGTGCGAATAGGAGGCCCGCGTTCGCGAGCAGAACCGGCGCGCCCGCGCCGAGCACGATCGCCGCCAGCCCAACCCAGCCGAGGCGCTCGAGAACGAGACCTTTATTCAGCACGTACGGCAGCAACAGCAGGCCGGCCACGCCAAAACGAAGCGCCGCGATATCCCATGGCGTGAGGCTGGTCTTGAGGCCGACGCGAGCCACAACGATCCATCCGGACCAGATGCTGACGGCGGCGAGGCCATAGAGTGCGCCACGGACATATTCCGCAGTGGTGCGTCCAGCGACGGCAAAATCCGTCATCATCGCCTCCCTACAGGATGGACGACATAACCCTTTTAATATATTTTACAGGTTATGCAACTCCGTGAGCAAGGACAACACTCCGATCCGTTCGAATGGAGCGGCGGACATCCGGCGCTGGACCTGGTGAACAGTCTGGATGAGCGGCCCTCGTCTGCACCGATCGAGAATCTGGCAACGTATTCCGACCTGGTGCGGTTCGCGGCGCTGGCCGGACTGATTGATCGTCGAACCGCCGCGCGTCTGCAGCGGCTCGACAACCGCTCCGGCTCGCTTGTCGTGAAACGCGCGCGCGAACTTCGCGAACGTCTTCACAACGTGCTGGCTACTGCAAATGCGGGGCGGTTGCCGCGCCGAAGCGATCTCGACACGCTATCCGCCGCAATCCGGGCGGCACATGCGGCGCAGACACTGGTCACCTCGCCCTCGCCCGGACTGGCCAATCGCCGTTGGTCGCCAGCGCGGGCGCACGAAATTCCCCTGCATGCCTGCTCGTTGGCGATCGAATGTCTGCTCGTTGACGAGGAACGCAAAAGAATTCGAAAATGCGGAGCCGCTGACTGCGACGTCTATTATCTCGACACCAGCAAGGGTCGGCGCCGGCAGTGGTGCAGCATGAAAGGTTGCGGAAACCGCGAAAAGCAACGGAGATGGCGTTCCGCGACGCGATAGAGGCGAAGCGCTATCGCAATCGAACGGCGGCGGGAGGAGGAAGCGACTCGCTGGAGTCGTCGATATCCGCCGCCGGCTTCTCCATCGCCTCGACCACCTCGATGCCGCGGTGGTGGCAGATATTGGCAAGGCTTGCGGGCAACGGCGCGTCGGTCACAAACGTCTGGATCTGGCTGAGATGGGCGATGCGCACCGGCGCACTGCGGCGGAGCTTTGTGGAGTCCGCGACCAGCATGACGCTGCGCGCATTGGCGATGATGGCCTGGGCTGCCTGCACTTCGCGATAGTCGAAGTCGAGCAGCGCGCCCTCCTCGTCGATCGCGGATGCGCCGATGATGGCGTAATCGACCTTGAACTGGCCGATCAGGCTGATCGCGGTCGAACCGATCACCGCGCCGTCGGCGCGGCGCACCGCGCCGCCCGCCACGATCACCTCGATGCGCGGATGGCGATACAAAAGCATCGCGACATTGAGGTTGTTGGTGATGACGAGCAGGTCCTCGTGCGAGGTCAGCGCGCTGGCGACTTCTTCGGTCGTGGTGCCGATGTTGATGAACAGCGAGCAGCCGTTCGGAATCCGCGACGCTGCGGCTATGCCGATCGCCCGCTTTTCCTCCGCCGCCACGAAGCGCCGCGCCTCATAGGCGAGATTCTCGACGCCGGAGGCAATGATGGCGCCGCCGTGGATGCGGGTCAGCGAGCGCTGGTCGCAGAGATCGTTGAGGTCCTTGCGGATGGT